>DAOSNS010000002.1:79426-253300 GCA_035373625.1 Anaerolineae bacterium | reverse complement strand
CCACCTACAACATCGGCAACCACTTCGAGTGGACCGGCAGCACCAGCACGATGGTGAAGTACTACTACGCCGACAGCCAGCGCGTGGCGATGCGTCAAGGCAGCAGCACACTGTACTTCTTGTTAGGCGACCACCTGGGATCAACGTCCGTGACCGCCAACAGCAGCGGTGGCATAGTGGCGGAATTGCGGTATTATCCGTGGGGTGGAACGCGCTATACCTCCGGGACCACGCCCACCGCGCGGCGCTTTACCGGGCAAATCGAAGACGCGGCCATTGACAGGATATTCCGCTCGTGAGTGTCTCTTGATAAACCTGCTATGTACTTGTATAATGGGTATAAAATAACATTCCTTTGATGTCCAAAATTTTGGCGAGGTGCGTATGACAGATACCATGCATTTTGAATTAAGCGCCGAATGGGTCAATCTGTTGCGCACGCTATCCGACCGCTCGCTAGACAGTTTTTTCAAAGAATTGGCCGTGGTGGAACTCTACCGGCGACATTTTATCTCCGGTGGCAAAGCGGCGCAATTGTTAGGGATGGAGCGTTTCGAGTTCATCCGCTACGCTTCCCGTCTGGGAATCCCCTTTTTGGATATGTCGGCAGAAGAAATGGCGGCTGAAGCTGCCCTGGTCGAAACCCTGCTATGACGGTTCCGCTCTTCATTGCCAATGCCAGCCCGCTCATCGCGTTTGAACGCTTACAACGCCTGGACTTGTTGCCGCAACTTTGCACGGCGTTACATATTCCACCGGCCGTGCGGCGCGAAGTTTTCGGTGCTCGTCCTGTACCCTCCTGGATTGTCGAGCGTCCTTTATCGCAGCCGCTCTCACGTCAAATTCTAGCGGCACGGCTGGGGATAGGCGAAAGTGAAGCTATTGCGCTGGCGCTGGAACTCACGCCGGCCTACGTTCTACTCGACGATTTGGCGGCGCGCCGCCTGGCGCAATCGTATAACCTGAATGTGCTAGGCACAGTCGGGTTATTGCTGTTGGCACGCCAACGTCATTTGCTCCCTGCGCTGCGTCCTTTCCTGGACGCGCTGTTAGCCGCCGATTTCCGCATCTCTGAAACGCTCTATCAGTTTGCGTTAGCACAAGTGGGTGAAGTTGAGCAGCGACATCCTTGATTATGAGATCTCTCAGACACCAGATGCAAAACGGCGCGCGCGGGTGAACCAGCTCGCCCGTTACGCGCAACGTTACGTGGCAGTGGATGACAATATTACAGAACGTGCGATGAAGTTGGAAACGCTCGGACTGGACGCCTACGATGCCCTGCACATCGCCAGCGCCGAAGCCGGTCAGGCAGATGTTTTCCTCACAACGGACCGCGCGCTCTTGCGGCGTACTGCACGTATGGCTGATGCGTTGCACATCCGGGTGGTCAATCCATTGACCTGGTTGAGGGAGGTATTGCACCCATGACAACACGCACAATGACGCTAATGGAAGTTCGGCAAGAAGGGTTAGCGGCTTTGGCTGAACGGCTTGGCCCTGTGGGCATGGTACGATTCTTGCAGCAATTTGAGACGGGCTATGGTGATTATTCTGTGGAACGTCACACCTGGCTCGAGGCTGTGGACGTCAAAACACTGGCAGAACGGATACGGTTACACCAAAAAGACACTTGGGCTACCGAGTAGCCACGCTCGATACCCTCCTGTAAACCGTGCTGAACGGTGCGGCCACCTGCGACATCGGCAACCATTTCGAGTGGACCGGCGACAATTCGGCAGCCACCAGTTTGGTTAGGCGCAGAGCAGTTGGTTTATACTGTGAGAAGGTATACTGAATAGAAAATAACCACCCTACAGTGTCGTGCTCATACTTGCCCCTTTACCCTGGAAGGGTATAATCGCATCATCGAACTCAAACACGGTGGGAAACGCTCACTGCCGTTCCAAAGGTACCTCCCACCATCCTGAAACAACCGGCGCAACTTGATGAGGTAGACGCTCATTGACCGAACGACTTTACCGTTACGCCATTGCCTACAAACCCTACGCTGTGTTATGCGCCCACCGCGACCGTTACAACCGTATGGCATTGGGCAGTTTGGACATTCCGCAGGAACTGCATCCTGTCGGGCGTCTTGACCTGGATAGTGAAGGATTGTTATTGCTGACCAACGATGGCCCCTTACAGCATCATGTGACACATCCCGACTTCAACCACGCCAAGACTTACCTCGCGCTCGTGGTGGGGCATCCCGAAACCGAAACACTTCAGCATCTGCGCGAGGGAGTTGAGATCAAGTTGGGGGTCACCCGACCCGCCGATGTCGAAATTTTACCCGATGAGCCGGCGCTGCCCCCCTTCCCCAAACCCCTCCCGGCATCTTCCAAAACGACATGGCTACGCATAGTTCTCTATGAGGGGAAAAAGCGGCAGATTAAACGTATGCTCTCGGCGGTCGGGTTGCCGATCGTGCGGCTGGTGCGTGTAGCGATCGGACCGCTGACTTTGCCGCCCGATCTGCAGCCGGGACAATGGCGCGATCTCACAATGCCGGAACGGCACATCCTGCTCAAGTGGGTCTGGCCACATGGACGTCCCCGCCGCACACATAACGTTCCAACGTCCTGACATGCCAACGTTCAAATAAATTTTCTAAGGAGTAGCAGTGAAACTTTCGATCATCATCCCAGCTTACAATGAAATCGAGACAATCGCCGAAATCATCGCGCGGGTCCGGGCTGTGGACCTCACCATCCGCATTTGGGCCGACCACGCGAACGAGGCACAGGTCACCCTGGATCGCGAATTGGTAATCGTTGACGATGGCTCGCAAGATGGCACACGCGAGTACCTGCACACGCTCGAAGGGCAACCCGGCTTCACAATCATCTTCCATCGCGTGAATCAAGGCAAAGGCGGTGCGGTGTGGACGGGCCTGCAACAGGCCAGCGGCGATATTTGCCTCATCCAGGATGCCGACCTGGAATATGATCCGCGCGATTATCCACATCTGCTTCTGCCAATTCTGGAGAAACGCACCGAGGTGGTGTACGGTTCACGCTTTCGGGGTGGACCGAGCAAAGCGATGTTTTTCTGGCACATGGTCGGCAATCGCTTCCTCACTTTTGTTACCAACCTCCTCTACAACACCATCCTTACCGACATGGAAACGTGTTACAAAGTCTTCACGCGCCAGGTTGCTCGACAGCTCCATCTCAAGGCAAGGGGCTGGGGCTTCGATCCTGAAATCACCGCCCAAATCTTGTTGAGCGGCTATCGCATTTACGAGGTTCCCATTTCCTACAGCGGGCGAGAATTCCACGAGGGCAAGAAGATTTCCTGGAAAGACGGATTTACCGTGCTCTGGACATTGTTGAAATACCGACTGACCGGCTATAAGCCTATGGGGGATAATGAGGGACGAAAAATGAGAAATGAGAAATGAGTTAATGAGGAATGAGTGGGAGGGAAATGTTTAAGATTCCGACGATAACGCGGCCTATCCGGCACTTGCGGCGCTATCGGCATATCCTGACCGTGTTTACACGTCACGGCTTCGGGTTTGCGATCTCACATCTGCCCGCCGAGCCGCTGTGGCTGCGCGATCTGTATCCCTTCCCCATTCAAGAACCGGCCTCGTTGCCGGCGCACTTTCGACAGGCACTTGAGGAACTGGGCCCCACATTCGTCAAACTGGGCCAGATGCTCAGCACCCGTCCAGATGTGCTGCCGCCGGATTACATCGCCGAGCTGGCAAAACTTCAGGATAGCGTGCCGCCCGTTCCCTGGGAAGAGATCCGCGAGGTCATTCAGATGGAATTGGGCGCGCCGCCGGAGAAAATTTTCGACGAAATTGATCCCCATCCCCTTGCAGCGGCCTCCCTGGCACAGGTGCATGCCGCCAAACTTCTGACGCGCCAGAAAGTGGTCCTTAAAGTCCAGCGTCCCAACATCCTGCCGACCATCGAGACCGATCTGGAAATCATCCACGATGTCGCCCACTACGCCGAACAGCACACGCAACTTGGGCGTATCTACAACCTGGTGGAGATCGTCGAGGATTTTGCCGACACATTGCACAACGAACTCAACTACCTGAGCGAAGGACGCAATGCCGACCGCATCCGCGAAAATTTCGCCCAGGAGAAATGCCTGTACATCCCCGCCGTCTACTGGGAATATACCACCCGCCGCGTACTGGTGATGGAATATATCGAGGGGATCAAGATCACCGACATCGCCGCGCTCGACGAAGCCGGCTACGATCGTCACAAAATCGCCAACAACGCGGCGCGGATGATCATCAAAGAAATTCTTGAGGATGGCTTTTTCCACGCCGATCCCCATCCCGGCAACCTCATCGTGATGAAAGGTGAAGTCATCGGCGCGATGGATTTCGGCATGGTGGGCTACCTCAGCGACGCCGACCGCACAAACCTGACCCACCTGTACAGCGTCGCGGTGCAAATGGATGCCAAAGCCGTCACCGATGGGCTGATTCACATCGGCGCCGCGCCGATAGATGTGAACCGCCGCGCCCTCAGTCAGGACATCGAACGGCTGTTGCGCTATTACAAAGGGTTACCTCTCAAGGATATCCATGTCAACGAATTGCTGGAGGCGCTGATGCCGCTGGCTTTTAAGCACCGGCTCCGCCTGCCGACAAACTTCTGGCAATTGGGCAAAGCGCTGGGGATGATGGAAGGCATCGGCTACAAGTTGGCGCCGGATTTCGACATTTTCGCTTTCTCCGGGCCGTATGTGGTCAAGCTGACGCTCAAATCGGCAATGCCCGATCGCCACTGGATCAACGACATCAGGCGGCGCGGACTGGCCTGGGGCGATCTGCTGGAAGAACTGCCCCACGTCGGGATGCTGCTTCTGGAACGTTTTGTAAGAGAGGAACCCATCAAGCTCTCTTTGGAACATCGCAACCTGGAATTTCTGGACCGCATGGTGACGCGGCTGGCGTTGAGTGTCATCGTCGCGGCCATGATTCTCGGGCTGGCGGTGCTCATCCCGGCGACTACCAACACACCCTGGATTGTGCAGGTAGTCGTCATCCTCAGCTTCGTCCTGGCCTTAGTGATGGGGGGTGGGATTCTGATCTCGATTATACGCAAGAAGTAGCCCTACCTGTTCGAGTTTTAGCCGGGCGTCTCAATCAGGTATCAAAAAAATGCCCCCCGAATTCCGTTGGATTTGCATTCAAGCGCAAATCTTACTATAATGAAGTGAGAAACCTCAACCTGGCGCCATCGAGTTAAGGGGGGACAAATGACTATGTTCACAACGCTCCTTACGCAGGCCGGACGGACATTGTTGCTCGAAGGAGGCATGGCCTGCCTCCTGGCGGTGATCCTCGGTTTCCTTTTCTGGAGATCGAAGCGGGCGCCGCTGATTCTGGGGTCGCTGACCCTTGTCTATAATGGCTTCCTGCTCCTGTTACTGGCTTCGGTTTTCAAACCTGAGGAACTGCCTTTCTACCATCTCGTGCCAACCGTGGCGAAGTTTCCCGACAGTGTAGCGCCTTACCTGCTCCACATCTATTTGATCCTGGAAGTCGCTATGTGGGCCACGGCTCTGGCCGGGACGCTCGGTTATTTTTTCAGCCAGGAGCTAGGTGCCGTCATCTTCGGTGTCGCTTTCACCATTGCGGCAGCTTTCTGCCTCATTTTCACCGCCATCCCGTTCTACTACCTCTTCAAAACGCCCGACACCACCTGGGCTTTACTGCTCACCGTGGCGCTGGTGGGCACAGTCGGCGTGTGGTTGTTCAGTACGTTGATGCTCAAGGGCAAAGGCATGGCTTTGCTTGCCCTGCTGTGGTTTGAATTCTTCCTGGCCTGCTGGATCGGCTATCAGGCTGCCGGACGAATCGGGCTGTTGCTGATCACCCTGCCGGCGCAGATCATCTTCTGGGGGACGTTGTACTACTTCTCGATCCTTTCTCTGCCGCTGCCGGACCACGAAAAAATCCCCACCGTGCTCAACGTGCTTCCCCTGGGTGAGGATGTTGTCTTGAATGAACAACTCGTCAAGCCGGTCTTTCGCTGCCTGTTCCCCTCCACCCAAGACGATGGCCGGGCCAACGCCTTCCGCAGCGTGCTCACCTTCCTCTTGGGGACAAACTATCCCTATTACGTGATCGAGGACTGGAAAACGCGCGAAACGCAAGACAAAGAAAAGCCCGATGCGGTTGTCAGCGGCGACCCATTCCGACAATTCTTCGCCGGCCCGGGGATCATCTTGACCGATTGCAATCATCTGGCCGTAACTTCCGACGGCATCACCTTCAGGGTCTGCCCGCCGGGATTGAGCTTTACCAAACAATTCGAGCAGCTCTACACCGATGTGGACTTGCGGCCTCAACTGCGGGTCACCACGATCAAGGCCGAAACCAAAGACGGCATCACGGCGAGCATCTTTACCTTTATGCCCAATCGCATCTGGGCCGATGGGCGCAAGGTCGAACTCGGCAGTTCCTATCCCTACGATAAAGACGCCGTCCTCAAAGCCGTCTATGACCATGCGGTGGTCGAACACAAATTCGAGCGGGGTGCAGATCAACTTGTCACCGAGGAATTGAAACCCCGTCCCTGGCACGAACTGGTGCTCACGATGGGGCCGCCGCTGCTCAAAGAAGTGGTGGCGCATTATACCTGCAACGAGCTGCATATGGATACCCGTGATCCTGACAGACCCAGGTACGAGCCGGCCGAGGAACCGGAAGAAATCAGCAGGCCGGGCATCAAAGGCGTCTATAGCGCCACGCTCACGGTAAGTGAAAAGCTGCGCAACTTTATGGCCCGCCGCCTGACCGCCGACGAACTCAAAGACCTGGCCTTTGACGTGGGCTGCGATTACCCGCTCTTCAAATATCAGGCCGAAGGCGACCTGGCAGAAACGTTGGTCGAGCACTTCGACAAGCGAAAGGCGATCGGCTGTCTGGCGCAGCAGATCCAAAGACGCTGGCCGAGTAAGTACATCGCGCGGCTCTTCCCGGTCCCGGCCACCTGTGAGCTACCGGCTAAAGTTGAGGCGCTCGTTGTCACATCTACAGGCAGCCGCATCCCTTTGAAAGACCTCCTTAAAACCCTGACCGACCACTTTGGCATCTCCACCGATGAGATTACCATCATCGGCGCGGTCACCAAGAGCCTGCGCGTCCTGATCGGCGTGCCCCAGGCGGTCGTAAATGACCACACCCTCACGGACATCCATCCGCGCGCGGGGGCAACCTGCGGACTCACCTCGCTGACGGACTTCGAGATGCTATCGCGCGAAGCGCAAAATGCCTGGCGCTATGCGTGTTGCAGCGCCCCACCCACGCAGCGCGACGATTATCTACAGCCGGGCATAAGCTGGGATGATGCCCTTCAGGCTTCGCGTCGGCGAAATCCCCGCGTGGAAATCTCCGATGCCTTCATCGGCAAACTTAAGGAGACCATGAAGCCGTTGGGCATTGAGGTCGTCGGTGGCGGCATCAGCGACATCAAGGTTCCTGAGGACATCATGGCGCAGCGCATCAAAAACTGGGAGGTCAAACGCGAAAAAGATGTTGAAATCGCCGTCGCCGAGGCCCAGGCGCGCATTGCCCTCCGCGAACAGGAAGTGCTCGGCGAGGTGCGGTTGGAGATGCTTTCCCGCCTGACTCAGGTTCTGCAGGAAGCCGACAGCGGCATCAGCAAGCGCGCCCTGGCGATCAAGCTCTTCGAGGCGATGGGCATCTCGCCATCGGCCAAACCGGAATCCTCGGACGAAGGCAGCGCGCTGCAATTGCCGACCGGGCTTTGTCTGTCTCCTTATGTGGTTGAGTTGCTCAGGCATATCAGCGGTTAGTTCCCCCTTGAGGAGGGAAAAATGTTCAACTTCAGAAGAGCAAGACAGTATTACACTCGGGTCTTCATCACCCTTCTCGTTGTGGGCATGCTGCTTTTCCTAATGAGCCTGGCGGCCGTCTCCCTTAATACCTGGTTCTACAATTGGCCGATTGTCCCCCACTGCCCGGAGAGCCTCAGCGGCGACCGTCTGGTGACCGCCACCGACAGCGACGGCATCGTCGTCAATGCGGCATTGACGCACAAGCGGGCCAGCGAGACCCTCGAAGCGGCGGCGCTTTCCACCGCCAACGTGGAGACAGAAGATAAAAACTATTTTTCCCTCAGCGACATCGTTCCGGCGACGACGGTGGGTGGGCAGTTTAGAGCGCGCCTGAATGTCCTGGACACGGCTCCCGAAGGGTATCACGATGTCACCGTTATCTTCTCCAACAACGATGCACCGGTTGCCCAGACCGCCACATGCTCCCTCACCATCCGGGTGACGAAGGTACAAAACTTCGACGGCAGTACGGCGACCGTCGCCACCATTCAAGAAGTCAAAAACCCTGTAGACAAATTCCCAATATACATTCAGACGTTCATTGTCAGTGTCTTCGGCGGCATGCTCCCCGGAGCAGGGAGCTTCCTGACGGCGCTGTTGCTTTGCGCCGCCTTCATCACTGCCCTGTACCGGCTTAACAGCCTGGAGGAAGGTCGGCGGTTTCTCTGGCATCGCATCTTCGGACGCCCCGGCTTTTCGCCTTTCCTGATTATTCAGGGGGGAAAGATCATCCTGGGAAAAGACCCCGTCAAGAAAATCGGCGGGCCGGCCGGCCTTGTCATCCGCCTGGATAGCGCCGTGATTACCGAGAAAGGTGGGAAACTCGCCCGCATCCTTCGCGGGCCGGGCTTCCCGCGCCTGACGCCTTTTGAGAAGATCTGGGACATCATTGATCTGCGCCCGCAACGCTGGTCGTTCAAAGTGAATGCGATTACCCAGGATGGCATCCCCATCACTTACGAAGTCGCCACCAAATATAAAGTCGTCAACGACGATGAGCACATCCTCAAGGCCGCCGCCTGCAAGTGGATCCGCGAGGCGTGGCGCACAGAACCGGATCGTCTGATGAGCTGGGACAAGCGGGTGGTCTTGGGCGCTACCGAAGGGACCATGCGCACCAAAATTCTCGCCCAGTACAAACTCGATGAGCTGCTCGATGTTAATGTGCGCCGGCAAATCCGTCAGGCGCTCCTGGATGCTCTCACGGCATCTACCAGGGATTTCGGCGTCGAAATTATGGATGTCACGCTCCACGACATCGAGTTCCAGGGCCAGGTGCTCGAAGAATGGGCCAAGACCTGGCGAACGCGGCGCGACATCGAAGTCCAAAAGATCGAGTCCGATGAACGCATCCAGGAATTGAAGATGCGCGAACGTGCCGTGAATCAAGTCCGTCAAGAGATGCTGGACAGGCTGATCGGTACGCTGACGACGATGACCGAAGAGCGCCGGCTCGATCAGATTTCGATGGATTACGTACTGCTCGGCTTCATTGACATGATCGAGCGCACCGCCGCAGCGCAAAAAGTCTTCATTCCCGAAGACAGCCTGATGCGCTTTGAAAGGATCAAGAAGGAATTAAGATAGGTCCACGGGGATATACACCGCTCATCCGCACATCCGGGTCGGATGTGCGCTTTTTCATTTGCTTCAGCGTCTCTCCGTGTTACAATAGTGACCGATGAACGAACAAAACCATCCACTTTTGCAAACACTGAACGCCCAGCAACGCGCCGCTATCACCACGCCCAACGGACCGGTGTTAGTGCTTGCCGGACCCGGATCCGGCAAAACGCGTGTGCTCACCCACCGTATCGCCTGGATGCTGGCAGAAATGCATGTGCCGGCCTGGCAGGTTTTCGCCGTCACCTTCACCAACAAGGCCGCCCGCGAGATGCGCCACCGGCTCGACACCATGCTCGGTGATGCGGCGGCGCAGACGATGACGCTCGGCACCTTCCATGCGGCCTGCGCCCGTATCCTGCGCCGCGAGGCCGCAGCCGCCGGGCTTTCCGGCAATTATTTGATCTTCGACACCGACGACCAGCTCAATGTGATGAAGCAGGTGGTCAAAGACCTCGGACTGGACGACAAACGCTATCGGCCACAGGCCCTGCTGAGCGCCGTCTCCGCCGCGAAGAACGAACTCATCCCGCCGGATGCCTATCCGGTGCAGACCTACTACGACGAAATCGTCGCGCGGGCTTATGCGCGCTATCAAGACACGCTGCGCAAAAACGACGGCCTCGACTTCGACGACTTGTTGATGGAGACGGCGAAGTTGCTGCACAACGACCCGGACATCCGCGATAAATATCAGCGCCGCTACCGGTATCTGCTGGTGGACGAGTTCCAGGATACGAACATGGCGCAGTACATCATCCTGCAACTGTTGGCGCAGGAGCACCGCAGCCTGTACGTCGTGGCCGACGAGGATCAATCCATCTACTCGTGGCGTGGGGCCGATTACCGCAACATCCAACGGTTGCGCCAAGACTTCCCCGAACTGCGCCAGTACCTTCTGGAGGAGAACTACCGCTCCACGCAGACCATCCTGGACGCCGCGCAGGCCGTCATCGCCCCCAACCCCGACCGCACGCCCAAGCATCTCTTCACCCAAAAGCGCGGCGGCGATCCTATCACCTTGCACGAAGCCTACGACGAACAGGAAGAGGCCGATTTCGTCGCCCGCGAGATCAAAACGCTGACGCGCTCCGGCTACGCTTACAGTGACATCGCCGTGATGTACCGCACCAACGCACAATCCCGCGCGCTGGAAGAGACCTTCGTGCGCCACGGCATTCCCTATCGCCTCATCGGCGCCACGCGCTTCTATGCGCGCAAAGAGATCAAGGACGTGCTGGCCTACCTGCGCCTCGTCCAGACACCGGATGACGACATCAGTTTGATGCGCGTGATCAACACCCCGCCGCGTGGCATTGGTGCGCGCACGCTGGCGACCATTTCCGCGACGGCCAACGCCCGTGGCAGCAGTCTCTATCAGGGGATGAAGCATCTGCTTCAGGAGAAACAATTCAGCAGTCGGGCCGATCAAGCCCTCAACGGATTCGCAGCGCTGCTCCACGGCTGGCGCGCCTTCTACGAACAGGCCGGCTTGTTGCACCTTCTCGACCGCATCCTGACCGACACCGGCTACGAGGCATACTTGCGCGACGGGTCCGAGGAAGGCGAGTCGCGATGGGAAAACGTACAGGCGTTGCGGGCCGTCGTTGCCGAGGCGCCGGACATTACGCTGGCCGATTTCTTGACCGAGGTGGCGCTGGTTGCCGATATTGACGAACTCGGCGAGGAAGTCCGTGCCGTCACCCTGCTCACGCTGCACAGCGCCAAAGGACTGGAATATCCGGTGGTCTTCCTCACCGGCCTGGAGGAGGGGCTGCTGCCCCATAGCCGCTCGCTGGATTCACCGCAACAGGTCGCCGAAGAGCGACGGCTGTTCTACGTAGGCATGACGCGCGCCGAGAAGCGGCTCTACCTCACCTACGCTTTCCGTCGTGGCTGGGGTCATTACGGCAGTAGCGAGCCTTCGGCGCCTTCACGCTTCTTAAGCGATCTGCCGGATGAAGTCCTGAACCATCCACGCCGGAAACAAAAGAAGGCCGAACAGCGTCAATGGAGTGTGACCTGGAACGATACGGCGCGAGCACGCAGCGTGCCGGCGACGCCGCAGTTGCAGTATCGTCAGGGGCAGCGTGTGCGCCACGCCCACTACGGTGAAGGCATGGTGTTAGAAAGTCAAATGGACGGACGCAGTGAAATGGTCACCGTCCTCTTTTCCAACGGCGTCGGGGTCAAACGGCTGTTAGCCAGCATGGCCCCGATGGAACCAATTTCTTAATTATCAGTTGAACGACTAACAACCAGCGACTGACGACTAATGACTAACACCTTCCCAGGGAGGAACAGGGATGAAAAAAGCAAAAGCCAGGCGCTTGACAACCGGAACGGCGACGTTGGTGATCTTATGCGCCATCACCGTGATGTTGCTCGCCGCGTCCCCACCGTGGGGTTATGCGGATCCCCTGGCGCCCACCGCCGCCGAGGTCGAGCCGAACGACTCCTACTCAACGGCCAACATCTTCGTCATCCCCGGCACCATGACCGGAGCGATCAGTCCACTTGGGGATGAAGATTATTTCAGAATCACTACCGATTCGGGACGCGTCTATACTGTCAACATTACCCGCGAGAGCACCCAAGAACGCCGCATTGATGTCTACACGAATGCCTATGCCTGGGTGGCAAGCGTCCAGACGGACCCGGCCCATGCTACGGTGAGCCTCTCCTTTCAGGCAGTCACCACCCTTTACTACATTCGTGTCACCGCGCCGAACAACGACCCTACAGCCGGGCCAACGGATTACACCCTTGCCGTTGATCCGCCGGTCACTCCCACGCCCACGCCGACCAACACGCCCACTCCCACGCTCACGCCCACGCCCACCCAGACACCGATGCCGCCGCCGCCCAACATCCCCATCGAGAGCGAACCCAACGACAATGTAGGAACGGCTAACTCTTTTGACGTCCCCGGCAAAATTGTGGGGGCCGTCACCAGCATTTATGATGTGGACTGTTTCGCCATCAACACCATCGTTGGCTTGCAATACCGCCTGATCCTGAGCGACTATGGGTACAACCGCTGGCTCAAGGTCTACGACAACAACGGCTACTACATTATGGGCAACACCACCGCGACCAACCACGAGGTCGAATTGACCTTGCAGGCAGGTTTGACCCGTTATCATCTGTGCGTGTCCAGCGTGACCACGGCCTCGCCTTCCAACACGCTGGTGGATTACCTGCTGGAAGTCATCATCCTCCAGCCGACGTTGACGCCGACGCCCACGAACACGCCAACGCCGACCCATACCCCCACATCCCAATCGCCAACCGTCACCCCCAAACCCACCTGGCCCGGCGGATTCGATGCGTATGAACCCAACTACAATTTCGAGCTTGCCACCACCATCGCGTCAGGGCTGACGTATAATCTCAACTTCATGCCCTGGGGCGGTGCAAAGGTAGACAACGATTTCTTCAGAATCCGCGTCAAACCGGGACTCCAATTGACGTGTGAGACGAGCAATCTCGATCCCGGCGTTGACCCTCGTATGGTGTTCTACAGTGGGCCGGGAGAGCAGTACTTCTTAATGGCCAACGATGACATCGCCCTGGGCAACTTCAACAGCCGCCTTTCTTACTACGCTACTTACGAAGGCTTCCTCTACATCCTCATCGGCCAGGGAGACCGGATGGACATCCGCGACGCGACGAACAGCGATTATTCGCTCAAGTGCGAGCTGGCCGTGCCCGGCAGCAACGTCACGCCTGCGCCCGAAAAGTCGGATGTGACGCCCCAGCCGCAACCGACGCCGCGGCCTACCAGCACGCCCCAGACACCGGCATCGCCTATCGCCACGCCCACGCCGCCGCCGACAAGTGAAGGGGGAAGCAAAGAACTAAATTTCCGTCTGATCACCACCCCCGCACCCCTTACACCAGCACCTACCCCCGGCGGCTTCCGCACCTTCCGCATGTTGGTGTATTATGATACCAACGGAGATGGTCAGGTCGGCGCCGGCGAAGGGGTTCCCGGCTTCTTCGTGAGCGTGCAATCGCCCGAAACCAAAGCCGAGCTGGCGCGCGGCTATACCGATGACCAGGGGCAGCTCTCGTTCACCGTGCCGACCGTGGGGACCGTGCGGGTGTTGATCCCGTTGTTGGGTTTCGACCGGCTCGTGGAAGCCACCCGGCCGGAGGTCAATGTGCGCATCGCGCCGCCCAACCTGCCGGTCATCATCCCCTGACGCGACAAGCGAGACATCCTATGGCATCGAAAACGATCAAAGACTACTACGCAATCCTCGGCGTCCCGCCAAATGCGACACCGGAACAGATTCGCGCGGCTTTCAGGCACATGGCCCGGGTCAACCATCCCGACATCAACACCTCGCCGGACGCTGCAGAACGCTTCAAAGAAGTCAATGAGGCTTACGAAATCCTTGCCAATCCGGACAAGCGCAAGGCTTACGATTATTTCACGGCGATGAGCGGCGGTACAGAGGCCGCCGTCACTCCCCCACCGCCTCCGACGCCGACGGGGGTTCCTGTTCCGCCTTATGTCGCGCCGACCGGCGCCGCGCCATCCCCGACAATCGCAGCGGCCAAGGCGCGCCCGCGCTCGCAACGGGTCACACCGCCCACGTGGGCCATCCTGCTGATCGTGCTCGGCGTGTTCATCATCGTGGCGGTAGGTGTGGGGGAATTGCTCGCGTTACAACGCAACCGCGCCACCGGCGGCGCAGAATCATCAACCGTCAACAAACTGACGGCCTTTACCTCTGCGCCGACTATTCCTGCTGATGTCGTGGTCGTTCAAGAAAGTGGGGTGCCGGTGGGCATCGCCCATCCCGATCAACTCGACATTGCCGGGACGGTCTACCCTGTAGTCGCGGTTATGCCGGAACAGGGACGGTGGCCCATCCCCCTGGAACAACGCGGCATTGCGGTATGGATTTACGGGACGGTGATCAATTACGTCATCGGTGTCCCTTACATGGCAACGACGGAATCGTTGCTCGCAGGGCTGACGAGTGCGCACCGTATTACGCTAACCCTCGACAACGGCAACATGTTGGTCTTCGGAGCGCCCCAGACGCAGCGGATCGCGGCAGATGATTTGTCTCCCCTGGCTCAGAACAAGCCCGGATTGACGTTGATGATGCTGGATAGCAGCCAGACTAACCGGTTGATCGTCCAGGCGCGTTATCTGCCGGAAGAGAGCCTTTTCACCCCAAATCAAAAGGTGGACGGGCTAAAGTTTGAGGTGCTGGAGTCAAAAGTACAGAAAAACACCGCGGATTCGGTTTACTTCATCATCGAATACCAGGTGACTAACGAAAGCGGGGTCGCGCGCGATGCCACATTCTTCGATATGGTCCTTGAAGATAGCAATGGACAACGGTATACGCTGAACGAGGCCGCGACGACATGGGGCCAGTATGGTCCTCTGAATCGGATCCTCAACGCCGGTGAGACGGCGATGGGCAGCGCCGGCTACCAGGTTCCTCCCACTATGCCATCGCCTGTCACGTGGATCGTCCGCAGTGATGCGACCTCGGCCAACAGCACGCGCTTCTCGCTATCCTACACCCCCCCGCTGCCCGGCCCGCCGCAGCCCGATGTGGAACTCTCCAGCGTCTTCGCCGATGGCACCCGCAATGTCATCGTCATCAACGGCACCCTCTACAATGATGGAGAATCGCCGCTGGCTGTGACACTGGCAAACATCAACCTGACCTACAGCGGCGGCACCAGTTCCCTGCAAGCCTCTATGCCGCTGCTGCCGTGGAACATCGCCCCCGATGGTTATCAGGAATTCGAGCTGCAGTTTGTCCGCCCCGCGGGCGTGGATTCCGTGTTGCTGGAAATTTTGGGGTTCACTTTCCGCATTGAGGGATTAGAGTAGGATAAAAAAGAGCCTGGCGAGAGGTTTGAACTTCGCCAGGCTCTTTTGTGTGCCGCTCACAACATCGCCAGCACGCCAAAACGTCCCGTGCGTCCGTTTTCGGCGCGATGCGAATACCACTCATCCACCCGACCAGCCGTGCACAGGCCGGAATTGACGATCTGCACCACACCCACAGCCCGCAATTGCGCCGTCACGGCGCCCGCCAAATCCAGATACCAGCGTCCATCACGCTGTTCCGCCACCCCGGCACCCGCCGGCAATGCCGCCTGAATCGCCTGCACCACTTCCACGCCAACGCTGTAATGCTGCGGGCCGATGGTCGGGCCAATGCCGGCCCACACATCGGCCGGGCGCGTGCCAAAAGCGGCCTGCATCGCCGCGACCGTCGCCGGGACGACACCCGCCGCTATGCCACGCCAGCCGGCATGCGCTAACCCCAACGCCCGCTGTGCCGGGTCGTAGAACAGGATCGGCGTGCAGTCGGCGAAACGCAGCAGCAGCGCCACCCCCGGCGCATCGGTGATCAGCGCGTCGGTTGCCGGGATCACGCACCCCCCATCTTCCACGCCAACGCGCACCACGTTACAGCCATGCACTTGATGTGGACTCACGATTTGCGTGCGCGTGATGCCGAAAGCCTCACAAACACGGCGATGGTTTTCCTCGACGGCAGCGAGGTCGTCACCAACCGTATGCCCCAGGTTCAACGCCGCCCACGGCGCGGCACTCACCCCGCCCCGGCGTGTGAAACAGGCATGGGGAAAATCAAAGCCCGGTCCGTCAAAAGTATACCAGACCAGGCCGTTTTGCTCTACCCGTCGCATCAATCGCGGGGCGTCAGTGCCCGGAACAAGGTTTTGAGCACCAGGGCGACCCAGGCAATGACCCACGCGCCGAGCAACATCCCCCCAAGAGCAATCTTCTGCTCGTCCACGATTGGCTCGACCTTTGTGCCATCCGGGCCGACTTCGATGTAAGCAATCGGGCGCGCCCGTCCGCCGGCGCCACCACCGCCCGCAACACCGGTTTCATCCTGGCAGCAGGGATGGGCTTCATCGGCTTCATGGCAAGCACATTCTCCACCCGTATTCTCGCCACAACACTCATCACAACAACAAGCCGGCCCCCCGCCGAACCCGGCGCCAAAACCATAGCTAATCTCCGCAACGGGAATCAGCACCCGCTCCCCCACCGTCTCCGGTTTGCCGAAGACCGCGTCCACGTTGATGTCATCCACCATCGCCTCGATTTTCTCCAACATCGCTTTGATCTCATCCATTGTCTGTCTCCCTCGAAAATGGTGATTAGAGATTAGGGATCAGAATACTGCTCAACCCTTACTTCCAGATTCCATCCCTAAAATACAAGTTAAAATCAGCCCAATCCGTTGACAAAAATATCCCTAAACCGCAAGTTAATGGGGGGTTCTCCTGGAAGTCGTCACAATCAGCGCGATGAGCAACACGCCGAGCGCCGCGATGCCCGCACCGATGGCCGCCATGACGCTCAACGTGTTGATGGTGGCATTGGGAATCTCCAGCCACCGTGCCCCTTCCGGTCCTTCTTCAACAACGGAGACCGGACGCAGCTTGATCGAACGGAAAAGACCCGCCGGGACGTTTCCGCCTTCCAACGTCGTGACCAGCACCGAGGGCAAAAGACGCCGTTCCCCGACTACAATGGGTGTCCCGGCAACCAGGCGTATGCGCTGCGTTGGTAACTTCATCTTCCACCTCCCCGAAAAACCGTTTGAATGTCAGAACGTTGACATGTCAGACCATGATGTCACTTCCTGCATTATAATTCAGACACAAGCCTGAGCAAGCTCACCCATTCTCCATTCTTCATTCTTCATTCTCCTTGCGCTTGTCACAATTGTACGTTGGAGTATCATTAACATAGATAAAACAAAAGAGGAAAACCTGATGAGAGCATTAAGTCGGGGTCAGAAAATTGTCTTGATTATCCTGGGTATTCTGGATTTCGCCGTGATTGGAGGGCTGGCGAGTATCGTTATCAGCGCCATGCGTGAGCCGCTGCCTGAACCGTCGCCCTCCCCCCCCACAGAGACCCCCCTGGCGCTCATCATCCCGCCCACCTGGACTCCAACTGTGCCGCCGACAGACCGTCCGACGCCGTTACCACGTCCCACCAACACGGCAACGCCCACGATGACTCCCACGCCAATTCCTACCGACACACCCACGCCCACCGCCACACCCACGCCCAAACTTGTGGCCGGACCGATCCCCCTCGAAGGGGCAGAATTCGATTATGTACTCCCCAACCGCATCCCCGGCTGGACCTGGTATGCCTATGTCAATTACAAAGGAGGGGATTTCGATCCACAGAACTCATTCGCGGAACCGGTCTTTACCGCCGCCGATGATCCGGTGCGCCAAATCCACGGCGCCACCTTGAAGGTCGAAACAATCCGCTGGCTTAAGTTCCGCACCTGGGTCTACCAGACGGTGACCGTGACCGTTGGCAGCACCGTGCAATTTAGCATCAAGGCCCAGGCTTTCTCTTCCCTCGATCGGCTCATCGTCAAAGCCGGCATTGACCCCACCGGTCAACCCCATTGTGATAACGCCAAATGGGGCGATCCCCAGCAGATCAACCAGGACAGCGGCATCGTCACGTTGGTCTCACCTAAAGTCGTTGTGGCAGCCCCTCCGGTTACGGTGACCCCCACCGCGACGCCAGACCCACGGGAACGGGAGACACCCGCGTCCACAGCCGAGGTTCCGACCGCACCGTTGGGCCGCGTGACCGTCTGTTTCTATGCCGAACCTACTTATCCGCACATCAACAATGCGGCGTTTTTTGATCAGGCCGAACTGATCGCCATCCCTCCACGCTAGTACGAGGCTGAAAATTTGTCAACGGATCAAACGAACTTTTCAACCGATTTTTCAAGGAGAGCCATGTCAACAACGCCAGAGATTTACGATACCGTCGTCATCGGCGCAGGGCTAACCGGCGCATTGGTTGCCCACCATCTCGCCGAGGCAGCTATGAATGTCGTCGTTCTCGAAGCCACCGAGTCGCCCGGCGGCACCGCCGGCAGGGGGACGGGCCTGGCGCTTCTGGGCACACCGATACCTTATGTGAGCCTGCAAGCGCGCCTCGGCACCGACAAGGGACGGCACGTGTGGGAACTCACGCGGCAAAATCTCGACCTGCTGACCGGCATCCTGCACAAACTGCACCAGGAGGCCACCCATGTCGGCAGTTTCCGCGTGACCGATGACGACACTGAAGCCGGATTATTGCAAGAG
Organism: Anaerolineae bacterium; assembly: GCA_035373625.1. Taxonomy (GTDB): domain Bacteria; phylum Chloroflexota; class Anaerolineae; order B4-G1; family SLSP01; genus DSWT01. Next base: position 234,676 of record DAOSNS010000002.1, on the reverse strand, counting down.
TCGGCGGCGTTGTTGCGGCAGGACTTGTACGCAGCAGAGATAGATGATGCGATGGATTATGGTTACATTGTCGGCCTGCGTACCGCCGATGACCTGGCGTTCGACCCACCGGCACTGATCGCCGCACTGCTCGATCATGCCAACATCACCGTCGAGTACGAAGCCGAAGTACAGGCCATTCGTCGCCATGCCGACTCGCCATCAGCCCCCCCCATCCTGAGCGTGTGGGGACACAAGCACTACCTCCTCACCCGAAGCGTCATCCTGACCAACGGGGCACACGCTATCCGCCTGAATCGTGCGCTAGGGAGCATCCTCTACCCGACCTCGATGCATGCCGTTGACTTCCGCAATGCCGGCGCGTTGCCCACACCCTTAGTGATCCGGCAGGGGCAGGTAGTCATTCAGGCGCGTGGCAACGATTGGCGCATGGCCGGCTGGACCGGCGCGCAACAAGATGTGCTGGCACCCCTGACCGACATCGCCCAACAGCTCTGTCCCAATGCTTCCGTTATCGGACGTCGGTCATGGTGGGTGGCCCAAAGCACCGATGGCTTCCCCGTGGTGGGACAGCTGCCGGATATGCCGAATGTATACACTGTCAACGGCCTGGGACCGTGGGGATTGAGTTGGGTCTGCGTCGCCGTGGACCGCCTGATCGGTTTGCTGATGCATGGCGAAGAAGTGGGTTGGCTCGGAATCGAGCGTTTGTTGGCTCCTTAAGATATGCTGTCAGATCATTCAACGCAGAAAACGCAAGAAAGGACAAATTCGATGTCAATGCAATCCGAAAGTCAGGCCGTTCCGATAAAAGTGGCGGTTGTGGATGACCATCCTTTTTTTCGTCAGGGCGTGCGCGATGTTCTGGCCAAAGAACCTGACATCGAAGTGATTGCCGAGAGTGGCGACGGACAGGAAGCGTTGGATTTGTTGTCCCAAGTCCAGCCAGATGTTGTGTTGATGGATGTGAATCTGCCGGCTATGAACGGTCTTCAGGTCACCCAGAAACTGAAAAGCCTGTACCCAAACGTCAATGTCATTATTCTTACCGCCTACGACGATGAGGAACAAATTTACCACGCCATCCGCATCGGGGCCTCGGCTTACTTCGCCAAAGACGTGGAGCCTAACCATCTGCTGGATACCGTTCGAACCGTGGCGAAGGGGTATTATGTGATCTACGGCAAAACGATGACGCCCGAGCAGGCCGAACAGTGGTTGCTCGAACTCTATCGCCGCTACGGCCTCAAACCCGAGGACACAACCTTCTCCCCTTTGACCGACCGCGAGATGGAAATTCTGGAATTGATTATCGAAGGGTTGAGCAACAAAGAAATTGCCTTTCGCCTGGGGATCAGCCAGCAGACCGTCAAAAATCATGTCACTTCCATTCTGTCTAAATTGAACCTTGCGGATCGCACCCAGGCAGCCATCTATGCGTTGCGGCATGGTTGGGTCCGCTTGCCGCAGCACGCAGACGAAGCGTGAACAATTTTAGATTGGCGATTGCGGGCTTCTTCAGAGGAATTCACCGGTAGGTGGATAAAAATTTTATCAACAGGCTTTTAATGCGGAGGTACCATGACTGAGGACACCTGGGAACAATTTTTGGAGAGTTGCCGTCGAGGAAGTGAACAGGTCAAAAAGGAACTCAAAGAAGTAGACATGCTGATCCAACAAACATCTGTGGAAGTTGACCGGTTTATGCAAACCAACTCACGGGCCGTGGCGCGGGCGCGGCAGATCGAAGCTTCATTCGATACCATGCCGCGAGAGGACATCAAAGCGGCCTATGACTCCTTGATTGATAATCAGCGGCGACTTTTCACGATGCGCGGGCAGCTCGAGAAACTTCAAAGCGACCAGAAGAACCTGACGCGCCTTGATCAACTTTATCAAGCCATTCTGGAACATGCCGGCCCCGGCGACCTGGATGTTTCGCAAGAGACAAAACATGAGAAATTCGACACACCGCAGGCAATGGTCATCAGCATCATCGAAGCCCAGGAGCAAGAACGCCTGCGCCTCTCCCGTCAAATGCACGATGGGCCGGCGCAGGCACTCACCAACCTGGTGCTCCAGGCCGAAATCTGTGAACGCCTCTTTGACCGGGACTCAGCACGCGCCAAGACTGAACTCGCGGAATTGAAAAAGAACGTCGTCAGTGCGTTCAAAGCCGTAAAAGGCTTCATTTTTGATCTCCGCCCGATGATGCTGGACGATTTGGGATTGGCTCCCACCATCCGCCGTTATGTCGAGGGTCTTAGTGACAGTGGCTTTACCGGACTGACCCTACACATTAGCGGCAAGGAGCGCCGCCTCGCCCAACACAAAGAGGTGACCATCTTCCGGGTCATCCAGACGCTCATCCATTTGGGGCGGGATCAAGACCAGGCGAGCAACATCAATATCGTCCTCGACATCGGAGAAGATCAGGTTACCGTCACCATTGAGGACAATGGCACCGGCTTTGAACTCGATGAGAACCTGTCCACACCCGATGCGCTGCGCCTGAACCTGCCCACACTTCGTGAACGCATCGAGATGTTGGGAGGAAAGATCACCTTCTCCAGTGCCCCGGGTCAGGGATTGCGCGTTAATTTCTCATTGCCGGCAGAACAACTGAGCGCTTGAGTCCTATCAGCAGAAGGCACAATTTCCCACTTGACAAAAGCCTATCATTTATGCTATAGTTAGGTACGAAGAGCACAAGTTGGCCCTGCCAACTGTGCTCTTTTTCGGGTAACTCCGAAAGGTGCGATGTGCCCCTAAAACAGGAGAGCACATTTTAATTTTTTTATTTTATCGGCAGTTGACAAACAGCCAGATTTGGATATGCTGAAAAGACAAATCTAATCTCACACTGAACAGATAAAGGGTACTATATTGGCTATCGAAGACGATTTGGACGACGCACTCTTGGAAGAAGAGTTAGCGCAAGAAGAAGACGAAGAGGAAGACGTCGAAGAGGAAGAAGGCGACGAAGAGGAAATCGCCGTTCTGGTCGAGGAACCCTCCGGCGAAGAATACCTGCTGGCTCTTGGATATGAGCGCGGGCATATCACATACGAGGATATCCTGCGGGTTTTCCCTGAAGCCGAAGATGATGTCGAACGCCTGGATGAGATCATCGCGGCGTTGATGGAATCGGGCATCACCATAGGCGGCACAGATGAGAAAGCCGGCATTGGATTTCTGGACATCGAAGAAGATGAAGAAGAGAGAGCCGAGGAGGATATTTATCGCGCCATTGAAGTTGACGATACCATCGGCCTCTACCTGAAAGAAATCGGTAAGGTGCCTCTGCTGACCGCAGAAGAAGAGGTCGAGCTGGCCATCCGCATGGAAAACGGCAAAAAGGCGCAACTAAAGCTGAACAGCGGCAAATACCACAGCGAAGAGAAACGCTGGGAATTGGAGCGTTGCATTGATGACGGCATCGCCGCGCGCGAACATCTGATCCGTGCCAACTCGCGGCTGGTTATCAGCGTCGCCAAAAAATACATCGGGCGTGGTGTGCCCTTCCTCGACCTGATCCAGGAAGGCAACATCGGCCTGATCCGTGCCTCCAACAAGTTCGACTACAAACGTGGTCATAAATTCTCTACGTATGCGACCTGGTGGATCCGGCAGGCTGTGACCCGCGCCATTGCCGATCAGAGCCGCACGATTCGCGTGCCGGTGTACATGGGGGATCAGATCAACAAAATGCTGCGCATCTCCCATCAATTGACGCAGCAACTGGGACGTGGCCCCACGCCGGAAGAGCTGGCGGCGGAAATGGAAATTCCGGTGCGCAAAGTCGAACAGATGCTCGATGTGGCACGCCGTCCGCTCTCGCTGGAAATGCCCACCGACGAAGAGGAAGAGAGCACGCTCGGCGACTTTGTCGAGGATATTGACAGTCCCTCGCCACCCGACGAGGTCAGCACCACGATGCTGCGCGATTTATTGATGGAAATCCTGGTGGACTTACCGCCGCGCGAGGTGAAAATCCTGCAAATGCGCTACGGGCTACTGGATGGACAGACCTACACCCTCGAAGAGGTCGGCAAAAAGTTAGGGGTGACGCGCGAGCGTGTGCGACAGATCGAGGCGCAGGCGCTCAGCCGGCTACGCCACCCCGCCCATGCGCGGCGTTTGCGTGACTTTCTGCGGACTTAGCAAACCAACCTGACAGGTCGTGGAAGATCTGTCAGGTTTTCTATTCCACATCAACCACATTCCCCGCTGCCGCGCGTGTCAAGCGGTCACGGATCGCCAGACCCAGCCCCGTTGCGCCGAAGTCGCGGGCCAGAATCACCGTCACATTCGCGTGATCCAATGCACGCAAGGCGGTGAACAGTTGCCGGGCCACCTCGTCCAACATACCGCTCGTCCCGACAGTTTGAAAAACCGCCTGTATGCCGGCAAAGGCGGGAAGATCCTCTTCGGCCAGCAACAGCCCCACCCGTTGCCCCCGCCCTATCTCCTGCACAGCGGCGTCGCGCATCGCATACAACACGGCCTCGCGCGGGCCACAATAGAGGGTCAACCTGGCACGCGGCGCGTAGTGTTTCGTCAACATGCCGGGAGAAGGCAAAGTGTCTTCCGGGGAAAAGGGGCGACCCGCGACCTGGACCTCGCCGAGGACCGCCGCCAACGCCTCGCGGCTGATTCCACCGGGCCGCAGGATCGTCGGCACGGGCGTGACCAGCGAGAGCACGGTAGATTCCACCCCCACCGGCGTCGGCCCGCCATCCAGAACCACGTCCACGCGCCCTTCCAGGTCATCCAGCACGTGATCGGCCCGTGTGGGGCTGAGGTGACCGAAGCGGTTGGCGCTCGGCGCCGCAATGGGAAACCCGGCCGCGCGGATCAGCGCCAGCGCCACCGGATGCGCGGGCACCCGCACGGCGACCGTAGGGCCGCCGGCCGTCACCACCGACGGGACCTGCGGATGGCGCGGCAAAACCAACGTCAACGGCCCCGGCCAGAAGTGTGCCGCCAGCGTATAGGCCACCGGCGGTGTCTCCGCGACAACCCACGGTAGCCCATCGCAGTCCGCCAGATGGACGATGAGGGGATCGGCAGCCGGACGGCCCTTCGCCACGAAGATACGCTGCACGGCCTCAGCATCCAGCGCATTTGCCCCCAGGCCGTAGACCGTTTCGGTCGGAAAGGCGACCAGACCGCCGCGACGCAGGACGCTTGCCGCGGCCTCGATCACCGTAGGGGCCGGCGCGGCAGGGTCAACCGGAAGGACAAGCGTGGATTTCATAGATCAAACAGGGCGTGGGCGATCCTGCGCACGCCCAACCGTGATCAAGGCGCCCCGCTCAAGGAGAGCTTCGGCAAAGCGCAGGACGTCGTTTTCGACCCGCGCGGGGTCCACGGCAAACTCGTGAGCGATGGTATGCGCGATCTCACGCAAAGTGTGCACACCGTTGGCCAGATGCAACACACGCGCGCCCGTGGCGTTGAGCACGATAAACTTACCCTGTTCAGGCAACACGACCACCAGCTCAGTGCCGCTTTCGCGCGTCACAATGCCAGACGCCCGTATCAAGACATCATCCCAACTCGGCATCAATAACCTCCCAAAATGTTGAATCGCGCCGGAAATGCAGCGCGCAGGCCGGTATGTGGGCCAGCACGGTCTCCCAACGCGCCAGAACCTCCGGCAACCACAGCGGATCCGCAGAGAGCACCGGCGTATTGGCGACCAGCTCACCAAGCGCCTGTGCCGACGTCATGGGTGCCAGGAAAACGTCGCTATCCTTCACCAGCCGCAACAAGCCGTGAAGCGCCACACAGCGCACGGCGCCGCGGCGTTTGCCGAAGGGTGTAGCATATATCTGCCAACCCGCCGCGGAAGGCCACAGGAGCAGCAAATCATCGTTAAGCACCGGATCCGGCGCGGAGAAATGCGCCGCCGTTGTCTTACCACTTCCGGAGACGCCGAACAAGGCATATCCCTTGCCGTGATGCGCCACTCCGGCAGCGTGAAAGAGAAGGCCGCCGCGCGTAAAGGCTTGCAACGCCAGGACAACCCGAAGGAAATAGCCAATATCGGCAGGGGTTGCGTCGGGGTGCGCGCAGAGATGTCCCATGCCCTGTCCGGCGTCCACCGTAGCCTGGAAGCCCGGCGCGCACAAGGCACACACGCCTCCCCGACACTGCGGGCGCACATCAAACAGCGGTCCTTGCGGCGCCGCCAGGTGTGCATCCACGGTCAGTTTTACATCCCATGCCGGCGTCTCCTCCGTCGGCATCCAGGCGGCCCAGGCTGTGCGGAGTGGTATCAGCCAGATTTCCGGGCCGAACACCCGCAGCGACGTTCCCGCAATGCCCAGGACGAAGGGGACGACGTTCATCGTTTGAAGCTCCGCCACAGCACCCACAGCGCCAACAACACCAGCAGTCCGCCCTCAACTTTGGTCCAAAAACGCGGCAGACCGGCGCGCACCGTCACCGTTTCGGGGTAGGTGTTGATCGCGCCGTTCCACTCGACCTCCTCGATGCGATAGCGGTAGCGGCGTCCCGGCGCGACGTTGTCGTCAGCGAAGCGATAGCTCGCGCCGACCAGTTCATCGCCGGCAGCGGGAATCAATGTGGGGTTGACCTGCACAAAGTCGCCGTCGGGCACCTCGGCACGGTAGACATTGAAGCCGGCCGTGCCCACCTCGCTGGCCGTCTCCCAGATAAGCAACACCGGCGGGATGTCGCGCAACAGCAACACCATCCCGCCGATGAGCAACATCAGCCCCAGCAGCGTGCGTCCCCAGGGGAAAACATTCCTCGTCTGATTCGTCAAACCCGGCAAATCTCCAGCAGATCGTCAGAACGTTGGGGGGTTAGCCCGTTAATCCCGTCAAAAGATGGCACACCTGCCTGTTAAGTCATAGCGGACTCAGGCGCTGACCGGTTTCCGTTTGGTTATCTGCGTCCAGAAAACGCGGGGGTGACTATCAAGGCCCAGATAATTAAACAAGAACGCCCCGACTACCCCGCCCATCAATCCAACGGCGATGCCGATGGCCGTATTCCGCAGTTTCTTGGGACTTGCCGGCTTGCGTGGCGGCAGCGCCGGCGAGGCAAAACGCACCTCGCTGCCTTCTGAGGCAGAAGCAATCGTCACTTCTTGGGCCTTGGAAAGCAAAACCGAGTATGCCTGCCAGGTCAAATCGCGATTCTGTTCCAAATCTTTCTTTTCCTGAACCAGGCGAGAGACTTCGGCATCCAAACCACGCACCCGTAATTCACGTTGGGCGATCTCTTTGGATAAGGGTTCATCCAATGCCGAGGAGGTCAAAAGCTTTTCCAGACCTTTCATTTTCAAGAGGTCATCGGCCATCTGATTAGCCAGACTCACCAGTTCAGGAGTTTCAGGAATCAAATCCGACAATTCCATCCAGGGATCTTTGGTATACAACTCAGGGTAGAGTTTCTCGATCTCCCCAAAGAGTTGCGTATCCGTGGCTACATGTTGCGCACTCAACGCCAGAGAGCCAACTTGAAACATATCCGCATAGCGTTCCAAAATGAAATCGCTGAGATTGGGAGAAATGAGTGCGGAGGCAACCAGAGCATCATCTACCCCTAAAGTCTGGGTGAGAGAAAGTGTGAGATAGTCGGGTGAAAGCAAATCGAGGAACTGATACCCTTCACCGTTCAGACGCGCAGTTGATTTTTCCCGGATCGCAGCTTCCAAACGCTGTACTTCCTGGTGCATGGCTGTGATCAAAGCGTCCAGATCGGCGATCTGCTCGGCGGCGCTGCGGTCAGGGTTTAAAGCATCAATGGAGGCAGCTTGCAAATCCAGACGATCGAAAGGCAATCCCTCGGCGGTGCTAAACACCCGTGACTTGAAGGCCAACAACGCCAGGCCGTTGCTGCGCGCGCTGGCCTCTCCTCCCCGGATAAGCTGCTCGCGCATCATTTCCGCCTCCTCCATCAAATTCTCTACGCGCCGCTTGCGGTTGTAATCTTCTTCCAGATCCACACGTAGAGCATCTCGTTCTTGCTCAAAGACCTGCAACCGCGCGGCAATCTCTGCACTGATGGCCGTCTTAAACAGTTGTTCACGGATGTCACGGTCGCGGTGGATCACGGCCAAACGATTGGAGATCTCTGAATCAATCAAGGCGCCCAGAATTTCACGTTTAGCATTCTGCCCTTTCTCAAAAGCAAACAGGCGATTGGCTTGGGCATCGCTGAGATAAGCGTCAATCAAGGCCTGGCGCACCTGGACTTCTTTATCCACAACGGCAGAGATGGCCGTTTGCCGGGCCGTGCGCAGGTTATTGATGATAACGGTTTCCTCATCTATCTGGCGTTGGATTTCATTGATTCGATCGTCCTCGGAGATAAACTTTAAATAGGCTTCCTGGGCGGCGTCATACTCGGCGCGAGCCTGTTGCAGCTGGGTTTGGATGTCCATAAAAGGCGAAAGGGATGCTTCGCCGTAGATCTTATTAATATAGGTCTCATAAGATTGGGCCCAGGCATTGGCAATCCGTGCCGCGATCACAGGGTCTTTGTGGGAAACCACAATTTGAATCGTGTCACCGCCTCCCCCTCCTGTTCCGCCCTCTTTCAGTTCCAAGACGCGGCCTTCAACATATCCTAGCAATTGGGTAGGATCGCGGTCTTCCTCATCGAGGTATTCGCTCAACTGCTGAGCCACTTCCTGAGCGATGGCGCCGTTCTTGACCACTCCGGCCAGCGTGTTTAAGCGTTGCTGCATCCGCTCAACGACCGCCGTTGAGCCAACCATGTTCCCATAGTTGACGTTGTCTTCTGTAATCGTGCGAAACCCCGATCCCAAAGAGATTTCGGCACGGCTCTTAAGTGAAACAACACTGGCGGTCGCTTCGTATTCCGGTGGCATTACAAGACTGACAAGCAGGGCTATAACTCCCAAACCTGCGGCTGCCACAGCAATCAGCCACCACCATTTGAGCAAAACGTCAAGGTAAACCCGCAAATCTATTTCTTCTTCCATCCCCGAATTATCCTCCTGATGTACGATAGTGCGATGCAAAGGTTATTCATCTGCAGCCATTTGTGGACATTGATAAAGCTATGAGATTATAACACACGCGGGGGGAGATACAAATGAAGGGCAGGCTTTTTCGGGATTTCCGGTGGCGTACTGGAGTTCTGAACAAGTTCAGGGCACAATTTCAGTTATCCCTCGCTCCACCGACAAACCGACGTGCCAGACCACGAAAAATTGATGCAATCGCAATCCAATCACTGATCCTGAATCCATGCTTGTAATCGCCGTTGTGCCTGCCAGGCAGCTCGCGTTTGACGGTCCCCACACAGCAATTTCCAGAGCGTGGGGGCGTGATGATTTAACAGATGAAAAGGGCGTTGAAGATAAAAACGCGCGCGTGCCTTCCACGGTAGAGCACGCCGGGTACCGGGATCACCAAATACGACCAGACTCAAATATTTCAAGAGTCCACGCATGTTATGCTCGGTTAAGTCACGCCATACATTTGGCATTTTCTGCACTCCCTCACCAATCACGAGGCGCTGTGCAATTTTCAGAACATCGCCAGCCGGGCGGGGAAAGAGTTGGCAGATATCTTCCGGCCAGTCAATATCCCATGCCCATGCCATCAATGCCAATGCTAAGCCGACCACTCGGTGTAGACCGGCAGTCGAAGCCTTACATGCCAACTGCTGCCAGGTGTAAATATCCCAACCCTGTGTCCAGAAATACAAGTCAGCAATCGGTAACAGTCCCAGCATGAGCTCATGATGCACAATTGCATGGTGAATCAAATAGAGAGCATGATCTGTAGTATCGGGAATCCACAGGCCAGGAGCAGCACTCCAGGGGCGCAGGTCATCATACCACTCCTCAAACGTGAATCGAACCCGCTCACGCTCGCGCGCCAGCGCAGTATGCACTTCGACTTTGACTCCGACGCCTTGTGGAACCAATGGAGGAACATGATAACCACGCTGCCCTACCGATTTCTCTACCGGGACATAACCCAGGGTTGCCAACGCCGCCAGGAAGTCCCCTATGTGCACCTCAGAAACCAGAAGGTCTATATCTGTATAGGGCCGCATCCAGGGTTGGGGATAGACCTGCGCTACAGCAGCGCCCTTGACCAGCACGACTGGGATATTCAAAGATTGTGCTAAGGATCCAAAGACGTGCAACTGATTTTCGGCTACTGTTTGCTGCGCCTGCTCACGATACTGCGCTTCGCGCGCAGCGCACACAAATGTTGATGGAAAATCCCAGCCTTGCTGTTGCGCGCGCCACATCAAGAGCGGCAACAATCGTTGCGCGCGGAGCCATGCGAGCAAGTTTCCTTCAGATACACGACATTCACCCTGCAACCACAAAGCCAGATAAGGCGAGAGACCATCGTCATTGCTATTCATTTCATTCCCTTACCTGCCTGGGGCTAATCGGGTGTGTCAATTAAAACATCGGAATCGTTGTGAAGCGCAGTAGCCAGGATTAACCCGAACATCAACCAGGGCAATGGTGCCCCCCAGCCGACAATCCACGTCGTAGCATCTACCAATCCATGAATCAACATGGCTGTTAAACTCGCCATTCCTGCCCAGGCTGCTGCTTGTCGGATAGGATCGGCAGCACAATGACGTACACATCGCGCAGCACAAAAGAACACGCTCAACACAATAGCTATAAACGCGATCAGGCCCGGTATCCCTAAGTCAATCGCTACCTGCAAAAACAGATTGTGCGCATGGGGAATAACGGTGGTCGGCGGAACCAAAAACAGCGGATAAAGCACACTCACAACTTGAGAATAGGTATTGGCACCCGCGCCGGTAAATGGAAAATCCTGAATAATATACAGAGCACGGCTCCAAATCTCTACTCGTTGCGCCCATCCCACAATACCACCTCCGGAACCCAAAGCATCCAGGAAGCCCATAAACCGTCCTTGCCATATCAACCAGCCGCCGCCTAACATCGGCAATAGCAGCACCGCCAGGAACAGTGGTGTTAATCCCACACCGATGATAAAACCGACGCCGCCGGTTGCCAACCAGGCACCCCGCGATTGCGTGAAAAACAAGCCCCCTAACAATACCAATGTCGTTGGTATACTGACCATGCGCCAAAGCTGTAGAAACCTTACCATAGGCACAGAGAATCTGCGTTTAGTAAGAGAGGCCAATTTCCATTTTAACAGCAAAATACCGCCCGCTAGCGGAAAAGGCAACAGCATTACCAATGCACCCGCCACCATATTAGGATTCAGAGGGTCTTCCAGGTGCGGAAGGCGCGCATACCAGGAAAGGAACGGGGTAAAGTTCTGCCTGGGGATGAGCAGCGGTGTTGCCAACGCCAACACCAGCGCGCTCAACGTTCCTCCCCACAAGATCAAAAGCAAACGGGTACGTGTAGTGGCCCAGTTGACCAGGCTATACATCAACGATACACCGGCCAGCAAGCGGCTGAGCGCAAGGAATGTCGCGTCCTGGTCCGCTGTGACCCACCAGGTTATCCCCCCCATACCGAGCAATATAACGACGGGCCAATCCACTGGCGTCTGCAACGTAGGCCGACCGTATCCAACCCAACGAATGAGCCACATCCCCACTAACAGGCCCAATCCCCACAGCGCAAACCGTATTGAGGCCGATGCTAACAAAACACCCAGGATCACAAGCCAGATCTCGTGACAGGCAATCCAGGCAGCTCCTCGTCGCACATAGCTCGGTTTTTTTGCCGACATAGTCACCTGGGAATCATAAATTAAGCAGAAGCTTCCAGCGCAGCCGATACAGCCCCACCACAAACCGACGCGATCTTTTCTTGTATAATAAGTGGTCCCTTATCCCCAGGAAGGCGCTGACACTCAGGAACAATCGCCTGAATGCTGGCCCACAAGTTTTCCACATCGCCATCCTGCGCCATGCGGATGAGCTTCTGCACGCCCCATTGCAATGCTTGACTCTCAATCGGCATTTTTTCTGTGACCACAAATATCTTTTCGTGCGCTGTCAAGGTGTAGGATTCAGTTTTATTGAACAAGGACTCTTCAAGTTTTTCGCCGGGACGTAGCCCGGTAAATACAATCTCGATGTCTCTATCCGGCTGCAAGCCCGAAAGGGTGATCAAGTCACGTGCCAGGTCTACAATTTTCACCGGTTCACCCATATCCAGAACAAAGATTTCGCCCCCCTTACCCAGAACCGCAGCCTGGATGACCAGTTGGACTGCTTCGGGGATCGTCATGAAATAACGTGTCATATCGGGATGCGTCACAGTCACCGGACCGCCGGCTGCAATTTGCTGTTTGAACAGGGGGACGACACTGCCCTCGCTACCCAATACATTGCCAAAGCGCACGGCCACAAAGTTGCGCCCACTGCGCCTGGCAGCATCTTGAACCAACAATTCAACGATACGTTTGCTGGCACCCATAAAGTTAGAAGGGTGTACAGCTTTATCGGTGGAGATCAACACAAAACGCCTGACATTATAACGCTCGGCTACCTGTAGTAGGTTACGACTTCCCTGAACATTGTTCAGAATCGCCTCTTCGGGATTAAGTTCCATCAGCGGCACATGTTTGTAAGCCGCAGCATGGAAGATAATCTCAGGAGTATAACGCGCCATCACCCGCTCCAGGCGTGCTGGATCGCGGATATCGGCGATGACCGGAGCAATCTCCAGTGAAGGGAAACGACGCCGCAGTTCCAAATCAATATAGTACACGGCACTTTCGCCTTGATCCAACAAAACCAAACATCGAGGACGTTGTGCTGCAATCTGGCGACATAGTTCTGATCCGATCGAACCGCCCGCACCTGTCACCATCACGACAGCATCGCGCAGATATGCCATACCCTCTGTCCCTAATGTCACGACATTACGCCGCAGCAAGTCTTCGATTTGTACTTCGCGCAGTTGATTGACGCTCACACTGCCATCAATCAATTCATAAACGCCGGGAACTGTCTTATAAGACACATGGGCCGCTTCACAAATCCCTTTGATGGCACGAATTTCTTTCCCGGGCGCCGTGGGCATAGCGATAATCACTTCGTCAATACGCATTTTCTTGGCCAATGCCGGAATATCATCCCGCGTCCCCAACACCTGTATACCGTAGATATGCATGTGTAACTTATTAGGATTATCATCCACAAAACCCACTACATTCAAACCAATCCTCGGGTTATTTTGCACCTCCCGCAGTATCATCGCTCCGGCATCACCGGCCCCAGCGATGAGAACACGTCGTGGGTTTTGTATCAACACCTTAAGCCGTGCGGCATCTTGTGGCGTTATTCGCGCCTGCCATAGCCGCAGCAACAACCGCGTGGCTCCTAACAACGCAATGCTCGCCCCACCCTCCAACGCCCAAATCGAACGTGAGGGGCAATAGGGGATTCCCAATAGCGGCAACAAGCCAAAGTTGGCGAGGTAAATCAACAATGATCCCGATGCACCGCTCAGAAGAATGGTCTTGAATTCCTGAATACTGGCATAGCGCCACAGACGCCGATACAGCCGAAAAACATAGTACAGCGGCAGCCGCACCAGTGGGATCAGGACAAACAAGATCCAATTGCGTTTAAGATAGGGCCATACCCGAAGGAGGGCTTCGTAGCGGATCACAAAGCTGAAGACGATCGAAAGTATGATACATAACAGGTCAATCCAAAGTAAATACCGTACCCGCAACCCCACGGGGTTTTTATTCTGAGTCTTCATGGTTATCCCCCTCAATAACTACCATCCTGGAAAAACACGATATGCATCTCCAGGATGCCATTATTGTAACATATACACACAAAGGCGCAATGGTTGCGTGCGCCTCTGTGATATATAGGCTCTCCAGGGGTGATTTTATAAGGCGTCTTTTAAAGCCTTAACCACGATCTCTATCTCAGTTTCACTTAAATTGTTATGAAAAGGCAAAGCCAGCGTACGATCCGCGATAGATTCAGTGACCGGTAAAGTCCCTTGCAGATCGCCGAATATCTCGCGGATGTAGGGTTGTGTGTGGATGGGCGCGAAGTAGCCGCGCGCCGGGATGCCCTGAGATTCCATTTTCTGGATGACCGGATCGCGACGCAGCCCTTCGGCTAATGTCACCACATAGACGAACCAGCTCATCCGCACGTATGGCCTGACCGCTGGCGGGCGCACCCAATCCAGCGCTTGCAGCCGTTGGGTGTACATCTGCGCGACCTTTTCCCGCTTGGCCAGGAAGGTTTCCAGCCGCTTGAACTGGCTGACGCCCAGCGCCGCCGACATTTCGTCCAGGCGATAATTGTAGCCCAGGCGTTCGTGTTCGAGCCACGCGCCCATCTCCGGGCGGCCCTGATTGCGCATACTGCGGCACAGGCGGGCGATCTCGTCGTTGTCCGTGACGATGATGCCCCCCTCGCCCACCGTCATCTGCTTGTTGGGGTAGAAGGCGAAGGCCGCCCCATCCCCAAAACTGCCGAGCTTGCGCCCCCTGTACTCTGCCCCCAATGCTTCGCAGGAATCGTCAATCACACGCAAACCATACTGTCCGGCCACTTCCAGGATCGCATCCCACTCCACCGGATGACCGAAAACATCCACGGCCATGATGGCTTTGGTGCGTGAGGTCACTTTCCGCGCCACGTCCTGAGGGTCGAGGTTATAGGTATCCGGCTCTATATCTACAAACACCGGCGTCGCGCCCTCGTATAAGATCGCGTTGACGCTGGCAGCAAACGTGAACGAGGGGACAAGCACTTCGTCGCCCGGCCCCAGGCCCAGCGCGCGCACCAGCAGGTGTAGCGCCGCCGTCCCGGAACTGACCGCCAGCGCGTGCTTGACGCCGATGTACTCCGCGACCAGCCGCTCGAATTCCACCGCCTGCGGGCCGAGAGCCAGGCGGCCGGAACGTACCACTTCGACCACAGCTTGCACGTCGGCGTCGTTGATCTCGGGCAAGGACATAGGTATCATAGTTTTATTCATGCCATTACTCCTTACTTAACTTTGGCCGGGACACCTATCGCTTTACTATGACCCGGCAAATCATGAATAACAACTCCCCCTGCCCCAACAGTCGTCCAATCACCAACATCTACGCCAGGAAGTACAACACTGCCAATTCCTAATAAGGCCCCATTATGAACGTTCACATTTCCGGCAAGATGTACACCAGGTGCAACGTGAACATAATCACCGATCCGACATTCATGGTCTACCGTTGCACCGGTGTTGATAATACAATGTTCTCCAATGTATGTTTCGGGTTGAATCACTGCACCAGCAAACACCACAGTCCCTCCTCCTATGATCACCGAAGAATGTACCCAAGCGCGTGGATGTATCACCGTAACCCACTGTATATTTTTGAATTGTTCCACAATGGCTTGACGGGTACGATTATCGCCCACAGCAGCCACCGCCGCAATAGGGGCAGCGGTAGGCAGTGTCGAGAACGGCCCACAGATGCGAAAACCCAGACACATCTGCCCCCATTTAGCCGCAGCATCATCGTAAACTGCAGCGATCTCAAAACCTGCCGCGAGGAGCGTGCTAATCACTACCTTCGCATGCCCACCACCACCGAGAACATGAACCGGTACTCTAATCGTCATTTTATCGCGTTTGCCGTCCCAGTAAATTTAGGCATAGTTATGTGTCCATCTGCGTTGATGCCTTCACGGGCCACGACTTTAAGCAAAGTACACCACAAGATTTTTAGATCCATCCACCAATTGTAATGTTCTACATACCAGATATCCAGTGCAAATTTTTCTTCCCACGTCAAGGCATTGCGGCCATTGATCTGCGCCCACCCCGTAATCCCCGGCTTAACTTCGTGGCGGCGCATCTGTTCTGGTGAATATAAGGGGAGATACTCCATCAACAATGGCCTCGGTCCCACCAGGCTCATGTCACCTTTGAGCACATTGAAGAGTTCCGGCAGCTCATCGAGGCTGGTGGAGCGCAGGAAGCGGCCAAAGGGGGTCAAGCGATCGGCGTCGGGCAGCAAATTCCCTTCGGCGTCGCGGGCATCGGTCATGGTGCGGAACTTGTAGAGTGTGAAAGGCTTGCCGTGCAGGCCGGGGCGCTGCTGGCGGAAGAGGACAGGGGCACCGAGTTTGAGGCGCACCAGAATAGCGATTCCGATCATGATTGGGGAGAGCAGCAATAAAGCCGGAAGCGCTATTCCCAGATCAAAGAATCGTTTAACCCAACGACGATACATTATGTACTCCTGGCTCGATCCACCACACTGCGCAGCACGGCTTCCAGTTGTGAAGCCAGCGTGTCGCGCGCGAAGCGGGTGTAGGCCAATTCCCGCGCGGCGAGAGAGGCTTTATGCAGATGCGCTGTATCGCGTGCGAAATCAGCCAGCAACCGCGCAGCCTGGTCAATATCATCCGGCGGCAACACGATTCCCGCTCCGGTTTCTTGCAACAGGTCAGCTTGCCAACCGCCGTAGTTAATGGCGATCGGTTTGCGCGCAGCCAACGCGTCGAAGAATTTGTTAGCGGAGTTATTCCACATCGGCTTTAGAGGCACAAACACCGAGGTGGCTATAGTCGCCGCGGCCAGCACATCGGGTATTTCAATTTTAGGAAGAGAGGACCAAATCCACAGGTTCTTACCTAAAACACCCAGGTCGTGCGCCTGCTGCGTGACTTTTTCCAGTTCCGCCCCACTGCCAACCAGCAAGAAACGAACATCCGGCGCGATAGTCCGCATCACTGCAGCAACTCTGACCAGATACCCCACGCCGTTGATCAGACCGAAGGTGCCGGTATACACAATCAAAGGCTGCTCCGACGCAAGTCCTAACTTTTGACGTATAGTTTTCCCGCGATCTTGAGGAACGTCAAACATTGCCACATCACAACTGTTGGGAATCACGGTCACGCGCGAAGCCGGGATGCCGCGCCGCATCACCCCCTCGGCCATTCCCGGCGAGAGCGCGACGATGTGTGCGGAAGCGTGATAGGCCATCCATTCCAACCAACGCGCTGCCCACTTGAGCACCGGATTGCGCAGCGCCCCCACGGCAATCGGGAGTTCCGGCCACAGGTCGCGCACTTCGAAGACAAACGGAATCCTTTGCCGGCGCGCGGCATAGATGCCGGGTAATGCGATGGTCAGTGGCGTGCTGGTGGCAAACACGACATCGGCTTTCAGGGAAGCTGCTTTACGCGCCGCGCCAATGGCAAATTTGAAGAACGCGCCAATCCTTTGCGAGTAGGACATTTCATTGGAGTATGGCACAGGCAGCCAATGTACGTGGATGCCGCTTTCCTCAGTTTCCAGCCAGCCATGTCCTGCGTCATCTTGGATGGCACGCTGCGACGTAATCATGTCCACATGATGGCCATACGCCACCAATCGCCGCGCCATTTCGTAGGAGCGGGTGCCGCCGGAGTCTTGGGGGGTATTAAAGTATTGATGCAAATAGAGAATCTGCATTGATTTACAACCTCAACGTCTCGGCCCGTCTTTGATCATCAAGCTCACTTGCTCTAGCCGTATACTTCGGGATAGTTATGCTCGTTCATTGCATAAAGGCATATTAACGCACAATAATGGGCAGATAATACTGGTACAAATTGAACGTGATTTCACCACACCCCAGAGCACTCGTTAAAGACCTGAACAATGGACAACCATTGGGCGTAATCGTCAAAACAACTTCATCACACCACGGCCCACTTATGAATCCCTGCGCATCTTGCAATTGCACGCAAATTTTATGCTGCCCTGACCGAGGCGTTAAACGCCATTGGGCATGGTAAAGGGTTTGCGACAGGAAATAGGGTTTACGACCGCTACCCACACTACCGAGGGCGGTAGAGAAAGGTCGGACCATCTCCATACGCTGGTAAACGGCAGGAACCACTTCGGTTAACCCAAGGTACTCGGTGACCTTCAATGGATTATCGACATAATAATTACTACAACTTCCCTCTATAACTTGATCGTCCACCCTAAAGCACAATCGCCCATCAGCAGTCGTCAGATGGCGCAGAAAAGTATTGGACAGGCGAACAATATCATAAACAGAGAAAACTATCCCATGGCGATGAGCAAGCAACACGAAATCAATATCTATAGAGGCGTAGGTGATACTTTCAGCGCTTTTGTATCCCCCGTAAGTCGGTATAAACCGTCCTTCGACATTTTTCCAACCATCGTACCCTTCTCCAAACCAGTAGTGCCACTTATAGGAGTCTGTCTCAATATCATAAATCATACCATCTCGTAAAACTTGAGCTATTTGCATAGCCTGAATGCGATAGGTTTCCTCACCCGTTAGGTCATATAATAGCAATAGACTTTTTCCCATCACTGCTTGTTGATTGAATGGCAAGTTCACGCCATTAGCCCATACCGGCGCATCTTCCCGAAAAACATAAAATCCTCTAGTCGTCGAAATACTCCGCCATTCATCTTGATGGCTATTAACGGCGGAGCGAGCATACTCCAAATACGATTGCGCTTTGATCCGCCATTCGGCAAGGTTTTCATTCTCTATCAGAAGCGCGAAACGCAACAGAGGAAAAGCTATCATCCCTGTGTGTAAAGCCATACGATAACGTTGCGGGGTCAAAAACTGCCAATCCCCAGTCAAATCCAACGAACGCTGCATTCCGATGCTTTGCAGTTTTACCAATGCAGAATTTCGCCCGACCTGGGCCGCCAAAACTTCCCAATCAGGCGCGTTAAACCGTTCTGAACGCGGCGGTGAGGGGTCTTCATACAATCGTATCAACACGCCTGATTCTGGAGCAAGCTGTAACGGCGCATCTCCTACGTAACGCACTTTCCAATAGCGTCCTTGCTGTCTAAAGTCACGAAACGCGATAACGGATTGCCCGTAATCAACCAAAGTCTGCAAAGTAAATGTCACGATGGAGGTATATTCTCCCTGAGCGTCGTACATAGCCACATAAAGTTCAAAGTCATTGGCTTGCACGTCATTTCCATTAACACCATATAAACGAATTTCGGAAACATAAAACCAGGGATAATAAATATCATAAACTACAGCATCCCCAGGATTGAAGGCACTAGGCCAGGTTTTGAAATTCCAATTTGGCTCATTTAAAAGTAGCGTCGTATCGGAAAACACAATTCCGGCACGCCCAGCCAAACTGCGATGCACGTCCAATTGCCACAACGTGCCGGTTATTGTAGTCGTTTCTGTCAATCGCACCGATACTTGATTTTGCCGCAAACTCGAGCGTCCACTTACAAGGAGACCCGGTTGTCCTGATGTGTCTCTGTACATAGTGTCGGCTAACGTTAAATAGCTGGAAGCGCTCCAACCCGGCAATAACAAACCTCGATAGTCGGGACGGTTTGCGTTGTCGTCCCCTTGGGAAATAACCGCATCGGCATGCTCGCTAAATTTTTGCAGATAGATGGTCTTTTTGGTCACTTCATACATATCAAGCAGACTATCTAGGATATAACTTTCACCCCAAGCCAACGAGCCAAATTCGTTATCCCAATCACAAAACGCTCTGCCTTCGTTCAGAGTCATCAAATAGGCCTGATACGCGGTTTCCGGATCACTCATGGGCCAAATTCGGGCTGACTGAAAGGGTTCCCAAGAGGAAAAGGGACTCTCATCATGACTAAAGGCCATCTCAACAGGCGTAAAATCCCCGGGATCAATGGTGACAGTAACTAAAGGGCTGGCAACTATCGTTTGACCACCGGCAATTGTGAGCTGCGGTGATATGACACCCGTAAGAGCAATAGGATTTTGCGAAGTAGCCAACAATCCCCATAGAAACCCGGTAACCACAATCCCCGCATTATAGAGAGCCTGCAAGCTTACCTCCACCATTAAATCGAGAAACAACCTCGCGTTGCTTCAACAATAGCAATCAAACGCTGCCCCAATACCTTCCAATCTATAGTAGACAATGCTATCTCACGTGCCGCCATACCCAAACGAGCCTGTCGCGCCGGATCTTCCAGCAAAGCTATCACCTGTGTAGCAAACTCTTCTTTATTGTGAGCAATCAAAACCGATTCCCCATCCACAAGCGCAAATCCCCGAACGCCTTCCGGCGTTGAGACAATCGCCATCCCCATCGCCATCGCTTCAGCAATTTTTAGCTTGGAGCCATGCGTTTCCTCAAATGGCGCAATAAACACATCACTTTGGTTGAAATATGGACGTATATCGTCTACCCGTCCGGTAAAGCGAATATTGTTGTATTGTTTGAACTCGACCTGTGCTTCTGGCTTGAAATTTCCTGCTACCAACAGCTCGGTATCCGGCAGCTTTCGTTGCACAAGCGGCCACACGCCGCGCACAAACTGGCGCAGCGCCAGCACATTGCGCGGCGCAGAGGTGCCGGTGAACAACAATCGTGGTGGGACGGAACGCGACGCGCGGTCTGGAACGTAATAGGCGCAATCCACGCCATTTTCAATCACCACGACCTGCGCTTGAGGCGCCAAATCCAATGTTAATTGCCGGTCGGCCTCGCACACAGAGACAACGCACCCTACACTGGAATAGATACGCGGAAAATGCGCCTCCGCCAGCCGCCAGTTAAGCAAAGCAACCAACTTGAGCCACACACTGGTCGCTTGTGTTGCATAAACCCGCCAGAAATCAACATCCGCGTTCTGCTGATCAAGGATCCAATTCCTAGCCTGTCGCCCTCGAACCAACGTTCCCCAATGACCATAATTAGCATAAAC
Source organism: Anaerolineae bacterium (assembly GCA_035373625.1). GTDB lineage: Bacteria > Chloroflexota > Anaerolineae > B4-G1 > SLSP01 > DSWT01. Next base: position 213,993 of record DAOSNS010000002.1, on the reverse strand, counting down.
CACACCTGGAAAGGCATGGATTTCCTTTAACTTATCAGGCGCGCGGCGGAAAGAAAGGGCAAGCAGTGCACAATGATAGGGCATCCGCCGGGTAACCATAGATGCCGCGATGCGCAGTTTGTCGCTTAACGTAGCACTGGCCAAAGGAACACGTGTGATTGAAATGGCATAGTTTCGAAGCTCGGTCTCTTGCTCTGCAGACAACGGTTTTGCGGAGACCACCATCAGATGCACCGGGTATGTTTTACTGAGCTCTTTGAGCAATCCTAGCATGCGCATCGGGCCGCCGCCAAACGCAGGCCACGGACTTTCCCAAGCCAGGAATAGAATTTCTGAAGTCATAGAATTACCTCAGCCCCAATGATTTCATCCTGCTTTGGAGGTCAAATACTCTTTCCAATAAATCTCATTGAGAAATTGATATTTCTCGCATTTTGCGGAGTTTTTTGCCAGGACTCGGCAAAGGTGATAGCGCATCCAATAATTAAGGGCGCCCCAAAAAGTCAGCTTCTTCCAACTTTTATTCCCATACACTCTTTCAATGAAAAGTTTCCTTGAAGCTAACTGCATTAATGCGGATTTCTGAAAGTCCTTTTGGGAGGAACTCCCGCCGCGCAAATGTATCACCCGGCTTTGGGGAACATAATGCGTCAGCCATCCATGTTCCCGCGCCCGGTGACAAAATTCAGCATCTTCCACAAAAAAGAAGAAGCTTTCATCTAGTAAACCGATTTCGTCAATCACGGCGCGTCGAATCAACATACACGCGCCATCCACATATCCAACCTCGTGTGGACGCCACCAATTGCGAGTAATAGGCCAGGACCAAGCCAGAAGTAAATGATGTAAAGATGTAATACCCAATGCCTCCAATATGGCCGATCTGACAGATGGAACCGCCCCACTGCTTCTTTGCCACATACCGTCGGCATATAGAAGTTGTGGCCCCACAATGCCAACGTTTGGGTGAATTTCTAAATACCGAATCAAGCAATTTAAAGAATCTGAAGTCAAAAAGGCATCCGTATTTAGAAGCAAGACATAATCACCAGAACTCTGCCGAATACCCACATTACATCCAGCAGCAAACCCCAGATTATGGTCGAGAATATATGAAGAGAGTTGCGAGTTGGTCTGTGATTTTATCCACTCAGCGCTACCATCACTCGAACCATTGTCAACCAGGATAATTTCAGGGGAATTAGTAAGCGTCAACAAGTTGAGAACGCATTGCTTAAGTAATTCCAAACTGTTGTAACTTAGAACTACTACAGATAAACTACTCATCTCGTATGAAATTCCCAAGGTCGAGAAAGAGACTTATCATCCTATGCATTTAAGACTGATTTTTCTGCACTAATGTTTGACAAGAAAGGGTATTTATTGAAGTTCGCACCTTCGCCAAGCTTGTAGCAAAATTGCATCCCAGGAGCCAAAATGCAGAAATCCAGAAAAATCCTTGTCGGGTTAAACTGAAGAAAACTGACCATGCGAGCCAAATCAGCAACCAGGATAACAAAACTAATTGATTAAAATGTATAGTGCCGGCCTTTAACTTCTCGTACAAAAAGGCAGAAATAGCCCCCACGAATAAAAAGATAAACAGCGTGCCCCAAAAACCGAAGGCCAGATACAGCTCACCGATTGCAGAACGCGCATTGAACGCAAAAGGGATAGCTAAGAACTCACTATAGCGAACAATATCTTTCCCAATAACACGAGCAAAGGGCGCGAGTAAACGCAAAAACCAATCAACATTGTCAGGATGGTCCATAACATACCCAAGGGTCGGTATAGGACCGGTAAGGTATACGTAATTAGACACCAAGGTATTCCAAAAAAAACTATCGCGCCCAATGTAAGGTAAATTAATGTAAGCACTTAATGGTGCAATTGTAGACCAAAAGTTATCTCCCTTTCCACGAACCTGACGAAGGTAATTAACAAAGGCAAACACCCCCCCCCCCAGAAGAACAATGGCCAGTTTGTTTTTCAGGATCAGTTTGCCTCCCGCTTTCCCACGATATGAGACCAGCATTGTTAGATAGCCAATTACAAAAAATAGCCCACCCCAAAGAATTGCTGCTCTTCCCATAGTTAAAATACCCAATAAAAGGACATTCAAAATAGACCAACAGACCATGCGTTGTTTTAGGAGTTTGCCTTTTATGGCTAAAGTTTGACCCGCCACAAAAACAGCAGCATATCCTATGTTCCCCATATAGGCAATCCAGGAAGAAATAAGTATCTCTTCTGATAGTCGCATTGCATAGACACTACTCAAATTATTGAAATAATTGCCAAAGCCGCCGAAAAAACGTACAAAGAAATAGACTTGCAGTAAGATTCCTATAGATGAACAAACATTCGAGGCCAATAAAACGGTGCGAAAAGCGGATAAATCCCATCGTATTTGTTTCGCTAATGCAGACTTTCTAAGAGGTTTACGGAAGACGCGGACGACAATAACATAACTGACGGAAAAGACAAAGCCAATGAGAAGTAACAACGCAAAAGTTTCTGGACCTATAGGACGATAATCAACGAGGGGAATCGCCAGTAACGCAAAAACACTAACATAAACACTCCCAAAAATTCCTAAAGGGCTGATGATAGAACGGTACAGGTAATAACTTCCCCCGACGGCGAACAATAGGTACCATATAGCTAAAAAAATATATTCAACGTTAATTGCCATTTCCATTATTCCCTCATAAAATATCACTCTACCACTAGAATACTAATAAATGGTTAAATGAAATGAACGATCTAAAAACTGACGTCGACCTTTTGTAAGCTAACGTCGTAGAAGTAAACTTCCCCTTCCCCCCAATATCGCAATAAAAAGGACAAATCTGTATCCTTAAAACACTCAAAAACATAAACAAACAAAGTAGACTGCCCCCCGGTAGAAGGTAAGAAGTAATCCGATATATTCGATAATGCACCCGCTTCACTAGATAACCAAAAAGAGGCCAAAGCATCAAAAGACCTATACAGTATCTTCACTACATACACTTCTCCTTGCTTAACGCTTAGATGCCAGTAACCTCTTTCTTCGGGATTCCAGGCCCAAAAGCCAGCACGAGGGAGACTCTGATCAGGTCGCGAGCGCTTCCACAAACCGATGACCCGTCCCAGAGAGTTTTTTCCTGGCACACCTAACATATCTACTCCTACTACATATAACGCTTCTCCGAATGGCGGTGAATTGAACATCTTGGAGATATACCAGTTAGCAATTTCTCCAGACTCGAGAAAACTTCCAGAGGGCAACAGGTTAGGGCCTATCAACACTTTCTGCTCCGAAACATTAAGCTGCTCTGCCACTAGCGCTTTGAGATTTACTAATGAATCAAGCTCTGTTTGAAAGGAACTATTTGGGTATCCTATCTTTTTTTGTAATTCGACTAATCTCTCTAAAGCCACCAGATCACGAGGCGCACTCTCATGATACAATTTGTATTGATCAATTGCACTGAGTAAGAGAGCTTCCGAATTCTCTATATGCTTCAAAGACATTTCTTCATAAACCATCCCTAAACGGAAATGGATGTAGTAGTAATTGGGCGCTAGAGTAAGCGTATTTGAATAAAACTCGATGGCGGACACTAATTCTCCACGGCGATGATACAATTCTGCCATGTAAAAATTCCAGGTTGGATCGCCAGGGTAAAGCAAAACCATATCTTCCAACAGCTTGGCCACACTATCTATATTGCTATATTGCCAAACCCAAAATCCGACCACATTCTTCAGTTTATCCTGAGACCAAATACCCTCCTGGAAAAGGCTAGGAGCCACATCAATCGTATGCTCGAACAAATATGAATTGTCTGGAGAAATAGCTGAAGAAGTAAAATGATTTAAGGCATCACTATAGACTCCAGTCTGAACAAAATCGCTCCTATCCTTCGCTTCAAGCCACAAATGATAGGCCACGAACAAATCATCTGGACGAAATCGCAAAGCAGTTTCATAGTCCTTCGTATAGTTTATGTAAGCCAACGCCAGCGTATCACTAACAGCCTGAACAGGAGGAGGAAAACGTTGATAAGTATCTTCTAGAGTCTTAAAATCATTCCCTGCACTTAACGCAATAACAACATCTTGATAAAGCAAAGGGTTATTCTCAACTATCCCGGTTAAAGGATACAAAGCCTCATACGCTGCTGGAGAATTATCACAAGCCAGGGCAATCCGTCCAGTCACCCATAAGGTAGCTACGTCCTGTTCGCTCATAAACTCACCCAGGATGGGCCACGCAGATATCCCCTTTGCGAATTCCGAGGCACATAGATTATTACTTTTGCCCAGGGTGTAGTTAAGTAGAGAAAGCATAAGGCTATTGTTGGTTACTTTTTGACTACACAAGAGTAATAGAGCAATCATCATAGCCCAAAAGGCAAATATTTTTAAGAATCGAGAAAACGATAAAATACGTTGCCGTATTCCCATTAAACTTCTTCCTAGAATAGAGTCATTACGGCTAAAATTCTCTTTCACTCTGGCCATGGACAAAAGGGAGTGCGTTTACAAGTTGCGGCAAATGCCACAATTTCAGTGTGTAACCTGCACTACTCAGTCCACCAAAAACTCCTACCCATATAAATCCAGTAATAACAATGTGCAACCAAATATTCCATGGTTGAGACACTAGAAAGTGAGAAAGGAATATAGCGACAATAGTTGCAAAAAACGCTGACAAGAGAAGCAATAAGTTGTCTTTCAAAGGAGTCCAAATACTCTCCTTAAATAATTTGCACGCATAAACAAAAAGATAGCCATCTATCAACAACAACCCCACGCTGCTTGCAATCGCAACACCTATCACCCCAAATTTCCAGGCCCCGCCCCATACAAGTAAAGGAATAAACAAAATAGAAATCGCACGCACTATGGCATATACCTTAATTTTACCCGTCCCCATCAACACGGTCATCGGCACCCGGGTCAAACAATAAGCTCCAAATCCTATCAACAAAATTCGTAATACCAGTCCGGATTGTACCCCAATTTCTTCACCAACCCAGGCCAGTGTCACTAACGGGGCAAGAGCGAAAAGAGGGACTGCAACCAACAAAAAGAATGTCACCATACTAGAAACCCCATCTGCAAATAACTTGCGGACTTTTTGCTCCTCACCCATCGCTTGCAAACTTGCAGCCGCCGGCATCAAAGCATCCGTTAATGCCGTGGTCATAGTCCGAAGATAATCAAAAATGCGCGACGCTACATCATACACCGTGACCGCATCCAGGGATGTAACAGCCCCAAGAATAATTTTACTGGTACTAAATATCACGACCCCTGAAACTTGCAGGATAAAAACCAGGAAACTGTACGTCGTAAGGGATTTCAAGGAATCCCAGGTTACGCCTTTCCACGTCGGAAAAACATTGCGGGCCAATCCCCAAGTCCATAGCATCATTCCCAAATAGGTCAGGGAAGTAGCCAGAGTTCCAGAGCCAATCACGCCCAAAACTCCCCACTGTTTTCTGAGCGAAAAGATAATAAAAAACGCATTTAAAAAGACTTGTACAACACGCTGAGTCGCATAGATTTCATAGCGCTGTAAACCGCGAGCAATACTGGGGAATACACTCCCTGGTAGGGAAATAATAATTTGCACGCCAAATACCAAAGCTATTTGATTTAACTGTAGCTCCACATCAGGAGGTAAATCATACACGGCTCGCATAAAAAGGGGTAATCCGCCAAAAACTACAATGCCGGCAATACCACCTAGGACGCCATAGGCCAATAATGCTGAACCACCTACACATCGCGCCCTTTGCCAATCTTGGTGAGAGGTTGCATCAGCGACCAACTTGATCACCGTAGGGCCGATACCCAAGTCCAGTATTCCCATATATCCAACAACTGATTGAGTAACTGCCCAAGCCCCAAAACGTGTGGGGCCAAGAGAACGCAAAATAAGAGGAGTAAGACCGATCCATACAATCAAGGGAACAAAAGTCTGAATCACATTAAAAACTATATTTTTTTGGACAGTTTTCATTAAAATACGCTCACAAGATGCTAATGATATTTCTCGACAAGAGTGCGCCGCAACATGTTTCGGTTCGAGCCAAAAGCGGTCAAGATATCGGTCACGACCCTTGAACTCAATAAAGCTTTCGATTCTAAATCTGGCATAGTGATTCGCAAGTGATCTGTTATAACTGCCGACTCACTAAGGCACTTCTTTACAAGTGTTTTAAGTCTGTCTTCGGACAATTGATCAACGAGAATAACATACTCACCCAATCCAACGCTTTGCATAAATCCGACAGCTTTATGTTCATAAGCGACGCAAATCACAGGCGTGTATGCTTTCGCGGCAAAAATAGCCGAATGATAGCGCATACCAATAAATAAATCCATCGCGCGCGCCAAACACTGTTGATCGTCTGAATCCATTTCAAAAGGTAATATCTTCGCTGTATGACCATGTTCGGCGAACGCAATAACCTTTTCTATAATGTCTCGGTCGCTTTGCCGTCCAAAAAGTTGTGGAAAGAACACCGTACACGCTCGATATTCTTCCCATAGCCAATCCAGAGTTTTCGCAAGAATCAAGGCTATTTGTTCTGTAGTAAGAATAGAAGAATCTTCGGGCGTGTTCAAGCGGGAAGGGTGCCAACTTAGATCGGCAGGAGTCATCCCAACTAACAATTCTACATTATCAGGTATATTTGCTCTTTTTTTCAGAGATTGTAAATCACAATCGTTAAAGTTCTCCTGCAAAGCGCTATCGGCAGCCAGGAACAGCGGCGGTTTTAGCTTCAGTTTTTCTACATGCTCAAACGATATGGGATCACGCACCAAAATACACACAGCCTTATTCAAAACATAGCGACGCAGAATATTACGCCCTTGCTTATTAAACGGTCCCATGGAAGGGGCATAAATTATCCATAATTTATTGAATACACTTGAGAGCCAATCAAAATACAAAAATCGCAACTCCATACTATACAAATCGCCAATATAAGGCCCTCCAGGCGCAGAAATGACAATATCCGCCGACTGATAAGCGCGCAAAATGGAAAGATTTTCTGACGCAATGGATGATGATAATGCCCTACGCAGAAAAGGGAAAATCGCCCATAAAGTTGATAAGATCAGATTCTTCTTTGAGAAGGCGTTGAAGCCCAAGTGAGAAATATTCTCTCCTGTAATGAGTGGAAACTGAGGACTATAAGAAACAATTGTAAAATAAGAATCGGGCATCATTCGTTCCAACGACCGCACCATCGCACGACAGGCAGCCTGGTCGCCTCGATTATCACTATGTTGATTGATAATTAGTATGTTTTTCATTTCCGCCTCAATTCATGGTCTCAATTTTAGTTTCTTTAAGACATAAGAGATTCGCTGCCCTAATGTCGGTCGCGCAACCTTTAAATAGGCATCTAATAGAGGCTGCATCTGCCGTTTAAAGACATCAAAATCACCTTGAATAGCGGCTTCGTGGAAAGCCAAATGGCTTTGTTCTGCCATCTGTACTCGCAATCGCTGCTTTTGGCGCCAACGTCTACCAAATCGTTTTCCATCATGAGGTTGAACACGCTTTGTTGGACGCCATATATGCTCAGAATCCGCCAAGTAAAGGCGATACCCCAGTCCGTCTCGTCTGTGGCGGAATCCACCCGCCTGAGAATGGTAAACATCACTCACAGACAATTCATCTAATTTCAACCTAGATGTCCGAACTGCATCTCCGATTACTTCAGATAAGATCGGATTTCGTACAATGATCAAATTAGTTCCCGCGCTGTCTTTTATATAACGCGAGAGCCAGGCATCTCCAATAGTAACATCTGCAGTTTCCGCAACAACATCATCACAATAATCACAGGCCTTATAGCGGAAAAACCCCAATCCCCAACTACTACCGAATAAATTATCAACAGGTTGTGTCATAGAATAATCCACTGATCCAGATCGCACTCGTATACCGTATTTATTAGCGGGATATTCCGGCAATTTGACTCGGAAATCAATATAATCCAGCTTTTCAGGCGCAATTCCGCACTGCCAAGCTAACATTTCTGCAAACTTTGTACTCTTTAAATGTCCACAAACTAATCCAATAAAAAATACTATTCGTTCTGCCAAAACAGGATCATTTCGAGTTAATAATCGCGCCGCTTTCACAAAGCAGGGCAACCCTACAAAAGCATAACGTCCTGGCTGCTCTCGTACCAATTTTATAACTTCTGACATTTCTATCGGGTAATATTTAGACTTAGCCCCTTGCCTGGCTTGCTCTACGCTTGTTGAAATAGCATAGCCAAACAAACGCGAAGGATTGTTTTCCAGAGATTTTACATGGATAATACCATCTACTAATCCTAACTGGATCAGTTCTGCTGCTAACCAAGAAACACTCCCCCCAGAACTACCGTTTTTTCGATAATCGTCCTCTATTACATATCCGGCATAAATATCTTGGTAGTAGCCGGCATATTCATCATAAGGTATCACACCGCCAAACAGTGCCCGGGCTATCGTATTTTCATCAGGTGCTTTATTAGAAAAAGGGCAAATAACATCCAAGTTTGTAGAAAATGTCTCATTAGATAAATCACCACGATCAACTGCCATTAACTGCCCATACTGATTTATTTCCATTACAAAAAGAGAATTTGGCAAGGCCGCACAAGCACCACAACCAATGCAATAACCGCCATCAATAACCTGTTTAATATTATCGTTTATCATATTACTCCTAACCCAAGTTGCTACCTTATGAAAAGAGTAGAAAATCATGGATTCCGCGGTATAGTTACGGGTGAACAATCCAAGACTAAACCGGAGGGAATCCATGGATACGCAAATTATAGCCGCTTTCTGCATTTGTGATGATATCTTGAAAGGGTTGCATCATTATGAAGACCCGCAGTGCCAAATGAGCGACGCCGAAGTCATGACCGCCGCCCTGACCGCGGCCATGTTTTTCGACGGTAACTACGCCGCGGCTTGTAAGATGCTGCATGAACACGGTTATATGCCCAAGATGCTCGGCCCCAGTCGCTTTAGTCGGCGTTTACAGCGCCTGGCGGGGCTGTTCTGGTGCATATTTGGCGCTTTAGCCGATTACTGGAAAACGTTGAACACGGACTCGATCTATAGCATCGACTCGTTCCCGGTGGCGGTGTGTGACAATATCCGCATCCGCCGGGCCAAGATTTATCACGATGAGACCTATCGCGGGTACTGCGCCAGTAAAAAACGCTACTTTTACAGTGTCAAAGTGCATTTACTCGTCACCCAAGATGGTCTGCCAGTCGAAGTCTTTCTCACGCCCGGGTCCGTAGCGGATGTGAGCACGCTGGAAGACTTTGCCTTTGACTTGCCCGCGGGTTCGACCATTTACGCCGATCGCGGCTATACCGATTACGACTTTGAGGACGATTTCGCCAATGTCGATGGCTTAGCGGGTTCGGAGTTCCTCCCGATGCGCAAAGCAAATTCCAAACGGCCCCTCCCGCCGTGGATCCGCTACCTCCAAAATCTGCATCGTAAAAAGGTGGAAACAGCAGGCAGCTTGATTGAACAACTCCTGCCGAAATCTATTCATGCCGTGACCGCTGCTGGCTTTGAACTCAAAGTCTTTCTATTTGTCCTGGTTTTTCCGCTTAAGTTCAGTGAGTAGCAACTTGGGTTACTCCTACTAAAATTACGGTATAATAATTTGCATTAATAGTGAAGGATAGCACATTAACATTTGGATCATAGCTGGCAATTTGTGATATAGCCTCAGTATCTTGTCGGTGTGAGGAGAACGATGACACAACGGGCGCAAACCGCTGCCGATATCCGCAACAACTTGGCTGAGAATCTGGACTAGCGTTTCGCCGAACGGGATGACCAGGGTGTCGCTCAGGCCATCTATCAAGGGCAAGCCACAGACACGGTGCATACCTTGGATGAAGCTGGCTTGCTGGATGGCTTCTTCGTGTTCTTGCGTGAGTTGCCTATCTTGGAACATTGGCAGACCTTCACCATTGCCCACGTCTACCGTGTGTTTCTACCAGCCATCTATTTCGTACTGCTCTACGGCACGCGCATCCTCTTGGGGATCGACTCCACGAACACGCTTCCCGCGCTGCTGTTCAGCAATGTCGCAGTGATGACATTGATCGGTTTCAATGCGTATCTGGTAGAACACCGGATGACATAGCGCGGCGCAGCACAGCGCACAGGGGCGCACCTATACGTGTTGATGGATCCGCAGACCTTGGCCAGTACCATCTGTAAAGCCGGCGCGGCCGTACTGGCGGACCTCTTCAACGGGACGATCCAGTTGCTGGCAGCCGCACACCTCTTTCCCGCGCAGGTGATGGCGGCGGTGGATAGTACCCAGATTCCCACGACACTCCATTACCGTGGCTGCGGGCAACTGGCTGTGACGCGGCGCAAGCGCCAGCGGGATGGTAGTTGGCTCACGTTTAAGGTAATATGCAACTGATTGCATCTCACACCGATGCGACGGCAATTTCCTGTCCCTCCCGCCGCGCAATTTCCAGGAGCGGACTGGCATCATCGTCGCGCCAACGCTGCTCGCCCACGGCAATGGGTTCAATGCGGCTATCAGTAAAGGCACGCAAGGCCCACAGGAGATCGACCTGACGACGATCATACAGCCCATCGAACTCCGGCGTAACAACCAGTAAGTCAATGTCGCTATCTGGGCAGGCATCGCCGCGTGCGTGCGAACCAAACAGGACTGCATACCGCGCCAATATTCCGGCTTGCCGCACAGCACACAGGTAATCCTGCACCCCCCTGGTAATTGCTGGTTCAACCATTCGAAGATCTCCTGTGCTTGGGCCAATTCGGCGCGCACTACAGCGACACTCGGCGCAACCGGTAATAAATCGGGATACCGTCCCTCAATTTGATAACGATCAAACCGCGCCAGGAAAAAGGTAAGCGAAGTGTCTCGACTTGTTCAGCTCACTCTCATTCTAACCGCAATCGTTAGCCTGGCAACGTCCCCGGCGTCGCTGTAAACCTCAACGCCACATTCCGCGCGCGTTCCTCCTCCATCGGCGAATTCACCAGTTTGCACGCCGTCTTTCACGCGAACACATAAATCCACTGCAGACGAATCTAGGTTAGCAATGCTGCTACTTGAGAAGCCTGCTCAATGCGCGTCAGCCAATCCAACTCATCAAAGTCTCGATCAAAACTCACTAAAGCGTCTACACCTTGTTCACAACAAATTAACGCAAGCAGCGCATCATGATAGTTCAACTTCCCGGACGAATTACGCACCAAACGCATAATCTCGGCATAGAAGCGTTTACTCTCTCCAGCAATCCACGTCATGTCGCACACCGGCACACACTCGTGTAGTTGATCCAACAATGGACACAATTGCTCAAGGCGTTGTTGCTCATAAATGCGTCGCACCAACACACTAACAGTTTCATTGACCACGCAATCAAAATAGATCAACCTACTCCGGCTTCATATAATGCATCCCGCAAAGCCACCGAGAAGGTGTGCCACTTGTCGTTGTCATCTAGCAAACCGACCAACACATTCGTATCAATTGCCATTACTACCATCGTACAACGCCTCTGCATCGGCCATAGCATCACCCCCTAATGACACCAAGGCCGTTAAGCGATACAAGGTGTTAGCCGATACCGTTCGTAAAATCGGTTCACGGAGTGTTTGCAGTTTATCGAGCAAGTCCGCCCGCCGTTTAGCTGACAATCGCCGAAAGGCTTCCAGCAATTTAGCTTCGGACAAATCCATTTCGATTGGAATCACCAATGTATTTGCAGCCCGTGTTTCATTCGCGCCTTGCGTGTCCATATTCCCTCCGGGTCTCTATCTGCAACTCCCGTGCACACTCGGTTACTATAACACGTCTAGCGTCCCATCCTATGCATAGTCACAGCCCGCAACACTTCACTATACCGCAAACTGCCTTACCCACCCCGCCACCCACGCATACGTCTGCCTGATCCCCCCGCGCAGCCTGGTCCGCGCCTTGCTGAAATTGCGCGAGTGCACGTCCACCGGCCCTCCCACGTAGCAAATGCCGACCTGCTTGCCGGAGATGTCAAGCGTCACCCTACTGCGGTCCCCATCCCACCGAAGCAGCTACAGTGTCACGTCCTCGGCGTAGCTGTAAACCTCAATACCCAATTCGTTTGCGAGCGCGCGGGCGCTCGCATCAACCATCGGCGAGATCACTAGGATCCGGTCAGCCTTCCGGTTGTGTCGTTTTTCATAGAAGCGCACTTTCCGCTCAAAGATGACCATATCCGATTTGCTCATAGATGACTTGATTTCGCAGAGCAGCAATAAGCCATTCTGGATAATCACGTCCAATTCCACCTGGTCAGGCCGCCCAAAGACTTCGCCCGCGTCGTCGTATTCCGTCACATTCAATACTTCGACGCCAAAGGAAGATCCCAGAATCCCGGCCAACGCATTGCGGAAAGATTGCTCAGTTTGCAGGCCCCAGCGCGCGCCTAATGCGCCAATCGTGCTATCGTGTTTCCGCGATAAGGCGTGAATTTCGGCAAGCATCGCGTTAATCGTCGCCTGATTCTCGTCCCACTTGCGGTTCTGCTCCTCCCACTTGCGGTTTTGCTCCTCCCACCTACGGTTCTGCTCCTCCCACTTGCGGTTCTGCTCCTCCCACCTACGGTTCTGTTCCTCCCACTTGCGGGTATTCTCTTCTCGGTCGCGGCGTAGTTCTTCCAGCAGCCGGTCGAAGCGGCTTTCGGTCTCGCCTTTGTCCGCGTAACGTTCGCGCGTCAAACTCAAGACCCACTCGCGCATCTCACGGTCGCGCCGCAGAATCCCCGGCAGTTCCCGGCGGATCAATTGGGACAATTGTTGGTTCTCCATAGCGCATCCTGGCCCCTAAAGCCATACAGCTTATAATTCCCCCCGTCCTGCCTGACTTGCCCCTCCGTCTGCGCAATCCCTTCGTGCAGTGGCGTCTACGCTTCCCGGCCGTACTCGTTATTCAGATGGGTGGGCACAGTATCGGCTTCCATCAGCGCCGATTAAACAACCTCAACGCTGCCATGCTAGTGCACAGCGATCAGCGATAGGCATTATATCACGCCCCGGCGGCTAGACAAACAAAGCCGTAATGGCACATGCAAGGCAGGATATTCCGCGATCCAGCGCGGCAATTCTGTGACGATCACCCGTTCCAATGTGTCCACTTCGAGCGGTGTCATTGTGCTCTCCCTGTGAGTGACCATCGCACCCGCCCTACAAGTCTACCCACCAAGCCCTACTTCGCAAGGTAAGTGAAATGTCTCGACTTGTTCAGCTCACTCTCATTCTAACCACAATCGTTAATCTGACAAGCCCCCCACAACAACGTCACGTCCCCGGCGTCGCTGTAGACCTCGATGCCCCCCGTCCTTGTCAGAAATGTCCATTGCCCCTCACACATACGCCAGATTCGGATCATCCCGAATGTACGCCAACTGCCGGCCCAGATAGGGCGACGCCGGCAATCCATGCCAGCGACGCAAAAGGTGATAGACCGGCGAAGTCAACAACCGGCATGCATCTACCGCTTCACGCCATGTCTCCTTGCGGATTTCGTTGACGACGGCCACATCTGGCAACCGTCCGAAATCCCAGGCAGCACACAACCGCGCGATGAACTCCACCCGCTCGGCAAATGTGTCTAACGTCTGGGGCGGCGTCACATCCGGGTATACCCCACCATCAGGTGGTTAAAGTAGAAACGCGAAAGGGCCGTCTCGCCGGTCAGATACAGTTGTTCGCCATAGGGTGGCGTCAACGCAAAGACCCGGTCTTGCAACGGATAAACGACCTGACGATAGAAGTGTAGCTCTTCCTCTGTCGCCGTTCTGTAGGATTCGCGCATACCTAATTCTCCACCACGAGGCTACCTGCTCATAGCTGATCGCTGAAAGCTGACAGCTAAAGGCCTCCGTTCAACACCCGCGCCGGCCCATCGGACTTGCAAAAATGCACGCTGTAGTGCGCTGCCGCGTTGGGATGGGCCGCCGGATACCGCGCATCAATGAAGGCCCGAATCTCTTCCCGGTAGGCCGGATCGCTCAGGCCGATGCAACTGCCCCGGAAGCCTGCACCGCTGAAACGCGCGCCGTACACGCCGGGGGCCGCACACAGAATGTTATAAAGCGTCACCAACTGCGGACAACCCGATTCGTAGTTATGGATCGAACTGGCGCCCGATTCACGCATCAACTGACCGATGCGCGTTACGTCGCCCGCACGCCAGGCCACAACGCCCTCGCGCACGCGCGCGACTTCGGTGAAGAAGTGCCGCGCCCGCCGATTTAACGGCGCCGGGAGACGCTCTCCCAATTCAGCATATACGGCCTCCGGCACCATACGCAGGCGTGGATGCTCCGGTGGTTGCTCGCCGGCCCAGGTGAGCAGCAGTCGCGCGGCTTCCTGGCACTCGGCCACGCGGTTGTTGTAGTCCGTGCCCACCAGCGCCTGTTCCACGCCGGAATAGACCACCAGGATATCAAAGCCGTTCTTGTCTGGCGGAATGGGAATCTTCTCAAAGGCCACCGCCTGACAATCCAGGTAGGTGAGCGTGTCATGCTCACTCATCAGGATCATGGACTGATCCATGATGCCGTTCTTCAATCCCAGGTAGATATTTTCAATGTAACGGTCGAGCTGGATGTTTTCCCCGGCGGAAAGCATCAAGCCATTCACCGTCTCCAGGGCCAGCAGATACGCCACGCCCACCGCCGCCGAGGAACTTAAGCCCCCGATGGGCATATCCCCACCCACCACCGCATCAATGCCGGTGTGCAGGGTGTAATGTTGCTGCAAAGCCAGCGCCGCGCCACGCACATAGTTGCCCCAGTCTTTCGCCGATTTGAGCGGTACGTCGTCCAGGGCAAATTCCACGCGCCCGGGGAAATTCAGGCTCTCCACACATACACGTCGGTCGGCACGTGGCGTGAAGGCCAATAGAATCGCCCGGTTCAACGTCATCCCCGTCACCAGACCATCCTGGTGATCCACATGCGCGCCGAGCGGTGAAATTCGCAAGGGTGCGTAGACAATCCAAATGTCCCGGTCGGCACAGCCGGTGCGCTGTTTAAGGTGCTGTTTCAAGACTTCGATCTGCATGGCGTCTCACTGTGCATTCAAAAACCCACGCTGTTCCAGATAGGCGATGATTTTGCGTGCATTGGCCTCAGGTGTCGTCGTCACCGTATCGAGCACCAATTCCGGGTTGAGTGGCTCTTCGTAAGGGTCATCAATGCCGGTGAACCCTTTGATTTCGCCACGACGCGCACGGGCATACATCCCCTTCACATCGCGGCTCTCGCACACCTCGATGGGTGTGTTGACATAGACTTCGACAAAATGTTCCTCGCCTACCATCTTGCGCGCCTCGTTGCGGGCCGCACGGTAAGGACTGATGGCAGCGCAGATCACGGTGCCGTTGTGGCGTGTGATCTCCCCGGCCACAAAGCCGATGCGCAGAATGTTGGTATCGCGGTCTTCTTTGCTGAAGCCCAGCCCTTTGGAAAGATGCGTGCGCACCACATCGCCATCCAGGAGCGTCGCCTGCCGCCCGCGTTCGAGCAGCATCGGCAGCAGGGCCTGCGCGATGGTGGACTTCCCCGCGCCGCTCAATCCCGTGAACCAGATACACACACCTTGCTTGTGTCGCGGCGGATTCGTTTCCATCAGGATTTGCGCCGTCTCCGGACGGGTGAACCACGCCGGTAACAGCTTGCCCTTGGCCAGATATTCGTCACGCACCTGTGTGCCGGAGATGTTGGCCGTCTTGGCATGCGGCGGGACTTTGGAGACCTCTTCATAACGGTCTTCATCCACCAGGTAGACCAGTTCCTGGAACGGTATGGCCTTGACGCCTAATTCATCTTCATATTGCGCCATCATTTCCTGCGCTTCGTAAGGCCCGTAGAACGGTTTGCCGCTGCTGTCGTTGCCCGGTCCGGCGTGATCACGCCCCACGATGAAGTGTGTCGCGCCGTAGTTGCGGCGGACGAGCGCATGCCACAATGCCTCGCGTGGCCCGGCCATGCGCATCGCCAGCGGTAACAGGCTCAAGAGCGTGTTATTCTTGTCGTAGTAGCGATCCACCAGCGCCTTGTAAACGCGCACGCGCGTATAGTGATCCACGTCGCCGGGCTTGGTCAGTCCCACAACGGGGTGAATGAGCAGGCTGCCCTCAACCTGCGCGGCGGCGCGCTTGGTCAGCTCTTCGTGGATGCGATGCATGGGGTTACGGGTCTGGAAGGCCACGACGTTGTGATTACCCATCGCAGCCAAAGCCGCACGCACCTGCGCCGGCGTGCGCCGCAATTCCACAAAGTCGTAGTAAACCGGCAGGTTGAGCACTTTGAGTTCCCCTGAAATGCACAGGTCACGCCATTGCTGCATCTCGGAGACAAGCGGATGGCGGTGATCGGTGGTGCCACAGACCAGGCGGGCCTCGCGCTGCGGATCCCAACGGAAGACCTCTTCGATGCGCATCACGGCGACGATGTAGTTACGCACGTCGCGCAGGGTGATCCACTCTTCGCGCGTCGGCAAGTCCTCTTTGCTGATGGTCAGCGTGATGGGGATGGGGAACAGCGTCCCATCAGACAGCCGCATCTCGGTGAGCACACGCTGATAGTCGGCCTTGGACATGAAGCGATCCAGCGGCGAAAAACCGCCCACCGCCAGCAATTCCAGGTCGCACAGATTACGGTCGGTCATTTGCAGCGAGGGATAGCGACTGGCCTCGGCCAGCAATGCCTCACGCTCCTCGCCGGTCACAACCAGGTCAACGAGCTTCCCTCCATAGGGAGAAATCAAAATATCTTGGGTTTGTTGTGTTGAATTCACGAGAACTCCTTGCGAATGATGAATAGTGAATGGCGAATGATGAACGGTGAATGGCGAACTACGGATCACCAATTGCGAACCACCTGATCCCTAATTCCTACTTTTATAGATAAACGATTTTTGCCGACTGTCAAATCTTGTCGGTATGGGTTTCGGCAGTTTCGAGGGCGTGTAACAGGCGTTGCATCTGTACGCTGTTGGTGAGGTCGCCGCGCGTGCGTTCCAGGACGCCCCGCAGTTGATCCACGCGATGACGCAGGCCGCCGGTAATCGCATCGGGATAGCTGAACGACATCAGGACCTCGTAAACTGCATCCATTGCCGCCAGCAGACGTTCGGCCTCATCCAACGCCCCCTGCCGCAGCACATCCAGGCAGCGGCGGCGCAGCTCACTGGCGGCCTCACACACACCGTTGAGACAAGTATCATACGGCAAATTCAGGCTCTCCAACGGTGGCAAAGTGCCGTCCGAGATCAATGCCAGCGTGACGCGGGCCTCGACCAGTTCTTTGAACGCATCCTGGGTATAACCGGCGTAGAATAAATCCGGATAAGGCGTCAACAATGCCTGCATTGCCCGCCCGACCGCCTCCGCCTCATTCAACAGGGCGTTGGCTTCGGTCCACAGCTCGCGGTGACCCGCCCGAATAGCACTGGAGCACAGGCGAATCAACTCGCGGCTCTGCTGTAGTGCCGCGTCGCGGGCGCGATTACGCACCTCTAAATCGGCATGCGCTGCCGTCGCCAATTGATCAAGCCATCCTTGCAGGACTTCGTTCATCCCTATCCCTCCGTATCCGGCGGATGAATGCCTCCGAAGAAAGCACGCACCAGGTCATCCCCCTGACCGGGGATCGTGATCTCGCCGAAGGTCGCCTCATATTTGGCAAGATTATCTTGCAAGGCGCGCAGCAGCAACTTCGCGTTGAGCGGCGTGAAGACCACACGCGCTTTGATGCGTACCTGCGGTTGATTGGGCAACATCTGCGCCATATCAAAGATAATTTCAGACGGGGTATGCGAAATCAAGGCAAAGTTGGCGTAGATAGGTTCAAGTCCGGCAGGCAATTCCACATTTATGGATTTGGGTTTCATGGCCATCTATTCATCCCCCTTGAAAACGTCAACGGCTTTAACGGATGAAACGGATTGGAAAGCAAAAATCCGTGATTCGCGTGGATAGATTACTTTCAAAGAACAGAGGGGCATGCGATGCGCCCCTCTGTTGTTCAATGACACTCTCCGGCTCTCTAGAAGGGAATCTCTTCCTCGCCGGTATAGTCTTCCGGCGTCTCCGCCACAGCGGCGGCGCCGCCGACCTCGCCGCCGCGGCTGCCCAACAAGACGATGCGGTCCGCAGTGACCTCATAACTGGCACCGGCCGTGCCGTCCTGCCGTGTCCAAATACGTGGGCCACCGGTGTTTCTATCGGGCGCCAAGCGACCTTCGATCATCACCTGCTGTCCCTTGCTCAGGTATTGCGCCGCGACTTCGGCCTGCTTGCGCCACACCGTTACCCGGAACCAGGTGGTCTCTTCACCCTTCGTCCCGTCAGGATTGTTCCACTTGCGGTTTGTCGCCACGCTGAGCGTCGTCACCGGTGTTCCATCAGGGGTATAACGCATTTCCGGGTCACGGCCCAGATTCCCAACAATGATCAACTTCTGATACGCCATAGGTATACCTCCTTTTCGTCATGGTGAAGATAATGAAAGTAAATCCGCGGAACAGCACGCCGATTTACAATCATTCTACACCGCTCAGCGCAAAGCGCAAATTTATACCCAAGGCATGAATCAAGGGGTTTCGCCGACAATGAAGCAGCGCAGGCCATCCGCGATGCCCTGCGCGACAACGTCAGGGCGCTGCGTCAAAAGTTCGCGGTCATCCAGCATAAAGCCGATTTCGATAATCGCAGCCGGGGTGTTGCGGTCAATCTCGTAGTAAGCATGATAGCGGGTCATATCGTATGTGATGGTGTCCGCGTCAAACGCCAGGCCGGTGCGCCCGGCATAATGGCGGATGATACAATCCACCAGGGCATCCGCAGAAGAGACATGCAGGCCAGATTCGGCGCGTGTGATTTTGAAGCCGGATTTCCCCGGAAAGCTACAAGAATCGGCATGAATGGAGAGCAAGGCATCTGCTTTGTAGTCGTTCAAGCGCACGTCAAATTCATCTAACAGGTCAACATTCCAGCCGTATTGCATCAGCAATGCCACCACCCGCCGCGCTACATCGAGGTTAATATCCGCCTCCTGCAAACCGTCCGGGCAGAGAGCGCCACTATCGTTGCCGTGATGGCCGGCAATGATGCCGACGTGCGGGGTATGCGGTACGGGGGTCAACGGGGCTACGGTGGGGGTTGGCGCGGAAGTGCTCAGGGGAATGACGATCCGCCCATCGGCTTGCGCGGTTTCCTTCTCCACCGGGGATGTCACCGCCACAATGGGAATCACCCCCAAGGGGACCCCAAAGGCCGCCAGGACGGCGAGCAAAACAAGCGACCGCATGAGCCATCCTATGGCCCAGGGATCGGCGCTGACAACATTCTTGTTCATCATTGTCACATCCCACCGATTACACACAAACCCTCAAGGTGTTGCAAACCTTGAGGGTTTATGATGGAGTTAGCGCATGCGTCTCCGCCATTCATCCTTCACTTCGATTTCGTCCCAGTTATCCTTGTGAACCAGGAAATCGCGCAGCAGGCGGTCAAATTTGCTGGTTTCTTCCAGCATCGGATAATGCTGCGCCGTCTCGAAAATAAACGGATAGACGTTATAGCTCAGGCCTTCCAACACCTCATCATCGGGCGGCTGGATGATGGGGTCTTCACGCCCACAGACCAGCAACACCGGAATCTCCAGGTTTTCCAGCACATCCAGGAGATTGTGCCCCAACACGTAACGCACGCTTTGCACAACGGCGTTAGCGTCGGTCTTAGCGGCTTCGATATCCACTTCCTCGTAGGATTTGAGCCGGCGTCCCAGAATAACCTTTGCCGGATTGTCACCACCGCTATAGCCACTCAACGAACGCGCGATGTCATTGGGGCTGAGGGGGGTGCAGACGGTCATCAACTGCTCGACGCGCTCCGGGTGTGCCAGCGCGAAGTTGGCGCCCACAACCCCACCCAGGCCGTGACCGATAATAGGGACGCTGCTAATGCCCATTTGATCCATAAACAGCTCAACCTGGCTCACGTAGCCGGGGATGCTGTAGCGCGTTGCCACTTTGTCGGAATCGCCAAACCCCCAGAAATCCAACGCATACGCGCGATGGGAGGATGACATATCCACCATCGTCGGCACCCAATAGCGCCACGACCCCAGCCAATCATGGAGAAAGAGCAGAGGTTTGCCACGTCCCAAAGCCTCGTAATGGACGAGACTGCTTTCAAGAATAATCGCGCTCATAAGCCGAACTCCAACCCGCAGGTCAAGCTTTACCGAGTTCCTTCAAAATCCTGTTCACCTGTGCTGTAAGCTCATCAGGCGCAAAGGGTTTCAAGATGTATTCCATAGCCCCAGCTTCCAGGCCTTCCTGGATTTCGCTCTCCTGGCCTTTTGCGGAGAGGAAAATCACGGGAATATCCTGGGTAGAGTGGTTTTCCTTTAACACTCCACACGCCTGATAGCCGGTCATGCGTGGCATCCGTACATCCATCAGGATCAAGTCCGGGATGATCTGTTGCGCTTTCTCCACAGCTTCAAGGCCATTGGTGGCCAGCTCGACATCAAACCCGGCAAACCGTAAAGTAAATGCTATCAATTCACGAATGTCACGTTCATCTTCAGCGACCAAGATTTTAGCCATGCTTACGACTCCTTTAATTCTCCATTCCCCTGAACAAGGCGTGAAACCCTGGCAGCGAGTTCCTCCACAGGGAACCGCTTGGGCAAAAGCTGTACCGACCGGGGTATCTCAACGCTGCTTCCCTCTGCGGTTGCCGCGGCATCCCCCTCGGTCAACATAATCACAGCCGTATCCGCCGTGTCCATATCTTGTTTGAGTTTCTCCACAACCTGATAACCGGCCATATCGGGCAAAGGATGGTCCAACACGACGACTTCCGGGTGTAAGGTGTGAGCAATATCCAGCGCGCGCTCCCCATTGCGGGCGGTGCGCACGTAGATGCTGTGAAGCTGCAACGCGGCGCGCAAAGGATCCAGGAAGTCGCGGTCATTGCTGGCCACCACGACGGTGCCGCGTTTGTTAAGCAAGGGCAAGATCGCCTCACGCAACCGCTCCTCGTTCAACGGCTTGACCAAATACTCCGTCGCCCCCAGACGCAATCCCCGCGCTCGATCCGAGATCACCGAAACAATGACAACCGGTATATCGGCAGTTTCAGGGTCACGCTTCAGCAATTGCAATACCTCGAAGCCATCCAGGTCCGGCAGGCGGATGTCCAACGAGATCACGTCAGGATGCTTTTCACGGGCCAGGCGCAAGGCTTCTTCCCCGGAAACGGCGGTCAAAAACTCCACATCGTCTTGGTGCAACATGATCTTCAGGAGATCGGCGCTCTCGCGGTCGTCCTCGACCACCAAAATAGTCGCTTTCGCCTCACCGGCGATCCGCGGGGGCACCAGACCGACATCCGCCGTCGGCTCACCTTCGGCAAGCGGCACGGAGAAGGTGAAGGTGCTCCCTTTTCCCAGGGCACTGTCCAGCGAGATGCTCCCCCCGTGCATCTGAATCAACGATAACGAGATCGCCAACCCCAGCCCCGTCCCGGAGACTTCATAGACGGCAGGGTCGTTCTCGACGCGGTAGAAACGCTCGAAAATCTTCTTCTGGTTTTCGGGCGCAATGCCGATGCCGGTATCGGAAACGGCGACATGCAATTTCGCCTGACGCACGTAGGCATATACGCTGATATGGCCGCCTACGGGCGTGTATTTGTGAGCATTCCCCACGATGTTCGTCACGATCTGCGCCAACCGGTCGCGGTCGCCGTAGACTTTGGGCAGGGCAGGCGGTAGGATCAACGATAACTGCTGTTCCTTCTCCACGATCTTGGGATGCAGCAAATCCGCAACCTGTTTGATGACCTCTTCGATCGCCACGGGCGCCATTTGTAACACCACGCGCCCCGTCTCGATACGCGAGATGTCCAGCAGGTCGTTGACCAGTTTGGTCAGCCGTTCGGAGTTCGTCTTGACCTTTTTCAAGAATTCGCGCTGCATATCCGATAGCGGACCGGTCGCCCCCATCAGAATCAAATCCACGTACCCCACGATGGAAGTCATCGGGGTGCGCAGTTCATGGGAGACGGTGGACACAAAATCGCTCTTGGCGCGGTCGGCTTCCACCTCGGCCGTGATGTCACGGAAGACCGCCACAATTCCCAGGAATTCCTGGGACGGCGAGATGACCGGCGACAGGTGCATGCTGACGAAACGCCGTCCCACCTCCATCTGGTGCGCCAGAAAGTCACTGGCGCTATAACTCTTAGGATCCGCACGCCAGCGGGCAATTTGTGCCAACCATTCGTGCGCGGCGCTGCCATACAACCCCAGGATCTCGTCCTGGGAGCGTCCCAATGCCTGCTCACGGCTGATGGAGAGGACGCGCTCGGCGGCTGCGTTGAAGAGAATGACCCGGCCGGTGGCGTCGCCGACCATCACCCCATCGGCGATGCCTTCCAGAATGGCTTTGTTCTTCGCCGCCTCGTTCTGTTGCTCACGCAGCATGGCGCCGAGACGTTCGGCCTGCTCACGGATCAGGCGATAGAGTTCGGCATTGTTCAGAGCGTTGCCCAATTGCACGGCGGCGGCTTCCACCAGGTGCAATTCTTGCTCTCCAAACACATCTTCCACTGACGATTGCAAGAGGATCACGCCCAACGACTCTCCGGCGCCACCCAAAATGGGCACGGCCATGACGGAACGCACCGTCTTGTCACCCATCACCATACACCGCTCGTCTTCCAGGGCGTTGGGGATGATCAGCGCGGTGCGCTGTGTGAGCACCCATCCCACTACGCCTTCGTTGCGCCCGAAAGGCGCCAATTTTCCACCCGGCGGTATCGGCTCCGTGTGTCCGATGGCCGCGCGGTAGAAAAGTTTACCGGTGTTGTTGTCGAGCAGGATCACGGCACTGCGCGAAGCCTTGACCGCTTTCTGCAGGAGCATCAACGCCTGGCTCAGCACGCGGTCAATATCGAGACTGGCGACCAACTCGGAAGCGATGTGATAGAGCACGCTCGAACGGTCACGTTGCAGCCGCAGGTCTTCCAACGCCTCGGCCAGTTCACGGGTACGTTCTGCCACCCGCAACTCCAACTCTTCACTGAAGCGCTTGACCTCTTCGAACAGCCGTGCGTTTTCGACGGCCACCGCCACCTGATCGGCCAGCGCCGTGAGTGTCGCCACGGCGGCAGGGGTAAAATCGCCCTTGATCTTGCGATCGGCGACCAGGATCCCCACCGAGCGTCCTTCTACCATCAACGGCACCATAATAGACGAGCCGACGCCCGGCGGTCCAATACGGGGGTGAGGATCGGTATCCGCGTCTTCGATAACCAGGGGCATCCCGGTGCGCGCCACGGTAGCCACGGCGCCTTCATCCTGTTCGAAGGACTTGCCGGCCAGCAGCTCAAGGGCATAACCCGAGGTCGCCAGGGGGACAAAGTGCTGTCCGGTTTTGTCTTGTAGGAAGATGGTGGCGTAATCGTAATTCAGCAGGTTCGTCACCGATTGTACGACGGTATTCAAAACCAACGGCAAATCCAACTTGGTGGTGATCGAGCGGCTCAGTTCGTTGAACAGGCGCAGGGTATTGAGCTGGCGCTGCAAGTCCTCGATCAAGCGGTTGTTTTCAATCGCCAACGCCACCTGAGCCGCGAAGATCTCGATGACCTCGGCGGTCAAAGCTGTGGGGGCGCGCCCATCCAGGGGGTCATCTACCGACATGATGCCCACAATGTCGCCGTGGCTGCCGTACAGAGGGATGATGAAGGTGTCTTTAGGATGCCACATACCCGGCTGACGTTCTATCTCTGTCGGGCCGGGGATGAAGACGTCTACGCCGCTGAAGAGTTCTTCGTAATACTCCGCGGGAATGTAATAACATCGCCCCAACCGGAATCTTTCCTGAAACAGGGCACGGATGCGGGGCCAGGGGTGACGCACGGCCTTCATCTGCTCCAGACGCGCCAACGGAATCCCTGCGCCGGCCACCCGGCGCACGCTGAGTCCCTCGACGACACTGATCAAAACGATGTTAAAGCCAGTGCCTTCCTGCACGGCGTAGGCAATGTCGAGCAAAGTCTCATCCAGCGGACGGTCTGAACGCATCGTGCGCGAGACTTCCAGCAAGAGCGACATCTGTTCCGCGCGTTTGTGCATCAATTCGCCGCGTTCGAGTTGCTCCAGATAGCGCCGCGCGTTGCCTACCGCGATGGAAGTTTGCACCGCCAACCCACCGACAAATTCCAACACTACCGGTGGGAAGGCCGCCGGCCGATAGCTTTGCAGGAGGATCACCGCCGCCAGTTGCTGTTCATAAAAAACCGGCTCTGCCAACAGCGTCCGTGCGCCGGGTGGAAAAGCCGCGGCGTCCGGCAACTGTGCGACATCGGGGATATAAACGGTATCTTGATGCGCTAAAAACCGCGCCATAGGTGAAGTCGGCTCCATATTATGTATGAGGTGTTGGATCACCTCCAATGCCGCCTCATCGTATCCCCGAGAGACCCGTAACTCAAAATCCGTTCCGTTAAAGACGGCTATCAATCCTGCATCTGCCGCACTGAAGCGGCTGGCCTCGTCCAAAACGCCGTGGAGAATATGATCCAGGTCAATCGTTGAAGTAATATCGCGCGTGATCCGCTGGAGCGACTCGAGCGCCTCCAAGCGGCGACGTAATTCAACATCGGTTTGTGTATACAACCGCGCGTTTTCTATCGCAATCGCCGCCTGTTCGGCAAGCACGTGCAATACGCTCAAATCATCATCTGTAAAGGTATGGGGTGCGGTGAACTGCACCGAGAGCATCCCCACCGGCTGATCCCTACGATGCAAGGGGCAGTCCACGAAAGCCCGAAACCCTTCCTCATGGGCAAGCTGGGCGACTTTGGACGATTCCGGTTCCCGTAACACGTCGGACACCACCACGATGGTGTTGGCCGCCACGGCATGGCTGCGGCTATCTTTGAGCACCGGCACGCCTTGTGAAAGTGCGCGGTAGCGTTCAGACACGCCCTCTGCCGCAGCGAGATTCAACAGCCCCGTCACAGGGTCCAGAACGAAAATGGCGGTCCTTTGACAGTTGAAGATGCCCGAAACCATGCGCACGATCTCGTTGAGCACGGTATCCAGGTTCAAAGAAGTGCCCAGGGTAGACGCGACCGACACCAGCGAACGCAGATGCTGCGTCCGGCGTTCCATACGTTCGACCAATTGCGAGATGCGCACCGTGCCGGCGATCTGCGAAGCCAGCATCGCCAGCATCTGCGCGTCTTCTGTGGTGAAGTGTCGGCGACCTCGGGGATTGGCCACCTGGATAAGGCCGACTAACTCACCGGCAGTTTCAAGGGGCACACAAAGCACCTGATGCACATCCAGGGCCACAGCAAGCGGCAACAACCCCAAAGCCTCTACCTGGGCATCACTTTGGGCATCGTCAATCAGCCAATAAAAATGCTCGCGCTGTTGTCGCAACAACGCCCGCGCGTCAGCGACCGGCACGACATAATTGCGTACCCATTCCTCAGGCATGCCAATGAAGGGCGTGCTGGCAATCAGGGTTGCCGTTTCAGCATCATAGAACAGCAAACCGGCAATGTCGGCGCGGACCATCTCCGCAACCCGTGTCACAACTTCTCGAACGAT
The DNA here is from genome assembly GCA_035373625.1 of Anaerolineae bacterium. GTDB lineage: Bacteria > Chloroflexota > Anaerolineae > B4-G1 > SLSP01 > DSWT01. Next base: position 188,269 of record DAOSNS010000002.1, on the reverse strand, counting down.
GTTTTCCGCGCTTCCGGCACGCCCTACGGCGCTGACAATTTCACGCAGGTTCTCAAGAGTATATACCCGCTTCTGCGCCGCCTCAAAAAGGCGCGCGTTCTCGATCGCCACCGCCGCCTGGCCTCCTAAAAGTGTGGCCATTTCCTGGTGATGGACGGTGAATTGTCCGGGCGTCGCCGCTGCCAGTTCAAGCGTCCCCACCAACTCTCCACGGGACAGCAAAGGGATGCCCAAAAAGGAGCGCGCCCACAATTTGAGGGCCTCATTTTTCGGCGTCACGGCTTCAAACAGCGTCACATCATCAATGCGCAGCGGCTGTCGGGTACGTGCCAACCAGCCACTCAAGCCTTCATCCAGTTGGTACGTTGTGCCTCGCAAATCGGCACTCTGAGTTACCTGAGGGTTGAAATGGCATGCCGCACTGACCAGGATATGCTGCTCGGCATCAAACAATGTAATTTCTGCGGCGTCATAAGGGATGAGCGCCGCGACGCCATCCATGATGACATCCAATGTCGTTTCCAGGTTCAGGCTCTCGCTAATCCGATGCCCCACCTCTTGCAGGGTCTTCAATTCCTGGACCTGATGTGAACGAGCCAGGTTTATACTTTCGTAGCCTGTCCAGAGCGTCGCGGCCATCTGCACAACCGAGATGACGTCGCCGATCAATTCCACGTCCCCTTCGGTAAAGGGAGTCTGACTGCGGCCCAACAGCAACCGGCCATGCCACATGTCGGCATTGACCGGCGCGCTCAGGATGTACGGCAGGGACGGGTGCGCCGTCGTCAAATATTGTGCCTGCGAGGTCGTCGCAAGGGAAGCGAGCAACGCGCGCCACGCTGTCGCCTCAAACATCACAGTGACATTCAACGGGATCACGTTGGGCACAGGGGCATCCCAGACCCAGGCGCCAGCGTCTGCCCCAAACCAATGGGCAGTTTCTTCAAGGGCGATGCGCCAGACGGCCTCGACACTTGATGCGGTTGCCAGCCGCTCGCTAAGTGTCTGTATCCTTCTCAAAGGGTATGCCTCCGTGCCTCATTAAATCCAGGGATGCAGGCATTTCTTATTCCTGTTTACGGGCCTGCCGCCGTGCTTCGGCAGCGGCCTCGGTAATCTCGCGGATGTCGGTGAACGGCCCTTGATCGGCCGTGAGTCCTCCGATCTGGAGAGACATCAATGGCCTGTGGACCTCATTGCCATCTTCATCCTTAACCACGAGGTAGCCCTGCATGCGGGTCATAAAGTCATAATGGGTCCCCACATTCTCCTTAAAACGGTTGATGATTTCCGTCCGCAAAGGCTCAACCAGCTCTTTGCGGGTGATGATGATAAAATTATCGCCCCCGATGTGGCCGACGAAATCATCCACCGTCCCCATTTCATCTATAACGTCGTTAAGGAGCATGCCTGTAAAGCGCAGGACCTCTTCTCCGGCCACAAAACCATAGACTTCATTGAAGGCATCCAGGCCGGTGATGCCGATATACAAGATGCCCCAGTCCTGGCGTCGCATCAGCTCGCGCAACTGCTGCTCGATCAAGCGGCCACTCGCCAGGCCGGTGCTGGGGCTGGTCAAACTGGCAATTTCAGCGCTCTTAATGGTGTTGCGCACGCGCAGACGCAGCTCTTCCAGATCAAAGGGCTTGGTGATGTAGTCATCGGCCCCTAATTCAAGGCCCTGAATTTTGTCATTGCGTTCATCTTTCTGCGTCAAGAAGATGATGGGGATGTGGCTGGTGCGCAGATTGGTCCTTAGTTGACGACAGACCTCGTAGCCATCAATGTCGGGCAACATAATGTCCAGCACAATAACATTGGGCATGTTCTGGCGCGTCATTTCGAGGGCGACACCGCCGCGTGGGGCAACATATACCTCATACCCCTGCGATTTGAAGTAGAGTTGCAGCATACTGGAGATATCAAAATCATCCTCTACAACCAGAATTCGACCACCACTCATGTTTTTACCTCCTGACAACGGTTAACTGAAGTGTAGAGTTAACCCATTTTAGCTTTCGTCTTCACTTTTTCAATAAGCGTCTCATCTAATTTATGTTCAAAACTGCGTAACGCGGCCAATTCGAAACCATGTTTCGTGGCCAAACCCTCGATCTCCTGAATCTGCGCAACGGAAAGGTTTTTTCCTAGCGAGTAATCCTCGAATCGGCCTTCAAAAGCCAATGTCATCGTCTCTGCCAGACATCCATAGGTCAGGTCTGGTGGAAGGCCGTAGTCGAAACCAAAGTCCACATTCCCCGGCACGCGCACCAGACCGCCGTCAATCACCAGGACATCGTCACGCACGCGGATCACGTTATGTGAAACGTCGCGGGGACGGGAAACATCGCAAACCACCGCACCCCGACGCAACATCTCCGGCTGAATCAGATTGCCCCCGGAACTGGTGACCGTCACCACGACCTCGGCGGTGATGACATCCGTTACCGTGGTAGAGATGCTCACATCCTTACAGCCGGCATGTTGTACCTTCCCAGCAACCACAGTCAGCGGGTCAGTTTGCCGCCCGATCAACAACATCCGCCCGACATCGGGCGCCAGCAGTTGAGCTACTGCCGCGCCCGTAGCCCCGGCGCCGCCCACCACAGCCAACGTCACCTGCGTCAAATCTACATCCATCAGCCGGGCCGCTTCGCGCGTCGCCTGAACTGCAACGGCAGCCGTGTAACTGTCCCCCGAAGTCACCGGGATATCCAACCGCTGCGCGATTGTGATACCGCCATCCCCCACCACCGAAGTGTAGGCCCCCAGACCCAGGATCTGCGCTCCCAGCTTTTCCGCCAGCTTACCGGCAGCGACAATTTTCCGGTAGACGACCTCCTGCGGCAGGCTCAACATCCGTTGTGGCGTGTACGGTACCGCAATCAGCCAGCCTTCAATCTCCTCTCCGGTGGCCTGCGAACGCGCGCCGGTGATATGGGAAAGCTGCACGGGCGGCCAGAAACGGCACACAAAGTGAATAGCCTCTTCGGAAAGAACTTTGCCCAGCAACGGATACTTGCGTGCCACATCCCGCTTTGGATCAATGGGATGGATGATAAAAGCAAAGGAACGCATATCTTTCCTCAGGCATCCCGCCTGTATAGACGCGGGTGCATCTTCTCGCCATCTTCGAGCTTGAGATGATCGCTATCCTCGTAATAAACGTTCTTGGTGACGACGCGCGGGCGCTCGTCCGAAGCAAACATAATTACATCCGACTCGATCATCCGCGCCGGGAAGAAGATGAATCCCGAACCGATACGCACGTTATGGCCGACGGCGCTGCCGAGCGCCGTCATGCCGGTTTCCTCAAGGCGGGTGCCGAAATGCGAACGCATCGGTTTATCCACCAACAAGAAGTCGGTAAACGTGTTGCCGGCACCTATGAAGGAATCACGCCCGACCACGCACATCTGCAAACAAGTGTTCTGCGCCACCATGCAACGTTCCATCAGGACGGTACGGTAAAGGGCCGCGCGGAAGGGCAGGAAAGTGCCGTTCCCCACCACACTGAGCATGAGCTGGCACCCCTGATCAATGGTGACGTCATCGCCGATCACGCAACTGCGGATAACCACGCCCGGCCCGATGTTCACATTGTCCCCGATGCGAGTCGGCCCCTGGATGATCGCGGTGGGGTCAATGGAACAGTTCTTGCCCACGGTGACAATCTGCGAGGTCGTGAGGACTTGCTTACGCTCCATGATGCCGCGCCAGAGCAATTTCAAGGTCAGTCCCAGATCACGTTCCAGACGTTTCTCGAACTGCACACCGATTGCAAAAATGCCAAAGTCAATGTTGGCATGCAGGATGTGGATCCAGTGCTCGATGGAAAGAAACGGTTTAGTCGGCAAGTTGTAGGTCAGGTCGCCCTGGAAATTGGACATGTGGGTGGGGACGTGATAGAAGCCCACTTCGCGCGCTTCGGTATCTATCACCAGAGGGCGCACGACCGGTTCAATGCCGTAGGGATAGTACCACAGGTCGGCGACGAAGTAGTTGCCCTGCCGCCGGATTCCCCGCTGGAGATAAATAGCCTGACCGGTAATCGCCGGATCATCCAGTTTGAAGGCCGCCTGACAGGCTTTGCCAGACTTTTGCGCCCGCTGAATGAATTCGTCAATGAAACTTTGATCGAAGTAAAGATTGTCGCGGTAGACCAGGGTTTCTTCACGGTCATTGCCGACTTCGTTGATGGATTCGACTTCACGTTCCTCGGTTGTGTAACGCGCCAGAACATCCCGCTGATGCAGCCACAAGGGTTTGGTCAGCACGCTCAGTTCTCGTGCCGGCTCGTTGAAAGGAGGTATCTTTCTTCGATCACGCAGGATGATTTTACGCATTTTCTGTCCAGATTACCAACAAGTTCATCAAAGCGGAGTCTTATCCACCCGCAACACACCTACGGCATCGCCCTGGGCGATACAACTGATTCCTTCAACAGCAAAGTGCTTACCGCGACTTACCCAGTACAGGGACTCTTGCAGCAGTCCCTCAAGCACAGCGCACGCCGGCGTTTCTGTGCGTCGTCCCCAACAGAAGCCGCACCGATCCGTTATGAAGAAAAAACTCTCTGCACCTTCACCCAGCCGCACATGATGATCGGTATAGCGGTTGAAAATTTCCGCCAGAACTTCGAGGCCGATGCGCACCCGCAAGTTAACCGGCAGAAGCCGTAACGCAAAATCCGCAAAGCCGATCATCCCGCCAAACCCTTCGATGCCGTACTTGAAACACGCTTCCCCCGCACGTCGCACAATTCTCTGTCCGGCGCGAATGCCATAGATGCCTTCTACAGCCTCAAGCAGCCGTCCGACTTCGTCGAATGTCATCCCCGGCTCGAAGTTGGGGGGTGGATAATGTTCAATATAGTATTGCAGCCGTGCCGTATTCAGAACGGCGTGAATCCCGTTTTCTCCCATCACCTCCCGCATCGCCAGGAGCAGGATACGCACGATTCTGTTAGGGAAAGAATAGTCACGTCGTTCTTCGGTTTCACTCACGAGTCAATCAGAAATTCCAGGATGGTGGCATGAAAACGATCCCGCTCATCCAACATAGGGAAATGCCCCGATCTCTCAAAGTAATGGACGACAGGGGATTTGACGCCCTTGAGGATCAGTTCCCCTTGCTTTGGGTCAACGATGTTATCCTTGCGTCCATAGATGCCCATCACAGGGATGTTCAATTCGTTCAATTGGGGGCGTAAATCGGTAAACCGCAAGTCGCGGATGCTGGTCGAGAAGGATTCCCAGGTCGTGCGCGAAAGGTCCTTCTCCAACATACTGTACAGCGTGCGCCAGTCTCGCGCATAGGAAAGAGAAAGCAATTTCATCGAAAGGAACAAAAGCCCCGGCACCGCGTAAAGCAAACGGGCAAACCAACGGTATCCAGAGAGCTTGAGGAGGAAAGCCAGCCCCGAACCGGTGATAGGAGAACCAACAACCGCCACCCGTGAAACACGCTGGGGATAAGTGAGGGCCAGACTCAGCGAAACTGTGCCCCCCATCGAATGGCCCATCACCCGTGCGCGTTCCAGGCCCATGCGCTCCATGAATTGGTCCACCATGCGCACATATTCGGTGACGGTAAAAGATCCCTGTTTGGCCGATTCACCAAATCCCCAAAAATCCAGGGCGTAGGTCTTGTACTTACGTTCGGCCAGGTACTCCATCGTCGAGTACCAATAATTCCATGAACCAAGCCAGCAGTGGAGCAAAACAACCGGCTTTCCACGGCCAAAAGTCTCATAGTGGACAATGCCCTGATCGGTAACAATAGAACTCATTTGATTTGACCCCGTACCTCTTTTCTTCTCCTATCATACCACAAAGCCCGTCCTTCCAAGAAAAGAGGCCGTTGCAATTCGGTTAAAAAACGGTTACTCCTCTTCGTCCATAAGCTCCAAAATGGAATAGAGTAACTCCAACAGCACTTGTTTGACACTCTCTTTATCGGTAGCCACACACGGCACGACCTTGACTCCCGGTTCAACGTGCAAAACAATGCGCAAGTCCTCCGGTGGCCAGGCATCGGGGAGATCCTGTTTGTTGGCGGCGACAATATAGGGAACCGGCGAATAACTGCGGAAGGTATCCAAAATACGTCGCGCCTCACGGAAGGTCTCCGGGCGGGTGCTGTCTACCAGGACGACAAATCCCAGCATCCCTTCGGACAGAATTTCCCACATGAAGTCGAAACGGCGCTGTCCCGGCGTCCCAAAGAGATAGAGAATCAGCTCATCATCAATGGTGATGCGCCCAAAATCCATCGCCACCGTGGTCTGTTGTTTGATGCGTTCCGCTTCGCGTGAAATTTTCCGTTCGGTAGAGACGACCTCAATTTCACTGACACTTTGGATCAGCTCTGTCTTCCCAGATGCAAAAGGTCCTGTCACAACGATCTTCAGTGTCTGCATCGTCTATAACTCCTTGATCCGGCCGATAAGTTTTTGGATAATCCCCCGTTTGACGGCAGGACGTTGTAATACAGCCGTTGGCGGTGCTGACGCAGGTGTTCCGGTGGCCGCAGCGTGTCCCGGCGCTGCCGTGGCCGGCGCGCCCGTCGGTCGCGGTGGTCGGACGATTTCCACCAGCCCCGCTTGAAGCAAGCTGTAGACAATTTTGCGAATCTGTAGCTCGCCCATATTGTTGAATTGCGCGATCTGTCGAATGGTGTTGTTGGGATTGACGAAAGAGATCACGCGCCATTCCTCAACGCTGAGGTTCACATCACGCAACGGCGTTGTTGGACGCTCGGCAAACTTCAAGGGCACATCGAGATCGGGTAATTCGTCTTGCAGGCGCTCCCACTCCTTGACACGCCGGCTGCCCTCCATAATGACGTTTTCGAGCGCGATAGACGTCGTAATTTTGCCCTGCACCGGCAATTTGGAGGGTTCAAAACGGAACTGACCATCGGTCCAGGAGAAAATCTGGTATACCAGATCCAACACATAGTCACGCACGCTTTTCACGACAATCTGTTGTTGCAGACGCCCACTCGTGATCAGCACCTGCGCGATCTCACGATCGGACTTGCCGGGCATGTTCGTTTGAATCATGCGCACCTGTTCTGGGGTGAAGACACTCGCGCGCTGCAAGATGGCCGGCAGACTGTCATCCATACCCTCGACTGCCGCGTAGATCAGCTTCCCTTCCCGAAAGCACAGATAGGCATTTTTCTGCGCCCCTTCAAGGTAAAGTGTGCCCGTCTTTCGAGCCAGATTAATAAGGTTCAGCAACTGAGTGATCCCGAAGTCTTCTAATCTGCCTTTCAGTGCCATTTCCAACCGTCCTTGCTCTGGTTAAGAGGGGCAGGATTGCCCTTCACATGCCGGGCCGTCTAAAGGCCCAAACTACAATCCCTATGCTAAACTTGAGATGCCGTTGATTATATGCAACGTACAATCATAAACATTATAAACGTGTTCCTCTAGTGGGCAAATAATAAGAAGCCTATCTCTATCATAACACATATTACAATTTTTTAACTTTTATCTGGAATCAGGTGCTGTTTGAAGGCCGCAGCCTGGGCCAGGATTTCCAGGGCACCTTGCTGGGCCGCTTCGCCTTGTGTCCCCAGCATCTGGGATAGCTCCGCGATCCGCAGGGATTCTGTCAAACGCACCACCTGTGTCACGGTGCGCCCCTGTGTCACCTGCTTCTGCACGCCGAAGTGCACATCGCCAAAACCCGCCAGTTGGGGCAGATGCGTGATACACAACACTTGATGCCGGATGCCGGCCTCGGCGACGGTCGCCGTGAGTTGCCAGAGTTTGGCACCCACCATCGCTCCCACGCGCCCGCCGATGCCCTGGTCAATTTCGTCGAAGATGAGGGTGGGAGTGCGATCGGCGCGCGAAAGCACCGTCTTGAGCGCCAACATCAGCCGTGCGGTCTCACCGCCCGAAGCGATGCGCGTCATCGGTTTTAGCCCTTCGCCTACATTGGGGGCAATGAGGAATTCAACGCGGTCTATGCCCGTGGCATCAAAAGCAGCGCACGCGATCCGGTCAGCCGTGAGCGGTTCTGTCCCCTGAGCGGTGACCACCAGCTCCGCGGGCAGCGCGCTGCTCAGGGGCACGCCGGCAGCGTCCTCATGCCATTGGAAAGCAACACCCAGCCGCGCGCCTTGCATGCGCAAGTCCTGAAGTTCAGCCTCGGCGCCGGCGCAGAGCTGTGCTGCGGCGGCCTGACGTTTCCGGGAAAGTTCCTGGCATAGCGCCGCGCAGCGTTCCAGCAACGTCGTTTCGGTTTCGGTCAACGCTGCGATCCGTTCGTCACTGTGTTCGAGCGTCTCGAGTTCAGTGGCGGCTTTCGCGGCATACGCCAGGACTTCTTCGACCGTGCCCCCGTATTTGCGCGCCAACTGCCGCAGCAAGGAGAGGCGTTCTTCAACCCAGGCCAGGCGTCGCGGGTTGAACTCAACGCCGCTCAGGTAATCGCGTAAAGCGCGCGCCACGTCCTCGATTTGATAGCCCACTTCTTCGAGCGCCTGCGCTTGTGGGGCAAGGGTGGCATCAATGCGAGAAAGCGCGCTCATGTCGCGTTGTGCCTGTCCCAACAGATCGAGAACCGCCGGCGCCTGCCCACGCCCTTCCTCAAGCACGGCGAGCAAATTCGAGGCCAACGCCGCCAATTGTTCGGCGTTGGAGAGGCGCACCAGCTCGGATTCGAGAGCCTCTTTTTCGCCCGGCGCAAGCCTGGCCGTGTTGATTTCTTCTACTTGAAAGCGCAGCAGGTCAATGCGCTGCATACGGTCGCGCTCATTCTGACGTAACGTGTTTAACTCGCGACGCACGGCATGAATCTGGTGCACGATTTCGGCGACCTGCGCGCGCAGTTCATCCAATCCGGCAAAACGATCCAGCAGGAAGAGGTGCTCGCGCACGCGCAGCAAGCTCAAATGTTCGCTCTGCCCGTGCACATCCACCAGCCGCTCGGCAATGTCACGCAGCAGCGACACCGAGACAACCCGTCCGTTTACGCGCGCCACCGTCCGCCCGTTGCTGCGCAATTCGCGGCTCAGCCACAAGGTATCCGGGGCGTCGCCTTCCAACTCTTCTTGCTTGAGGAGGGAGATAAGCTCTGCTGATTCCTGGGGGCCAAGGATGAAAAGCCCTTCCACACGGGCACACTCGGCACCCTGGCGCACCATCGTCGTATCGGCGCGTCCACCGAGGAGTAAGGTGACGGCGTCAATGAGGATGGACTTGCCGGCACCGGTCTCACCGGTCAGCACGTTGAAGCCCGGTTCCAGTGTTAGGTGCAGTTCATCAATGATAGCGAAATCTTTGATATGTAGTTCGCGTAACACGGTTCACCCATAATGCAGAAATCTTTCCGGCGCGGTACTCTGCCGGGCATCTTGTTCAGAGAATATACCCTTTTGCGCAATAAGACAAGTGCCACGCACGCAACGGGCGCATTTCAGGACGGGGGAGACTTTTCCCCCAGAGAACGCGGAGTCCACAGCGTTATCAAAGATCGCTCTGCGCTCTCGGTGAACTCTGCGGTTAAATCAAGGTTTATCTGGTTTTCCCCTAAGCTGAAATGCACCCCCATGCAACTCGCACAAAGGTTAGAACAAACCCTATCAAATTATACCAAAATTGCCCAAAATGCGATTTTGATAGGTTTTGAGAGTCTGTTTATGGTATGATAAGATAAAGATACTGAATCCTACGGCAGCAGCAGTCCTTAACCGGCCTTGCTGTTGACCTATCTAACGGAGGGTATATGACCCGGCTACTGGATCAAATCAAGAAACCGGCGGATCTGAAACAATTGAAGCACGAGGAGCTTGAACAACTGGCTGCGGAGATCCGACAGCGGATCATTGCAACGGTTCTGGAAAATGGGGGGCACATGGCGTCCAACCTGGGCGTCGTGGAATTGACGATTGCGTTACATAGCGTTTTCGATAGCCCACGAGACAAGTTAATCTGGGATGTGAGTCACCAGTGCTATACGCATAAGTTGCTCACAGGACGCTCGCCCGATTTCGATACGCTGCGACAATATCGCGGGATTTCCGGCTATACCGAGCCGCGTGAAAGCGTCCACGATGTTTTCACGGCGGGGCACGTGGGGACGGCGATTTCGTCGGCGTTGGGGGTCGCCGCTGCGCGCGATCTGCAGGGCGAAGATTTTCACGTGGTCGCCATCATCGGCGATGGTTCCGTCACCGCCGGGATGACGCTGGAAGGCTTGAACCACGCCGGCTACCTGCAAAAGCGTTTCATCGTCATTCTCAACGATAACGAAATGTCCATTTCGCCGAGCATCGGGGCGATTGCCAATCATCTGCACACCCCGCCGGCCTCTCAGCCGACCCTTTGGGAGACCCTGGGCTTTCACTACATCGGGCCGGTAGACGGACACGATCTCGACGCGCTCCAGGCTCAGCTCCGCGCCGCCAAGGCGATTGTGGACAAACCGGTGCTGGTGCACGTGCGCACGCAAAAAGGCAAGGGCTATCATCCCGCCGAAGAAAATCCTGAGAAATGGCACGGCGTTGCTCCTAAGGTCATCAAAAAAAACAACGCTCCCACCTACAGCCAGGTTTTCGGCGATACGGTCACGGCGATGGCGCACGCCGATAAGCGGGTGGTGGCCATCACCGCCGCCATGCCGTCAGGCACCGGGTTGAACGGGTTTGCGCGGGCGTTCCCGGAGCGGTTCTTCGATGTGGGCATCGCCGAGCAGCACGCGGTCACGTTTGCGGCGGGGTTGGCGGCGCAAGGGATGCGTCCGGTCGCGGCGATCTATTCCAGTTTCCTGCAACGCGCCTACGATCAACTGATCCACGACGTAGCCCTGCAAAACCTGCCGGTGATCTTCGCCATTGACCGCGGCGGCATCGTCGGCGACGACGGGCGCACGCATCAGGGCGCGTTCGATCTGGCGTACCTGCGCAGCATCCCCAATTTCACCGTGATGGCGCCCAAAGACGAAGCCGAACTGGTGGATATGCTCTGGACGGCGCTGACGGTCAACGGGCCGGTCGCTATCCGCTACCCCAGGAGTGTGGGAGAAGGGGTGGCGCTGCCGCAACAGCCCACAATCCTCCGAGTGGGACAGGCGGAAATGCTGCGCGCCGGCGCGGATCTCGCCATCCTCGCCCTCGGTTCAATGGTCTATCCGGCTATGGAAGCGGCGCAAGCGCTCTCAACGCAGGGGGTGGAAGCCGCCGTGATCAACGCGCGCTTTGTCAAGCCGCTGGACGGCGATCTGCTCAAGAGCCTGGCGTTGAATTTCAACCGCCTGGTAACGGTCGAAGAAGGGGTGCTGGCGGGCGGGTTTGGGTCCGCCGTGATGGAGCTGTTGGAAGCACGTGGCTTGAACTATGTCACGCTCAAACGTCTGGGGCTACCCGATGAATTCGTCGAGCACGGCGACCGCAGCATTTTCCTGAAACGCTACAATCTTGACGCCGCCGGCATCGTCAGCGTGATCCAGCAAACATTTCCCGAGTTGTTCAGCGTGCCCTGGTACTACAACATCGAATTACCGGATAGCCGCGTGCTCGCCAGTGTGCCCGGATTCAAATCAGACCGGCAAAACCAACCACTCCGCCGGAGTGTTACGGCCTGATATGCCGCAACGTATCGCCATCCTCGGCAGTACCGGCTCGATCGGGCGGCAAACCCTGGAGGTGATCCGGGCGCTGCCCGATCGTTTCAGCGTTGTGGCGCTGGCCGCCGGCCGCAATGTAACGCTCCTCAACGAGCAAATCCGTGAAGTACAGCCAAAGGTAGTTGCGGTCAGTGACGCCGCCGATGCGCCGCGCGTGGCGCATCCCCATGTCAGCATCGGTGAAGGTGGCCTGGTGGAGATTGTCACCCGACCGGACGTGGACCTGGTCGTCGTCGCTACGTCAGGGAAGGCGGGCTTCGTCCCCACACTCGCCGCCATCGAAGCGCGCAAACAAATCGCCATTGCCAACAAAGAGGTGCTGGTGATGGCCGGGGCGCTGGTGATGGAAGCCGTGCAGAAGTACGGCGTGGAATTGCGTCCCATAGACAGCGAGCACAGCGCGCTCTGGCAGTGCCTGCGCGGTGAGGACAGCGCCGCGGTCGAAAAGCTCATCCTCACCTCATCCGGCGGGCCGTTCCGCACCTACAGCGCGGAACAACTCCACGACCTCAGCCCCGCCGCCGCGCTCAAACATCCCACGTGGGTGATGGGCCAGAAGATCACCATTGACTCGGCCACACTGATGAACAAGGGGTTCGAGATTATCGAGGCGCACTGGCTCTTCGGGAAGCCCTACGAGCAGATTGACGTGATCATCCACCCGCAGAGCATCATCCACTCGATGGTGCAATACGTGGATGGCGCAATCAAGGCGCAGCTCTCCGCGCCCGATATGCGTCTGGCCATTCAGTACGCGCTGAACTACCCCGCGCGCACGGCGCAAATCTGCAACCCCCTGGATTTGATCGCCACGCACGCGCTGACCTTCGAAGCGCCCGACACAACGCGCTTCCCGTGCTTGCGGCTGGCCCGCGAGGCGGGGATGGCGGGCGGCACGTATCCCACCGTCCTCTGCGCAGCGGACGAGGAAGCCGTTGACCTGTATCTGGCAGAGCGGATCAAGTTTTCCGACATCCCCCGTCTGGTGGAGCAAGCTCTCACAGCGCATACCGGCATGGACAATCCTACGTTCGAGACTATACTCGCCGTGGATGCCTGGGCCAGAGAGTACGTCCACGCTCAACTTACGCAATGAAGTTTTGCCAACGGATTAACGGATTGAGCGGATTTTTGTTTTCCCAATCCGTTTCATCCGTTTAATCCGTTGACCATTTTTGGAGGAAGTGTGGAAATCATCCTCGCTAAAGAAATGGGCTTCTGTTTTGGTGTGAAGCGCGCCATAAAGACGGTGGAGGAAACTGCGGCAAGCGCCACTGCTGAGAGGCGGGTCTATACGCTCGGCCCCATCGTCCACAACGACGAGGTGGTGACACGGCTACAGGGTCTCGGCGTGTGGGCGAAAGATGATCTCGATGAGATTGACGCAGGCACGGTCATCATCCGTGCGCACGGCGTCCCGCCGGAGACACTGGACGCAGCGCGCGCCAAAGGCTTATGCGTCGTGGACGGAACGTGCCCGCTCGTCATCAAAGTACAGCAGCTTGCCCGCGCACTCCATGACGAGGGCTACCAGGTCGTCATCTACGGGCAACCGCAGCACCCCGAAGTGATCGGCATCGTAGGATGGGCAGGAGAAGGGGCCGTAGTTGTGCAAAATCTCGATGATGTGGCGGCACTGCCGCGCCGCAAGAAGATCGGCGTGGTCTCGCAGACCACCAAAATCCCCGCCGACTACCAGGCCATCATCGGCGCGCTGATGGGCAAGTGCCAGGAGTTGCGCGCCCACAACACCATCTGCAACGCCACCGCGCAGCGTCAGGCCGCCGCCGTCGAGGTAGCGCGGCAGGTGGACGTGATGCTCGTCATCGGCGAGGCGCACAGCTCCAACAGTCGCCGTCTGGCGGAAGTATGCGCGCAGGTCAACCCGCGCACGTATCGCATCGCCACGGCGGATGAACTGGATGCGGCGTGGGTTGCCGGCGCGGAAAAAGTCGGCATCACGGCGGGCGCTTCGACGCCAGACACGGCGATTGAGAAGGTGATAAAGCGGCTTCAAGGTATAGTTGACTTTTCAGGATAGTCATCTTAAACTACGTATACTACAAGTATATAATCTGATCCACAAAGCCGCCGGATGCGAAACACTTAGCAAGTAAAAAAGGAACTGCAGATGATCAGAAGGGTAAAAGTTCAGGGCTACAAGTCTCTGCGAAATATTGATATTGATCTGTCTGCGTTAACCTTAATCCTCGGCGCCAATGCCGCAGGCAAAAGCAATTTATTGGATGCGCTGGCATTGTTAAGCCGTATGGCAACCAGTGACACCTTGCGAGAAGCCTTTGCTCAACACCGCGGTATGCCTTTGGAAGCGTTTTACTATGGAGAAGGCGGCATCAAAGCCTTGTTAGTGCAAAAAGCAGCCCAGTTTACCATTGAAGTTGACGTTGATCTGGGAGATGATGTTGTTCGAGATGTAGAAGAGCGCATTCAGAAAATGCGTGAAGGTCTCCCTGATGAAGAGGGAAATGGGGGTCTGCGACGGCGACGAATCATCGAGCGACATCTGCGTTACACGCTTACAGTAGAATTACAAACACATTCCGGCTATTTGCGGGTTTTGGATGAACGACTCGTTGCATTGAATAACGATGGTTCAGTCCGTCAGTCACGGAATGCTTTTGTTGAGAAGGTAGGAGAGGACCGTCTGCATTTACGAATGGAAAGACAAAGTCATCCTACCGTCCATGAGATCGGTTTACCCTACACCTTGATTTCGCGCCCACTCTACCCGCCTCACTATCCACACATCACAGCCTTCAAGGAAGAATTATCGCGTTGGCGTTTCTATTACTTAGAACCAAAGTCTATGCGTGAAGAATCGGCCTTGAAAGAAGTGCGTACCTTAGGGCCGTTCGGTAGCGACCTGGCTGCTTTCTATAATACCTTACGGGCAAATAATCAAGCCCAATATCGCGCTTTGCAGCAGGCACTCAAGACCTTAATCCCCAATTTGGATGGCTTTGATGTGGAACGCACCGGGGAGGGTTTTTTGCAGTTACAAATCCTCGAAGATCAAGTACCTTTCTCAGCAAGGGTCATTTCTGAAGGCACACTGCGTATTCTGGGACTGTTAGCCATTACTAATCCCCTATCGCCTACGACGCTTATAGGATATGAGGAACCCGAAAACGGCGTACATCCCAGACGGTTACAGTTGATTGCCGAACTACTCAAGAACGCTGCCAGTTCCGGCAAGCAACTTCTCATCAATACTCATTCTCCAAGCCTGCCTAACTATTTCGAGGAAGCTTCCGTTTTGCTATGTCACAAACAGAATCGAGCTACGGTATTCACTCCACTGGATTTACCGTTATTCCTCAAGAGCAAGGTAGAAGACGCTATAGGAGCAGAAAAAGAAACTTCGTTTACCGAGCGATTACTCCGGGGAGACTACGGTGGCTGAAATCACAGTTGGCTACTTTTTAGAGGATATGGGACAAGAGGCTTTTCTGCAAGCATTGGTTGTCCGAATCGCACAAGATGTGGGAATTGATAAAAAGAAATTGAGGCATGATTCGCGTAGCACAACAGGTGGCAAGGGACGAGCCATAACAGAGCTACGCAGATTCTTGCGTGACGTACAAGCCAGCCGCACAACCAGTTTCGATGTTTTGGTCATCGCAATAGATGGCAATTGCCAGGGATACCTCGGTAAACGCAATGAGCTGCAAGATATTGTGGAGCGATCTGGCTATAACGGTGCCGTAGTATATGCCATACCTGATCCCCATATCGAGCGTTGGTATCTTGAGGATGCAGCAGCACTAGCGCAGGCTATTGGGGCAAATATCAAGCCAGATACGCCACGTTACAAATGTGAGCGCGGGCGATATAAAAACGCGCTGCGCGAGGCGCTCAAACAAGCTGGTGTTCTTCCTCCGCTTGGCGGTATCGAATATGCAGCCGACATTGCTCAGGCGTTGGATTTCTACACGATTGGCAAGGCAGATGCCGGTTTTAAACATTTCGAGGAAGAATTACGCGGCTGTCTAACAACACTGACAAGATCCGACCGTCTCCTCGTATAAAATAATCCAAATGCGAACCATCGTCATTGTCCTCGCCGCCGGAAGCGGCACACGGATGAAATCCGCTATCAACAAGCACTTGCTGCCGCTGGCGGACAAGCCGGTGATCGTCCACACGCTGCTGGCCTTCGAGCGGTGCGCCGCCATTGACAGCATCGTTCTGGTGAGCAGTGCCGAGAACATGGCAGCGTATCGGGCACTCATCGGTGAATATAGCATCGGCAAAGTCAGCCGCATCGTACCCGGCGGGGATACACGCCAGGCGTCGGCCTACAACGGGCTACAAGCGGCCGGTGACTGCGACATTGTGCTGCTCCACGACGGGGCGCGGCCCCTCATCGCGCAGCGGGAGATCGCAGCGGTCATCCGCGATGTGATGGAATACGGCAGCGCGGTTGTCGCCGTGCCGGCAAAGGATACGACCGTGCGCGCGCGTGACGGCTTCATCGAGGCCCATCTGGAACGCAGCACGTTGTGGCAGGTGCAAACCCCGCAAGGGTTCAAGGCGGCTATCATCAGAGAAGCCTACGAGGCCGCCATGCGCGACGGCGTGCAAAGCACCGACGATACCGGCCTGGTCACACGCCTGGGTGGTGTGGTCAAAATCACGCCGGGCAGTTACGCCAACATCAAAATCACCACGCCGGAAGACCTGGCCATCGCCGAGGCTTTACTGGCGCGCAGAGTAGAAGATAAAACTTACTCAACGGATTGAACGGATTTACCGGATAATTTTCCGTTTGATCCGTTAAATCCGTTGAGGTATTGGGGAGGGGCGATGTTTTACGTTGGGTTTGGACAGGATAGCCATCATTTTGTGGATGAGGGGGACGACAAACCCCTGGTCTTAGGTGGGGTGGTGATTCCCGGCGAGCGCGGGTTGAAGGGCAATTCTGACGCGGACGTGATTCTGCACGCAGTCTTCAACGCGCTCACACAGGCCGTCGGCGGGCGCTCGATCGGCTATTACTGCGACAAGCTGTGCCTGGAAGACGGCATCACCGACAGCCGCGAATACCTGAAAATCCCACTACAAATGTTGGCGGAGAAAAATTGCGTCATCAACAACCTGGGGATCAGCCTCGAAGGCCGCCGCCCGCGCATCGAGCCGTGGGCCGACGCCATCAAGCAGAGCCTCGCACAGTTGCTCGGCATCACCGAGGCGCAAATCGGCATCAACGCCACCAGCGGCGAGAATCTGACCGCCTTCGGGCGCGGCGAGGGGATTCAGGCGTTCGCCATCGTCAGTTTAGTATCAACGGATTGAACGGATTCAAACGGATTTCGACTTTGGACTATATGACGGAACTGACTATCAAGGCTTACGCAAAAATCAATCTGACGCTGGAAATCATCCGTCGGCTACCGTCGGGCTATCACGAGATCAAGTCGGTGATGCAACAGACGGAGCTATGCGATGATCTCACGATTATGGATGCCCATGCCGGCATCACAATTCAATCCACCGATCGTATGGTGCCCGGCACGGCCCGCAATTCAATCTGGAAGGCTACAACACTGCTCAAAGAACGTTGCGGCGTGGACCGTGGGGTGAAGTTCAAACTCGTCAAGTGCATCCCGGTGGGCGGGGGGATGGGCGGCGGTAGTGCCGATGCCGCCGCGGCGCTGATAGGGCTGAACACCTTCTGGCAGTTAGGGTTGTCGCAGGCGGAATTGTTGGAGATCGGGCGGGAGATTGGGATGGATGTGGCGTTCTGTATTCTGGGGGGGACAGCACTGGCAACCGGCCGCGGGGAAGTCGTCCAACCACTGCCCGCGCCCCCCACGCTGCATCTCGTCATCGTCAACCCCGGTGTTTTCGTCTCAACGCGCAACGCCTACGAAGGCCTGAAATTGGAACAGCTCACGTTCACCGACAAGAGTGCGCAGATGATTGCCGCCATCGAGCGTGGGGATGTAGCCGGCATCATCGCCAATCTGCACAACGACTTCGAGTACACCGTCCTCAATGAATACCCGGTCATCGGCACAGCCAAGCGCAGTCTACTGGAAGCAGGTGCGGAGGCCGCATTGTTGTCGGGATCGGGCGCGAGTGTCTTCGGCATCGCTGCAACGCAGGCGCAGGCGCAGGCCATCGCCGAGGCGCTCAAACCACACTACCCCTTCGTCGTCGCCACACACACATTGAGGATTGAGGATTGAAGATTGAAGATTGAGGATTGAGGATTGAGGATTGAGGATTGAGGATTGAGGTCAATGCCCGCCATAGAGAGCACAGCGTTATTTTTCTTATCTCTGTGAATGCTGTGTCCTCAGCGGGTATCTTTGAAGGCGTGTAACCGAGCCTTTGGTACAGCCCCGATAATGAAAATAATCGCAGGACTATCTGACTAACAACTATCAGACTATTCTCAAAGGAGAAAAGTATGCGTAGAATTTCAAAACCGATCAGTATCGGCGGCGTTGTGGTGGGGGGTGGCGCGCCGGTGACGGTGCAATCTATGACGAATACCGATACCCGTGACGCGCAGGCCACCATCCGCCAGATTCATGCGCTGGAAGAGGCCGGTTGTGAGATTATCCGCGTGGCCGTGCCGGATCGCGTGGCTGCCGAGGCGCTTCCCGCTATCAAACGGAGCATCCACATTCCCCTTGTCGCCGACATCCACTTCGACTACCGGCTGGCGCTCGCGGCACTTGACGCGGGTGTGGATGGCCTGCGCCTGAATCCCGGCAATATCGGGGCCGAGGAGCGTGTACGGCAGGTGGTGCAAAAGGCGAAAGAGCGCCAGGTGCCCATCCGTATCGGGGTCAACGCCGGCTCACTGCCCAAAGACCTGGATGATGATCCAACGCTTTCCACCGTGGATAAGATGGTCACGGCGGCCATGCGCCACGTGAAACTCCTGGAAGACCTGGACTTTGACCTGATCAAGCTGTCGCTGAAGTCATTCGACGTCCCCACCACCATCGAAGCCTACCGCCGCATCGCCGAGTTGACGCCATACCCCCTGCACCTGGGCATCACCGAAGCAGGGCTGCCCGATGTGGGCGCGATCCGTTCCGCCGTGGGTCTCGGCGTGCTGCTCTATATGGGTCTCGGCGACACCCTGCGCGTCTCACTCACCGGTGACCCGTTGGACGAAGTTAAAGTGGGCTACGAAATCCTCAAGTCGCTCAATCTCCGTCAGCATGGGCCGGTGCTGATCTCCTGCCCTACTTGTGGACGCACAGAAATTGACCTGGTGACGTTGGCGCAGCAGGTGAGCGAGCGACTGAAAGCCATCAAGACGCCGATCAAGGTGGCGGTGATGGGCTGTGTGGTCAACGGGCCGGGGGAAGCGAAAGGTGCGGATTTTGGGTTAGCAGGCGGTAAAGGAAAGGGCGTCATCTTCCGCAAGGGCGAGATTGTGCGCACCGTGCCGGAAGCGGAATTGCTGGATGCGCTGATGCAAGAGATTGAGGCGGGGCTAAACTAATTCTTGTCAGCAGATTAAGCAGATTTTCTGTTTGCCAGCAGAAATGATCTGCTTAATCTGCTAAATCTGCTGATCCAAAACAGCCGTGTATTACACCCGCTCCTGTGGATCAAACATCTTCGCATATTCTTGTAGCGCGTAACGATCGGTCATCCCGGCGATGTAATCGCAGATGACCCGGTGCAGTGAACGTTCCTGGAGTTTTGCCTGTTCCTCACGGGGGAGCTGCCCCGGTTCCGCAAGATAGGCTCCGAATAACGCCGTCAAAACCCGCTCGGCCTTGATCTGCATGCGCATGACACGCGGATGGCGATAAAGATGTTCGTAGAGGAACTGCTTCAATTCACGGGTCATCGTCTGGGTCGCCGGCGACGCGGCAACGACGTTTTCGGGTAAGGCGCGCACGTCGTCCGGCGACTGCACGCCGGTCGCCTGAAGTCGCCGCGCGGTCTCCTCGATGGTATCGGTGATCAGCAGCCCCAACAGGCGCCGCACCATCCGGTGTCGCCACAAGCGGTCAAAACCGCGTCCATCCCATCCCAGATTCGCTTTGACGGCTTCCCACCACGCAATCCCGTTCAATTCATCCGCAGAAATCAATCCCGAACGCAAGCCGTCGTCGAGGTCATGGGCGGTGTAGGCCAGTTCGTCGGCGGGATTCGCCAGTTGCGCTTCGAGGGTGCCGCGCTTGTCAGGGTCAAAGCGTTCGGCGTCGGCGGTGTCGTATTCGGTTTCGTGTTTGACAATGCCCTCACGCACTTCCCAGGTCAGGTTCAACCCGGCAAAGTCTGGGTAGCGACGTTCCAGCTTCTCCACAATGCGCAGGGATTGTTTGTTGTGATCAAAACCGCCGTAATCGGCCATCAGGCGGTTCAGCGTCACTTCGCCGGCGTGCCCGAAGGGCGGATGCCCCAGATCGTGCGCCAGGCAGATGGCCTCCACCAGGTCTTCGTTCGCCCCCAGTGCGCGCGCCATCGTCCGCCCGATTTGGGTGACCTCCAGAGTATGGGTCAGGCGTGTGCGGTAGTAGTCACCTTCGTCGTTCACAAACACCTGGGTTTTGTATTCCAGGCGGCGGAATGGGGTTGTATGCAAGATACGGTCGCGGTCACGCTGAAAACACGTGCGATAGCCCGGCTCATCCTGTGGATAAACCCGCCCGCGCGAATTTCGGCTGCGAAAGCCATAAGGAGCCAGCGAGCGATCCTCGATATCCTCCAAAACGCTGCGAGTATAGAGCATATCCCTTTCCCTCCCGTCTACTTGCTAATTCCCACAGCCACGAGACTGATAAGCAAAGCAATCATCAGCACAACGGCGACAAACGCTGCCAGTTGCCGCTCCAGCCGTGTGGGATGCACCAGGCGGCCCGAAAGCCAAAGGAAGACGCCGCCTGCCAAGCCCAAACCCGACAATACGCCAATGGTGTAGACCACCGCCGTCGCCATCAGACGCGGCAAATCCACAGTGACGATCAGCCGTCCAAAGATGGCAATCGCAAACCGGCTTCCCAGGAAAGCATATACCCCGGCAATGACCAACGCGCAGCTCACCATCAGCAACCCGGCTGTGCGCTTCTTGCCGCGCTCGATCCACCAGGTCAGCGCGCCGAGGGCCAGCAGTGCCAGCGCAAACGTGAATACGACAATCGAAAGGAATTCAATCGCCATACGTTCCCCCCTTGAAAAGCCGTTTGAACGTTGGAACGCTCCCAATCCTCGCTCAGTGCAAATCAATAATAATGCAGAAGCGGGAAAGCGTCAATTTCACCCTTCGCCGATTCACTGATTCTCCCATTCTGGTATAATAATCGTTATGGAAAATGAAAATGCAGAACGCTTACAAAAAATACTCGCCAATGCGGGCTATGGCTCGCGGCGCGCCTGTGAGAAAATGATCGAAGAGGGGCGCGTGACCGTGGATGGACGGATTGCCCAGTTGGGCGATAAAGCCGATCCAACCACCCAGCGCATCACCCTGGACGGTGTCCCCATCCGTCATCCGCAGGCCCACACCTACATCGTCGTCCACAAGCCGCGCGGCTACATCTCCACCACCGATGATCCTCAAGGACGGCGAACGGTGATGGACCTGATCCCGCTACCACAGCGGCTCTATCCTGTGGGACGCCTGGACGCCGACAGCGAGGGTCTGGTGCTCCTCACCGATGACGGCGAACTGACCGAACGCCTCACCCATCCCCGTTACGGCCATCCGCGCGTCTATCGCGTCCTGGTGGAAGGGGAACCGGCCGCGGAAACGCTGGAACGCTGGCGACGCGGCATCACCCTCGACGGGAAACCGGCAAGATTCAACCAGGTACAGATTGAATATCCAGAGCGCGGACAAACCTGGTTGCGTGTCACCGTTCACGAAGGCCGCAAACATCTTGTCCGTCGCATCGTCGCCGCGCTCGGGCACCCGGCACAACGTCTGATCCGCGTGGCGCTGGGGTCGCTGCAGTTGGGGGATCTCGGTGTGGGCAAATGGCGTTATTTGCGTGAAGGTGAAATCGCAGCGCTGCGCAAAGAAGCCGGCCTCGATGGCGCAACTTCCAAAGCGTCATCCCCATCGCATAAACGCCAGGCGCGCTCAGGAGCAGGGATAACCACGCCACGCAAGCCTACCGCAAAGCGCGACATGCCATCACGGAGGGGAAAGAACGGATGAGACCTTCGACAATTGCAATTGATGGGCCGGCGGCTTCCGGCAAAAGCACGATCGGCTATCACCTCTCACGTTATCTGGCCTATCTCTACCTGGATACCGGTGTGCTCTACCGCGCGGTAACGTGGGCAGCGTTGGATCGTCACATTGCCATTGAAGACGAAGCGGCAATCACCCAGTTGGCCGACACCCTGCACATTGACGTAGTACCGCCGACCGAGGCGGATGGACGCCAGTACACCGTCAGCGTCGAGGGACGCGATGTGACCTGGGACATCCGCACGCCGGAAGTGGATGCCGCCGTTTCGCCGGTCTCGGCGTATCCGGGCGTGCGCGAGGCGCTCACCCGGCGCATGCGTGAGATCGCGGCGCTGGGGCATGTGGTGATGGTCGGACGTGACATCGGTACGGTCGTCATCCCCGATGCGGATATGAAGCTCTACGTGGTGGCTTCGGCGGAGGAACGAGCGCACCGCCGTCAATTAGAAATGCAGACCCAGGGCGAGGATGTCGGATACGATGAGGTGCTGGCAAGCCTGCAACGGCGCGACCAGATTGACAGCCATCGCAAAGCCGCCCCGCTCAAAGCCGCGCCCGACGCCATCATCTTCGACAATACCGACCTCACCATCGAGGAAATGCTCACCCGCGCCGAGAAGCTGGTGGATAACATTGATCCGCTTGAACGTTCGAACGTTTCGACTAATCCCGAACCCCTGATCCCCAATCCCTAATCCCTATTTTCACAAGGAGCAGACTATGTCAGAACCGACTTATGATGTCGTCATCATCGGCGCGGGGCCGGGTGGATATGTCGCCGCCATCCGTGCTGCACAACTGGGAATGAAAGTGGCACTGGTCGAGCGTGAGCATTTGGGCGGCGTGTGTCTCAACTGGGGCTGCATCCCCACAAAGTCCTTGCTGCGCAACGCTGAAATCGCGCGACTGCTCGGTGAAGGCAAGGAATTCGGCTTTAGTGTCGAGAACATCACGCTGGATTACGGCGCCGCCGTTGACCGCAGCCGCAAAGTCGCTGCACGGCTCGTCAAAGGTGTGGAAATGCTAATGAAGGGCAATCACATTGACGTAGTTTGGGGCAACGCCAGCCTTGCCTCGCCGACGAGCGTGGTGGTCACAGGCACCGGTGACGCGCAGACCCTCGCCGCGAAAGCCGTCATCATCGCCACCGGATCACGCGCGCGGCTCATCCCCGGCATCACCGCCGACGGCGAGCGCGTACTCACGGCACGGCAGGCCCTGGAACGCCGCGAATTGCCCAAATCTGCGGTCATCATCGGCGCGGGGCCGATCGGCCTGGAATTTGCGACGGTGTGGCGGTCCTATGGCGCCACCGTGACCGTGGTGGAAATGCTTGAGCATATCCTGCCCGCCGAGGACAAAGACGCCGCAGAAGAATTGGCGCGTCAGTTCCGCCGCCAAAGAATCCAGATGCTCACCTCCACCCGCGTCGAGGGCATCGAAACGACGGCGAACGGCGTCAACGTGCGCGTCAGCAGGCCGAAGGCCGCGGCAAGCCCGGGCGAGTCAAGTGAGCAAACGCTGGCAGGTGACGTGGCGCTGGTTGCCATCGGCGTGCAGCCTAACAGTGAAGATTTAGGATTGGAAGCCATCGGCGTCGCCACCGAGCGCGGTTGGATCAAGGTAGATGGCTTTATGCGCACGAACATCCCCACGGTTTACGCCATCGGCGATGTCAACGGGTTGCTGCCGCTGGCGCATGTTGCCTCGGCGCAGGGCATCCTGGCCGTGGAAACCATCGCCGGTCACAAAACCAGGCCGTTCGACGTCAACGCTATGCCGCGCGCCACTTACACTTCACCGCAGGTGGCCTCATTCGGCCTTTCGGAGGCCAAAGCGAAGGAAGCCGGACGAGATGTGCGTGTGGGGACCTTCCCCTTCCTCGCCAACGGCAAAGCATTGGGGATGGGTGAAAATGTCGGCATGGTCAAGATCGTCGCGGACGCGGTCAGTGGCGAGATTCTCGGTGCCGTCATCGTTGGGCCGGAAGCAACGGAACTGATCGCCGAGCTGGTGCTGGCGCATACCGCCAAACTCACGCCCGACGAAATCGCCCGCACCGTCCACGCCCACCCCACCCTCAGCGAAGCCGTCATGGAAGCAGCCCACGGCGTATTCGGCAAGGCAATTCATAATGTGTAGGAGCAGGAAGTAGGGATTCACTCACTCCATACTCCGCAATCCTGCCCCCCTTTATTATGGTCAAACAACAAGACGCGATTTTCCGCCAGGCATATCCGACGCCGCCGTACTGGACGGTAAGTTTCAACATACCGCATCCGCCGGCGCCGGGGACGTTTATGCTGGCAGATTTGGGTGGGCCGCTGCGCGAGGTGCTCTTTCCGGCCGCCCTCACGGTTGACGGGTTCACCGCCATGGTGCCGCCGCGCCATCCTGCCACACAACTGCTGCCCGGCGCGACGGTCAACATGCTGGGGCCGCTCGGCCAGGGTTTCCGACTTGACGGCACGACACGTCTACTGTTGGTCGCCGAAGCCGCCTTGTTGCCGCCGCTGCTTCCGCTGCTCGAAGCCGCATCTGCCGTGGCCCTTGTTGTCGAGGCGCCCACGCGCGCCCAACTGCCGTCCCCAGATCGCTTCCCCCCGACCACCGAGTTGCTCCTGGTGACGCGCGACGGTTCCAGCGGCTACCTGGGGCCTCTGGAATCGCAGGACCCCGCACCGGCCAACCTTCAGCGGGTCCTGCCCCATTTGCTGGAGTTGATTGCCTGGGCAGAACGAGTGTGCTTTGCCTGTGTGAACGAGCGATACCCGGCGCTTGCTGCAATCGTGCGCGCGGCGCGTCTGCACCCCGCGCCGGATTTCGCCCAGGCGTTGGTGCAAACTGCTATGCCCTGCGGCGTCGGCGCGTGTGAGATTTGCCGCATCCCGACGCGCTTCGGCGAAAAACACGCCTGCACAGATGGTCCGGTCTTCGATATCCTAACCCTATGATTGAACTTGCGCCCCGTCACAAATTCGGTTTGCCGATCGCCACACCGGTTATGCCCGCCGCAGGCACATTCGGCTATGGCGACACTTACCACGATCTGGTAGATTTGCGCCTTCTAGGAGCATTGGTCACCAATCCGGTGAGCCTCAATCCCCGCGAAGCTGCGCACGGAACACGGATAGCCGTCCGTGGCGAGCATTTTATCGCGCACACCGGCCTGCCGAACCCCGGTCTGTCGCAGGTCATACGCCGACATCGGCAGACATGGGAACGTCTGCCCATCCCGGTCATCGTGCACCTGATCGCCACCACACCTGCCGAGACGGCGCAAGCTGCCGGACAACTTGCGGGCCTCCCCAATGTGCTGGGCATCGAGCTGGGGTTGATTGACAACATCACGCCACAGCGCGCGCTCAGTCTGTTGGATGCTGCGCGCGCCGAAGGCGACCTGCCCGTGATCGTGAGGGTCCCCTTCGGCAATGTGGACACGCTCGCCCCCCAACTCGCCGACGGCGGTGCCGATGCGCTGACGTTCACGGCTCCGCCGCGCGCCGTCCTCCCCATTGCCGACGCCCCTGAAGAAAATGCCACATCCTGCCAATACCTTCGGGGACGGCTCTATGGCCCGGCGCTGCTTCCCCTGCTGCTGAATACCCTGGCGCGCTGGCGCTCCAAGCTGCCCATTCCCATCATCGCCTGCGGTGGCATCGCCACACCGCAGGACGCCATCGCCTGCCTGGAATTGGGCGCGACGGCGATACAGGTAGACGCGCTGCTCTGGCGCGACCCGCCGCTCCTGCAACGCATCGCCGGGGAACTGGCGAAATTTGATGCCTCAACGGAACTGGACGAGACACCCACCGACGTTGTGGTATGATGGAATCATGCTAATCCTTCTTCTGATGGAGGTTCTCTTATGAAGCCCTTCGCCCGGATCTGGCTGGTTGTGTTGACCATGTTGGTTGTGGCATCGTTGGCACTGAACGCCTATTTCTTCCTCATCATCACCAACTTTCGCCAGGGATTACGAGACATCGTCACAAACGCGCGGGTAAGCCTGGCGACCGTGGGACGAGAGCCTTTCACCGTCCAGGTATATGTGGATGAAGAAATCCCTTTTGTGACCACCGTTCCCATCAACGAGACGTTCACCTGGCCACTGGACATCAATTATCCGCTCTCCACCGTCATCAACACTTATGTCAATGTGCCGGTTTTGGGACGGCAGGACATTGCCATCCCCATTGACACGGTCATCCCCATCCGATACACCCTCGAAGTTCCCATCCAAACCGAGGTGCCGATTTCGCTCACCTATCATCTGCAGACCACGGTGCCGGTCGAAATTGCTCTACCGCCGGAGATTGAACTGACGCTGGATGAGCTTCTGCGTCAGGCGGAACAGGGATTACAGTAAAGTCTCCTTGTCCCCCCGCACGCCCCCGAAGAAACAGAATTTGTCACCCTGGGATGTGACACTTCCCACTACGGGTATGCTTTGAAGAGGACTATAATGCCAGCATGCCAGGCTTTTATCCTGGCATGAACTTTTGACAAGGGACGAGCACAACCCGGATTGCACACGCAGCCGAATCACAAAAAGAAAAGTATTGCCGGTGCATCGAGCGACCGGTCCATGCCCAAAGCGACGCAAAAACAGACTGTACGCGCGCTTTTTACCCATATCGCGCCCGTCTACGACAGAATCAATCGGCTCCTGTCGCTAGGACAGGATCAAAACTGGCGCAAGCGCGCGCTTGACTACACTTGCACTCATGCGGGCGGCAGGCTGTTGGATGTTGCGACCGGCACCGGCGATGTGGCCTTGCTGGCAGCGGAGCGCTTCCCCGATGCACAGGTTGTCGGCGTGGACCTGACGCCGGCCATGCTGCGTGAGGCGCGGCGCAAGGCGCAGGTCCATTCAGAGGCAGCTCGCCGGATCCGGTGGATACAAAGCGATGGTCTGGCGCTGGCCTTTCCGAACGACACCTTCGACGCCGTCATCTCAGTCTTTATGCTGCGCAACGTCCCGGATGTGCCACACGCGCTTGCCGAGCAAGTGCGTGTGGTGCGCCCAGGAGGCCGCATCGTATGTATGGAGATGACATGGCCGCAGCGCTTCCCGATGAAGTGGCTGTTTCAGGTGTATTTTTTCGGGGTCGCACCGCTGTTGGGGCAACTGCTGGCCGGCGACCGTGCTGCCTATACCTACTTGCCGCGTTCTGTGAAGCAGTTTCCCGCGCCCGCAACGATAGCCAAAGTTATGGAAACTGTCGGCATGCGTGACGTGGCCTGGGAGCTGCGGATGTTGGGGACGGTGGCGATTTTTGTGGGAGTGAAGTGAGCAGTTTCGAGTTGAAGGTTTCGATTTGCTGATTTGCTGATTCTTTCCGATGGAAAAAGATTTGACAGGAAAAACACACGCACGCTTAGAAGAGCTTCGGACGCGACAGGCGCGGATCCGAGGGGGCGGAGGCCAGTCCCGCATAGATCAACAGCACGCCAAGGGCAAGATGACGGCCCGTGAGCGGCTCGCGGCGCTGCTCGACCCTGACACCTTCCAGGAGCTACAGCCTTTCACGCTCGATCAACCCGCAGACGCCGACGCCATCGCCGGCGACGGTGTGGTGACCGGCTTTGGACAGATTGACGGGCGTCCGGTCTGCGTGTATGCCCAGGATTTCACCGTTTACGGCGGCTCCGTCTCTCTGACGCACGCCCGCAAAATCACCCAACTGCAAGACCTGGCGCTGCGCAACGGCGTCCCGCTGATCGGCCTGTTTGACTCCGGCGGGGCACGTATCCAGGGCGGCGTGACCTCGTTGCACGGTTACGGCGAGATTTTCCACGGCAATGTACTGGCTTCGGGTGTGATCCCCCAAATCGCGGTGATGATGGGGCCGTGCGCCGGCGGGGCCTCCTACAGCCCCGCACTTATGGATTTCATCATCATGGTGGACAAAACGTCCTCGATGTACATCACCGGCCCGGATGTGGTGAAAAGTGTGACCGGTGAGATCATTGACCACGAACGGCTCGGCGGGGCGCGCGTCCACGCTGCGATCAGCGGTGTAGCGCACTTCATCGCCGAGGATGAGGAATTCGCACTGAACACCGTGCGTCGTCTGCTCAGCTATCTCCCGTCGAACAACGTTGAGAGTCCGCCGGCACTCCCCGCCACCGATGACGCCTCCCGCACCGATGCCCGTCTCAACACGCTCATCCCGAACGATCCCAACATCCCTTACGATATGCACACGGTCCTTCATAGCATTGTAGATCGCGGCAGCTTCTTCGAGGTGCATCAGGCGTGGGCGCAAAATGCAATTGTAGGGTTCGCGCGCATGGACGGGCAGCCAGTAGGCATTGTCGCGCAACAACCCCTGGTTATGGCGGGAGCCATTGACATCAACGCTGCCGACAAAATCACGCGCTTTGTGCGCTTCTGTGACGCTTTCAACCTGCCGCTGCTCACGTTTGTGGATTCGCCCGGCTTTCTGCCCGGTGCCGCTCAGGAACACGGCGGCATCATCCGCCACGGGGCAAAGATCATCTACGCTTACGTGGAAGCGACCGTCCCCAAAATCTCCGTGGTGACGCGCAAGGGGTATGGCGGCGCGTACATTGTGATGGGCAGCAAATCCCTCGGCGCGGACCTGTACCTGGCGTGGCCGTCGGCGGAAATTGCGGTGATGGGGCCAGAAGCAGCGGTCAACGTGCTCTATCGGCGCGAACTTGCAGCGGAGGCCGACCCTGCCGCGCTGCGTGCAACATTGGTAGCGGACTATCGCACCACGCACGCCACGCCTTACTACGCCGCAGAACGCGGCATCCTGGACAACGTCATCGAGCCGGCGCAGACCCGTCCCACCCTGATCGCAGCCCTGCGTCTCCTGCGCGAGCAAACCCGCCACCGCCCGGCCAAAAAACATGGGATTATGCCGGTGTAGAAATGGCAAATGGGAAATGGCAAATGGCGAATGGCGAATGGCGAATGGCAAATGGCGAATGACGAATGGCGAATGGCAAATGACGAATGACGAATCACTAATCACTGATTACTCGTTACTCATTACTAGAATATGACAACTTTACTAAACCAAGCCTTGATTTTGACCCTTGTGGGGATGGGAATGACGTTTGCGGCGCTGGGACTGCTCGTCCTGGGGATGTATGCCCTGACGGCGCTGTTCACCGATAGGCCGCGCCGCAGTGAACCGCCACGCACCGAAGTCCCCGTAGAACCCACACTCATCACACAAGTTGCGGATGTGGCATTGCAACTTGCGACATTCGCCGCTCAGCCGGGCGCGGTTACCCAACCAACGGATGAGGATCGCTATCGCGCGGCTGCGGCAGCCGTGGCGCATGCGCTGGCTCTGGAGAGCGATGTGCCATACGTTGAAGACCGCTATCGCGCAGCAGCTGCTGCTATCGCTGTGGCCTGCGCCGAAACGGAATCTCAATCAGCACCGGGAGGACGTTTCACAGCACCGGAGACCTGGAACAATCACACGCGCGCCCAACACCTCACCCGGTCTACCGTCCGCCGTCTATCATCTACATAAATCATTGTGGAGGCATTAAGGATGTCCGTTTATTACGTCACCGTTCGTGGCAAACAATACGTCGTCGAGGTCCCTGACCCGCGTGCACGGCCCGTGCGCGCCATTGTAGACGGCGAAGTCATCGAGGTCAACGTGGCGCCCGCGCCGGTCGCCGCGCCGCCTGCTGCACCGGTAGCGGAGCAGCAGGTTGAGATGACGCCGGTTGTGGCGCCCGCTTCCACGCCGCCGGACGAGGCCCTCGAAGAAATCAAAGCGCCGCTTCCGGGCACCATCGTCAGCATCGGCGTGAACGTCGGCGACCCCATCGCCTACGGGCAAGAACTGTGTGTGTTGGAAGCGATGAAAATGAATAATCCTATCCGCGCCAACCGTGCCGGTGTGATCAGAAAAATCCTCGTCAATGTTGGCGATCAGGTGCAGCATGGCGCACCGCTGATGGCCATAGGAGACTGAGTCATGCAACCTGCGGGCCACAAAGGGCGATTATCATCGCATTTAGCCGACCAGATCGAGGCACAAACGCGCGATCTCGATTGGACGCTGGCACACTTCACCTTTGTCGCCAGTGTCACCACCCTGGCGGCGGATTGCGACATCGCCCATTCACCCTCGATGACGGTGGCCAGCAGTCATGCCGTACCCCGTGCGCAACTTGCTTTCATCGGCGAAGCCGCCGATTTGTTGGCCAATTACGCCGTCTTTTTGGTCAATCGCAGCAGTGAGATCGAGTTGCTGGTGGATGAAAAACAGCGCGCCATCGGCGAACAAGCCTTCCAAATCCACACTTGCGAACCGCAATGGCAAATGGTGTTCCGTGGCGATCCCGCCACGTTGGATGCCGGCCCGGTCACCGAACTCGCCGTTAACGACCTGGCAGCCATGCAAGCCCTGGCAAAGAACGCACGGGTCGAATTGCGATTTACGGCCAAAGACCCTTTCACACAAGGCCCGGCCTTCGGAATCTGGGAAAAACACCAACTGGTGGCGATGGGCGTCACCGAACTGCGCTTGCCGGGCGCGGCGCAAATCGGCCACCTTATCGCGGTTCCGGCAGCTTCAAGATCGGCTTCCATCGCTGCGATTACTGCGGCGCTGGTCAAAGCTCACGCCGCCGGGAACCGCAGGGTCTTCTACATCGTCGCACAACAGGACGAGGACACCGTACAGCTTTTCGAGGCCCTGGGTTTCGTGCGCGAGCGCCCGATGTACCGTATGTACGGCACCCTCAAAGAGGACATTTGATGTGTACGTGTGTATAACGTTGGAACGTTCCAACGTTTCAATGTTCTAACGCTTAAGGGAGTCATTCGTGAACGGTATTGATTTAAGCAATCTGATTGCCGGTTTGATGGCTATCACCTGGCAAAACCTGGTGATGATCGCGGTGGGGGGACTGTTGATCTACCTGGCGATTGCCAAAGAGTATGAGCCGGTGCTGCTGCTGCCCATCGGCATTGGGTGTATCATCGCCAACCTACCGCTCTCGGCGATGATTGACCCGGCGGAGAATGGCATGTTGTACATCCTGAAAAAAGCCGGCATTGACAACGAACTATTCCCGTTGTTGATCTTCATCGGCGTAGGGGCCATGATGGACTTCAAGCCCTTGCTGGCGCAGCCCATCTTTGCGTTGATGGGCGCGGCGGGACAATTCGGCATCTTCGGGACACTGATCCTCGCCATCCTGCTCGGCTTTCCGATGAATGAGGCCGCCAGTATCGGCATCATCGGTGCGATTGATGGTCCCACCAGCATCTACGTTGCCGGGAAACTCGCGCCGCACATGCTCGGCATCATCTCCGTCGTCGCTTATTCGTATATGAGCCTTGTCCCCATCATCCAGCCGCCGATTATGCGTCTGCTCACCACCCGCGAGGAACGGATGACCCGCATGGCCTACAGTCCGCGCCCGGTTTCCCGGTTGGCGCTGGTGCTCTTCCCCATCATTGTCACGATTGCGGTAGGCATCCTGGTGCCGCAGGCTGCGCCGCTGATTGCTTCGCTGATGTTAGGTAATCTGCTGAAAGAGTCGCGCGTGGTCGAGCGGTTGACCCGCGCCTCGGAAAACGAAATTATCAACATTTCAACGTTGTTCCTGGGATTGGTGGTGGGCAGCACGATGACCGCCGAGAGTTTTTTGAAACTGGACACGCTCAAAATCCTGATTCTGGGGCTGGTTGCGTTTGGTCTGGACACGGCGGCGGGTCTGATGTTCGGTAAGCTGCTCTACGTGCTTTCCGGCAAGAAGATCAACCCGCTCATCGGCGCGGCGGGCATCAGTGCCTTCCCGATGGCCGGGCGTCTGGTGCAGAAAGTCGCTCACGAGGAGGACTTCTCCAACTTCGTCCTGATGCACGCAATGGGCGCGAACACCGCCGGACAACTAGGCTCCGTGATCGCCGGCGGCGTCCTGCTCACACTAGTCATCCCCCTGGTTGGGGGATGACTGTAGACGGCAGACGATAGACGGTAGACGGGGTTCCCAGTCTACCGTCTACTATCTACCAAAAAACTAAAGGAGTCGTCATGTAGCAAGCCACACCAACGAGGACGAAAATTGGCGGTTCGACGACAAGGCTAATGACTATGTGACTATTTTCGAAGGAGGATTGCAATGGCCGATCGCAAGAAGATCACATTACCGAAGTTGTTCCAGAAGGTCGCCAACCACGAACCGATCACGATGTTGACGTGCTACGATTATCCCACCGCCTATTTCCAGGAAGAAGCAGGGGTTGACATGATCCTCGTCGGCGATAGCCTGGCGATGACCATGCTCGGCTACGACAGCACGCTGCCCGCAACGATGGACGATATGATCCGCCACACGCAGGCCGTGCGGCGCGGCGCCCCCACCGCCTGGCTCGTCGGCGATATGCCCTATATGAGCTATCAGCCAAGCGTCGAGACGGCGATCCGCAACGCCGGGCGCTTCATGGCCGAAGCCGGCTGCGATTGCATCAAACTCGAAGGCGGAGCGGAAATGGTGGACCGCGTCAAGGGCATTCTCGCGGCGGGCATCCCCGTTATGGGGCACCTGGGGCTGACGCCGCAAAGCGCCAGCGCGCTCGGCGGCTTTCGCGTTCAGGGGCGTAGCGCAATGCAGGCCAAAAAGATCATTGACGACGCCAAAGCCCTTGAAGAAGCCGGCGTCTTTGCCATTTTGTTGGAAATGGTCCCCGACCGCGTCTGCCAGCTCATTACCGAACGCGCGAAAAACTGCTTCATCATCAGCCTGGGATCCGGCCCGCACGCCCACGGCCAACTGCTCATCTACCACGATATGTTCGGCCTGTATCCCAAATTCAAGCCACGGATGGCGAAAGTGTTCGGCAATGCGGGTGAAGTTATCCTTAACGGGCTGAAGAGCTATGTGCAAGAGGTGACTGACCATACATTCCCACAACCTGAGAACTACTTCACGATCAAAGATGAGGAATATGAAGAGCTATGTAGGCTGATGCAGGAGTAACAGTTTGCTCTACAAACGCTATTCTCAGAGGAATTTCACATGAACCGGTGTAGCGCAAGCGGTTAGCTTGCGGGCGCAGCAAACTAACAGTTTGCTCTACAAATGTTGTTCTTAGAGGAGGTTTCGGATGAGCGAAGATTTACGCCAGTTGTTGAAAATTCCCGTGGAACGGCTCGACGATCTCAACGCCATCCTCCTCGCCCCCGACATGCGCGTGATCAACGATTTCCTCGCCGTTGTTGCCAAATACGGCACGCCGGAGGAAATCAACCGCAAAGCACAACAGGCACGCCAATTGCCCGTGTTGCTGGAGCGCGTCAAGGCCGTCCGCCCCGAATATCTGGCCGACCTCGAGTGGCTACAAGCGCAACGTGACCGGCACGCCTTCATCAGCATCGCCGATTACCGACGCAAAGTGCTCGGTCCACGGGCCGACACGATGACATTCGCCGATGATTTCGCCGTCACGCTGGAAGTGAGCGCGTGCCAATACTTTCCCTGGATCATCGAGGCTGCTGCGCGCGCCATCGCCCAGGGGACGTTGATGCCGGGACGCTTTATCCGCGTGCGCAAGATGAAAGAGCAGGAGGCCGACGGCGACTTGCCCGCGTTCGCTGCTGCGATGGACATCATCGGCGCGAGCTATGTGGAGACGCTGGACACCAAAGGCACCGACGGCTCCAACATCCACCTGGGCGGCCCGGCGACGATCACCGGCTACTTCGGCGGCGTGGGACAGCCCAACGAGCACGCACTCCGGTGGCTCGACGAGTTTCTCTACTACTACACCAGCTATGGCGTCCGGCAGGTGTTGAACATCAACCCCGGTACGGTGCTGCTCGGCTATCTGCTCTACCGGCTGGGGGTGGATATCGAATTCAAGATTTCGGTCTTCATGGGCAATGACAACCCCTACGCCGCATTGTGGACGTTAATCGGCGCAAAGCTGTTCGCCCGCGACGATGGTACCTCGCCGCTGATCGGCTTCAACTGGAGCAACTCGATCACCAACGAGACAATGGAGATCACGGCGCAATTCCGTAAGGCACTCGGCTTCGAGGATGTGGTGCGCTTCGAGCACCATATCACCGAAACGTGGAAGAGCATCGTGCGCCAGCCTTACCTGCGCCGTGAGGAACTCTGTGCCGTCGCCGACCACGTCGCCAACATCTCCGCCAAACACGAAGGCGGCGACCCGGAAATCGAGCAGACGCGCGAGCATCCATCGGACATCCTCGACTACTTCCGTGACAAAAGTGAAGTCATCGCGGCCGGCGACTGGGACAACCTGTTGCTCAACTTTTTGGACAAAATGGACGCGACGAATCGCACGGCCTGGGCACTCACCGAGCGCGGCCTGTCGTTCATCGCGGCGCAGAATCTTCACAAGTAGACAGTAGACGGGGGATGTTTAAGCAAGCCCTGTCTACATATATCGTCTACTGTCTATCAACAAGGAGGCTTTTATGGCTAAAGGATTCATCGTTATTGACGTGGATCGTTGTAAGGGGTGCGGGTTGTGTACGCACGTGTGCCCGGCGAACATTTTGACGTTATCGCCGGATACATTCAATGCCAAAGGCTACCATCCCGTCGTCGTCACCGACGTGGAGAAGTGCATCGGCTGCGCGTCATGCGCCCGGATATGCCCCGATGTGGTATTCACCGTCTACCGGCAAAAGCGCCAGACACAGCGCGCCGGTGTGCAGGCCGCCGTTGCCGTCGGTGCGCCTGCGGCATAGGAGGGAATCACTATGACCAAAGAACTGCTCAAAGGCAACGTGGCATTTGCAGAAGCGGCCGTGCGTTATGGCCTGCAGGCTTACTTCGGCTATCCCATCACCCCACAAAGCGAGGCGTTGGAGCACCTCGCGGAACGGATGATTGACGAGGGCCGCGTCTTCCTGCAAGCCGAAAGCGAAGTTGCTGCAATCAACATGGTCTACGGCGCGGCCTGCGCGGGCGTGCGGGTGATGACCTCCACCTCCGGCCCCGGCTTCAGCCTGATGGCCGAGGGTTTCTCCTACATCGCCGGTTCGGAAGTGCCCGCGGTGGCGGTCAACATGATGCGTGGCGGGCCGGGTCTGGGCAACATCCAGCCCTCGCAGAGCGATTATTTCTTTATGACCAAAAGCGCCGGGCATGGCGATTTTCACCCCATCGTCCTGGCCCCCGCCAATGTCCAGGAATTGATTGATATGATGGGACTGGCGTTCGACCTGGCAGAAAAATACCGCACACTCGTCTTTATGGCCGGGGATGGCGCGCTCGGTCAGATGATGGAATCGGCGGAGCTGCCCCCCATGCAGCCGCTGCGCACAGAGCGTCCCGACTGGGCAGTGACGGGCAATGCCGGCCGCGCTTCGCGGGTCATCACTTCGCTCTACCTGGATCCCACACAGCTCGAAAAACTGAATTTGCGCTTGCAACACAAGCTGGCGATCATCAAAGCCAATGAGGTGCGCTGGCGGGAATACCAGACTGGGGATGCGGACTTGCTGTTGATCGCCTACGGGATGGTGGGGCGGATTTGCCTCTCGGTCATGCGTGAGGCGCGCCAGCAGGGTCTCAAGGTGGGGCTGCTGCGTCCGCAGACGCTCTGGCCCTTCCCCGAAGCGCGCATTGCCGAACTCGCGGGGCGGGTGCGTGGCATCCTGGTCGCCGAAATGAGTGCTGGACAGATGCTCGAAGATGTCGAGCGGGTTGTCAAAGGCAAAGTCCCCATCCGCTTCCACGGTCGCATGGGCGGCATCATGCCGATGGTGGATGAGATTTTGGCGGATGTGGAGAAGTTGGCGGGAGAAGTCGGAGTAGGGAGTAGGGAGTAAGGAGTATGGGCATACAAGCGAATATCCCCGAAGAAATGGAATTGGTTTATGGTTATCCGGCGGCGTTGACGGCGCGGAGCACGCACTATTGCCCCGGCTGCACGCATGGTATCGTGCATCGGTTGATTGCGGAAGTCATAGACGAGTTGGGCATCCAGGGACAAACCATCGGCGTCGCGCCGGTAGGGTGCGCAGTGCTGGCCTATGACTATTTCGATATGGACTTCGTCGAGGCGTCGCACGGGCGCGCGCCGGCCATGGCGACCGGCATCAAGCGTGTCAGTCCCGACAAAATCGTTTTTACCTACCAGGGCGATGGCGATCTGGCAGCGATCGGCACGGCAGAAATCATCCAGGCGGCCAATCGCGGTGAGCTGATCACGACCATCTTCATCAATAATGCCATCTACGGGATGACGGGCGGGCAAATGGCGCCCACGACCCTGCCGGGGATGGTCACCACTTCCTCGCCGGCCGGGCGGGATTGTCGTCTCGCCGGGTATCCGGTGCAGATGTCCGAAATCCTTGCGGTGACTGCCGGCGCCGCTTATATCACCCGCGAGACCGTCGCCGACATTCCGAGCATCAACAAGACCAGGAACGCCATCAAGCGTGCGTTTATGACGCAAATGGCGGGTCTGGGCTTCGCCTGCGTGGAAGTGCTCTCCACCTGCCCCACCAACTGGAATATGGACCCCTGGAAGGCAATGGAATGGGCAAAGGAGAACATGACCAAGACTTTCCCACTGGGCACGTTCAAGATGACGGATGCGGTCAAGGCGTTGAAGGCTTAGTCAGCAGATTAAGCGGATTGAGCAGATTTTTAACCGCGGATCACGCGAATCTTCGCTAATTTTTTGGGGACTTGCGTAGATTAGCGGTTTCTTCTTGAAGGAGCGATTATGAAGCATGAGGATATAATTTTCGCCGGGTTTGGGGGACAGGGTGTACTGTTTGCGGGTCAGTTGCTCTCCTATGCGGGCATGGCCGAAAATCTACATGTGACCTGGATTCCATCTTATGGACCGGAAATGCGCGGCGGTACGGCCAACTGCACCGTCATCCTTTCAGAAGAGGAGATCGGCGCGCCCATCGTGCGCCATCCGACCATCGCGGCCGTTTTCAATATCCCTTCGATGGAGAAGTACGAACCACTGGTCAAACCGGGCGGATTGTTGCTGGTGAACAGCTCATTGATTCCTATGCCCAGCCAGCGCGAAGACATCCGCATCCTCTATGTTCCTGCCAGCGATCTCGCCACCGAGTTGGGCAACCCACGCATGGCCAACATGATCGTTCTCGGTGCGTTGGTCGGCGCGACGAACCTTGTCTCCCTGGAATCGGTCATCCGGCAGCTCGACGAGCACCTCTCACAGCGCCAGCGCAAGTGGCTGGAGCCGAACATCGTGGCGTTGAAAAAGGGCGCGGAACTCGGGAAATAGCTATCAGCGGTCAATTATCAGCCGTCAGATTCTGGCTGAAGGTTGAAGGCTGATAGCTGACCGCTCTTTGGGCAATTTAAGCACCGCAAAGCCCGACACTGCCGTGACCACACACCCCACGTAGAAAGGCATGGTCAGCGAGATGGCGCCCACCCATCCGCCGATCGTTGGGCCGATGGCGTTTGAAAGCGAGACGGCCATCGAATCCAGCCCATAAGCGGTGCCGGCTTTCCCTTGCGGCGCGCAGCGTCCGATATAGGCACTGATGATCGAAAGCGTCCCACCTACCGCCAGCCCGATGAAGATCTGCGTGATCAGTAGAACCCAATAGGCCGGCGCGATGGCCTGGATGCCAATAGCGATCGCCAGCATAAATGTCGTGATCAGCAGCGGCGTGCGCCCACCGTGACTATCTCCCCACCGGCCCATAATCGGCGCTGCGATCGCGCTGAAAAGGCCCGAAACCGTGGTCAACAGCCCCGCCGCCGAGCCGAGAAAGGTACTTTCCGGCAACATTCTCTGCACAACCAGGGGCAACATAGGCGTCGAAATTTGCAATCCCAGGCGCAGGGCAAAACGCAGCCCTAGCACCAGCCCCAACATCGAACCGACAAAGAGCGCGCTCATCTCCATGCGCACACGCCGGATGAGAGAGCCGGATTGCTTTTCTCGTTTGACCGGTGTGAAGTCTTCCTGAACCAGAAACAACATCAGGAAGCCGGCCAGGAGCAAGTAAGCGCCGGTCATCCAGAATGTGGGACGGTACCCGAACATGTCGGAAATGAATCCTCCCAGGCTCGGCCCCACAAACTGCCCCAGGAAGATTGCAAGTTGCAGTTTGCCCAATGTCTCCCCCAATCGTTCACGTGGCGTGGTGCTCGCCACCAACGTTGTCGCCGCCGCCACCGTGCCGGTGAGCACCCCCTGTAATAGCCGCAAAATGAAGACCTGTTCGACGGTCCGCGCAAAACCCATCAGCGCCAGCAGCACTGAGCCACCGAACATCGCGCGCATCACCATCAACTTGCGCCCGTAGCGGTCGCTGAGCATCCCCCAAATCGGCCCCATCACCGCCATCGTAAACGCCGGGGCAGAGACAATAAGCCCGTTCCACCGCGCCACCGCGTCGCCATGCACACCGAGGTCTTGAATATAGTAGGCCCACAGCGGGGCAGTAGCCGAAAACCCCATCAACGCTAAAAATTCGGCGGCCCAGGTAGCCCATAAGTTGCGTTGCCATCTTTTTGTTGTCACGATATGTCTCCTGAGGAAGAAATGGGAAATGAGTAATGAGAAATGAGTGATCGGTAATCAGTCGGTTTTTACGGTGACGCTGGTAAGGTTAATGGCGTCGCCCTGCGATGAACCATCGGCGGTAAAAACGGGGAGACGGGCAATATCCACCAGCCCGTACATGCCGATTTCCAGGGTATAGACGCCCGGTGGCGCAGCGGCATCCACGGGGATACGGTAAGGATCCACAATCACCGCGCCCGGTGTCCACAATGTCGTCAACGCCTGTCCGTTGCCGGGTTCGTTATCCTGTTGTCCCCACAAGAAATTATCCGTCGCCGCATTGTACACCTCACCAAGCAGGTGTGTGAACACTTTGTAGCGCGTGGTGAGCGTCTTTGTCGTCTGCCAGTAAAGCGTGAGTTCGATCACACCGCCGGGCTGCACCGTGGTCTGCGGCAGATCATAGCCGATGAGACGGATGGATTCGCCCAGGCGATAATCCACACGATGCTGAATATCACCGGACGCGATGTTAGCCCCGGCGGCGCTGCGCACCAGCGTAAAATGTCCCACATAAACGCGCGTGTCCCCGGAGACAATAAACAAGCGGTAGTGTCCACCCGGCAAATCCGGTGTGAGGGGGATGTCCAACAGTTGGCGTGTCACCCCCTGTGTCATCGGAGATGTGGGGACGGCGAACTCGCGCGTCTCCGGCCCGGTAAGAAGTGCCGTCACCGCCCCAGAAGGCGGTGGTGACCAGTAGAGCGCCGGCCGCGCCGTGTCGCCGGTGCGATAGCGCGTTTGCGGCAACGTCGCCCCGCGCAGCAGCCCTGTTCCCACCCGCGCGTTCACGTTCGATGGCGGGACAAAATCCGGTGCGAGCGCATCGAATGTAGCCCGTCGCGCCTCGGTGCGTGCATAAAACGTGAGCGCGTTCTCGCCGGCGATCCACGTGCGCCAGGCCAGCGCATGCGCCGCAAGCCACGTCGGGACGGCCTGGGTTGGATCGGTTTGCAAGGCTTCGGGTGTTGTCACCAGCCACAGACCCTCGGCCTGCTCCCACAGCGGCGTCAGGCGGGCGTCGGCAGCGGTGGCATCGAGCGGGGCGCCATACGCCAGATTGTGACGCGGGCCGGCGTACTGCGCCTCGAACAGTGGCCAGTCGCGGTCAACATAGAGCACGACGATATCGTTGGGGTGCACATGCGCGCGCAATGTCGCCGCGATACTTGCGTAATCATCGCGCCGCGCCCGCCCAGGATAGAACGTCCACAAGCCCAGGAGAGCGGCAAAGATGACGATGGTCATAGGTAGACGGTAGACAGTAGACAATAGACGGGGGAGAGAGGGGAAGGGAGTGACGTGTTGATTTGCCGATTTGCTGATTTGCCGATTCACCATTCGCCATTCGCCATTCGACATTCCCAATGCCCGATTTCCCATTCTCGCCATTCCCCATGCCAGCAGTATGTAAAAATTTCCTGCCAGAAGCAAGAGGTAGCGCGGTTCAAGTGGGCGGGCGAAACCCGGGACAATGCCGAAACAGACAGCATAAACGGTGAACGCCTGCACGATCAGGCCCAGCACCAGCAACGCGAGTCCGGCCTGTTGATGAAGTGTTTTTCGCGCACGCCAGAGCATGACCAAACCGACAAACGCGATCCCACACACGCACAACGTCAACGGCAGGTAAGCCTCCAGGTTAAGTGGCACGCCGACAACGAGCATGGTAGTGTAAAGACGAACATACTGCCAGAGCGTGATCGGTTCGACAATCGCCCAGGTTGTTGCCGTTGTGATATTGCGGAGCATCCACGGCAAGAAGAGCACGAAGGCAGCGAGGTGTGCCGTCAGCCATTGCACAAGCATCCGGCGTGGGCGTCCGCGCCGCCACCAAACGAAAGGGAAAACGAGATTGGCCGTCAGCGGCGCGGCGATGGTCAAATAGAGGCTAAGCAGACCGCCGGTGAGACAAAGCGTGTACGCGAGCCACGCCCGCCAGCGTCCGCCGTGCCAGAGTTCGAGCGCGGCCCACAGCATCCCCGTCGTCAAGAGCGTGGCCCAGGTGTACATGCGCACAGATTGCGCCCAGGTGATCGCAAAACGCGAGAGCGCGAGCAACAATGCCGCCAGCGTGCCCACGCGCCGTCCGCCGAGCGTCCGCCCCAACCTGTAGATCAGCACCACCCCCACGCATCCAAACAACACCGAAGGGAAGCGCATTCCATACTCACCATCGCCGACGAGCAGCCACCACCCCCGCAAGAGGAGGTTGTGCAGCGGCGGATGATTGTCATGCGCGGCGACCTGAAGAATATCCGCCACCGGACGACGTGCCAGCGAGACACTCCACCCCTCATCCCACCAGATATTGGAGTCTGCAAGCCCGGCAACGCGCAGGGCAAAGGCGAGGAGCAGGATTCCCCCTAAGAGCAGCTTATGGATAGGACGTGTGTGTTTCACGGGGGGTATTATAGCATGGGTGAGGGGGTGGGGAAACAGAAGAGGCCAGATATTCTCTAGTATCTCCATTCTTTGTCTCCCTCCCCCATCTCTCCCGCTTGACACCTTCCCCGAACCCATTACAATACCCCCCAATCGCATACATCCAGGCTGAGTGCCCGCACCCCCGGATGGGTCGGGCTAAGAGCGAAGCCGGTTCAAGTCCGGCGCTGACGCGCAACTGTGAGTGCCCAAGCCTCTAGGGGCTATGCACAAGCCAGGTCGCCTGCTCAGCCTGTTGTGGCTACACCCTCGCGACAAGGGGTGAGGCCGACGGAGTGTGATGACACTACCGGAAGGTTTCTATCCCTTGCTCGTGAGCAAGGGATTTTTTATTTTGTCAGCAGATTAAGCAGATTTAGCAGATGCTATTTAATCAAAATCTGCTTAATCCGCTAAATCTGCTGACAGAAAAACACTATACAAACGCGGAGGTTATAGATGAAGAAGTTCGGTTTGATGGTTTTGGTGCTCGGTTTGGTGTTGGCCTGGACTGCGCCGGTAACGGCGGCGCGACGCTCACAGGACGAGGCTGCCCTGGCCTGGCTGCGCGGCTTCCAGCAGGCCGACGGCGGCTTCACGAATGGGTTTTCCGCCGGTTCGGACATCGGCGCGACGACCGAGGTGATCCTGGCCGCCGCAGCCGCCGGCCAGGATTGCAGCACCTGGCTTTCGACGGCGGGAAATTCACCGTTGGATTACCTGGTCGCGCAGGTGCAACAGGGTACAGTGAAGGACGCCGCAGGGTTGAGCCGGGCGGTGCTCGCAGCCGTGGCGACCGGACAGGATCCACGCAATTTCGGCGGCAAGGACCTGGTACAAGCCTTGCTGGCAGCACAGGATAAGGCCACGGGACGCTTCGGGGATTCGCTGTACGCGCACGCTTACGCGATGCTTGCGCTCCACAACGCCGGCGCGCCTGTTCCTCAGAGCGCAGTGACGTTGCTCAAAACGCAGATCGCCGACGATGGCGCATGGTCGCTTTTCGGCGGGCCGACGGCAGGTCTGGCGGATACGAACACGACCGCCTTGGCGATGCAAGCTCTGCTCGCCGTGGGTGAGCGTGATGCCGCAAGTGGTGCGCTGCCGTATCTCCAGCGCATGCAAAACACCGACGGCGGTTTCCCCTATCAGAAGCCCTCGGCATGGGGGACCGATACCGATGCCAATTCCACAGCCGTGGTGCTCCAGGCATTGTACGCACTCGGCGAGCCGTTGGGTAACTGGGCCGGCAGCGGAACGGACCCGCTCGGTGCGCTCCTTGCGCTCTGGGATGCGGCCAGCGGTGGTTATTACTGGCAGGCGGCCGTCCCGTTTGCCAACATTATGGCGACCG
This sequence comes from Anaerolineae bacterium, assembly GCA_035373625.1. Classification (GTDB taxonomy): domain Bacteria; phylum Chloroflexota; class Anaerolineae; order B4-G1; family SLSP01; genus DSWT01. The sequence continues at coordinate 146,096 of DAOSNS010000002.1, read as the reverse complement.
CACAGGCTGTGCAGGCCGTCGAAGGGATGCACCTGGTCAATGTAGCGGTCGTCGGGGCGGCACGCACACCGCAGGTGAAGACGACGACCGCGCCGGTCACCGCTTCCGACGTGCCACTGCTGCCGATGTCGGGCGGATTTGCACCGGGTTACGCGCTCATTTTTGCGGGCTTGTTGATGATGGGCGCAGGTCTTACGTTGCGCAAGCGGTAAAAAGAAGCAGGATGCAAGAGGCAGGATCAGATGGTTGCTGTAAAGTTTGATGTTAGCGCACCAAAGAGCGGCGGACTGTGGTCCGCCGCAAGCGATAAAGAGAGGGCTTGCGCGTTACAATCTTTTGCTTGCGCCGGATTGCCCTCTTTTGCTTGCACCGGATCACCTGCTTTTGCTTGCGCCGGATCACAATCCGGCGCTTCTCAAAAGCGCAATCACTTTTGGGTGCTCTTGCTGCTCCTTGCCTTCTTGCTCGCGCTGCTGCCATCGCCCGCGCTGGCGCAGGAAGGCGGGACGAATCGCGCGGGGCTGATCGTCGTCCACGGCGACGGGCGCGTGCTGACGCGCTGCGTGACGTTCACCGAGGAGCGGATCTCCGGCCTGGCGTTATTGCAACGCTCGGGGCTGGCCATGGATGCCAACACCGGCCCGATGGGATCGGCGATCTGCACGATCAACGGCGAGGGCTGTCCGGCGAAGGATTGCTTCTGCAAATGCAAGAGCAATCCCTGCACCTATTGGAATTATTTTCACCGTAATCCCGACGGTTCATGGGTCTATTCGGGCATGGGTGCGGCCATGTGGACGGTAGGCAACGGCGACGTTGAAGGTTGGGTGTGGGGCGACGGTTCCGCATCCCCACCCAACCTCACCTTTGAAGCCATCTGCTCTGCGGCACTCACCTCCGCTGTGTCCACAATGTCATCATCAGCCGATCCAGACGTGACTACGCCAACAGCAACGGTAACCGCCGCTCCGGCCACCCCCACGCCAACAGCGACGGCAACCACCGTTCCATCCACCCCCACGCCAACAGCGACGGCAACCACCGTTCCATCCACCTCCACGCCAACAGCGACGGCAACCGCCACTCCCTCTCACCCGCTCACCCCTTCACCCGCTTTCCCCGCCTCTCCCGCGCCTTCAGTCACCTACGCCCTTTCTTTTCCGGTTGTGGTCTCACCGGGGACGGCGACATATCGCGCACCGAACCCGCTTCTCAAGTACATTCCTTACGCACTGCTCCTGATCTGCATTGTGGGTCTGGCGTGGCTTAAACGTACAGGAGGAGGCAGGAAATAAGGGGCAGGAGGCAGGAAGTAAGGGGCAGGGGACAAGAGATGGGGGAAGAAGCAAGGGATAAAGATGATAGATGAGGGGTAGGAACTTGTTCGCCGCGCTTATTTATGGGCTGACGGCCGCCGTGGGACTGTTGGCGTTTCTGTACCCTGTTATTACTGCCGGGCGAACGACAAATACGCCCTTGTTGCTTGCCTTCGTGGTGGGGCTGAGCTTTGTGGCGTTGTTGCTCGAAGTGCAGGGCGACGCGGCAAACACCAGATTCGTGGCGTTGTTGGGGATTCTCACGGCAATAAACGCCGTGCTGCGCTTCGCCGAGGTCGCCATCCCCGGCCCGGGTGGCTTTAGCCCCGTCTTTTTCCTCATCATTCTGACCGGTTACGTCTATGGTGGACGCTTCGGTTTCCTGCTCGGCGCGCTGACGTTGCTCGTTTCAGCCTTGATCACCGGCGGCGTGGGACCGTGGTTACCCTATCAAATGCTCACCGCCGGCTGGGTGGGCCTATCGGCGCCACTGCTGCGTCCACCGATCCGGCGGCTGCACGCAGAAGGACGCCGCCCGGAGATCGGACTGCTGGCACTGTTCGGTCTGGTCTGGGGATTGTTGTATGGGGCGCTGATGAACCTGTCGTCGTGGAGCTTCATTGTGGGACCGGGCGCCCCGATGCCGACAACATTCCGCGAGATCGTGCGCCTGTACACAGCCTTTTACGTGACCACGTCGCTGTTGTGGGACCTGGCGCGTGGATTCGGCAACGTGGCGCTCATCCTGGCGTTTGGCGCACCGACGCTGCGCGCGCTGCGACGTTTTCATAAGCGTTTCAGCTTCACCTATCAGCCGCAAACCGCGTGAGGAACCGTGCTCCACGCTGCCGCCTGGCTTGTTTGGCTTGCCGCCGCGCTGATCATCGCCTCGGTCACGCGCAATCCGCTGTATCTCACGCTGCTGCTCGCCGTGCTGATGACCACGATCCGTACCATCCGCCGACCGGAGACGCCGTCCACCGCACCCCTCGCGCCGGGCCGTTTCGCGCTCTATGTGATCCCACTCGCAGCAATCATCAACGCGCTGCTCTCCCGCGTAGGTGAGACCGTGCTATGCACCATCCCCACAAACTGGCCACTGATCGGCGGCCCCATCACCGCCGAAGCGTTGACCTACGGCGCGCTCAACGGCCTGCTGTTGACGACGCTCTTCGCAGCGTTCACCGTGCTCAATCTCGCCGTGCCTGTGCACGACCTGATCCGCTTTGTCCCGCGGGCCTTCTATCCCGTAGCGGTCATCACCTCCATTGCCGTAACCTTCGTCCCCACAACACTGCGGCAAATACAACAAATCCGCGAGGCGCAGGCCATTCGTGGACATCGAATGAGGCGCCTGCGCGACTGGTTGCCGCTGTTCATGCCGCTGTTGATCGGCGGGTTGGAACGCGCCTTACAGCTCGCCGAGGCGCTGGCAGCGCGCGGCTTCGCGGCCGAGACGGTGAAGGCGCGCGCCGGTGGCACTCAGACCATCTCCATCGCGGGGCTACTCGCCATCCTTGGCGGGGGATTGCTGGTCGCCTGGCAAGAGGTGCGCTGGGGGACGGTGCTCCTCGGCGTCGGCGGTGCGGCAATTGTGGGGACGCTCTGGCTCGCCGGGCGCCGTGTCCCCCACACGACATACCGGCGCACGCCCTGGGGGTATCGAGAATGGCTTGTGACCGGCGGCGCGTTTGTCGCCGGCGCAGGGTTTTTGTTTTTTGGACAGGCGACACGGGTCTACAATCCCTATCCGGCTCTGACGTGGCCCGCTTTCGATATACTGACCGGTACGGCACTGCTCGGCCTGCTCCTTCCGGTTCTGGTGGCAGAATCCGAATGAGTATCCGATACCGGACTGACGACTAACAGACCGGTGACAAATGATCCATTTTGAGCATGTGACATATACCTACCCGGACGCAGCACGCCCTGCCCTGCGCGATGTGAGCCTCCCCATCCCCGCGGGTGCGTTCGCCCTGGTGATGGGAGCTTCGGGGGTGGGCAAATCCACACTGCTGCGCTGCCTCAACGGGCTGGTGCCACACTTCAGCGGAGGGACGTTGACCGGGCGCGTGACCGTGGAGGGTCATGATCCGGTCACACGTGGGCCGCAAGAGATGAGCCGGCTTGTCGGATTCGTCTTCCAGGACCCCGAAGCGCAATTCGTGATGGATCGTGTGGAAGACGAAATCGCCTTCGCGCTGGAAAACGCCGCCATCCCGACCGGAGAAATGAGCGCGTGTGTAGAAGGGGCACTTGAACAACTCCATTTAATCCCCCTGCGCCGACGCAAGCTGGAGACACTTTCCGGGGGCGAAAAACAGCGCGTTGCCATCGCCTCCGCGTTAGCCTTGCATCCGCGTGTCCTGGTGCTCGATGAACCCACCTCACAGCTTGATCCGCAATCGGCAGCAGAATTGCTGGATGCGCTTGTCCGGCTGAACAAAACCCTGGGGTTGACGGTGGTGCTGGCGGAACACCGGCTGGAGCGCATCCTGCCGTTCGTGGATCAGGTCATCTATCTGCCCGACGATGACGCGCCCGTGCTCAGCGGCCCACCACGCCGGGTTCTGCCGCATGTTCCCCTTCTGCCACCTCTGCAAACCCTGGCACAGGCACTGGGGTGGTCGCCGTTGCCGCTCACACTGGAAGAAGCCCGACATTTTGTGTCAACGGATTCAACGGATTCAACGGATGAAACGGATTCCTTCAATCCGTTAAAATCCGTTCAATCCGTTGATAGAACCCCTGCCGTTGTCCGGGCACGCGGTCTGGAAGTAGCCTATGGCCCAACACTGGCGTTGCGCGGGGTGGACATGGCACTCTATCGCGGGGAAATTGTGGCCTTGCTGGGCCGCAACGGTGCGGGGAAGACAACGCTGCTCAAGAGTCTGGTGGGGTTGTTACGCCCGCAACGCGGTGAGGTACAACTCGAAGGACACCCCATCGCCACGATGGATGTGGCCGAAGTATGCCGGCGGGTAGGATACCTGCCGCAGGACCCCAACGCCCTGCTGTTTGCCGATACGGTGCTGGATGAATTGCACATCACGCTGCACAACCACGGCCTGACGCCATCCACCGCTCCCATCGCGCCGGAGACGCTGTTGGCGCACTTGGGACTGGCGGATAAAGCGCAGCAGTATCCCCGCGACCTGAGTGTGGGGGAACGGCAACGTGTGGCCCTGGGAGCCATCATGGTCACGCAGCCGGCTGCGCTGTTGCTGGATGAACCCACGCGCGGCCTCGACTATCGCGCCAAGACGCAGTTGCGTGACCTGTTACGCGCCTGGCGTGATGCGGCGCTGGCGATTCTGCTCGTCAGCCATGACGTGGAATTGATTGCGGAGACCGCCGACCGCGTGATGGTGATGGATCAGGGCGTCATCGTGGCGCATGGTCGCCCTGCTGAAGTGCTGCGCGCCTGGCCCACATTCACCCCGCAGATCGCGCAGATGTTCCCGAAGCAATCCTGGCTCACGGTCAAAGAGGCATTGGCGGGGATAGTGGGAATCTGAGAAGCTATGGGAGATTACCGACGATTCCCTCGAAGCCATACCAGGCACACGGTAAAACTTCTCGACGCCGGCGGCCCTACGGCTTATCCTGCGCTTCGATGCCTTCGTCGTAGAAGACTTCGCCGCTGCTGGTGATCTTCTTGTAAGCCCCCAGGTCCAGCGCGTAATCCGTCCCCGGCCAGATCGGCGCCTCCGTCGAATAGCCGCCCACGGTGGGCCAATAGCCGCGCAATTCCTCATTCGCAAACACGATGCGGGTGATGGCCTTGGGGCCTTTGTAGCCGTATTTTGCGGGCACGATCAACCGCAGGGGCGCGCCGTATTCCGGCGGCAGTAGCGCGTCGTTCATCCGGTAAGCAAGAAGCACGCGCTCCACCAAAAACTCGGCAAGCTCCAGCGATTCGTAGTAACCATCGGCGGAATAGAAGTGCACCCACGTCGCGTCGGCCTGCGGCTCGACCAGCTCCACCAGGGTTTGCGGCGTAAAGCCTTCCCACTTCGCAGCGGACGACCAGCCCTCGACACAAACCATCCGCGAATGTTGCGTCACGCGCGGAAGCGTTTGCATATCGGCGAAAGATAGCTTCTGGGGATGACGCACCTTTCCCCCCACCTCCAACGTCCACCGCTCAGGATCAACCGCTTCGAAAGGGGTGTAGTAACGGATGTAAAACCCTTTGCGGTTCTCGTTGCGCAACAAACGCGGCCTTGAAGTCGGCGTCGGTGGTTCTTGGGAGGACGTCGGTGCAGGGGATGCAGATGGCGCGATAGCCGGCGCACAACGGGCCAAAACGCCCGCTGCCGCACTCCCCACCAGTACACGTAAAAAATCACGCCGGTTCATGGCTGAAGGACTCCGAGAGCGAGATTTGCGGTGGTCAACAACCTGACCTTGAGTTTGGAAACCATATTCCACCTCGCTTACTATTGACGTTAATTCTATGATTTATAACAATTTTATATATTATACTACGAGAATCTTAAAAAATCAAGGGGAGTTAATTTAACATGTCGAGGTAGTATAGTATAATGGTGGGAACGATACAGAATAAGGATTCAGGTTATGGGCAAACATCTCAAAGAACTGTGGACGTACCGCGAACTGGTATACAATCTGGTGGTGCGCGATCTCAAGGTACGTTACAAGAATTCATTGCTCGGTGTGCTGTGGTCGTGGTTGAACCCGCTGCTGATGATGTTGATTTTTACATTCGTGTTCGGCTACATGTGGCGCAACCGCACCATCCCGCACCCGCACATCCTTTTCCTGAGCGCCCTCCTGCCGTGGAACTTCTTTACCGGCGCGGTGATGGGGGGAATCCAAAGTGTGGTGGGGAGCAGCTCTTTGGTGAAAAAGGTCTACTTCCCCAGAGAAGTGTTGCCCATCTCGGTGGTGCTCTCCAACCTGATCAACTTCTTAATCTCACTGCCGGTGCTCTTGATCCTGATCATCCTCTCCGGCATACCGTTGACGGGCTGGCTGTTGCTGTTGCCGCTGCCGATTCTGATCCAGGTGACGTTTGCCATCGGGATTGTGTTGTTCCTTTCGGCGTTGGAGGTTTTTTACCGGGACACGCATATGATGATGGACGTGGGTATGCAGGCGTGGTTCTTTCTAACGCCGATCGTGTACACGTACCGCGACCTGCCGCAGAAAGCGACGTTGTTCGGTGTCACGTTCAACCCGCAAATCTGGCTGTTCCGGCTCAACCCGATGGCGTCCATCATCAACACCTACCAGGACCTTCTCTACAACGGCGCGCTGACGCAGCTTGATTTCCTTGCCCGCACGGCGGTGACGGCGCTGCTGGTGCTAATCCTTGGGTACTGGTTCTTTATAAAGCACAGCAAACGTTTTGGCGAGATGGCGTAAGGTCTGAACGTGGGGAGGTGATCAGATGCACGACTTATTTGAACTGTGGGAAACGCCCAAGGCCAAAGAGAAGTACATGATCGCCGGCTGGCATCAATGGGCCGATGCCGGTTCGATTTCATCGGGATTGCCGCAATATCTCATCGAAAAGACAAACGCGCGCCGCATTGGTGAGCTGAACTCGGAAGAATTCTACCTGTTTCAAATTCCCGGGACGCACCACTTCCTGCGCCCACAGGTCAAGCTCGAAGAGGGCTATCGGCTTTCCATGTCCACCCACAACAACGAGTTCTTCTATACCGGCGACGCCGAGAAGGGACTGGTGATCTTCCTGGGAGAAGAACCGCACATGCGCGTGGAACAGTACGCCGACGCCTTTTTCGATATGGTGGAGATTCTGGGAGTGAAGCGGGTTGCGACCGTCGGGGGAGTATACGGCGCCGTGCCGTATGATAAGGACCGCGAGGTCTCGTGCGTGTACAGCCTCAAAGCGATGAAGGACGAGTTGAGCCGCTACGCGCTGCAATTTTCGGATTACGAAGGCGGCACGACGATCTGCACCTACCTGGCAGACCGGGCCGAGCAACGGGGCATCGAGTTCCTGGCCTTTTATGCCTTCGTGCCGGCGTATGATCTATCTCAAATCTCCAACTCGGTGCAAGGCTTCAGTATCGAGAACGACTTCAAAGCCTGGTATGATCTCATCCGGCGCTTCAACCACATGTTCAACCTGTCGCTGGATCTGGCGGATCTCGAAGCCGAAAGCAACCGGCTGCTGGCATCCATCGAAGAAGAGATTGACCGGCTGGAGGAACAATCGCCGGGGCTGCAAATTCGGGAATACATCGCCACGCTGTCCGAAGATTTCACAGAGAAGCGTTTTGTGCCGCTCGGCGACATGTGGGCGCGGGGATTGCGCGACCTGTTCGACGACAACAACGGCAATTCGTAACCGGGGCTTTATCATTCTCGTTATAATGACTTCAACTGGTTGCGAGCGGATCGCCAGATCCGCGTTTCTCGCTAAAAACGGGGAACTGGCGTTCCCTTCGGAGCAAGAAGGATAAGGCCCTGATTCGTAACCGATGGCTGTTGACAATACCGCTACTTGTGGTAAACTCTCTCCGTCGTGAGCATGGGATGCCGTCGCGGCCCCATCTTCACCTTGCGGGGCTGTAGCTCAGCTGGGAGAGCACTACAATCGCACTGTAGGGGTCAGGGGTTCGAATCCCCTCAGCTCCATCGGAGTTACATGCCTTGCAGTTGATCAAACATGGGCCTGTGGCGCAGTTGGGAGCGCGCTTCAATGGCATTGAAGAGGTCAAGGGTTCGAATCCCTTCAGGTCCACAAAAAGTTGCCCGCCCGGATATGGATATCCGGGCTTTTTTTGTGCCCCGGTAAACTTGCTGTAACCCGACAATCTTAAATCTTACGTCACTTGCCCTTTTGCCTTTTTGCCCTATACTGCCGGTAAAAGCTATAGCGCAAGCTGAGAGCCTGCACTACAGCATCAATGGCGATGCACAAGCTGTACATTTGCAATAAAAAGCGCGTCGCCGGGAGGGGCTATAGGATGCGTCGCTCTACGTTGAAGGAAAATGTGCTTCCTTTCATCCTGATGCTTATAGGATGTCTGATCATCCTGGCTCTCAGCTTGTATCTGTTCCAGACCGATTATCCCCTGCTCGGCGCGCTGCTGATGGGGCTGTTGGCGATTGCGATCGGCGTCGTCGGCATTGTGCTGACTTCACCCAAACCCCCGCAGGGCGCACCATCCGAAGGCGACGCCGCCCCGCAGGTCATTTCATCCTCAAGCGTTACGGGGCCATCGGAGGGTTTTCCTGCCGGCGTGATCGCTCCTGACGTTGCGCCGCCGGTGACACCTTTTGCGACCGTGTACGTTTCTCCCACAAAACAGTACACTTTGACCTTCTCCAAACCGGTGTTGATTGCCGGAACGGTCGTGTTCATCTGCATTGCGCTCCTGCTGCTGTTCGGTTTGGGGGCGGCGACGCGTTCGCTGCTTATCACCCGCGATACGCGGATTGTGGATTGCCGGGAAGCCGCTACCGCTATTACCCAGGGATGGCACGTGGTGTTGACCTACACCTACAACGCCGAAGAAGCTGCCTCCGGCGCGACCCTCTACAGCGCGTGCGTGTTAGAACGCGAGCGGTATGTGTGGGAAAAGGAAAAACGCACCGCCAAAGAAAAGGCACCCACAGAAACCGTCGAACCCGGGGCGCGCGGCTTGCCGACCTGGACACCTTCCCCGTGGCCGGTCGCCTCCTATACGCCATCGCCCGCGTCCACCGCCGGTATCCCCGGTGCGTCATTCCCAACAGAGACGCCCTTCTCTCCACCGGTTGCCGGCGCCACACAGACGCCGTGGCCTACCGCCACGCCTTTCTCTCCGCCCACCACCGGGGTTACACAGACGCCGTGGCCTACCGCCACGCCTTTCTCTCCGCCCACCGCCGGGGTTACACAGACGCCGTGGCCCACCGCCACGCCTTTCTCGCCGCCCACCGCCGGGGTTACACAGACACCCCAGCCCTCGCCGCCTTCGTCCTCCCCAGGCAGTGAGGTGGACGTGTGCACGACCATATCGAATGACGCCTACCTCAATGCTTCGGTCAAATGGAGCGGCCTGATTGTGGAAGACCCCAGCGATGAGGATGAAGGCGTGTTGTTCAAGGTCCTGTGGACGAATCCGAACACCGGCAGCGGATGTTCCGAGGCGATCTTCTTCGTCCTCTACGTTGGCGACGAACGGTTTTTCCAGGAAGATCAGATCATCGTCAGGGGGACGATCACCAACACGCGCTATGAGTACGAGACAGAAGCAGGCGAGAGCGCTTTCACCGTGCTTGTGCGCACCGACGCCGTTGAATTGCTCGACGAGCCGTAAATTCGGCGATTGATGAAGAGAGGGTTCACGCCAATCCATAGAAAACCTTCACCACACCATCAACGTCAAAGCAGTGCCTCAGTAAGGAGTACACAATGACCCAACGTAAGAACGAGACCAAAGTTCCACAGAGTCAATGGGCACGCCTGCGCTATATGCTGGCCCAACTGCGCATCAAAATCACCGTCCCCTACGTCTTGTTGGCGCTCATCGTCACCTTTGCTGCCGCTTTCATCGTCACGCGGTTGCTGGCGAGCCTCCTGGAAGATCGGTTCCATGCCGCATTAACCGACGCCGGGCGCAAGGCCGCCGACAGTCTGGCGGCGTTGGAAGAGGAACAACTGGCGGCCTGGCGCAATCTTGCCTTCAGCGAAGGTTTTGACAAAGCCGTGGTTACAGGCGATAGAGCGGCGTTGGAACAGATAGCGGTGCCCGTTGCCGTCAATCATCAGCTCGACGCGCTCGAAGTCCTGAACCGCGATGGCGCCTCCCTCTTTGCTATGTACCACATCCCGGGCGGCAGCGTTGCCGACTACGATGCCACCCCGGGCACGGGACGAGATGCCTGGCCCACCGTACAGGCTGTGCTCCAAAAACAAACCGACCCCCTGGGCGATAAATACGCCGCTTTTATCGAAACCGAACGCGGCTGGATTTTCTACACCCTCGGCCCCATCCACCACGAAGGTCAGGTGGTGGGCGCACTGCTGGTAGGGACGTATCTGGATCATCTGGTCGCGCGGCTGGATGCGGCGGCCCTGGCGCGCGTCTCGATCTATCTGAATGCCGGCCCACCCCAGGCCAGCACGCTGGCGCCGACAACGCCGGCGCTTCTGGCGCTCGACGCCGACACCTTCCACGAATATCTGGAACGGCAAACCTATCAGTCACCGCGCCGTGATATTCAGGTCGGCGGGCGGTCGTATGCCGAGGTTTTTGGCGGCCTGAAGGTGCGCCTGATTCAAAACGCGGGGCTGTTTTCCGTAGCCCTGCCACTGTCGTTCGTGACCGATTCCGGCAGTGCGACACGCGAGTCTATGCTGTCACTCTTCGGCGTTTTCATCATCGTCGTGATGATTGTCGGCATGATCATAGCCAACGCGGTCGTACGCCGCGTGCAGCGTCTGGCCACAGCGACCCGCCAGGTCGCCGGCGGGGACTTGAACGTTCAGGTTGACGTCAAAGGGATTGATGAGATCGCCGCGCTCTCCCACGATTTCAACCAAATGGTCAACCAGTTGCGCGAGGGACGCCTCTATCGGGATTTGCTCGGTATGACGGCCAGCCCCGAGGTCGCCACCCGCTTGCGTGACGAGCTAAAGCAGGGACGCCTTGAACTGGGCGCGCAAACCATCGAGGCGACCATCTTGTTTGCGGACATTCGCGGCTTTACAACCCTGTCAGAAGGCCACGAGCCGGCGTACATCATTGACATGCTCAACGAATATTTTCAGGGGATTGTCGCCGTCATCCGTGAACATAATGGCGTGGTGAACAAGTTTATCGGCGATGCGGTGCTGGCTTTCTTCGGCGTGCTGCCGGAAAATACCCCGCCGGAACAGAGCGCGCGCGACGCGGTTGCCGCCGCGCTGGGCATGCTGGACTACGTCGCCACAATCAATCGGCGGCGGTTGGCGCAAGGGGAATTGCCCATCCGGTTGGGCATCGGCGTCAATACCGGCCCGGTCGTGGCCGGCATCCTGGGGTCAGAAGTTCGCTTCGAGTACGCCATCCTCGGCGACACGGTCAACGTCGCGCAACGGCTCAGCGACCTGAACAAAGTGTTCCCCGATTACGACCTCTTTATCCACGACACGACCTGGCTGCGGCTCGGTCCCACGCCGTCGGTGGAAGCCGACCATCTGGGCGATGTCGAAGTCAAAGGCCGCGTCCAGCCGGTCAATACCTATGCGGTGAAGGCATAAGCTATGGAAAAGGGACGTAGACTGACCTGGGGGCTATTCAGTCTGATCACCCTCGCCTTTTCCGTCGGCGTGGTGATCCTGGCGATTTACCTGGGGCTGTTGCCCCGCTGGCCTTCGTGGTACGATGAGACCTTGGTATCGGCGCGTTATGCCGATTACAGCGTGGATCCGGTAGACCGGCCACGTTTTGCGCCCCTCAAACCGGAGCTGATCATAGATGTGCTTCAACAAGAGAGCATCGGCCAGATGCCGACCGCCGGGCCGTTAAGCACGTTGATCGCGCGCACCAGCGCCACCCCCACGCCCACGCCAACCCATACGCCGACCGCGACGCCCACACCCACCCGCACGCCCACGCCGACGCCCACCCCCACGCCGACCCCCACGCCGACTCCCACCGATACCCCAACGCCCACGCCGACCCCGACGCCGACTCCCACGCCAACAAGGACACCGCGGCCCACACCGACAAGAACGCCGTTGCCCACAGACACGCCGACGCCCGAACCGACTACGGAGCCTGGCCCAGGGCCAACAACACCGCCGCCGCCAACCACGCCACCGCCAACCACGCCACCGCCAACCACGCCGCCCATCTCACCGCTGGCGACCCCGCCGCCGCCGTCGTGGTAGACTTCAGAGGTTGATTTTCACGGGGAGAAAAATGTCGTGGGGATAAATACGCGCCAGGGGAGCACCTCGATGGCGTAGACGCGGTTCAGGTAATCCCCGCTCCACCCACCGATGGCATAAAGAGAAGTTTCGTAAGCCGTCAATCCCAGGTTGCGCCACTCACCGACGATAGGGGTTTTGATCACCGTCCAGGTATCACTGGCAGGATCGTAACACTCGTTGAATCCCAGGTAATTGCTCCAGCCACCGCCGAGAGCATACAGTCGTCCCCCGATGGCCGCCAGCCCCAGTCCGCCACGCGGCAACAGCAACGGCGCGCACCTGTCCCAGCGTTCCTCTTTGGGGAGGTAGACCTCACAAGTCGTCCATTCGCGCCGGTCGTCGTAGCCCCCCACATAGAAGATGCGGTCGGCCAGGGTCGCTGCCGCGCCGAACCCGCGCGCCTCGGCAGGAGGCGGAGCTTCGCTCCAGGTATTGGTCACGGCGTCGTAAACGTAGGTCACCGCCTGGTAGGTTTTACCGTTCCAACCGCCGAAAAGGTAAGCTCGTCCACCGTAGACCGTCAGCGCGTAAGCACACAACGGCTGAGGCAGCGGCGCCACTTCGGTCCACGTATCGGTTTCCGGCGCGTACAAATGGACCACGGCGGAAGGCTTCCCGCCGGCGTCACAGCCGCCGGGAACGAGTAGCCCGGTTTCCAATGCCGCAACGCCGATGTTCGCCAGCACCGCCGGACGCGCCGTCCCACTGTACCACTCGCCGTTTTCGATGGCGTAAATATCCAGCCGCCCGGTGAGGCCGTTCTCCGTCATCCCTCCGACAACGTAAATCCGATTGCGATAGGCCGCCATGCCGATACGCGCACGGCGCACCGGCAACGGCGCCAGTTCCTGCCAGCCATCCTCACTTGTAGGCGCGGTAGCAACGGTCAACGCCCGCGGCTGATCCACCAACCCACTCATAGCCGGCGCGGCAGCCTGTCCGACAGGTTGACGCGGCAGCAAGAGCACAACGAAGGCCAAAATCAGGCCGGCCGCCAGCGCCACCCAACGCCCAGACGGCCAGGGAGGCACAACCGGTTGGGATGGCAGCTCCGACGTGGCGGTTTCGGTCACCTTCGTCACCGCCATCGCCGAGGCGTCGTTGACCACCGTATCCGGGATGCCGGGCATGCTGATCCATCCCTGCTGCATCGCCAGCACGGTCAATTCGGTGCGCGAAGCCACACCGGTCTTGGTGAAAATGTTGCGCAGGTGTACCTTGACTGTGTTGGGGCTGAGGTAGGTGCGCAACGCGATCTCGCGGTTGGTCAACCCATCGGCGACCAATTTTACGATCTCGATTTCACGTTCACTTAGCGGTTCACCGTATTCGACAGGCATAGAGAATCAAAGAATCAAAGAATCAGCGGTTACGAATTGCGAGTTGCGAATTACGAGGCCCCAATCCCTAATGTACAGTCTTCCGGGGGTGGGAATTCGACGAACTCTTTCCCCGCCAGTTTATCCACCACGCGCTCGGTGATGATCTCCAGGTGTTGAGGATAGCGCACGAAGTCCAGTCTATCCCCCGGCACGGTCAGCACGGGACACAGGTCGAAGCTCGCCATCCACTCATCGTAAAACCGTCCCAGTAAATCCAGGTAGGCCGCGTCAATGCTGTTCTCGATAGCGCGTCCACGTCGGCGAATGTGGGCCAACAGCGTGGGCGTGCTCGCTTTGATATAGATGAGCAACGCCGGTCGCGGGAGGGTATCTACCACCAGTTGATAGAGCCGCCGGTAGGCTTGATAGTCTCGATCGGTCATGTTGCCGAGATCGTGGAGCGCCCGCGCGAAGATGTGCGCGTCCTCGTAGATACTGCGATCAATGACAACCGATTGCGGCAGTTCCATCAGGGAACGATGTTGTTCGGCGCGGTGTCCCAGGAAGAAGACTTGCAGATGGAAACTCCAGGTGCGCATGTCGGCGTAGAAGTCGGCCAGGTAAGGGTTGTCATCCACCGACTCATACGCCACATGCCAGCCGAGACGCGCCGCCAGCCTTTCGGCCAACGAGGTTTTCCCCGCCCCGATGTTTCCCGCGACCAGCACAAGATGTTTAGGCATACTCTCCCCCTCTTGCAGATAACTCCTAAAAACACCGCGGGCACGCGGCAATGTTCACGCTCTGGTGAAACGTAGATAGACCACGCGCCGTGTGTCAGGGCGCACGGCGGCGGCTTCGCTCAACCGCACTCCCACCACCCACAAAATCCGTCCCCCGGCTTCCAACAGCGGCACGTAATCGCGCCAGGGACGCGGCATTTTTACATTGGTCAACAGCGCGCTCAAGCGCACCGTAGCACCGCCTAGCCCTTGCGGTTGGAAGGTGTCGCCGCGCCGTCGGGTGCGCAGGATGGGCGCATCCCCCAAGACATCGGCATCCATCCAGGCAACCAGAGGATTGCAGTTGTTGGCGAGGACCTCCAGATTCCAATGCGGGACCTCCTGGATATGCAGCCGCCAGCCACCCGGCAGAGAGATTTCGCCGGGCACAGGGCAGGGCAAGCGCGCGTCGAGTTCCAGCCAGGGTTTCTCCGGCGGCAGATCAAGAGCTTCTCCGGCAGCGATGGTGAGGGTTGTGTAACCGACCGTCAGGCGCAGACCATGGGGCAGCGTCGCCTGGGCGCCGGTGACGCCGTGCTGCGCCACGCGCACCGCATCTTCGATGTGCACGAAGCTCACATCGCGCAGCGAACGGCACAACTGATACGCGGCACAGCGGATAATGGCGCGTTGGATCGCCAGCGGTTGCCCACGCCAGCCCGCCAGGTTGAAAGATAACATAGTGGCGGATTCTTTGACAAGCAATGTGTCCCACGCCACACTCACAAACTCGTGGAGCATATCGTAATCGGCCCGCACGACTTCGGCCAGATGGCACAGGCGCTGCGCAATGCGGGGACTGATCTGCGCCAGATAGGGCAATACCTCGTGGCGCAGCCGATTGCGGAAAAAGGTTGTGTCGAGGTTGGAACGGTCGAAGCGCGTTTCGAGCTGTTGTTCCGCACAATACGCTTCGATGTCGGCGCGGGGGACGTACAACAAGGGACGGATGAGCTTCATCTCCGGCGGCGGGTTCAGGCTGGAAGCCAGCAGATGGTAATCGCAGAGCCGCGTCTCCGGCAGCATGCCGCGCAAACCGGCCGGCCCCGCACCACGCAACAGATGCATCAACACCGTCTCGGCCTGGTCATCGGCATTGTGGCCTACGGCGATGCGTGTCGCGCCGATGGATTGGGCCACACGGCACAAAAAAGCATAACGGGCGTGTCGGGCAGCTTCTTCCAGCGCCAGCTTTTCGCGCTCGGCGATCGCCTGCACATCAACACGCTCGACCGTGCAGGGAAGTCCCCACGCTGCCGCCAGTGCCGCGACAAACCCGGCGTCGGCGTCGGCGTCGGCGCCGCGGATAGCATGATGGAGGTGCGCGACATGCAGGCCGAGGTTCAACGGGCCGGATAGACGCCGCAAGACGTGCAGCAGCGTCACCGAATCCGGCCCGCCGGAGACCCCCACGACCACCCGTGCTCCCGGTTGCAGGAGGTGGTACGTTTCAATGGTACGCTGAACCTCGCGCAGGATGTCCATCGAATGTTAAAAACTTTACTTTTAGATGTTGATGACCGCGCCGCAATAAGCGCACTCCACCTGCTTCATCCCTGCATAAATGGGCGGGAGCGTAGCGTTGCAATTTGGGCAACGGGTGGGCAATTCGGGACGCGGCGCAGCAGCTTCGGCGGCGACGGCGGCGGCCATCTGTTCCTGCGGTGGCGGCGCTCCAAACATATCGGCCGCCAGTTGTCCGCTTTCCGCGCGGCGGATCATTTTAAGCCACTCCTCATTGGTGGCACCGCCCTTGAGTTGCAAGGTGATGTCACCGGGCAGCTCACGCGTGCGTTCGGCAAAACGCAGGACGAGGATCTCTTGCCGCCCCAACCCCAGGAAGCCCGATTTTTTATCCTCTATCTCAAGCTCCGCGACCGCCCCCACGGGAGCCTCCCATAACTTCGTCTTGACGAGTTCCTTTTCGGATGAGAAGAGCTTCTTTTTAATCACGCGCTCTTCACGTTGTTCAAAGATGAGGCGGTTGTTGGTCAGGAACAGCAACCCTTCTGGCTGTTGATTATCGCTGATCCATTTAGCTTCGCAGACGGCCGCGCCGTACTCACCGGGCAACAGTTGGAAAGAAGCCTCATCCAACGCATCGAGCAGTTTTTGCACGCGCCGCACCTCGGCCTGAAGCTGGTTAAGTTCTTGCTCCGTCTTGTCAAAAACCCCCTGGACACTGCGTTGCGCCTCGTTGACGTGGTTTTCCAGCGCCCAGAGACGGTCACCCAGCGTATCCAACAAGCCGTAGTTGTGTTCCGCCTGCCCCAGCAGCCGCTGGACTTCGTTCACGGCATTTTGAAGCACCAGACGTTGGTCCTGCAATAGTCGCCGGGCCTCTGACTGTTGCTGTGGCCAACGTCCTTTTAAGACGGCCGTGTGCTCTTCCAGATAGCGTCCGAAACGATACCCGCGGGCACGAATTGTGGCCACATCCTTATCCAGGCGGTCAACTTTGCTGGTGATGTCCTCGATCTGGTCAAGGACCGTGCTCAAGGTCGCCGTGCTGGCCAGTTTTTCATAGCGGGTACGCGCGTCGGCGAGTTTGGCGACCCGCTCATCCACCTGGGTTGCCGGTGTGGAGGCCGGCATTGAGGCTGCCGGCGCGGCCGGTCTGTTCACCGCATGCATAGGATTCACCGCTTGAGGCGTAGCAGGACGCGGTGGAATAACCCGGCCGCCTTGTTGTGAGCCGGGCGGCGTTTTTTGGCCACCGTGTTGCGATGTGCTGTCAGGCTCTTTAAGAGCGCTGCAACGCCGCACACCAAACATACCTGTGTTTCTTTGCCGATTGAACATGGTTATCCTCCTTAAAAGTGAGTGAACAGGGACTGATAATCAGGGATCAGGGCGCTCCTACTCGTTTATCGTGTAGCGCAGATATGCCTCCATAAAGGCATCCAGATCCCCATCAAAAACTGCCTGCACATTGCCGGTCTCGTAATCGGTGCGGTGGTCTTTCACCATCTGGTAAGGATGGATCACATACGAACGAATCTGATTGCCCCATCCGGCATCCACGTGTTCGCCTTTCAACTCCTGAAGCTGTTGGTGACGTTTTTCTTCCTCAAGCTGCATCAGGCGCGCTTTGAGCACCCGCATGGCGACCTCGCGGTTTTGTGTCTGTGAACGTTCATTCTGACACGAAGAGACAATCCCCGTCGGCAAGTGGGTGATGCGCACTGCCGTCTCGTTCTTCTGCATGTGTTGTCCGCCGGCAGAAGAAGCGCGATACGTCTCGATCTTCAGATCGTCAGGGTTGATCTCCAACGGCATGTCATCCCCCAGGTCAGGCCAGACTTCGACAAGCGCGAACGAAGTATGCCGCCGATGCGCTGCGTCGAAGGGCGAGAGGCGTACCAGACGGTGGACGCCACGCTCAGAGCGCAGATAGCCGTAGGCATATTCACCGCGAACGCTCACCATGACGCTTTTGATGCCGGCACCTTCGCCTTCCATCTCATCGAGGACCTCGGTCTTGAAACGGTGCCGCTCCGACCAGCGCAAGAACATCCGCAGCAACATCGCAGCCCAGTCCTGCGAATCTGTCCCACCAGCCCCGGCATGGATCGCCAGAATTGCATCCTCCCGGTCGTGCGGGCCGGAGAACAGTAACTCGAATTCGGCGCGCGCCAGTTCCGCTTCTAGCTTATCGGTCGTGTGTTCAAGTTCATCGAGCAGGGTTTCATCGCCGAGGGCGTGAAACTCCTGCGTATCCTGAATCTCTTGACGCAGATGCGTCCAGTAAGTGATGTCTTCCTGGAGCGCTGCAAGCTGTTGCATCACCTTCCGGGCATTTTCGGGATCGTCCCATAAGGCAGGATTAAGGCTTTGCTGCTGCAGAGCTTCCGCCTCCCGGATTTTGCCGGGGATGTCAAAGACGCCTCCAAATTGCTTCCACGCGGGAAGCCAGATTATCCAACCGATCTACTAATTCTGTCATTGATGCTCCTCATAAAAATAGTCTGGTAGTCGTTAGTCTGGTAGTCGTTAGTCTGGTAGTCGTTAGTCTGGTAGTCGTTAGTGTGGTAGTCGTTAGTCAGGTAGTCGTTAGTCTGGTAGTCGTTAGTCTGGTAGTCGTTAGTCAGGTGGTCGTTAGTCTGGTAGTTGTTAGTCTGGTAGTCGGTACGTTGGTACTTTGAGATACTACCATTTGCCATTCGCCATTCGCCACTTGCCATTTGCTATTCGCCATTTGCCATTCGCCACTTGCCATTTGCCATTCGCCATTTGCCATTTGCCATTCGCCCTTCCTACTTTCCCAACAATCCTTCCACGAAAGCCTCACGGTCGAAAAGCGCCAGGTCTTCGATATGCTCCCCCGTCCCCACAAAACGCACCGGCAGGCCCAATTGATGGCCGATCGAGAGCACCATCCCGCCTTTGGCGCTGCCGTCCAGCTTCGCCAAAACAATCCCGCTGACTTTGACGGCATTGAGGAATTGCTGCGCTTGTGCCAGGCCGTTCTGTCCGGTGTTGGCGTCGAGGACCAGAAACGTCTCATGCGGCGCCCACGCTACACGTTTGGCAATCACGCGCTGAATCTTCTCCAACTCGGCCATCAGATTATGCTGGGTGTGTAGACGACCCGCCGTATCCACGATCACCATATCGGCCTTGTGCGCCTGCGCGTACTGAATGGCATCGTAAGCCACAGAGCTGGGGTCACCGCCTTCCGGTCCGGTAATCACCGGCACACCAACGCGCTGTCCCCAGATAACCAGTTGATCCATCGCCGCAGCGCGGAAAGTATCGGCGGCCGCCAGCACAACCTTGCGTCCGGCGCGCTTGAAGTAAGCCGTCAGTTTGCCGATGCTCGTTGTCTTCCCCGAACCGTTGACGCCGACAATGAGAATCACAGCCAGGGGATAGTCTAGGTTAAGCGGTTTCGACTCCGGCAACAGCGCGTACAGTTCCTCGCGTAACACCTTCTGCAGGTCGGCGGCGCGATAGATTCCTTCATCGCTGGCGCGCTTGCGCAGCCGCTCGACCAGCGCCAGCGATGTTTCCACTCCCACATCGCCCTGAATCAACAACGCTTCCAGATCTTCCCAGGTTTCGGCGTTGATGTCGCCGGCCCCCAGAAGATTGACGATTTGCCCGAAAATGGCATTCCGCGTCTTGCGCAGACTCTCGAAAATCCCTTTCATGCTATGTACATCTCCTCTTGCGTGATTATATCCTGAGGGGATAGGAGCGTCAAGCCGTCCAACAACAAAAAGACAAACAAAGCGGGTGAACTTGGCGTTCACCCGCTTATGCGTTATAATGCCGAAGGTGGGAGTCGAACCCACACGGGGATCACCCGAGCGATTTTGAGTCGCTTGCGTCTGCCTATTCCGCCACTTCGGCTTACTGTGTAGTATAGCGAAATTTAAGAATACGTCAAGCGTGCCATAATTCGCAATTCGCAAAACAAAATCCAATGGCCATCACACCACCCTGGGATGAACAAGCGTTAGTCCAGAGCGCCCAAAGAGGCAATCTGGAGGCTTTCAACGCGCTCATCCTGCATTATCAAACGCAGGTATACAACCTGGCGCTCCATCTGCTGGGCGACGCAGCCGCAGCGGACGACGCGGCGCAGGAGGCTTTTATTTCGGCTTACAAGGCGCTGGCGAAGTTCCGCGGCGGATCTTTCCGCGCCTGGCTGCTCCGCATTGTCTCCAACGCCTGCTACGACGAGATGCGCCGTCACAAACGCCACCCCACGACCTCGTGGGACGATTTCGGCGATATGGACGACGAAGCCAATCCACATCTGACGGATGGCGGGCCGCTGCCTGAGCAAACCCTGCAACAGTACGAACTACGCGCTCTGTTGGAACGGGCGCTCGCCAAATTGCCCGAAGATCAGCGAATGACTCTGCTGCTAGTGGATCAGTTCGGATTCTCATATCAGGAAGTCGCCGAAACGATGCATGTGCGCCTGGGTACCGTCAAATCGCGGCTGGCGCGCGCCCGTCTGGCCATGCAAAGTCTGCTTCAGGAGGAAGGGGAACTTTTGCCAGGCCGTTATCGTCTAAACAGTGAGACCGAGACATAATGTGGGGATTTCCCATTGGGGAGTGTTTTAGGGATGAACGCAACCTGGAATGACGTAGATATTTCTGCCTATGTAGACGGGCAATTGGACCCGGCAACGCAATCCCGC
Organism: Anaerolineae bacterium; assembly: GCA_035373625.1. Classification (GTDB taxonomy): domain Bacteria; phylum Chloroflexota; class Anaerolineae; order B4-G1; family SLSP01; genus DSWT01. The sequence continues at coordinate 125,616 of DAOSNS010000002.1, read as the reverse complement.
TTCGAGACCGATCTGGCGACCGACCCTACCTTGCGCCAACGTGTGGATGCGGTGCGGGAGGTCGTGACCTTGATGCGTTCTGTCCCTTTGCGCGAGCCGCCGCGCAATTATCTGCTGACCCCCGCGATGGTTGCACAGTCCGTCAAGCGGGTTGCGCCGCGCCGTCCCCCACTGTTGATGATGCGTCTGGCAACCTCACTGGCGGCGCTGGCGTTTGTGGTGACGGTCGGATTGAACCTGATGCGTCAGGGAATCAGCCCGATGGCGATGGTGATGGAGCAGCAACAACCCACTGTAGAAACCCAAGAGGTCGTCGTCGTCACCCAACAGGTCGAACTGCTCTCTGCCGCCCCAACGGAAATGGCCGTTGAGATGGCAGCACCCGCTCCGGCGGAAGAGCAGTCCATGAAGAAGTCCCTGGCGCCGGCGGAAACGCAATCGGTGGAGAAATACGTTGAGGCAGAAACACCGCGAGCCGAGCTGGTCGCGCAGCCTACGCCGATCCCCGCCATACAAGTTCCGGAGGCCGAAGCCGGCGCGTCGAGCGCAGAGGATGGCATCACCGTTGAAGCTGAGCGTGTAATGCAACCCACAGCCACATTGCTCCCCGCAGGTACCCCCGTGGCAAACGATGCTTATGCAGAGACCGACATTCAACAACCGACAGAAGCCCCGGGCGCCTTGACATACGGCCTCACCTCCGAACCCCAAAAGCCGGTGCGGAAATCCGCAGTTTCCCCCTGGGGGATTTCTGGTATACTGGGGATTGTGACGCTCTGCCTGGCGGGGGTAACATACTATCTGTCCCGCCGCCGTTGACGTTTATCATCAAGCGCGAGAGCGAATACCGATCGCTCTCGCGTTTATGTGTCATCAACGGATTGAACGGATTATAACGGATTTTTAACTTGCGTAACATAAGATTTGTAACGTGCGTTGGTGACTTTCACAATAAACGTGACAACGTGCTAACGTTCCAACGATTAGGAGCCTGACTTATGCCGAGTCGCCGTGTATTGTGCATTTTCCTGCTGCTTTGCCTGGCAGGATGTCGTGCCACGTCTAAGGCCGGTATCGGGAGTCCTGCCCCTAAAAAGCTCGCCGAAGCCGCCACGTTAGCCACCATGACCCCGCTGCCCACATCTACGGCGACGGCCACCGCTACGGCGACGCTGCTCCCTACTCCCACCCCCACACCGACCAACACGCCCACGCCTTCACCCATCCCCACGGCGACTCCCGCCCCCACAGCGTCCCCTACCCCCCTCCCGCCGCCGACGGAAACGCCCACCCCACTGCCACCCACACCCACATATCCACCGCCACCGCAAGCCGTGCACGTGCCGATTTTGATGTACCATTACATCTCCGAGCTGCCGCCCGATGCCGATGTCTACCGCCGCGACCTCACCGTGACACCGGCGCGGTTTGAGGAACAATTGCAATACTTACAGACACAGGGCTACCACAGCGTCTTGTTGGCGGATATTTACGAAACGCTCACGACCGGCAAGCCGCTGCCGGAAAAACCCATCGTGTTGACATTCGACGATGGTTACAAAGATGCCTTCACAGATGCGTTGCCGCTGCTGCAAAAATACGGCTTCGTGGGCGAATTCTTCGTGCTGGCGACCCCCGCGCACTACGAAGCGCCGCAATACCTCACCTGGGCCGACATTCGTGCGATGGCCGATGCCGGCATGTCCATGCAGGCGCATGGCCGCGATCACTATGACCTGACCAATCGCAGCTACGATTTCCTGGTCTACCAGATCCTGGGCGCGCGTGAAGCCGTCGAAGCGCATACAGAGCGGCCCGTGCGCTTCTTCTGCTATCCATCGGGGCGCTACGATGCGGCGACCCTCGCCGTCGTCGAATCTGCCGGCTACTGGGGCGCCGTGACCACCGTCTGGGGCACCGAATTGCGTCTGGACAACCGCTACACCTGGCCACGCATCCGCGTGAAAGGGGCATGGTCGTTGGAATCTTTCGCGCGTGTATTGCAACAGGTATCCCAATAGCCGCCGAACGGTTCTTCCACTCCAAAGGGAATTCCCCATAAACCCGTAGTCCACCGGCTGTCGGGTGAAGATTGGGTCAACCGCTCAAAACAGAGAACCCAAGTTCGCAGAGACTTCTTAGATTCCTCAATGCTCTCTGTGTTCTCTGGGGTTAAAAACAGGCCCGCGACATTCAACAAAGAGACTATCGGCCCAGGGTTGTAGCACAAATCGGCGACTTGTACTATAATAAACACGCAAACGTTCCAACGTGTTAAGTTTCAACGTTCAAACGGATTTTCAGGGGAACGGACGATGAGCGAGAGTGAATTGGATATATGGTTTCCGCGTCCCAAACCGGTCGAAGCGGGTGTGTTGGGCCATGTGGTCAGCGGCAGCCTTAGCCGGGGACTGGAGGCCAAGCTGTCGCCGCAACGCTTCATCGAAGGGCTGGCTGTGGGGCGTTACGTTGTCGTGCGTGGGCAAACCGAGCGCAGCTTCTTCGGCATGATTACCGATGTGGCGCTGGAAACCCGCGCGCCGGAGTTGGAACAATTGCCGCCGGAAGACCCCGACAGTTTCCTGGCGCGGGTTTATCGCGGCACGCTGACCTACGGACGCATCCACGTCACACCGATGCTGGTCGTCGAAAACGGACAGGTGCGGCCGGCCAAAACCATTCCCGGTCACTTCACGCACGTATACGAAGCCACACCGGAGGAGGTGGCGCAGATTTTCGGCGATCCCGACGCTCCCGGGCGGTTTTACGTCGGCGAGCCACTGGAGATGGAAAACACGCGCATCGCGCTGGACTTACAGCGTTTTGTGGAGCGTTCCAGCGGAATCTTCGGGAAGAGCGGCACCGGCAAAACATTCCTCACCCGCATGATCCTTGCCGGTATCATCCAGCACCGGGCGGCCGTCAATCTGATCTTCGACATGCACAACGAGTACGGCTGGAAGAGTCAGGACGAATCCCGGCAAGACGTCAAAGGGCTGCGCCAGCTTTTCTTCGATGGACGGGTGACGGTGTTCACGCTTGATCCCGAATCGTCACGGCGGCGCGGCAGCAAGGTGGATTTCAACGTCACCATCGGCTACGAGCAACTGGAGCCGGAAGACCTGGAATTGTTGACCCCTCTCTTCGGATTTACCGAAGTGCAATCGAACGCGCTGTATATGTTGCGACGGCGGCTGGGCACCGGATGGGTGCGCCGATTGCTGGCAGAAGAGCCGGACGAAACGCTCATTGACATCCTGGAGAACAATCAGCTCCATGAAGGCACCCTGGGCGCTATCAAACGCAAACTGGAGCAATTGCGGCGCTTTGAGTTCCTGGTGGACCATGTCACCGATGATCCCATTGGCCGAATTCTGGACTACATCAACAGCAACGTCAGCGTCATCCTGGAGTTTGGGCGCTACGGGAATGCCCTGGAAGCCTACCTGCTGGTAGCCAACTACATCACCCGGCGGATTCACAAAGCTTATGTGGACCGCAAGGAATCGGCGTTGGGCGGCAAGGGCAGCGAACCGCGTCCCCTGGTCATCACCATCGAGGAAGCCCACAAATTCCTCGATCCGGCGATTGCGCGCCATACCATTTTTGGCACCATTGCGCGGGAGATGCGCAAATACAACGTCACCCTGCTGGTGGTGGATCAGCGTCCCAGTGGCATTGACCCGGAAGTGATGAGCCAGATCGGGACGCGGGTGACGGCACTGCTGGATGAGGAGAACGACATCCGCGCGGTGTTTTCGGGGCTGGCGGGGACGGCGGCGTTGCGCGAAGTCCTGGCGCGCCTGGAGACCAAACAGCAGGCTATGATTCTGGGGCATGCTGTGCCAATGCCGATCGTCATCCACACCCGCGACTATCAAGACTTGTATGGCGAGATCGCCGGCAAAGGCATTGATGTTCAGGATGCCACGGCGGCTCTGTTTGGATAAATTGCGTTATAATGTCTTGAAGAAACATTTATCAGGCATCTAAGTATTGTGACTGCGTGGCATAAAGAACGATGAATGAAACCGATGTTCCCAAAGCCAACATTTTGATCGTGGATGATACTCCACTCAATCTGCGGTTCTTAAGCGAAATTTTGAGTCGGGAAGAATACGCCGTGCAATCCGCCTCTGACGGGGCACAGGCACTGGAGCTTGTGCAAACGTTCATCCCTGACTTGATTTTGCTCGACATCATGATGCCCGGCTTATCCGGCTATGAGGTCTGCGAGCGGCTGAAGGCCGATCCCCGGACCCGCGACATCCCGGTCATCTTCCTGAGCGCGTTGAATCAGGAACTCGATAAAGTGCGCGCCTTCGCGGTCGGCGGTGTGGACTACATCAGCAAGCCCTTCCAGATCAAAGAAGTTTTGGCGCGCCTCGAAACCCATCTGAACTTACGGCGCTTACAGCAGCGGCTGGAAGAAAACAACGCCGCCTTGCAACAAGAAATTACAGAGCGCGCCCGCGTTGAAGAGAACCTGCGCCACTATGTCGAGCGGCTGCGCGTCCTGCACGAAATTGACCAGGCGATTGTGGCGGCACGGTCGCCGGCGACGATCGCCGGCGCTGCGGTCGGCCGCATCCGCCAGCTTATCCCCTGTGAACGGGCCACCGTGATCGCGATGACCGACACCGGAGACTGCAAAGTGCTCGCTGCCGAATCCAGCGGTACACTGACGTTAAGTATTGACGCGCAGATTTACCGCGAAGTTTACGACAACCCGACCTTATGCGGTGGACAGCCCCTGAGTGTTCCCGACCTCCTCGACGTATCACCACACACACCGTTGCAACAGCGCATGGCATCCGAAAATGTACGCAGCTACATCACCGTGCCTCTCTTTACACACGAGGCGTTGATGGGCATCCTGCACCTGGAATCGCTCCGGCCGGCAGCGTTCGATGAGACGTACATTGCCATTGCCACCGAAATTGCAGCCCTGCTCGCCATTGCCATCCATCAGGCGCATCTGTACGAACTGGCGCAGCAGGAAATCGCCGAGCGGAAGATGGCCGAGGAAGCATTGCGCCGGCAAACCGTCGAACTGGAAGCGCGCAACGCGGAGCTGGATGCCTTCGCCCACACCGTCGCACACGATCTGAAGACCCCACTGACGGCGCTGGTGGGGTTCAGCGATTTGCTGCAACGGCGCTATACCCAAATTCCCCCTGAGAAGCTAGGCGATACGCTGGCGATCATCGCGCAAAACGGCCGGCGTATGGCAAACATCATCAACGAACTGCTGTTGCTCGCCAGTGTCCGTAAGATGGATGAGGTTCCCATATCCCGCCTGGACATGCAGAAAATCGTGGCGGCAGTGCTGGAGAGGGTCGGGGATCTGGTGAAAACTTCCCAGGCCCGGATCATCGTCCCTGAAACCTGGCCGGTGGCCTATGGCTACGGCCCGTGGCTCGAAGAGGTGTGGATCAACTACATCAGCAATGCCATCAAATACGGCGGCGTACCACCGCGCGTGGAATTGGGAGGGGCTGCGGTAACACCGGAGACCGCGTACTTCTGGGTGCGCGATAACGGCCGGGGACTTACTGAAGAGGAGCAGGCCCATCTGTTCACCGCTTTCACACGCCTGCATCAGGATTACGGGGAGGGACACGGTCTGGGACTTTCGATCGTGCAGCGCATTGTCACGCGGCTCGGCGGCGAGGTGGGGGTCCAAAGCACCGTAGGGCGTGGAAGCGAATTCTATTTCACCCTGCCCTCCACCCCACCGCCCGCAAACACAGCCAACAAGGACAAACATCCGTCAGCGGACTAAGTCAAACGGACTTCTCGACACTCGCAATTCATAATTCGTAATCCGTAATTCGTAATTCGTAATCACATTCACCATTTTCTGAGAGGATATGGAACAAACGATTTTTGAAACCCAGATGCGCTTCAAAGTCTTTCCTCCATTGGAGATGATTTACATTATCTACCGACGGCTGTATGAGCAAGGATTGCGCGCCACTTACTATTGGATACAAGATAAAATTCTGCGCCGCACGCTCGGTTTTTCGCCGCCGCACATTAGCCGGGTGCAACCGCTGCTGTACGTCGGCGGGCAGCATCGGCGACGTGGGTTGGCGCGCATGCGTGAATTGGGCATCGCAGCGGTCGTTAACATGCGTGAGGAATCCGACGACGCGCGGCGCGGGCTGGCGTTGGATCACTACCTCTGGCTGGCGACCACCGACGATACACCGCCGACGTCGGAAGACCTGAAGCGTGGCGTAGCGTTCATCGCCGAACACATCGCCGCCGGACGTGGGGTTTATATCCACTGCGCGGCAGGTGTGGGACGCGCACCGGCAATGGCGGCCGCCTACCTTGTGCACACCGGCATGAGCGCCGCGCAGGCATGGGACGCCATCCGCCGCACCCGCCCCTTCATCCGCCCGACCCCCTCACAGATTGCTGCTCTCGAAACGTTCGCTGCGCAGCAAAAATATGCACCATGAACCCGCAGTTCACCTGTGGCTGGTTGAAACATTTGAACGTTCAAACGGATTTTCAAGGAAGGCATGGCCATGAATACGTCCCCAACCCGTAGAGAAGCTGTTCTGGACACGCCAGACATCCAAAACAGGCTGCGCACGGCAAGCGAGCGCATTGTCGGCGATTCATCGCTGACCGCCGACTTGCTGGACGCCGAGGCCCGCACTTTGTTGCATTGGGCGCAGGCCGAAGTCGAACGCCTGGTCCTGAAGACCGCCGACCTGGACGACGATATGGCCTGGCAGACACTTGATCCGGCCCTGCGCACCCTGCGACGCTACATTCGCCGTGTCGCCCGGGCGAGCGCGAAGGCCGATGATCCCGCCGCAATGCTGCGCACGTTGCTGGCCACACCGCCCGTTTATGAGGAGGCTTGATCTATGCCCCCGGCCCACACTCCAGTTGGCGGGAAAAAAGCCCGCTTCGGATGGAAAGAACTGCTGATCTCTCTGTTTCTGGTAATCGTGGCCTGGGCCGGCATTGACCTCTTGGGATCGTGTGGGGCCTCGAAACCCATCGAGACGACCGAAGACGCCAACATTCAAGTTTTCTTCACCACGCCGCGCTCCCCCGACAAAGCCGCCTATCACCAGGGCGGCCTGGACGAGAAGCTGGTGGCCGCCATTGATGGCGCGCAGAAAAGCATAGATGTCGCCGTCTTCGAGATTGACCTGGCCAATGTGACCGAGGCCCTGATCCGCGCCCATAAGCGCGGCGTCAAAGTGCGCGTGGTGACGGATTCGGATTATGCCGGGGAACTGGGGCCAGAACGCCTGCTGGCGGCGCAAATCCACGTAGTCTTCGATGATAGCCAACCGTTTATGCACGACAAATTTGTCATCATTGACGGCAAACAGGTATGGACCGGCTCCTGGAATCTGACGGATAACGACACTTATCGCAACAACAACAACGTCGTCGTGGTCAACTCAAAGCTGCTCGCCGAAAACTACACGACGGAATTCGAGGAGATGTATGTTGACGGCAAATTCGGGCCTTTTTCGCCTGACAACACCCCTTATCCCCTTCTTAGCATCGCCGGTGTGCAAGTGGAAAACTTCTTCGAGCCTGAAGGCAACGCGCGGGCACGGATCATTAAGCTGATCGAGGAGGCGCAATCCAGCATTGACGTGATGGCGTTCGTGTTCACCGATGACCAGATCGCCCGCGCCATCGTCGCACGCCACCGTGCCGGGGTGAAAGTGCGCATGGTCATCGAAACGCGCAACCTGGATGCCGATGGCTCCGATGTAGTGGCCTTTCAGAAAGCCGGCGTGGATATCCTCCTCGACGGCAACCCTTACATGCTGCACCACAAAGTCATTGTGATTGACAACGCGGTGGTGATCACGGGGTCGTACAATTTCAGCAGCAGTGCCGCCGAGCAGAACGACGAGAACGTACTCATCCTGCACAGCGCGGAAATCGCCGGGGAATACACCGCCGAATTCGAGCGGGTGTACGCACAAGCCAAAGCGGCGCAATGAAGTAACGCGGGGGCAAAGCCCAATGCTATATCCGTTCAACGTGCGTTGAGCATGGCTTCCAGACGTTGATACCCGGCCGGCGTCCCCATATCTACAAACGTCTCACGGACCACAAAACCGTATAGCGACTCCGCATGGCGCAACAGCGACGGAAATACCTCACGCTCCAACGAGACCTTTGCGCCTGCCGGAATGTAATCCAAAATGTGCGGCTCGAAAACGTAAACGCCCGCGTTGACCAGACCGCGCCCCACCCCGGTCTGCTTTTCACGAAAGGCAACGATCCGGTCGCTTGCGTCCAGAAGCACTTGCCCGGATTGCCCGGCGTCCCCGACTTCACAGACGACAATGGTGCCGCTGGCGCCCGGATGCTGCCTGTGATAAGCGACAACGGCCTGATAGTCTGTATCAAGATAAGTATCGCCGTTAAGCACCAGCGCCAGCGCATCGAAGAACGGCGCCGCATAGCGCAAGGCCCCCCCCGTTCCCAACGGCGCGGGTTCCTGCGAGTAGACAATCTCCACCCCCAGACGTTGCCCATCCCCGAAATACGCCGTAATCGCCTCCGCCTGGTGACTCACACAAAGCACGAACCGGCAAAAGCCCTGCCGGGACAGCAACGCGATCAGATGTTCCAGGAACGGCTTGCCGCCGAAGGGGATCATACTCTTGGGACGGTCGGGGAACAGGGAACGGATGCGCGTCCCAAGCCCGCCAGCCAGGATAAAGACCCTCATCCCCGCACTTCCCACGTCTGCAAGCCCTTGAGGTCGAAATGGAAGTCTACGACGCGCGCGCCGAGTTTCTCCAGCGCTTCGGCGACGCGGTAGCGCCGTTGGAAGGGACAGTACACCATCATAAAGCCACCACCGCCGGCCCCGCTGATCTTGCCCCCCAGCGCCCCGGCCTGACGCGCCGTCGCATACAGCTCCTGCACAAAAGGCGGGCTGATCTGCTCGGCCATCTTCTGCTTGTTTTCCCAGGCGTCGTTGAGCAATGCCCCGAAGTCGTTGAGGCGTCCCTGCAACAAGGCGTTCTTCATCGCCGTAGCGATAGCTTTGAGTTCCTCCATGGCCTGCACAACCTCTTTTTTGCCCCGCACGTAATTTTCCACCTGCGAGGTGATAATGCCGGCCGAGACGCGCGTTTTGCCGGTATAACACAGCAACAAGTTGTAGTTCAGCTCGTTGAGCGTCTCGTAAGGGATGCGCAGTGGATTGACAATGGTGGCGTCTTTGGTGAACTCGATGAAATTGAAGCCGCCGAACGTCGCCGCATACTGATCCTGTCGTCCGCCGCGAATGTTCATATCCACGCGCTCGATCTGGTAGGCCAGCTCGGCAATGTCGTAATTCGTCAGCGGCAGATGGCGCCAGTGCTGAAAAAGCCCGATCAGCGAGACGACCATGCTGGACGATGACCCCAACCCCGATCCCGGCGGCGCGTCGGTATGCATGAAGACGTTCAAGCCTTGCGTGCTGTTCTCCGGAATCAAGCGGTTGATGACCGCTTTCACCAGATCGAGCCGCCCGTCATAAGGCAGGGGCTTGTCCACATCGTATTTGGCGATGACATCATAATCCAGGGAATGGACGGTGATTTCCGGTGCGTCGCTCAATTCGAGCGTGGCATAGGAGTATTTGTCAATGGTCGCGTTGAGCACCAAACCGCCCCGCTCCTCGGTATACGGCGAGACATCGGTGCCGCCGCCGGCGAAGGAAATGCGCAAGGGTGCTTTTGAACGAATGAGCATTTATGCTTACCTCCCCCAAACTGCATTATGCCTAAAGTGGCCGGTAACCGGTCAATGCTTTATTTGCCGATAATATTCTGGTAAAAGGCCAGGATTTGATTGAGCATGGCCTCTTTGGACAGCTCATCGTGAGCGCGCCGATAGGCCGCCTCGCCCAGGCGCGCGCGCAACGCAGGATCATCAATCAACTGCCGCATTGCCGCCGCCAGCGCCACCGGATCACCGGGCGGGACAACCAGACCGGTGACGTTGTGTTGATTCACATAGGTCGTGCCGGTGCCCAGTTCAGTGCAGATGACCGGCAGGCCACAGGCCATCGCTTCCACCTGTGCGGTGCCCCACGTCTCGGCGCGGTTGGTGGAGGGGAAAGCGAAGATGTCGGCGGCATGGTACAGCGCCACCAGCTCGGCCTCCGGCACTTCACCGAGGAAGATTGCCCGTTCGGCCAGGCCCTCATCGCGCGCCTTCTGTCGCCAGAGCGCCCCCATCGGCCCCTCGCCGACGATCAGCGCGCGCGCCTGCACCTGCTTAAGCGCGTCAATAAGCACATCAATTCCCTTATAGTGGCGCAGCTTCCCCACGGCCAGCACCAACGGCAGATCGCCGTACTGCTGACGAATAGCCGCGACGCGCTGTTGTACCTGCGGCGTCGGCGTGAAGCGGCTCAGGTCAACCCCGTGGTGAATGACCACACACTTATCCGCAAAAGGCCGCAAAAAGCGCGAAGTCTGGATGTACTGTGGATTGGAGACGGTGATCCGTTCCGCACGGCGGAGCACCTGCCAGAGGAACGGACGGTAGAAAAATCCCAGGACTTTCTGGCGCACGATGTCGCTATGGTAGCTGAGAACGAAGTGCTTGCCGCGTCCCAAAAACAACTGACCGATTTCTGCCGGCGGATAGGGGAAATGCAAATGGACAATGTCGGCGTCGCGGCTCATGCGGGCCAGCCGTCCATAAAAGGCGAGACTGATGGGCGCAGAGGAGATATTGAGCAGCCGGCCGGTCTTGGTCACAGGCACACCGTTGATTTCACCCTCGATGGTGCGCCGCCCGGTATTGGTCACCAGCACGCGCGTATCCACACCGCGCTCGCGCAACCCTTCGGCAAGCAACTGGATGTGATGCTCAATCCCACCGACAACGGGATAGTAATCTTTGTAAACCAGTAAGACGCGCATAGCCCTCCCTGGAAAATGGTGATTAGGGATTCAGGATTGGGGATCAGGTACGGCTCACCCCCTATTCCCCAATGCAAGTTAAAAATACGTTCAATCTGTTGAGGTATCCCCAAGCAAATACGCGGCGACGGCAGACAGGTCCGGCAAGATGGCATCGGGCATGAACGGCAGCGTTTCGGGATGGGCGGCCAGTGTCGCTCCGTATCCCGTCTGCACCAGAATCGTGCGGCAGCCGAGTGCGCGCCCTGGCTCCAGATCACTCATCTTATCCCCCACAGCGACACACGGCGTCTGCTCCAGATGCAGATCGGCGAGCGCCTGCCGAAACAACGCCGGTTTGGGTTTGCGACACTCACACTGCGCGTCGGGATGGTGCGGGCAGACGTAAATGGCGTCCACGCGCGCGCCCTGAGCCGCCAGTGCAGCCACCAGCGCCGCGTTGACCGCCGCAACATCTTCCGCCGTGAAGTAGCCCCGCCCGATACCCGACTGATTGGTGATGATCACCACGGCCCAGCCGGCAGCATTGAAGCGCCGGATGGCCTCTGCCGCACCGGGCAAAAGCTGTAGCCCGGCAGGGTCGCTCAGGTAATTGACCTCGACGTTGACTGTGCCATCACGGTCGAGGAAAAGGACATGCCGATATGGGTTCTGCACGCTCATCCCTCGATTATGCCCTCGTTCTCAAAAGCCACAACCCGGCGGTATAGGGCAAGCGTTTCCCGCGCGGTGCGTGCCCACGAGAATCGCGCGGCCTGTGCCAGACCGCGCCGCCGCAGATCGGCATGCAGCTCGCCATCGCACAACAACCGGCGCAGTGCCTCGGCGATCTTTGCCGTCCGTGTCGGATCGAACAACACCGCCGCATCCCCCGCAACCTCCGGCAGCGATGAGGTGTTGGCGCAGGCAACCGGCGTCCCACAGGCCATTGCTTCAATCACCGGCAAGCCAAATCCCTCGTACAGGCTGGGGAAGACGAAGACGTCAGCCGCCGCATACAGCGCAGGCAGGTCGGCGTCGGGCAGCGGCCCAAGCCAGCAAACGCGGTCGGCGATCCGCAAAGCGTGTGCGCGTTCCTGGGGTTCCGGATGCTGCGGCAGCCACGCGCCGGCGATGACGAGTACGTAGTCCGGCACTTCCGCCTGCACGCCGGCCCAGGCTTCGATGAGCCGCACAAGGTTCTTGTGCGGTTTATTGCTTCCCAGATACAAGATGAACTTTTCCGGCAGGGGATAACGCGCACGTAGGGCAGCGACGACCTCGGCAGTTTGCGGTGTAAAAGCCGGATCGGCGGCCAGCGGGATCGCCAGAATTTGCTCAGGCCGCAGGGGAAAACGGCTCAGAAAATCGCGCCGCGTGGCCTCGGAGATTGCCAGTGCACACCGCGCCGCACGCAGCGCCAACATCGTCGTCGAGCGAAAAAGCAAGCGCGCCCGCACCGTGCTGTGTTCGGGAAAGTAAATCGGGATGAGATCGTAAAGTGTGAGCAGTGTAGGGACGCCGGGGCGGTAGGGCATCAAATAATAAGCACTGTGGTAAAGATCGGCCCGTAACTGCCGCAGCAAATGAGGAATCACCCATTGCTGCTTGAGCGAGAAGGGTGAAACTGCGACCGGCAGACAATGCGCGACATCACCGGCGGGCAGGTCGAGTGGATGCGCCGGATCGAAGAATATGGTGAGTCGTTCATCGGGGGTGAGCTGCGGGATCAGCGCGCGGGCCAGATTCGTGACATAGCGTCCGATGCCGGGGAAATGCGGCGTTGCGGTGCGGGCATCCAGGACGTAATGCGGCATAACAAAAGTTCCTATGGCAATGCCGATTGACGACGCACATAAAGAGTCAATTCTGCCTTGTAACGATAGGCTTCACGTTGCGTCAAAAGCATCTTGAAACGCCGGTATCCAGGCGTGACTTCGGCATATCCCCAATGTCCGGTTGTCACATACTGCGTCTGTAGCCACGTCATAAAATTCGGATCAGGTTCGACACCCCCGCGATCCCGGTTCACCGTGACCAACCACAGTCGGGTATATTGGTTTTGCTCAATAGATGTCCTCAGCTCATCCGCCATCTGGCTATCCAAAATGGGATAGTCCATGCGATATGCTCTGTAGTAACGTTCCACGATGCTATCCCTTGAAGCAATGATGGCGTCCCCCGGTTGAATCTGCGTCACAATATGTGCAGCTATCGTTTTAGAGGGGATGACATATACCGGATTTTGAAAATCACGATTTGTGTAGTCATTAACGTTTGCATAAAGGAAAACCACAGCAATGAATCCAAGAACCAGGCGACGCATTGTGGGAGATTTGAGCGCGCTGATCCCCGCTGCAACTAACATCACATAGAAGGGAAATGCCTGGAGTGTACGTGCGCCGATCCAGGCAAACGTCATATACCGCACCAGAAAGCCGGTCACAATAAACACGGTAAAAAGGACCGGTATGATAACGCTAAAGATGATAAACCAACTCTCAAGTTGTCTCTGCCGCCATAATTGCCATAATCCCAACAGCGCCAAACCGCTGATCATGAGCAGTCCCAAGCCCCCGATAGGATTCCAGGGATGCAGAGTCTCTCCCAGGCTAAAAACGAGAACCGGCTGGGCTAATTTGACCGCATAGCCGCTGATTCCCTGGGTCAAATCGGCCAACCGAATAGGAGTTTGATAACGCGCGGTGTGCTGGAGCAATGAAGGTAGCCAGGGAATAAACCCCAGAATCAAGAGCACTTGTATCGCTGCCCAACGCCCCCATAAGTACCGTGAATTGCGCCAGAAACTCACCAGGATTAAGTTGGGAATCAGTAAGATTGAGGCCGTCATATAGTCCGTATACAGCAGCCCCCATCCGGCCAGCAGATACCCTCCCCACCATAAAGACTCAGGCCGATCTAGCCAACGTATGAAACAATAGCAGGTCAACAAAGCCCAGCAAACTGCCATAAAATATGCGCGCGCCATCCGAGCGTACAGAAGGAATAACGGCGCAAAAGCAAATAACAAGAACGTACTCCAGGCAATCTGCCGATTAGACAACCGGCGCGCCAACCCATAAACAAGCGGTAAGCACAGAAAAGCCGGTGCGATCGAGAAAAACCTTAGGGCAAAATCACTCGTTCCCGCAAAGCGCGTCCAGAAATGGAGAAGCAGGTAATATAACGGTGGACGGCCCTCGGTGGCGCGCACTGCGGCAATGATCCTCTGGACTGTGGGCTGCGCGACAATCTCGGCAGTGAAGAGTTCATCAATCCAGAGGCTTTTGGCATCGAGTTGCCATAACAGGCAGAAACTACTGCCCAATAAAACAAGAAGCGTAAGCCAGCGCCGATTCACGTGCGAGGAAATCCGTGACGGTTGTGATAACGCCAGCGAGGTCATACTCTGTCTTCGCGGAAAGCCTGCCAGATCAGTTTAAGATTGGCAAGCACGTTGCGGCCCACCCGCATTTTACTGACACCGGGTTTCAAATCGTAATGGAGCACCATTGGTACCTCGACAGCAATGGCCCTCAACTGCCGCATACGCAACAAGAGCCGGGGCATACTGGAAAAGTCCTGCCGGTCAATAAACTGCGGCCCCCACTGGGCAATAGCACGTTTGATGAGAGAAGCGCGGTAAGCCCGAAACCCTGAGGTATAATCGCGCACGCCGGGCATGGGCAGACACAGGCGAAACAGCAAACCGGCGCCCCAACTCAGAAACTGACGTAAAGGCGTCACGCCAAGTGTGCGTGAGTCAGGTTGGTAGCGCGAAGCAATCACCAGTTCATACCCTTCGTTGAGCCTTTGTAACATGCGGATAATCAAACCGGGGTTGTGGGTATCATCGGCATCCATAGTAATAATGGCGTCTTCATCGGCGGCGATGCTTGCAGCATACGTCAGTCCGGTGCGTATGGCGGCACCCAGTCCCATATTGTGGAGGTGAGAAATGAGATGGACAGGTGGGGGATAACTGCGCACAACCTCGGCCGTCTGATCGGTAGAACCATCATCAACGACCACAACCTCGCCGTGCAATCCGCCTTCGACATAAAGCGGCAAGATCTTCGACAATAAGCGCGGCAATGCTTCGGCCTCATTGTAAGCCGGGAGTACAATAAGGGTTTGCCGTAGCATAGTGACTTCCTGAAAGCTACAACGTCCCCAACAACTTTTTGTACACGCCCATCGTCTCCTGCGCAGCGCGTCCCCACGAAAAACACGCGGCGCGTTGGATGCCCAATTCCTGCAGGCGTGCGCGCAAATCCTTGTCTTTGACAATGCGCCGCAGCGCCTCGGCGATGGCGGCATCATCGGTGGGATCGAACGTCAATGCCGCCTCGCCCACCACCTCGGGCAACGAGGACGTATTGGAACAAACGACAGGCGTGCCACACGACATCGCTTCCAGCGGTGGCAACCCAAACCCTTCACACAAGCTGGGGAAAACGAACGCCACAGCGCCATCGTAGATCGCCGGCAAATCGCAATCCTGAACATGCCCCATCAGCAGGACCCCATCGCGCGCCGGACTTTTCTCCAACGCCGCGAAGAAATCGGCGCTCAACCACCCGCGCTGGCCGGCAATCACCAACGACGGCACCTCATGCGCCAGATAAAACGGCTCCCACACCCGCAACAAGCGCGTCAGGTTCTTGCGTGGCTCGATGGTCCCCACATACAGCAGATATTCTTGCGGCAGGTGATAACGGGTGCGCACCGCTTCCACAGCCGTGCGCAATTGTGGCTCAAAGCGCGGGTCCGCCGCCTCGTAGATGACCGTGATCTTCTCCGGGGGGATGTGATAGGCGGCCATAATATCGCGGCGCGTGGCCTCCGATACGGCAATGATGTGGCTGGCGTGACGGCAATACAACGGCATCGTCAAGTTCAGATACCAGCGGTTGAGCGGTTTATGGTGTTCCGGGAAATTGCGGAAGATAAGATCGTGGACGGTAAGCACCGTCGGCACACCCTTCAAGTACGGCACCAGATGTTCGGTAGCATGAAAGAGCGCCGCGTGAGGAAGTAGATGGTTGAACGGGATATGCCCAAGCTGTCCCAGCCACACCATCATCCGCCAGGACTTGTACCCATAAACAACAGTACGCGCGGGCACATGCTCCAGACCCGGCAGTATCACAACGCCCTTTTCTCGGTTGTAGAACAACATCAAGCGATGTGAGAGGCGTGGCAACAAAGCCTGCGTCAGACTGGCGGCATAACGCCCCAAGCCTGCACGTTGGTGTACGGCTGCGGAAACGTCCACATAGATCGTCATAGGTTGTTATTATACCCACAGTGACGCTTAAGGCAAGTGTGTATAGGGGAGGGTCTTATCATTCTTGCGCCAGTTCCCCGTTTTTAGCTGATATAGTCGAGAAACGCGGATCTGGCTATCCAACGCGGATCTGACGATCCGCTCGCAGCCAAATGAAGTCACTGTAACGAGAATGCCTGGTGTATAGGGCTATCGCATTTGGCTACTTCCGGCAACTGAATATGGCCTAAAAAGTGCGTATTGCTTTTTTAATGGTTTTCCTCTACAATGGAAACATAAATGACACTCACATGCCAACGTGCCACGTGCCAACGCTCCAACGTGTCAATGCGCCAACTTTCAAACGCATAAGGAGGGTATGATGCCAAGTAAACTAGGAATTCACGGCATTTTGCCGGGCGAAACGTTAAAAGTGCTACAAAATCTCCTGGCGGCCGGGGCGACGATGACCACGGTGAAATCCGTGGAAGGCATCGGCTGGCTGAAGGATGTGAAAGCACTCGATGCGCGCGTACAAACTGTAGGCCGCTACATGCGCGGCGCGGATCCGACCGTCAACGTCGAAGGCCCTCCGCTGGACGACGACCTGCGCAAAGTCGCCCGCAAGGTGATGGATAGCCTGCTGCCCAAATGGGCGCCCCATCGCGCTTATGTGGACTACTGGGAAATCATCAACGAGCAGGACCCACCCGGGCCGGATGGACACCGTAAACTGGCCGAGCTGATGATCCACTGTATGGACATCGCCGATCGAGAAGGGTACAAGCTGGCGCTGTTTTCCTACAGCATGGGCACGCCGGAATGGGATGAAATGGAAGCCATCGTCGCTACCGGCGTTTTCGCTCGGGCCAAGGCGGGCGGGCACGCGCTTGCGCTCCACGAGTATGCCTATCCCATGAACGTGTGGTTTGGTGAACCCCTGCCGGGACGCCCCACCTACCCGGATCGCGGCCCGCTGGCCTGCCGCTACCGCTGGCTATATGAAGATTTCCTCAAGCCGCGCAACGAGGTCGTTCCCCTTTTCTTAACCGAAGTTAACCTGGCAAAAGACCTGCCGCAGGTTTCCGTCGAAGAATGGATGCAGCAGATGAAATGGTACGATGCGCGGTTGCGGGAAGACTACTACGTCGTCGGCGCCCATCTGTTCTCCCTGGGTGGCGCGGGCAGTTGGGACAATTACGACTTCACCCGCATGCTGCCGGAGATGGTCAAATATATGATCTCCATTAAGGATACACAGGACCCCACCTGGGAAGAGGCCGGCCCTGCCGCGCCGGTCATATCCACGCCGCCGCTGCCCCCCGAACCTGCGCCCCCGCCTGCGCCCTGCCAACCCCGTGAACCTTTCAACCGCCATTACCTGCTCCTGCCGCCGGGCGCGGATTGGCGTTGGATCGAGGCATGCCGTCTCTACTGGGAGACCTATCACGTCACCATCGGCTCCAGCGCCGATGATGCCGCTTATGGTCCCGGCCTCGGCGAGCGCGCCGTCACCGCCGTCAACCCGGCATGGTGGCCTGACGACCTGCAAGCGTTTTTCGAGACCTACTATCCGGGCGTGCGGTATGATCCCCTCGTCGCGCAAACGCCGCAGGAATTGGAAAATATCCTCCGGCAGCGCGTCGAACGTCGGCAACGTTTTGGATAACCGCGTATATTTTTGGTTGACAAATCGGTTAATATGTGTATACTTACCGACGCTCGGTAGGGAATATGAATCTTGACCCTTGATGCCGGTGTGTTATAATCGTCGAACGCCGACGTAGCTCAAACGGCGGAGCATCCGCCTTGTAAGCGGAGGGTTGTGGGTTCAATTCCCACCGTCGGCTTTCTGGGCAGTTGTTCCGAGCGGCAAAGGAGACTGACTGTAAATCAGTTGGCGCAACGCCTTCGGGGGTTCGAGTCCCTCACTGCCCACCTTATGGAAGCCTGCCCATGTAGCTCAGTCGGTAGAGCACTTTCTTGGTAAGAAAGGGGTCATCAGTTCAAGTCTGATCATGGGCTTTGGGTAGGGTCAATGGAGCAGTTTGCTCCTGCAAGTCAAATTATATAGGCGAGTAGCTCAACAGGCAGAGCAACGGTCTCCAAAACCGTAGGTTGCGGGTTCAATTCCTGCCTCGCCTGTCTGAATAAAAAAAACAACACCGCCGCATCAGGCGGTGTTTTAGAGTGTCAATAAGGGGATGGAGGCGCTTGTGGCTGCTGACCAGAAGGCAAAAGTCAAAAAGGATAATCCGATTGTGGCGTATTTCCGCACCACCCGTGCGGAATTGGGCCGCGTGCATTGGCCTACGCTGCAACAGGGCTGGGCGATGACCAAAATCGTTCTGGTGGTCACCGTGGCTATGGCCTTATTTCTGGGCGTGCTGGATTTCTTCTTCGGGTGGCTGTTGAGCAACCTTGTCACCCGCAATGTCTTGTTTATGGTTTTGGGTGTGGTCGTCGTCGTGGTATTGCTCGGTACCGCCTACTGGATCGGACGAGGGGAAGAGGCTTAGTTTTCATGGACGATGATCGTTCGTATTATGAAGAAGACGAGGACTTCGCAGCGGATGAATCCGAACTGAAAGACACGTTCGAGGTTCTCCCTGAGCTGGACCTCCCGCCGGAGTCGCTCTTCGAACGGTTTGGGCTGAATGTTCCGCCACCGGCAGAGGGCGTCGGCGCTCCCACCGAAAGTAAACCAACCGAAGTGGTGGGGGTGTTGCCGGAGCCTTTCGCCGAAGAAGAAGCCAAACCGGAAGCAGACGAACGCGCCTGGTACATCATTCATTGCTATTCCGGCTACGAACACAAAGTCAAGCATAACCTGGAACAACGCATCGAATCCATGGGCATGCAGGACTACATCTTTCAAGTTGTAGTCCCCACCGTAGAAGAAATCGAAATTCGAGATGGCAAACGGCGTACCGTGGAGCGGTGTCTCTATCCGGGCTATATCATGGTACAGTTGCGGCTGACGGATGATTCCTGGTACGTGGTGCGCAATACCCCCGGCGTCACCGGGTTCGTAGGGATGGGAAATACGCCGACGCCATTGCGCCCGGAGGCCGTCCAGGGCATTCTGCGGCGGATGGAAGCGGCAGCGCCGCAGGTGCGCGCCACCTTCAAACCCGGCCAGAAAGTGCGTATCATCGAGGGGCCATTTGCCGATTTTATCGGCACGGTGGATGACATTGATGAAGAACGCACCAAAGTTCGCGTCCTGGTTTCGTTCTTCGGGCGCGAAACCCCGGTGGAGTTAGATTTTCTGCAAGTGGAAAAAGCATAAGGTTGGGGCTTATCTATAGGCCCACATTGAGGGAGTATCAAAGATGGCAAAGAAAAAGATCAAGGCAGTGGTGAGATTACAGCTTCAGGCGGGCAAGGCCAATCCTGCCCCGCCCGTTGGCCCGGCGTTGGCTCCGCACGGCATCAACTTGATGAACTTCGTCAAAGAATACAATGCGAAGACTGCCCATCTGGCGGGCAACGTCGTTCCGGTTGACATTACGATTTATCAGGACTCATCGTTCTCGCTGGAATTCAGGACGCCCCCCACACCGGACCTGCTACGCAAGGCCGCCGGCGTCCCCAAAGGTTCGGCAGAACCCAACCGTAACAAGGTCGGCACCATCACGCGCCAGCAGTTGCGCGAGATCGCCGAGATGAAAATGAAGGACCTGAACGCGAATGACATCGAGGCCGCCGAAATGATGATTCGTGGCACGGCGCGCAGCATGGGAATCGCGGTCCAGGACTAGGCGCACAGCCGGTCTTTTAAGTGGGAGGGAAATCCCGTTATCTACCACAAGGAGCAGTAACAATGCCTAAACGAGGAAAAAAGTATCTGGAAGTCATCCAAAAGGTTGACCGTGACCGCTATTACACACCGCAAGAAGCGGTCAAACTGGTCAAAGAAGTCAGTTATACGTCTTTTGATGGTACCGTTGAGTTACACCTGCGCATGGGATTGGATCCGCGCCGTTCCGAACAACAGATCCGTGGCGTGGTGCGTCTGCCCTACGGGCTGGGCAAGACCGTGCGTGTACTGGTGTTCGCGGCAGGGGCGGATGCGCAAATCGCCCGCGACGCCGGCGCCGATTACATCATGGCCGACGACGAGGACATCCAGAAGATCATGGATGGCTGGGTGGACTTCGATATCGCCATCGCAGTGCCGGATATGATGCGCAAAGTCGGGCGTTTGGGCCGCGTGCTGGGGCGCCGGGGTTTGATGCCCACCCCCAAGACCGGCACCGTCGTCCAACCGGAAGACTTGCCGCGTGTGATTGACGAGGCGAAAGCCGGGCGTGTGGAATACCGCCTCGACCGTACCGCCAACATTCACTGCCCGATTGGGAAGGTGAGCTTCACCGACGAGCAGTTGCTCGGCAACCTTGCGGCAATTATGGATGCCATCCGGCGGGCCAAACCGGCCGCTGCCAAGGGCACCTACGTCAAGCGGGTCACCCTGGCGCCTTCGATGGGGCCGGGGGTGCGGGTTGATGCCGCACAAGCCTTAGCTTTGGAAGCCACCAAATAGTCGTATAACCCTGTCACTCGTTGTATCGTCTGCTGAAGACAGCAGGGGCCGCTTGAGGCTTAATCATCCTGCCGAGGCATGACCATCTTATTATAACCAAGCTCATCCATGAGCGCGATGGTCCTTGCATCGGCAGATGCAAGGACTTTTTTGTTGAGGGTCCATCGTTTGCAATCTTATAAGGAGGTGAGAAAGGTTGGCTATATCACGTGAACGCAAAGAAGAGCTGGTTGCCATTTACCGGAAACAAATGGCGGAGAGCCAGGGTGTGGTGCTGGCAAGCTACACGGCGCTCACCATGCCGCAGATGCAAGACCTGCGCCGCCGCGCCCGTGAGTTGGATGCACAAGTGTTTGTGATCAAAAACACGCTGCTCGACGTCATGCTGAAGGAGCAAGGGCTTCAAGCGCCCCAGGGGTTGCTCACCGGCGCAACGATGGCGGCTTTTTGCCATCGCGATGTTCCCCCGGTCGCCAAAATGCTCCTCGGTTTTAGCAAGGAAATGGAAGAAGGACGTTTCCAGGTAAAGGGCAGTGTTATGGAACGGCGATTTTTGAACCAGGCGCAAACCCAGGCGCTCGCCGATTTGCCAGGCCGTGAGGTGCTGTTAAGCCAGGTGTTGCGCTCGATCAACGCCCCGGCTTCGCAGGTGGTCGGTGTTGTGGCAAGCGGTATCCGCCAGGTGCTCAATGTCTTGCAGGCGTATGTGGATAAACTGGAAGGCGCCGGCAAGAACGCTTCCGCCGAAGCTGCAGCTTAAATGTACAAAAAAATCAAAATCAATGAACCCGAAAGGTAAAATGGAGGTTGAATTACAATGGCAGATCTAGCAAAGTTAGTTGAAGAAATCAGTGCGTTGACGTTAATCGAAGCCGCCGAACTGGTGAAGAAGCTCGAGGAGAAACTCGGTGTGAGTGCGGCTGCACCTGTTGCGATGGTGAGCGCTGCTGCGCCCGTCGCCGCCGAAGCTGAACCGGAAGAAGAACAGACCGAATTCACCGTCTTCCTCAAGGACTTCGGCCCCAAGAAGATCGAGGTCATCAAGGTCGTCCGCCAGATCACCAACCTGGGTCTCAAAGAGGCCAAAGAATTGGTCGAAGGCGCGCCCTCGAAAATCCTCGAGGCGGTCAGCAAGGAAGTGGCCGAAGACACCAAGGCCAAGCTGGAAGCCGTCAGCGCCGTCGTCGAACTCAAGTAAGTATCCCGGCACCACACGTCACCGTGACCCCCTCTTTATGGAGGGGGTCTTTTTGTAGACGGCTCTTGGGTTTCTGCGAGGCTGTGTTATACTTACAAGCGTTACAACGACCGGTGCAACAACTGGTCGTTATATGCATCTGGAACAGGACACGGGGATATGGAAAACCAATATAACCAACCTTTGCCGGAATCTATAGTGATCGAGCGTCTGCGCGCCGCGTTGCGACCGTTTATGGTCGTCGAGGAAGTGAAAGTGCTTTCCGGCGACGCCAAACCCGTTGTGCAATTCAGTGGACAACTCATGGCCGGCGATGACGAAGAAGCCGTTTTCGACGAGATCGTGCGGCGCTTCGCCGAACTGGGGTATACGCCGCTATTGACCCAGGGGGATGGTGAACAGCACCTGCAAGCCATCCCCGTCGTCGCCGACAACAAGACCGGCAAGCCGTGGCTTAACGCCTTGCTCTTTGTCCTCACCTTGCTATCCACATTGTTCGTGGGCGCCTTTCAAGAGAACGTCATCCCGCGCCGTCTTGCCGATATATGGCGCGGCTGGCCCTTCGCCCTGACCCTGCTCGCCATCCTGACCGCGCACGAGTTCAGCCACTACTTTGTGGGACGTCGCTACGCTTCACCGGTGAGCCTGCCGTATTTTATCCCCCTGCCCTTGCCGGGGAGCCTGGGAACTCTGGGGGCGATCATCTTCCAACGTGGTCCGATGCGCAGCCGCAAGGCGTTGTTCGACATCGGCATCGCCGGGCCGCTGGGCGGGCTGATCGTCGCCATTCCGCTCCTCTTATTCGGCCTCTCCAGGACTGAAGTGGGCACGCCGCGCTCATTCCTCGATCTTCCGCCCAATGAACCCGTTATGGTGTCGCAGGAGGGGAACTCGCTGCTTTATCTTGCCGCGAAGTACATCATTCATGGGCGGATCCTGCCCGACAAGAAAACCGGTGAGGATGTGTGGCTCTCTCCACCCAGCGCCGGGGGTTCGATTACCTTCGCCGCGTGGGTGGGCTTGCTGGTGACAATGTATAATCTCTTGCCGGTGGGGCAATTGGACGGCGGGCATGTCGCCTATGCGATGTGGGGACGCAAAGCATGGAAAATCGCCCGCGTCACCCTTTTTGTGATATGGGCGTGGGCTATTTTCTTGCTGGTGACGGGGAACTGGGGCGGATTGACCTGGGTCATGGTGGGCTTACTGGGGCGGTTCGTCGGCCCGCACCATCCACCACCCCTTAACGATCTTACTCCCCTGGACCCCCGTCGCAGGGTGTTGGGATGGGTGATGGTCATCATCTTCTTCCTGCTTCTCACCCCGATTCCCTGGACGAACTTCACGCTATAGGCCAGAGTTGCACGACCGTGGAAGGTTCAAGCAGGCCGACGCTTGGCATAGATGCCAGTCGCGCCTTCAGCGCCGCGCCGACCGGCACAGAAGGCTATTCTTATCACCTGATCCGCGCCCTGCTGCCGCTGCTTAATGCGCGCTATCGGGTGCGGCTGTACTTCCGCACGCTTCCGGCCTCAGGTGTTTTCCCTGACGCGGAGATACGCGTGATCCCCTTCCCACGGCTATGGACACACCTGCGCCTGTCGTGGGAAATGGTGTGCCATCCGCCCGATCTGCTCTTTGTGCCTGCGCATGTGCTGCCGCCGGTCCGCCCCCGTCGCACGCTGGTGACAATCCACGACCTGGGTTATCGCTATTTTCCGGAGGCACATCCGCCTGGGCAGCGGCTCTATCTGGATTGGAGTACCCGCTGGAATGTGCACATCGCCACACACATCCTGGCCGACTCCCACGCCACACGCGATGCCCTGATGCAAGAGTACGGCGTCGCCGCAGCGAAAATCACCGTGGCCTACCCCGGCTACGACAGTGACCTGGCGCCGGTACGTGATCCGGCGACGCTGGCCACGGTCCGGGCGCGTTATGGCATTCCCGGCCCCTATATCCTCTTTATGGGACGGATACAGCCGCGCAAAAATCTGGCGCGTTTGATCGGAGCGTTCGCGCGCCTTGTTCCCACACACCCGGATCTGTCGCTGGTGCTCGCCGGGCCGCTGGGCTGGCTGGCCGAACCGATCCGCGCACGGGTGCATGAAGTGGGACTGGAAGGGCGGGTGCTCTTTCCGGGCTACGTCGCCGCCGCCGATAAAGCTGCTCTGCTCTCCGGCGCGCAGGTCTTCGCCTATCCTTCGCTCTATGAGGGGTTTGGTTTTCCCGTGTTGGAGGCGCAGGCGTGCGGTGTACCGCTCCTGGCGAGCAACATTTCAAGCCTGCCGGAGGTGGTAGGCGATGGCGGGTTGCTGGTGGACCCGCTGGATGAAGCCGCCATTGCCGACGGCCTGGCGCGTCTGTTGGATGATGATATGTTGCGGCGCACCCTCGTCGCGCTCGGAGCGGCGAACCTGCGACGTTTCTCGTGGGAAGCCACAGCGCGCACGGTCTTGACCGTGATTGAAAATCTCTGAGGACCTCCTGGGATAAACAAAAATATCCCAAATAAAATTTGGGATATTTGGGATATTGTTCGGATTCAGGTTTAAAAACAGTTAGTCACATCAAGCGCAGTCCCGGATCAATATCGAGATCCCAGCCGGCGCGCACCCCGGCCTGATAACGATACGTCCCGGCAGCGGCAACCATGGCCGCGTTATCGGTGCACAGAATGAGCGGCAACACGTAGACAGGAACCTCCACGCGGGCACGGGTCGCCGCGCGCAGTGAAGCGTTGGCGGAGACGCCACCGGAAAGCAGCACGGCCTGCGCATTGTGTGCCTTTGCTGCCTGCGCGGTCTTCTCGGCAAGCACTTCGACCACCGACGCCTGAAAAGCCGCTGCCATATCGGCGATGAACTTCGGGGGGCGCGGGCCGTTGAAACGCTGCAAAGTACGCAGCACCGCCGTTTTCAGTCCGCTAAAGCTGAAATCAAAGGTCCCCGGCAACCACGCGCGGGGAAAGTCGAATGCGCGCGGATTCCCCTGCCGCGCAGCTTTCTCAATGACGGGGCCGCCGGGATAGCCGAGTTCCAGCAGCCGCGCCACCTTGTCGAACGCTTCACCGGCCGCATCATCCAACGTGCCACCGAGGTAGATGTAGCGCCCGTGGTCATGCATCAGGATCAATTCTGTGTGCCCGCCGGAGACGATCAGCGCCACGAGCGGAAACGGCGGCGCTCCGTCGGGTACGTCATCCTTCACGTCGGTATGCAGCCAGTGTGCGTACAAATGCGCCTCCAGATGGTTGACCGGCACGAGGGGCAGGCCCTTACCGAACGCCGCGCCTTTCGCAAAATTCACGCCCACAAGCAGCGAGCCGGGCAGCCCCGGCCCATACGTCACGGCGATGGCATCCAGATCATCCCATCCCACGTGCGCCTCGCGGAGCGACTGCTCGACGACAGGCGCGATGGCCTCGACGTGGGCGCGCGAGGCCAGTTCCGGGAAGACACCGCCGTACTGCGCGTGTAAATCCACCTGCGACGCAATCACATTGGACAGGATGGTGTGTCCATCCTCAACGACTGCGGCAGCCGTCTCATCGCACGATGTCTCAATCCCCAAAATCCGCATGGTGCCTCCCTCGAAAATGGTGATCAGGGATTCGGGATCAGGATACTACCTCACCCCCTACTCCCGGATAGTCTCTCAATTGAGTGTTGGTGGCCTATCTTTAACCACAGAGAAAACGAAGAGCACTTAACCCTTTCCCCACACCGGCGTGAACATCATCCATTCGTCGGGGCGTTGACGGATGAAATCCTCGACCTGTTCCAGAATACGCCGCAGGTTCACCGCCACATCTTGCTGTCGGTCGCCGGTATGCACCAGTTCAAACGGTGGATTGGCGACGACCTTGTAGATACCGTCCTCATAACGGGGCGCCAGAACGATCACGGGACTGTTGGTCCGCAATGGAATCCGCACATAACCGCTCGGCAGGTGCGCCGGCGCCCCGAAAAACTCCACCGGTTCATCGCCATTATGAACGGGATAGTCCGGCCCGGTCACGACAATGCCGCCGTTCTCCAAACGCTCCAGGGCCTCACGCAGGGACTCCGGGCTGATGGGCGTCATCCGCGCACCACAACGCTCACGCAATTGATTAAAGGCCACCACATCAGGCGTCGGATCGGCCAGCGAGAGGGCCTGCAAGGAGCCCGGCACGCTTTGCGCCAGGGCAATGCCGCACAAATCGAAGTTGGACATGTGACACGCCAGGATGAAGACACCCCGCCCGGCACTCAAAGCCTGTTCGATGTAGGCCAGCGTCTCCGGAGGAATGATGACCGGAGGGCGGAAATCCGCTGCACGGGTGATGCCGCGCCCTAGATTGTAAAAGGTTTCGTAGTAACGCCGCCCGGTGTTGTAGAAAAGCCGGTAGAGCGTCCGGTTTAGCGTTGCCGTAGATGCCGTTTCGCCCAGAACGTGGCGCAGGTTGGCCCGCGCGGCGTGATACATCGGCGGCTTGACCCACGTGACGAGACGCGCCCAGAGGAAGGCGACAAGGCGCCTCCCCCGGAAAGGCTGGTATTTCATAATGCGGAGCGCAAGCCGCACAAAGCTACCTGTGGTAATGAGTTGACGTTTGCGCATAAAGTCGGATAGTCGGATAGTCAGATAGTCGGATAGTCAGATAGTCATTAGTCGGATAGTCAGATAGTCGAATAGTCGGATAGTCGGATAGTCGGATAGTCGGAAAACTTGAGAGCTTGGCGGCAAGATTTCGTCTACGTATCATAAAAGAATCTGCGTGCCGTTACGATGCCATTGGCACGACCAGGTCGTAGGGATAATCGGTGAGGTTGCAGATATTGCCGCTTTCATCCAGCCACAGGGTATCCTCAATGCGGCATCCCATCCCCTGCTCAGGGTAGTACAGCCCCGGTTCGAGGGTAAAGACGTGGCCGGGCGTCAGGCGCGCAGTGTTTCCCTCATAGTCGAAGAACGAAGGCGCTTCGTGGATGTCCAGTCCGACGCCGTGTCCCAGCCCGTGGACATAGCCTTCAAGCGTCATCGGATCGCTGCCGATGCTGGGGTGTCCGCGCCCCTCGAAGAAAGCGCAGGCCATACGCTGGTAACTGCGGGTTTCTTCGCCAGACTTCAGTGCCGCCCTGAGATACGCCGCGCAGTCCATAACATCGCGGTACAAGCGCGATACCCCATCGGGCGCGTAGCCCAGGCAAAAAGTGCGTGTCATGTCGAAGAAGTAGCCGCCCCCGATCTCGCGTGGGTAGATGTCGAAGATGATGGTCTCACCCAGCCGCAGCGGCATATCGAGGGTGCCGTGATTGTGCGGTACGGCGGCGTCGCGCCCGGCCGCAAAGATGAAGCCCTCGGCATCATCCAGCCCTTGTTGCAGGATGAGGTGGTGAATGTGTGCGTGAACATCGCCGACGGTGAGGGCGCGATTTTCGGTCGCGTGGCGCAGCGTCTCGTCAGCGCCGACGGCGTGCCCTTGCAGAAACGCCACCGTCTGGCGCACGACGTCAGCGGTGCGGCGGCCCACCTCGCGGATGCGGGCAACTTCGGCAGCGTCCTTCGTCGCGCGCGCTTGTTCGATGAGATTAGGCTCCAATTCGCCCACGATCTCGATAGCCGGCAGCGCCGCATCCAGCGCCTTGAGGAAGGCATAGGCGCTGCCCTGATCACGGTAGCCGTAGACGCCCACCCGCCCGGTCACGCCCAGGTCGGCGAAGATGGCGGCCTGGTAGGCCACGGACGCAGCCAGGACATCGCCGCCGTGCTGTTTCAGCAGCCCGCCATAGTCGTAGCGGGTGTTGATGATCACCGGATACCCGGCAGCGGCAGCCTCCTCGCGCTCGATGGGGCTGGCGATGATGGTAGGGGGTTCGCCGCGCTTTTTGACGAGCAGGGCCTGCGTCATCCGCGCGCCGTTGAGCATGTAGATGAGCGGTGAATTGCCCGCCACTTTGCCGCTGACGACGATGGCATCGAGGTTGCGGGTGGCCATCAGTGTGTCTAGATCACGTTGCATATTGTAGTCCTTTCATTTGACCGACCTGCACAGGTTGCGATTGGGCGCGCTATGCAGTTTTCCCTTTGAAATTTCGTAAGGGTTCCAGGCACGCCATCACTTTGATAATAGCATCGAAATCAGTCGCGGCAAGTTTGGGAGGCATGACTCTCCTGAAAAAAGGGCTACCGATACTGACCTGAAGTACAGGTGCAAATTCGTTCTGGTGGGCAATGTCACTCTGCCGAATTTCGTTTATAATGGGCGTAATTCGCGATTCGTAATTCGTAATCGGAGAGGATTTTATGACTACAGTTTCAGTTTCACATATCAGCAAATCTTTCGGCGCGGTAAAAGCCGTCCAGGATGTTTCCTTCGAGGTTTATCCGGGCGAGGTATTCGGTTTGCTGGGGCCGAACGGTGCCGGCAAGACCACGACAATTCGCATGATGCTGGATATTTTCCGGCCCGACAGCGGCGAGATCACAATCTTCGACGGCAAGCTGACCGAAGACAAGAAAAACCGCATCGGCTATATGCCGGAGGAGCGCGGGCTGTACAAAGACTTGAAGCTAGAGCCGACGCTGATCTTTCTGGCAACGCTCAAGGGTCTCGATGAGGCCACCGCACGGGCGCGATTGGGTCCCTGGCTGGAGCGCTTCGAGTTAACCGACTTCCGCCAGCAGAAGATTCAAAACCTCAGCAAAGGCATGCAGCAGAAGGCACAGCTCATCGCCACCCTGCTCCACGACCCCGATTTGCTGATCGTGGATGAGCCGTTCTCAGGATTGGACCCGGTGAACACACG
Source organism: Anaerolineae bacterium (assembly GCA_035373625.1). Lineage (GTDB taxonomy): Bacteria > Chloroflexota > Anaerolineae > B4-G1 > SLSP01 > DSWT01. The sequence goes on along the minus strand of DAOSNS010000002.1, from coordinate 96,899 downwards.
CCTGGTGAAGGACATCATCGAGGAATTGCGCCAGCAGGGCAAGACGATCATTATGTCGGCCCACCAGATGCATCAGGTGGAGGCGCTGTGCAACCGCATCGTGCTCATCAACCGTGGGCGTACCGTCCTCTACGGCGAAGTGAGCAAGATCAAGCGCGACTTCGCCGGCAACGCGCTGACCATCGAGGGACAGGGCGATTTTACCGGCCTGCCCGGCGTGCTGGAAGCCCGCCGTCACAACGGGACCTGGAATCTGACGTTGGATGTGGGCGTGGATTCCCAGGATGTGCTGCGGGCCATTATGCGTCGGGACAACGTCAGGTTGGAGCGTTTTGAAATCGCTGAACCCTCGCTGGAGGACATCTTCGTCACCGTCGTGCAGCGCGCCGGAGATGATGATAGGGATAGGGATAAGGAGACAGTATATGCGTAAGTTCTGGCTGATCGCCAAACACGAGTACCTGAAAATCGTCAGGCAGAAGTCGTTCCTGGTCGGCACACTCGGCATGCCGGTGTTGATTATCCTGGTGATGGCGGTCAGTATCCTGGTAGCCCTGGGACAACGCGGGAACCTGCCATTGGGCTACGTGGACCACACCGGCCTCTTGAGCGAATCCGTGGTCTTGCCGGCCCCCAAAAGGGGCGAAGAACCGCCGGTCGCCATTCGCGCTTTCGCCGACGAAGCCGCCGCACAGGCCGCGCTGGAAGCCGGCATCATCCGGGCATACTATGTTGTGCCCGCCGACTATGTGCAGTCCGGGCGTGTGCAGCTCTTCTTCCTCAACAAACGCCCCGGCGAGCGCGTTCAGGAAGACTTCGCGGACTTTCTGCGGGTCAATCTGCTGGCTACGTATCCCCCCGCCGTTCAACAACGTTTGCTGGAAGGTTCCTCGGTGACGTTCCGTTCCATAGATGGCGGCCGGGAGCTGGAAAGTGACAGTGTGATCGGATTCATCGTGCCGTTTGTGGCGGCGTTCTTCTTCATCTTTGCGGTGCTGAATTCTGGCAGCTACATGCTCCAGGCGGTGACCGATGAGAAGGAGAATCGCACGGTCGAGGTTCTCGCCACATCTATCCGCCCCGAAGAATTGATCGGTGGCAAGGCGTTGGGGTTGATGAGCGTGGGACTGACCCAATTGGGCATCTGGGTTCTCACCAGCGTCATCGCGCTGTTCGCGGCTTCGTTTTTCGTGCCGGAGGTGCGGATGCTGCGCGTCCCGTGGTCATTCCTCGGCGTTGTGGCGCTGTTCTTCGTGCCGGCCTACGCGCTGATTGCCGGGTTGATGACCGCCATAGGCGGCATGGTCACCGATCTGCGTCAGGGGCAGCAAATCACGGGCATCCTCAACCTTTTCTTCTCACTGCCGTTCTTCTTCATGGCATTGATGATGGCGAAACCCAACAGTCCGTTGATCATTGCCCTGACGCTGTTCCCAACGACGGCCTTCGTCACCATCACTATGCGCTGGGCGATGACGACGGTGCCGCTGTGGCAACTGGGATTAAGTCTGGTGTTTTTGGTCACGTCTGCCGTGGTGAGCGTGTGGCTTGCAGCGCGTATCTTCCGTTTGGGAATGTTACAGTACGGACAACCGCTGAAGGTCAAAACCATCGTCGCTGCACTGCGCAACGACAATGGATTGCGGACACAGCGACTATGAACGAGGTGCGACAATGCGCAATGTGATGATCGTCATCAAACATGAGATTCGCAACACCCTGGGGAAGCCTTCTTTTTGGTTAACCACGTTTCTTCTGCCGGCCATCATCATGGTCTTTACGTTTGGCGCGCAATTTCTTAGCCGCAAGGCGTTTGAGACAGAAAAGGATGTGTTATCCAGCGACACTAAAAGCGAAGTCTGGGCGATCGGTTATGTGGATTATGCCGGGGTGATTAAAACGCTGCCTCCCGACGTTCCGCCGGCGCTTGTGCGGGCATTTCCCGATGAAGACGCCGCGCACGCCGCCCTGACTGCCGGTCAACTACGCGAGTATTACATCATTCCGGCAGATTATATGGATACCGGGAAACTCACGGCAGTAGAAAAGGAATTTGCGCCGCTGGGCGGCATCGGTACGGCTGATGTTTTTTCGTATATTGTACATTACAATCTGGTCGGGGATGTGACACTAGCCAGACGGATTTCCGACCCGCTTTACAGTGTGGAAACGACGGCAGTTGCAGCGCCGGACGCCAATGCCGGCGAAGACTACGGGACGCGCTTCATCGTCGGTTATGGGATGCTCTTCATCTTCTTTTTCGTACTGACGATGAGCAGCAGTTTTATGTTGCAAAGCGTCTCGCGGGAGAAAGAGAATCGCACGGTGGAGGTGTTACTGGTCAGCCTGCGCCCACGCGAGTTAATGTTGGGGAAAGTGTTAGGGCTGGGGATCGTGGCCCTGGTGCAAATGGCGGTCTGGCTTGGCGGCAGCTATCTGACGTTGGATCGTGGCGGCTCGACCCTGGCAACGCTCGGCGTCTTCATTGGAAACATCACCCTGCCAAAGGGACTTATGGTGTGGGGACTGCTCTACTTCGTGCTTGGCTACATCCTCTATGCCTCGATCCTGGGCGCGATCGGCGCGCTGGCACCGAATGCCCGCGAGACGGGGCAGTTTACCTTCCTTGCCATGTTGCCGTTGATGTTACCTTTGTGGTTCAACAGCGCCTTTGTCGAAGCGTCCAACGACATCGTGGCGACCATCCTGAGTCTCATCCCCTTGACCGCGCCGACTTCGATGCTGCCGCGCCTGGCCGCAGGCGGTGTGCCGCTCTGGCAACCGCCGGTCAGCCTGGCCGGCCTGGCCGTGACGACCTATCTCTTCGTCCTGCTTTCCGCACGCTTCTTCCGCGCCGATACCCTGCTCTCCAGTACAAGCATGAGCTGGAGGCGACTGCGGGAAGAATTCGAGAAGGGGAATGAGAAACGAGTAATGAGAAATGAGTAATGAGCTATCTCTTTGCCTCTTAACTCATTTCTCTTTACCCTTTACTCATCACTTCAAAATGTAATACGTTCCCCGCTTTTCCCCGACCTTGAGGATGATGCCGCGCTCGACGAGGTCGGCGAGGTCCAGACGCAAGGTTTCGGCGGTCACATCGGGGCAGAGCGCCTGGTAATCGCGGTTGGTGATGCGGCCATGCTGCTGCAAAAAGGCCAAAGCCTTCGCCTGACGTTCGTTCATCGTCAGATCGGCGCCGGCAGGCAACAGCACAGGCTGACGCTGTTGCACGCTCTCGAAAATGACGGTAAACGAGTAGTCCGTCGGGCGGAACTGCGGCGGTGAATGGCCTGCGTTCACCATGTCCTGGATCATCAAGTCCACCCCCAGCCCCAATTCTTCGATGTAGCCCCACTGATACAACCCGTTGACGATGCGCGGATTGCGCGAGAAGTGCTCATCCACAATGTTTTCCAGCGTGATGTAGCCGGGCAGACCACCGGGGCTGGAAATCTCCAGCCGATTGCTGAACATGCGCACCTCGATCGCACGCCCGCGTAGACGATAATCGCGGTGCGCCACCGCATTGACCAGCGCCTCGCGGATGGCCGACGGCGGATATAGCCACTGTTCTTTGCGTTCCAGGCCACGCACCACCGCCCCCACACGGATTTCGGCTTGCAAGATGTCCCACGCACGCTGGATGATGTGCGCCAGTGGGCCGTCGAACTCCACCCGCCGCCCATAACCCGGCTCACCACTTTCCTTGTGCACCTGAACGCCGTCAAAGCGCACGAATGTCAACCCGCTACGGGGTATAAACGCTTGCGGTTTTTTCCCAAACAACAGCATCCCCGCCACGGTCGGCCGGCCTCCGGGGAGCAACCAGCCCATTTCCAGCAGCACATCATCAATGGGGCGACTTAGCGGGCGTCCCTGGCGCTTCTCCCACATCTCGACGAATTCACGCAGCGTTTCGGGATCGAGATCGTCGCGCGTCGCGCCGGGGACCGGCTCGGCTTCGTATTCACCGGCGGAGCGACTGGCGGTAAGCTGCTGCAACTGCTCACCGGTCAGCGGGCGGTTTTCCACGCCGGTACGGATAAGCACCCGACCATCGTGCAACGTGTGTAACTCGGCGCTACGCTGCACGCGCCCCACGAAGACGAACGCCCCGCCGACCTCTACCTGCTCCCACGTGATGGGAATCGGCGGACGGCAAAGCCTTTCGGCCTGCGGCACGATCTCGCCGAACTCTTCGGGATAGACATCGCCGCTCGGGGTGCCGCCTTCGTCAACACCAACGTAAACCGTTCCCCCGTCGGCGTTGGCAAACGCGATGAGGGTCTCGGCCAACGACATCGCGTCCGCTGTCGGTAACAACGCCGTCAATTGACTGGAGCGAGGCCGGATTGTGTCGTGCATATCAAGCTCCTTTTCCGATTACCAATCCCCAGTTACTCATCCCCGGTTACCAGTTCCTCATCGCCATTGTTGCTGGCCGTATCCCCATTGCCGTTACTTTCACCACCGCTGGGCAGACGCGCGATGGTCGCCACGCGGTCACCATTCTTCAAATCCATCATCTGCACGCCGCGTGTGTACCGTCCCATCTTGGGGATTTTGTCCACGCGGATACGCAGAACAATGCCATTTTCAGACATCAACGTGATTTCGTCATCATCCTGGACAACGCGCCCATCCACAACCGGCCCGCTCTTGTCGTTGGCCCGGTAAGCCTGAACGCCCTTGCCGCCGCGTCCCTGGGTGCGGAACTCATCCAGCAGCGTGCAACGCCCGAAGCCCTTCAGCGAAACCAGGAAAAGTGAACCGTCCGGTTCGACCACCTCGGCAACACTCAAACGGTCGCCCTCTTCCAGGCTTATGGCGATGACGCCTGCTGCGGCGCGGCCCATCGGACGCACTTCCTGTTCATTGAAACGCAACGCCTGCCCCTGTGCCGTCACCAGGATCAGATCATCGGTGCCGCGCGTCAGCCGCACCCAACCCAGTTCGTCACCCTCGTTAAGCGAAATGGCAATCAGCCCGCTGGGACGCACATTGCTGAACTCTGACAGCGACACGCGCTTGATGCGCCCCTGGCGTGTGACCATCGAGAGATAACGCGCGTCATCGAAGCTCGACACAGGCACAACGGCAGTCACACGCTCCTCAGGGTCTATCGCCAGAATACCGGCAATGAGCGAGCCTTTGGCCGTGCGCCCGGCGTCGGGAATCTGGTACACTTTTTCCTGGTACACCTTTCCCTTATCGGTGAAAAAGAGGAGCGTGTCGTGGCTGTGCGCCGAAAGCAGCGCGGTGATCTCGTCCTCGTCGCCGGTGGCCATGCCGATGACGCCGCGCCCCCCGCGTTCCTGCGCGCGGAAAGTCGTCCACGGCATGCGCTTGATGTAGCCGCGTTGGGTGATGGAGATCAGGACGCTCTCCTCTTCCACCAGGTCTTCTTCGTCAATGGCGGCATCTGCGTGGGGACGGATGACGGTGCGGCGCGGGTCGGCGTAGTGCTCGCGCAACTCCAGCAAGTCCTGACGGATGACCTGACGCTGCTGCAACGGTGAGGCCAGCAGCCCCTCCAGATAAGAAATCGTCTTGAGCAACTCGGCATATTCCTCCTCGAGCTTCTGGCGCTCCAGCCCGGTGAGGCGGCGCAGTTGCATATCGAGGATCGCCTGCGCCTGAATCTCGGTCAGCCCGAAGTTGCTCATCAGGCGATTGCGGGCGGTATCCACGTCCGGCGACTCGCGGATCGTCTTGATAATGGCGTCCAGGTGATCCAGCGCGATGAGCAGGCCCTCGACGATGTGCGCACGGGCCTGGGCCTTATTGAGATCAAACTGGGCGCGGCGCACCAGCACTTCAATGCGGTGATCGAGGAATACCTGGAGCAAGCGCCGCAACGGCAGGATGCGCGGCACGCCATCCACCAGCGCCAGCAGTTGGATGCCGAACGTGGATTGCAGGGGCGTGTGCTTATACAGGCGGTTCAACGCCTTTTGTGGTTGCGCGCCGCGCTTGAGTTCGATGACGATGCTCATCCCGCGCTTATCCGATTCATCGCGCAGATCGCTGATCTCGTCCAGTTTGCCTTCGCGGACAAGGGCCGCGATGCGCTCAAGCAAGCTGGACTTGTTCAGTTGATAGGGAATTTCGGTGACGACGATGCGGAAGCGTCCACCGCGCATTTCTTCGATGTTGGCGACGGCACGCACGACCGCTTGTCCACGTCCGGTGGCATACGCCTTGACAATCGGTTCCTGCCCCAGGATCTGGCCGCCGGTGGGAAAATCCGGCCCTTTGACGTATTCCAACAGCTCTTCGACGGCAATTTCCTCGCGGCGGTCCCAGTTGTCGAGGATGTGCACCAGCGCGTCCACAATTTCGCCCAGATTGTGCGGCGGGATGTTGGTTGCCATCCCCACGGCGATGCCCGAGGCACCGTTGACGATCAGGTTGGGCAGGCGGGCGGGCAGGACGGTGGGTTCTTTCAGACTGCCGTCAAAGTTGTCGGTCCAGTCTACGGTGTCTTTTTCGATGTCATTGAGCAGCTCCATCGCAATGGGCGAGAGACGCGCCTCGGTGTAACGCATCGCGGCCGGGGAGTCGCCGTCAATCGAGCCGAAGTTGCCCTGCCCATCTACCAGCAAATAGCGCATGGAGAAATCCTGCGCCATACGCGCCATCGCCTCATACACGGCGGAATCGCCGTGGGGGTGATACTTACCGAGCACCTCACCGACGATACGGGCAGATTTCTTGTGCGGTGTGTTGGGACGCACACCCATGTCGTGCATGGCATAGAGGATGCGCCGTTGCACGGGCTTGAGGCCGTCGCGCGCGTCGGGCAATGCCCGCGCCACGATCACGCTCATCGCATAATCGAGATACGCCGTGCGCATCTCGTGTTGGATGTCTACCGTTTTGATGATACCGATCTGGTCTTCTATACTCAAAAAACTCTCTCCTCCACAGGGTTGCCATGTGGTGCCGCGAAATTCTTTCGGCCACGGATTTCACGAATTTCACGCAGGTATGTGAAATTCGCGGCATTTGTGGCAGAAAATCGGGGAATGTATCGGTTCCCGAAAGAGTATTATACCCCAAAAGGGAGAGAGAGCGAACGGGTATGAGGAGGCTTCACAGGGCCTCATCATGCTTGCGCCGAGGGGAACGCCAGTTCCCCTGTATGCCCGCCATTCAGGTCAGCGTTTGTGCTCGATCTCTTCCAACTCGTGGCTTTTCGTCTCGTAGGGATTGGCGATCAAGATGATGCCGATGGGAAGTAGCATAAGGCCGGCCGCGACGACCCAAAACCACTCCATGGTGGGAAAAACCTTTAGCAAAACTGCCGCCAGCGCCGGTCCAACGACGTAGGAAACGCGCGCCACCGTGGTTGTCCAGCCGATGCACGCGCCGCGCCGTTCGGTGGGGAAGACTTCCGGCACGTAGACGACGATCCAGGTATAGGTGAAGGAAGTGAAGAAGCCGGTAAGCGCCGCAGCGACAGGGAGCACCCACCCACGCCCAAAGCCCAGGACAACGAGAATCGCCGCCAGGCACAGGCATCCGCCGACGAACGCCGGCGTGCGTCCGATGCGATCCATAATCGCACCGGCGCTCACCCCACCGATGATCGCCAGCACCAGTGAAGCCAGCAGCACCGTAGACCATTGTCCAAGAGTGTAGCCGTGGAGGGTCATAAAGTAGTAGCCGGCCCAGAAGTAAAGGAACTGGTAGATCAGCCAGCACAGCCAGACCGCGGAGGCAATGATGATGTAGCGCACGTCCTGACGGTTGATCACGCCCAACCCAAAAAAGTGATTTTTGCGGGTTCCTGCGCGCCGCTCGCCCTTGACGACCTCGTAGCGTCCGGTTTCGCGCATGAAGAACCACATCGCCAGTGCCGGCAGCATCAGCACGAATACGACACCGTACATCCATTTCCAACTCAGCCCCAGGACGTTCATCAACAGCGGCGGCAGGATCGCTTGCAGGGGCAACAGTCCGATGACGTAGACGATGGCCACGTACTTGGCGCGTTTATCGGCGGGCGCTTCCTCGCTGACCGGAATGGACCACATGTTGGAGACCGTAGTAAACATCGCAATCGTGTAGAACACCATAAACAGGTGTAACGTCGGCGTGAATAGTACCACGCCAAGCGATGACAGTCCCATCATCAACACCAGGACAAGGATGGAATACTTGCGTCCGATGATGTCGTTGAGGCCGTTCAACAAGAAAATGAGAAACGTGGTAGCCAGATAGAGTGCCTCGTACCAGGAAAAATCCGAAGCGGTGATGTCATAGGCTTCGATGATATAGGGGATCGCCGTGGTTTTGATCATCGAGATGTACTGATCCAGCAAGGCTACCCAGCCCATAAAAATAACCAGGAAGATGAGATAATTTCTGCTGCGCACTACACTTTTGCTCTTGAGGGTGTCAGTTGTACCTGCTGTCATAGTCTTCTTCCTTCAACGTTTGTTGATTTTTGTTATGTGGTCGGCCTCCACTCCCCAGGGCCTTATCAGATAAAGCCCTGCTCCATTTCCAGGGAGACTTGACGTCAAACCAGAGATATTGTAACATAGTTTCGCGAAGGGGGTAGCCTACTCTGTCTGGGCCAATTGCTCTGTTTGAAGCGTACTTTTATTTTTCAGATTTATCTTCAGAAAGGAACACCAATGAACATCACCATTGTTAACGGCAACAGTCATCCTCATCAGACGACCTTTGAGACTTATCTGAGCACACTCGCGGCGCAATTGACGGCAGAGGGTCATACCGTTACCCCATACACGCTGCGCGAGATGGATATCCGCTATTGCGTCGGCTGCTTTGGCTGCTGGGTGAAGACGCCCGGCGAATGTGTGGCCCGTGATGCTTCGCGGGAGGTATGCCGCACGCTCATCAACAGCGATTTTGCGCTGTGGGCCGCGCCACTGCGCCTGGGATTCCCCGATGCAATGCTAAAGAAGATGTTGGACAAGTCCATCCCTTTGCTTCATCCGTACTTTCTAATAGACGATGGCGAGGTGCGCCACCGTCCCCGCTACGACCACTATCCGCGCGTCGGGCTGTTGCTGGAAAAAGAGGCCGATACCGATGCGGAAGATTTGCGCATTGTGGGTGAAATCCTCACCCGCACGGCAAAGGGTTTAAAGAGCCGCATGGAGTTTGTGCTCACAACCGAGCAGCCGGTGACGGATGTGGTACACGCCATAACGAACGGCGGAGGGAGCGTGCCCTTCACCCCGCAGCTTGCCCCCATTCCCGGCGTGCGCGTCACCCCACCGGGACGCCTGACCGTGTTCAACGGTTCGCCGCGCGGCGCAAAAGGCAACACGCCGCTGCTCCTGGAGCACGTGATGCAAGGGTTCACCGCCGCCGGCAACCGCACCGCCGAGATGTTCCATCTGGTACGCCAGAATGAGCTTGAGTCCTATCGGGAAATGTTCGCTGCGGCCGAGGCAGTGCTTGTGGGATTCCCGCTGTATACCGATGCGATGCCGGGCATCGTCAAAGCGTTCATCGAGGCCCTTGAGCCGCTGCGTGGACGGGCCGGCAATCCCCCGTTGGGCTTCCTGGTGCAGTCGGGATTTCCGGAGTCGCTGCACTTGCGCTATGTGGAACGTTACCTGGCGAAGCTCGCCACACGCCTGGGCTGTCCGTATCTCGGCACAATCGTCAAAGGCGGCTGTGAGAGTGTGCGTTTGATGCCGGAAATCCTAAACCGCAAGTTATTTGCGCAATTGTTTGAATTGGGCAAACAGCTTGGGGAAACCGGCCAGTTCGATATGGCGCGCCTGCAAAAATTAGCCAGGCCGGAACGCTATCCGGGCTATATGAAGCCGGCAATTGAGGGAATGCTGTTGTTTTTCTCGGTGTATTGGAGCAATCAACTCAAGGAAAACGGCGTTTACGAACAACGGTCGGCGCGTCCCTACCAGGATTGAGAGCCAGCCACAGAGAGCGGGGCAACCCGCTGGTTCGAGCGCGCCCCTCCTGTCGCAATGGGCCTAGATGCGCTCATTCACCCATTCGCCCTGTTCGTTGCGATAGGCAATGTGCGCCGTCTGCGTGTTCAAATCCACATGCAGGGTACAGGTGGCGTCGCCATGGTCCCACCTCAGCCCCAACGCATGCCCGGATGTGTCCAGCACGCTGAACGCGCCGTTGAAGGCCGGGTAAGTGTTGCGGAAGCGGATCAGCCGGAAGAGACGCTGCACCACCGGACGTTGGACGGCGGCCTCGATCTCGTCCAGCGTGTAGTTGTGGCGGTTGATGGCGCGGCGTTCCCCTGTTTCCGCGACCGCCGCATAGTCATTTTCACCTGCCAACAAGCCCACGTAGTAGATTTGCGGGATGCCCGGTGCAAAAAGTTGAATGGCCCGCGCAATCACATAAGCGTCATCGTCGGCATTGAGCGCGGAGTAATAGGTGATGTTCACCTGATGCGCGTCGAAGTCGGGATGGGCGGCCGGCGGTGTCATCAGGCGGGTGAGATTCGCGCCGCGCGCAAGCAACTGCTCTACGACCGGACGTGCTTCCTCTGAAGTGAACAGCCCATCCAGGTCAGGCTGGACGGGGATGCCGTCGTGACAATCGAGCGTGGTAAATTGCTGGCGCGGGCAAATCCGCAGGTAATCGCACAATTTGCGGCTTGAGCGATTAAACAGGGTGTGGAGCGTCAGAAACGGCAGGATGAAATCGTAGACCGGATAGCCGTGATCGGCCAATGCGCGCTGCGTGACGAAGGGCGCGTGGACTTCGGGCAGCAATGTGAGGCCGATCTCGTCCGCGTAGGCGCGCAGCCAATCGAAGAAAGCGTAAATCTCCGGTTCGACGAAAAAGCAGCTCGTCCCCGCCTTCTTGATGACATAGCCCACGGCGTCCAGCCGCACGATGCGGATGTTTTGCGCGCGCAGGTGGCGCAGTTCCGCCTGAAGCAACGCCCGTGTCTTGGGGGAGTTCACATCCAGGTCAATCTGCTCCACCCAATCGCGGCCACCGAAGGTGGCCCAGATGCGTTCTACGGCGCCCGTCTCCTCGATGGTGACATCGGTGAACGGGTGTTCCGGGCGACGCAGGGCAATGCGAGCCACATCGGAGGCCGGTGGGTTGCCGTCGGGCCAGACTTTGTCCAACGTGATAAACAGGTCGGCGTATTCGGAGGCACGTCCACGTCGGGCAAAATCCTGGAAATAGGTCGAACGCCGCGAGATGTGGTTGACCATCAGATCGGCGGCCACGTCAAACTCCGCACCGATGCGGCGGATGTCGTCCCACGTTCCAAATTGCGGCGCCACTTCGCGGTAGGTGATGGGCGCAAAGCCTCGATCTCCCGACGAGGGATAAAACGGCAGAATGTGAACGCCGCCGAACAGTCCGGCGAGCGGGCCGGTGAGGGTGCCGTACAGCGCGGACAAGTCACCCCCCAGCGAATCCGGGTAGGTAATAAGCTGTGCCTGGTTGCGAACTGCCAGTGGTTTCATTCTATGTCTCCCTGTTTAGTCGTTAGTTTGATAGTCTTGTAGTGTCTTCTCAGCCATAAGCTTCTGCATCCTCACGCCTCTGCACATAAATGGATGTCCGCGGGGGTGCCTTGCCCCTACCCCAATATACATCGGTCGCCAATCCGCGCAACTTTCCCAAACTTATAGAGCTTCCGGCAACTGAATATGGCCTAAAGGCCAGGGAAAGAGGGGGATGTGGTGGGGCACACCCCACTAAAGATACCGCTTTAGCGGCACAACAGACAGCACGAGGGGAACTATCCATCCAGAAAATCCTACCCAAAAGAGGATAAAACACATAACAATCGAACAAAATATGTGGTATCATGACGCTGTAAAGTCGCAAGTAAGGAGATGAACATGCACAAACAATTAAAAGAACAGATTGCACGTCTTCGAGATGCCGGTGCGTTGTACGTAGATGCGCGCTGGTATCCCTTCGAGGAAACCAACGAACTGCTGATGTGGAACGGCAATCTCAAGGAAGCCACCGCCACGCGCGAAAGCGGCGTCGGCGTGCGGGTGCTATACAAAGGGGCCTGGGGTTTCTCGGCGGCCTCCGACCTCAGCAACCTCACGGCATTGTTCGATAAGGCATTCGACAATGCCCGCGTCGCCGCCGAACGGGTCACCTTCCCCGTGCGCCTGGCCGAAAAGGATGCCATCCAGGCCACCTTCAGAAGCCCCAACAAGATTGATCCCTTTACCGTGCCGCTGTCCGAAAAAGTGGCCTTCCTGCAAGCGATGGATCAAAAGCTGAACCAGCCGGGCGTCTTTCAACGGGTCTGCGCGTTGACCTTCATCCGCAAGCAGGTCGTCTTTATGGATTCGGAGGGCAGCGAAATCGAAAAGATCATCGTCGAGGTCTTTCCTTCGATCGAAGTGGCCGGTCTGGACGCACAAGGTCAGATGCACTCACGCAAGTACAGTCCACCGCGCCTGGGCGACACCCGTGGATGGGAAACCCTCGATATGGATGTGTTCAATGCCAATGCCGAGCGCATTGTGCGCGAGATGAATGAGGTGCTGGCAGCCGAGGATTGTCCCAAAGATGTACGTTCGGTCATCCTGCTGCCCGGCATTATGTTCCTGCAAACACACGAGACGATCGGCCACGCCCTGGAGCTGGACCGCATTCTGGGCTACGAGCTGGCCTTCGCCGGTGGGTCGTTCGTCCGCCTCAGCGATTTCGGCACACTGCGCTATGGCTCGGAAAAACTGACGGTTCGTGCGGACGCAACCATCCCCAACAGCCCCGGCAGCTTTGGCTACGATGATGACGGCGTCCCCGCTCAAAACAATCTGCTAATTGACAAAGGGCTGCTTGTGGGCGCCATCACCGGGCGTCAAATGGTCGAGGAAGCTAACGCGCGCGCCGGTAGGATCATTTTTGAGGGCAGCAGCGGCGCTAACCGCGCCACCGCGTTCTACCGCGTGCCTATCGAGCGCATGACCAACATCAACGTTGATCCCGGCAACGACGGCACGCTGGATGACATCATCCGCAACACCGAACGAGGGATTGTGCTGGACGGCGACAAAAGCTGGTCCATCGGCTCCAACCGCGAGCAGTTTCACTTCGCTACCGAGATCGGCTGGTTGGTGGAAGATGGGCAGGTCACACGGGTAGTCAAAAATGCCACCTACCAGGGCGAGACCATCCCCTTCTACAACTCGCTGTCGGCAGTGGGCGATGCCTCTACCTGGGAAGTGCGCTACGTTTCCAACTGTGGCAAAGGGCAGCCCAACCAGATTATGCAACTAGGCCATGGGGTTCCGGTATGCCGTTTCGACCATGTGAGGATAGGAGAATAACCGTGAAAGATCGCATTTTAGCCACCCTGCATGACTTACGCGCTTACGCCCTGGCGAAAGGCGTGGAAGCCACGTTCCTCTACCACGAAGAAGACAGTTACCTGATGCGCTTTGCCAACTCGGCCATTTCTTTGAATACCAACGAGCACCTCATCCGCCTGGAGATCACTGCCTACCGCGATCGGCAACGCGCCAGCTATGGGATGATCACCGCGCTGGACAAGCTGGATGAAATGCGACGCGGCGTAGACATTGCCGCCGAGATGGTACAGCATGCCCAACCCTTGAATTATCAACCGACCATCCCGGTGTACGCCGAGTCCTTCAGTGATGAGAGTGCCTATGATCCCGCCCTGGCGACGCTCAGCAATCAAGAGCGTCTGGCATTTTTCAATCAGGCGGCGGCCGGGTTGGAGACGGATGAAATTCGCCTTTCGGGCATTTTCTCGTGCGGCGCGAACACCCTCGCTCAGATCAACACCCGCTCGGAGCATACGCAATATTTCAAGACTTCAGATGCGCAGATCAACATCGTACTGTCGCACACAATGCTTAAATGGGAAGTGAGCGCCGGGCAATCCGCACAGCAGAAAGGTGATCTGAATCCCGCTGCGCTACAGCGCGATCTGGCGTTCCTGGTGGACCACTACCGCCATGACACACCGCAACAATTGCCACTGGGGATGTATGACATCGTTTTCGGCCCGGCGGCCATCGCCGAATTGCTGGAGTTTTTCAGCTATATCGGCTACAACGGAGGCTTGATGAAACGCGGTTACTCGTGTCTGAGCGAGGCACAGGTCGGGCAGCGCGTTTTATCCCCCCACTTTACCCTGACGGACGATCCCACACGCAACGAGACCTTCCCGTTCCGGCGTGACTTGATGGGTATGCCGCGCCGGCCGTTCCCCATCTTTGTTGACGGGGTATTCCAGGGCTTTATCTGGTCTCAGGACGATGCCGATGAGTTCGGCGCGCAGCCTACCGGCCACACCGTACCGCACATCAGCATGGTCATGCAAGGCGGCAACGGCACAGCAAACACCCTGCCGGAGCTGGTCGCCATGCCGCGCGAGGACGACATCCTCTACATCCCCTACCTGCACTATATGAACATCGTGAACCCTTCCAAAGGTGTGATCACCGGCAGTTCACGTTTTGGCACGTTGCTGTTGAAGCGTGACGGCACCGTGGCTGTGCCCTACAATGTGCGCCTGACGCAAAGCCTGCTCGACCTCTTCGGTGACAGGGTGAACTGGCTCTCGCCGGCACAAGTCGTCGTCAATACATCTTCAAGCTACGGCGCACGCAACCCACAGGCGATCATCGTGCCGGCACTGATGCAGATCAACGGCATAGAGATTTCACACTCCAATTCGTCTTATTAGATCAAAACAGACCTGACAGGTTTTGGAAAACCCGTCAGGTCTGTTGTTCACTATTCCACCGTCACACTCTTCGCCAGATTGCGCGGCTGATCCACATCCGCCCCACGACGGACGGCCATGGCGTAGGCCAACCACTGCAACGGGATGATGTTGAGCACCGGGGAGAGAAATTGCGGCGCAACGGGCACTTCGAGCACGTAATCCGCTTTGCCGCGCGCCACTTCATCACCTTCTTGCAGCAGGCCGATGACGGTCCCGCTGCGCGCTTTCACCTGCTCCATCTGGCTGATCATCTTCTCGTAGACGGTGTCGCGCGAAGCAACCGTCACCACGGGCATGGCCTCATCAATGAGCGCGATGGGACCGTGCTTCATTTCACCGGCGGGATAGCCTTCCGCATGAATGTAGGAAATCTCCTTGAGTTTGAGCGCACCTTCCAGCGCCACCGGATAGTTGAGACCGCGCCCCAGGAAGAGAAAGTGCTCGCGTTTGAAGAAAATCTCGGCCAGCTCGTCGTAGATCGGCAACGGCTCCGAAACGCGCCCGACCAGATCAGGCAGACGGGCCAGATCATTCACCGCGCGTCGCAGTACCTCCGCAGGAAGCGTCTCACGCAATTGCCCCAGGTGCAACGCCAGCAGGTACAGGTCCACCAGGCTCGCCGTGAACGCCTTCGTCGTCGCCACGCCGATCTCCAGGCCGGCCTGCATGAGGATATGCCCATCGGCCAGACGATGCGCCTGACTGCCAATGACGTTGACGATGGACCATAACCTGGCGCCATGCTCACGTCCGGCTTCCATGGCAGCCAGCGTGTCCACCGTTTCGCCGGACTGGGTGATCGCCAGCAGCGCCGTCGTCGGTGTGATCAGCGGATTGCGGTAGCGGAACTCTGAACCGTAATCCACCTCGACCGGCAAGCGCGCCAGCGTTTCGATCATAAACTTCCCGACCAGTCCGGCATGGTAGGAAGAGCCGCATGCCGCGATGATGACCCGGTCCAGCTTCTGCGCTTCGGCCGGTGTGAGCGGCACACTGTCGAGCACCACACGCCCACGGTGAAAATCCACACGCCCGCGAATCGTATCGGTGATCGCGCGGGGCTGCTCCGAAATCTCCTTCTGCATAAAGTGGCGATAGGGGCCTTTTTCTGCCGATACCGGATCCCAGGGGATAGTGTGAACCCGCATCTGAACCGGCGTACCATCGAAAGTGAAGATCTCGACGCCATCACGGTTAACACGCGCCATCTGCCGATTTTCCAGAAAGATGACGTTGCGGGTGTACTCGAGGATCGCCGGGATGTCCGAAGCGACGAACATCTCGCCGTCGCCGATCCCTACCACGATCCCGCCGGCGTTCCCCAGGCGTGCCACCACCAGACTCTCCGGCTCCTGAGGGCTGAGAAAGACAAAGGCACTGGCCCCCTGGATGGACGGCAAGGCGCGTCGCACTGCCGTTAGCAGGTCGGCCCCTCCGGCCAGATAACCATCCACCAGATGCGCTGCCACTTCGGTATCGGTTTCAGAGTTGAAAGCGATCCCTTCAGCGGTCATCTCCTGGCGCAGTTCGGCGTAATTTTCGATGATGCCGTTGTGGACGACGGCCACCCGTCCGTTTCGCCCGACATGCGGGTGGGCGTTGAATTCCGTCACACCACCGTGGGTGGCCCAGCGCGTGTGTCCAATCCCAATTGTACCGATGAGCGGCTTTTGATATAGCCGCTCTTGCAGATTGCTCAGCTTGCCGACGGCGCGTTCGACCTCAATGTCGCCATTGGCGTGTAGAACGGCGATGCCGGCGGAGTCATAGCCGCGATATTCCAGCTTTTTCAATCCCCCCAACACAATCGGCGCCGCCTGTCGCGGCCCGACATACCCAACAATGCCACACATAGTTCACCTCCTGGCAAAATGCCAACCCATGAAATAACGCATTGCGCAAGCAACACGCGCAGAACACGCCATGCCCATTGACATGCGTTACCAACTGGCAGCTAACAGCCAATAGCTGACAACTGAGAACTGACAACTAGCAACAGGAATAGACACCCACCCGTAGATGGTGGGGCAGCCTTGCCGCACTTTTGTCCCGCCGGTTGCCCAACGGTTTTGTGATGCGGCTTTCTCAATTTTTGGGGGACATCGGAGAGGGGAAGGCTGTTCCCCTGGCGGTACCCGCCGAAAATCCGGCACAGGCCAGATATGTTCGATAAACCGCCGCCTCGTCACCCGGTCAGACCGGGTCTGGCGCTTGCGTCCCGACAGTTACGCACATTTCTCGATAGGCATCACCTCCCTGCAAGATTGTTGAAACATTCACATTTTACCACACAATCGCGACGTTACAATGACTTCAACCAGCTTCGAGCGGATCGCCAGATCCGCGTTGCTCAACCAGCTTCGAGCGGATCGCCGGATCCGCGTTGCTCAACCAGCTTCGAGCGGATCGCCAGATCCGCGTTGCTCAACCAGCTTCGAGCGGATCGCCGGATCCGCGTTGCTCAACCAGCTTCGAGCGGATCGCCAGATCCGCGTTGCTCAACCAGCTTCGAGCGGATCGCCAGATCCGCGTTGGCTCAACCAGCTTCGAGCGGATCGCCAGATCCGCGTTGGCTCAACTAGCTTCGAGCGGATCGCCAGATCCGCGTTGGCTCAACTAGCTTCGAGCGGATCGCCAGATCCGCGTTGCTCAACCAGCTTCGAGCGGATCGCCAGATCCGCGTTGGCTCAACCAGCTTCGAGCGGATCGCCAGATCCGCGTTGCTCAACTAGCTTCGAGCGGATCGCC
>DAOSNS010000002.1:36576-79326 GCA_035373625.1 Anaerolineae bacterium | reverse complement strand
CAGATCCGCGTTGCTCAACTAGCTTCGAGCGGATCGCCAGATCCGCGTTGCTCAACTAGCTTCGAGCGGATCGCCAGATCCGCGTTGCTCAAGATAAGGCCCTGTCCGTAATTGCCAGTCCCCGCCTGTCTGCGCGACAAGCACCACACGGCTACCGGTTGCCGCTTGCACCTCCGCAGGCGATTTGCCGTCCAACGAAACGCCCGCCGGCCCACGGAAAATCTCATCCGGCAACACGATGACCTCCCCCGGCGCATATTCTCGCAAAGCCGCCAGGATGTCTGCAACCGTGAGCAAACCCGCCACCGTCACCGTCTCGCCAAAAGCGCGGTTGGGGACGGCCACCACTTCGGCTGTGAGTCCCGTCGTAGCGGCGAACGCGCGCGCTTGAGCCTGCAAGACCGGCGCGAACAGTGTGCCCGTCACCCATAGCTGACGCGGCCCACCGAGCCGCACCAAAGCGGTGTGGAGCGACGTCCAACTATCCAGAAACAGCCGCACCATCCCCACGCCGTTTTCGATGAGCGCCGGCAAGCGTCCGTCATACGCTTCCAGCGGCGGAACGGCAACGCCGGCGCGCAGAAACCACTCATCCGAAGGATAGACGAAACCGATCCCCAAAGTCTCACGCAAACGCGCCTGCCACGCCAGCGTCTGGGTCAGCACGGCGGCGGCTTCGGCGGCGGTATAAGGGCGCAGGTTGGGATTGTGCCAGCGCGTCAAACCTACCGGCACGACGGTTAAATCGGCAACTGCCGGGTGCAGGGCAGCGAGGTCCGCGATCGTGCGATCGAGATGCGCACCATCATTTCGCCCCGGCACGAGCACCGCCTGCGTGTGTATCTGAATACCGATCTCCGCGAGGCGCGCGAGTTGTTCCAGAATCTGCCCGGCGCGTGGGTTGTGCATCAACCCCACCCGCACATCCGACTCGGTCGCGTGGACAGAAACGTAGAGCGGACTGAGATACTGTTCCGCGATCCGTTCCCAGTCGTGTTCATCCAGATTGGTGAGGGTGATGTAATTGCCGTGAAGAAAGGAGAGGCGATAATCGTCGTCTTTGACATACAACGGCGCCCGCAATCCCGGCGCCATCTGCGAGACGAAGCAGAAGTCGCAATGGTTACGGCATGCACGGATTTTGCCGTCGAAAAGCTCCTCATCGAACATCAGCCCCAGCGGCTGTCCGTAGCGACGCGCGGCGCGCAAGGAGATTTGCCGTCCGTCCCGTGCCACGAGGAATTCCAGTTCCGGCTCGGCGGCATAAATCTGCACATCAATCACATCGCGCAGGGGCCTGCCGTTGATCGCCAACAGCCTATCGCCCGCGCGCACCCCTGCCCGCGCCGCCACACTGCGGGGCGCGACCTCTGTGATCCGCGCTAAATAAGTCAATTCAGCAGATACCATGCATTTAATCCATCCACTACAACTATGGCTACAGTCGCGCGTTGGCTCATTGCCCCCAAAAACCCTGATTCAGATCGTAAAATCCCCGCTGCTCTTCAGGACCTCATACTCGTACATCTTCACCAGCCTGGCGTATCCGAGGAAACCCACCCGCTCCCTGATTTCCTCAAAGGCATCGTGTTGAACCTTTTGCTCGAACTCCGCACGCCGGTTATCGTCGGCAACTATGACCATCCGTGTATAGAAATCCTGCAACCCGTAGAATTTCAGCAACGAGTCCTGAATATTCGTGGAATGTTCCACTTCAAACAAGCTATATGGCATTTGACGCTGATTGAACCATGTCACATCAACCGTGCTAATTCTTTTCACAAAGACCTCGTAGCTGAAAGGCGGTACCTCCTGCAATGTTCTCAATTCTCCCAATCGCTGATTCACAAACAGCTTGTTCTTATCCTGATGCGGAACAAACGTTGCAAGGCTACGTAGATTCCCAATCACAACCAGCAATCCCTGATAGTAGGCATGACCCTGCTCAATAGCTTCAGGTGCTTTCTGTCCAGCGCTGTCCTCAACCAGACCCAGCCGGTCTTTGTACGCACGCAACGCCCACAAACCAGGACGGACCCTAAAAATCTCTGGGCGTGTCTGAACTATGCGACGAATCGAGGCAAATGGCGTCTTGGTGCCCCATTCACAGTCTTTTATTTGCATTACTTCACGATAGAGTTGGGCAAGTGTAGCTTGGCCACCAAGCCTTTCAAGAGTCTGTATCACCGCTTCATATTGTTTCATCATGGAAGCATCCTAATGAGACCGTCCCACGTGATAAACATCCGTTGAGTCCGTTGACCCTCTATTCCCATTCGATGGTCGCCGGCGGCTTGCTGCTCACGTCGTAGACGACGCGGTTGACGCCGGGCACTTCGTTGACGATGCGGTTGGACACGCGCCCCAGCAATTCGTAGGGGAGATGCGTCCAACTGGCCGTCATAAAATCGTCGGTGGTGACGGCACGCAGGGCAATGACATTGGCATACGTGCGCCCGTCGCCCATCACGCCGACGCTGCGCACCGGCAGAAGCACGGCAAAAGCCTGCGCCGTCTGCCGGTAGAGACCGGCGTTCCACAATTCTTCCAGGAAGATCGCATCGGCAGCCTGAAGCGTGGCGACGCGCTCGCGGGTGACCTCGCCCAAAATGCGCACCGCCAGGCCCGGGCCGGGGAACGGGTGCCGCCAGATGAGCTTTTCTGGCAGTCCCAGCGCGAGTCCCACCTGCCGGACTTCATCCTTGAACAGGTCGCGCAGTGGCTCGACCAGCGACAGGTGCATATCCTCCGGCAACCCGCCGACGTTGTGATGCGATTTGATGCGCTGTGCGTGGGCACTGCCGGCGCTTTCGATCACATCGGGATAAATGGTGCCCTGCGCCAGAAAGCGCGCGTCATTGAACCGGCGCGCTTCGGACTCGAACACGCGGATGAACTGCTCTCCGATGATGCGGCGTTTCTGCTCCGGGTCGGTGATGCCGGCCAGGGCGCCGAGAAAACGGTCGGAGGCGTCCACCATCACCAGATGCATGTGCAGGGCTTCCTGGAATGTGGCCTTGACCTGCGCGGCTTCGTCGCGCCGCAGCAAGCCGGTATCCACGAAGATGCATGTGAGTTGCTCGCCGACGGCTTTGTGCACCAGCGCCGCCGTCACCGCACTATCCACACCGCCGCTTAGCCCACACACAACCTGCCCGGCGCCCACCTGTGCACGGATGCGTTTCACCACGTCCTCAATGAAGGCCCCCGGCGTCCACGTACCGCTGCACCCGCACACGTCGTAGAGAAAGTGTCGCAGCATGGCCGCGCCGTTGGGAGTATGCTGCACCTCCGGATGGAATTGTACGCCGTACACCCGCCCCGTGGCGTCCCCCATCGCCGCCACGATATTGCCAGTGCTGCGCGCCAACACCCGAAATCCCGGCGGCAGCGTTTCCACACGGTCGCCGTGGCTCATCCACACCGCCTGACGCGCCGCCAACCCGGCAAACAAAGTGTTCGCTTCCAGGATCTCCATTTCGGCGGGACCATATTCGCGTTTGACACCGGGAACAACTTCCCCGCCTAGCGTCTGGGCCAACACATGCATACCATAACAGATGCCGAGGACCGGCACCTGCATGCGGAGAACGTAATCGGGTAATCCGGGCGCGCCGATGTCGTAAACGCTGTTCGGACCGCCGGATAGGATGATCCCCCGTGGCCGACGGGTCAGAACTTCCGCCTCTGCCACATCCCAGGGCAGAATTTCGGCGTAGACGTGCTGTTCACGCACCCGCCGGGCAATCAATTGTGTATACTGCGAACCATAATCCAAAATGATGATCGTTTCTTGTTGCACTCCGGGTTCCCTCCACAAATGGTGAGTTGAGAGTCATGAGTGGTGCATCACGCATCACGCTCATCGTCGGCGAAGATGATCGTGCCGTCCTCGCGCATCTCGTCAATGATGACCAGCGATTCAATAGGAACGCCCAGAGACAACAACACCTCCCGTCCGCCCTCGAAAGACTTCTCAACCAGCGTACCGATGCCCACCAGCGTCGCCCCGGCGTCCTGGACAATCCGCGCCATGGCCGCAATCGTCTGCCCGGTCGCCAGGAAATCATCAATGATGAGCACGCGATCGCCCGCTGAGATGAATTCCGGCGACACCATCAGCGATACCTGCCCGCCTTTGGTGTGCGAAGGGGCAAACTCCACCAGCACCGGCTCTTTCATCGTCACCGGCTTGTGTTTGCGGGCGTAGACCAGCGGCAACCCCAACGCATAAGCAGTCGCCATCGCCGGGATGATGCCCGACACCTCGGCCGTGAGAACGCGCGTCGGTGCGGCAGACGCAAAACGCCGCGCGAACTCCGCCCCGGCCTCCAACATCAACGTCGCGTCTACTTGATGGTTGATCACGCTGTCAATCTTGAGGATGCCTCCCCCCAAATTCTTCCCTTCCTGCCGAATACGTTCTTTCAAACTTTCCATAGCCTCCTCCACAAGTAGTCTGACCGTCTTCAGTCTGGTCGTTGAGCGTTTTCTTCCAATCACCGATGAACCAGAGAGTCTGAATTCCGTCGGGAAAAGAAGATATTCATTCTCAATCATAACATATATTCTCGGATTGACACTTCTGGAAGGACTTGCTTTGCTTTTTATTAACAAGTATGGTAACATATTTTTATCGTTAATTCGCGGAGGTGAACAATGACCGTACAGACCGTAGAATCCGAAAACAAGCCTAAAGGGCGCAATACCGTCGGCAGACTGTGGAACGCTTTCAAGAACATTGCCATCATCTTCTCTTTCATCGTCAACTTCGTCCTGGTGCTCGTGTTGCTGCTTTCGCCCGGCCCGGTGTTTATGGCCAAGAGCCAGGTCGCCGAGCCGTTGCTGCTCGACCTGGACAGTGCTTTTGCTTCGCTGGGCAAAACGGTAATCCGCTCGACAGTGTACATCACCGATACCATGCCGGTGGTGTTCGATTTGCCGTTGGCGCAAAACACCCAGGTCGTCCTGGTGGCGCCTGTGCCGTTACAGGCCCCGGCCACATTTGTTTTGCCGGGCGGCGGCGGTGCCATTAACGGCACGGTACAACTCGCCTTGCCCCAGGGGATGGCCTTGCCGGTGGCACTCAATCTGATGGTGCCCGTCAGCACGACCGTGCCGGTGATTATGCAGGTCCCGGTCGAAATCCCCCTGGCCGAGGCCGGGATGGCGCCGGCGATCGAGCAACTGCGGGCCGTTTTCTGGCCCATCACGGGCGCGTTGCAGAGCCTGCCCGATACTCCCGAGGAATTCATCCAACAGGCCACACAGAACAAAAAATGACATCGTCGCGCCCAATTTGTAATTACGAAGGCTCCCGCTACAGCACGGAGTTCTGGAACACCACGCGCGCCTATGAAGATGCCGTCGAGCGCGTGGCGATGCGTGCGTTGCTCCCGCCGCAGGGACGCACGCTTGTCGAAATCGGCGCGGGATTCGGGCGCATGGCCGATCTCTACGCCGGCTACGAAACGGTGGTACTCTTCGATTACGCCCACACGCAATTAGCGCAGGCCGTGGAGCGTCTCGGCGAATGTGGCGCCGATGGACACCCGCATTATCTCTTCGTACAAGGGGATTTCTACCGTCTGCCGTTCGTCGCCGGCCTGTTCGATGCGGTGACGATGGTGCGCACCCTGCACCACGCCGCCGATGCGCCGGGCGTGCTGCGCGGCATCGCCGACATTCTGGGACCGGGAGGCGTCTTTGTCCTGGAATTTGCCAACAAGCTCAACCTCAAGGCCATCGCGCGTTACCTCCTCCGCCGCCAGACCTGGTCCCCCTTCGCCCTTGAACCGGTCGAGTTCGTGGCCCTCAACTTCGATTTTCATCCCCGCTGGATGTGGGCACAATTGGAACAGGTCGGATTGCGCCGTGAGGCCGTGCGCACCGTCTCACACTTCCGCATAAACCTGGTGAAACGCCTGATCCCTACGCGCGTATTGACGGCGCTGGATGCCCTTTTACAGCCAACCGGTGCGCTCTGGCAGCTCAGTCCCAGCGTCTTCACACGCGCACGGGCCGACGCAGGAAAAAGCGCGGCTTCCACAGGTGCGTTTTTCCGTTGCCCGGCGTGCGGTGCACCGTTGGGCGCCCCTCCACAGGTCGAGTTCCGTTGCGCCTGCGGTAAAGTATGGCGCCGGGAGGGCCTCATCTACAACTTCCGCGATCCGGCATAGCAGGTATAATAACACCGTGGAATCCGAACCTGTGCCAGACTTTGTGACACATCCCCAAACGGCGTGGCCCACGCTGAACGGTTGGGGGCTGGTGCCCGTGGTAGCCCTCGTCGGCGGGGCATGGGCTTATGGCGCGCCGTTGAAAAATGAAGCGTTCACGCCGGCATGCGCTGCCTTGCTTCTGGTTGTGGGCGGATGGCTGCCCTTCTGGCGCGCACTGACGTTGACGCCCTGGGCCGCACCGCTGGCGTTGTGGCGCACCTGGGAACGAGAGGACGATCTGCCTCCTCTGCCCTATTTGCAACCGGGGACGCCCGGCGCGGCCCTCCATCGCGCGCTGCGGCAGGCCTGCGCATGGTGGCGCACCGTCGGACGGCCAACACTGGCAATGCCGTTGCGCGCGGCGGCGTTGGCCTTCCTCATCAGCCTGCTGGCCGCGCTGGTCATAGGACGCGATGCCCTGCTGCTCACCCTGTTCATGATCACCTGGACGGAAATGGCCATCCTCTGGAATGGGGGCCGTGGAAACGTCGGCGCGCTATGGTCTGCCGGCGGACTGGTGGGACTGCCGTGGCTGCTCGGCGCGTCGCTGAGCGGGGTCGAGATGACCCAACCGGCGCTTTCCGCGTTAACCCTCGTCATCCTGACGGGTCTCTACGCCCACCCATCACCGCTGGCTGCCATCGGTCCGGCGCTGGCGGCGGGATACCTCATCTGGCAAAAGCATTTCCTCGCGGCCGGCGGCCTTCTCTTGCTGGCACTGCCGGGATGGATGGCACTCCTCTATCAACCACAGGCGCACACCTATCGCCGTATCGTCGCGCCGTGGCTGCTGGGGATGATCGTTCTAATGGCCTGGGCATTGTGAGATGGGCTGGATCATCGGCGTTATCGGCCTGATTGCGATCGGGGCGCTCCTCTACTGGCAGCTCATCCTCGCCGAAGGCGCTTACCTGGGCCGCCGCGTGGTCATCCTGCTGTA
Organism: Anaerolineae bacterium; assembly: GCA_035373625.1. Lineage (GTDB taxonomy): Bacteria > Chloroflexota > Anaerolineae > B4-G1 > SLSP01 > DSWT01. The sequence continues at coordinate 72,165 of DAOSNS010000002.1, read as the reverse complement.
TGACTGGTCGGCGCGGATATACGACCGCATTAAGGGCTTCAATCCGGGGTACGAACAATGGTTCCTGGGACTGCCGCTCACACAGGCGCTCGCCGATTTCCCCGATCCACTGGTTCTCGATGTCGCCACGGGGACGGCGCGACTGGCGCGCACGCTCTTTCAACAAAGCCACTTTCGCGGGCGGCTCATCGGCGTAGACCTCTCGCGCAAGATGTTGCAACAGGCGGTCCTGGCCACCGCCGCGTGGTCCGATCGTATCACCTTCATCCGTCAAGACGCTGGACAGTTGCCCTTCCCCGATGAAACCTTCGACGCTGTCGCCTGTCTGGAAGCCCTGGAGTTCATGCCCGATCCCGATCGAGTGTTACGGGAGATGGTGCGCGTGTTGCGGCCTGGCGGGTTTTTGTTGACCACCAACCGCATCGGCAAGGACGCGCGCTGGTTGCCGGGGCGCACCTGCACACCGGAAGCCTTCGAGGCCAAACTGCGCGCGCTGTCGTTGGAAATGGTACAAACGCGGCTGTGGCAAGAGGACTACGATCTGATTTCGGCGGTCAAAACCGGCGTGCGTGGCCCGGTGGGGATGCGCCGGCTCGAGGAGATTCTGCGCTGCCCGCGTTGTGGGCAACCTTTGCAGCGCCGGGACGCCGCGTTCCACTGCGCGAACGACCACACCGTCCCCATCACTGCCGAAGGACTCCTCGACATGGCATCCTGAAACCGGCAGATCGAGCAATTAAGCAGATTTTATAAACGCATATATGACTTATTGCCAAAAACGCAGTTTGGTGTTATAATGATCCATAGACAAGGGGAGCCTGACACGCCACCCCGCTCATCAGCTTCAAAACTGGCGACTGATAACTGAAAACTTTAGGAGGCGATTATGCAAAGCGAAATAGAGACAATCCGCAATGGGTTGCGCGATGTGATTGATTTCGAGATCGGGTTGGACGTGGTTTCCCTGGGGATGATCCGCGACATTGCCGAAGACGATAACAACGTCAAAATCACGATGATCCTGACCTCGCCGATGTGCCCGATGGCGTCGTTTATCATGAACCAGGTACACGAGCGCGCTTCGGAATTGACGACCAAAAACGTAGAAGTGATCCTCGGCAAAGAGTTCTGGCAGCCGGATATGATGGAGCAAGAAGCACGCGAGGCCCTCGGCATTTAACGACCGTGTGCGCCCTCATTCCCCCATTCAACAAAGGCCAGCTTCTACGCTGGCCTTTTGTATTTATCATACAAATTGGTTATAATTGGGTTGTGTCCCTGGAGAAAGCAACGTGTCAACATCCAAACGTTTCAACACGTCAACGTTCCAACGTGCCGGCGTCCAAACGCATCAACGTTCAAACAAAATAAGGAGTGTAACCGAACCGGTGGCACAGCCCCGATAATGGAAATGATCGCAGGACTATCTAACTAACGACTATCAGACTATTTTCGACTATCAGACTATTCTCAGAGGAGCAACCATGCATACAACTTCCTCCGCCGCCGACACGCCGCAACCGGCCCTGAAGATAGACGCGGCTTACGCGCTTATCACGCTGGCCAGCTCTATGCTGTGGAGCATCCTCAGCAGTTGGCTGCTCTACTTCTACCTGCCACCGGCGGGGGAAAGAAATGTCCTCGTGCCGGCGGCGTGGTACGGCGTGGTGGTACTGGGAACGCGCGCCCTCAATGCCGTCCTGTCACCGTTTATCGGGCACATGTCGGACAATCTGCGCACACGCTGGGGCCGCCGCCTGCCGCTGATGTTCGTTTCCGGCGTGCCGATGCTGACACTCTTCGTGCTCTTATGGACGCCGCCACTGCACACCCTCTCAGCATGGAATCTCGTGTACCTCGGGGTAGTGCTGGTGCTGTACAACCTGGCGTATACGACGAACCAGATTCCCTACACAGCCCTGCTGCCGGAACTGGCCCTGACCGACCGCCATCGCGTGCGGATGTCCGCCTGGGCGTCGAGTTTTATGCTGTTGGGGATGATTTTCAGCGGCGCAGCGGGGATGCTCATCGAACGGCTGGGATATGTCGGCGCGATGCTCATCTACGCGCTCGTGGCACTCCCGTTGCTCTACCTGCCTTTTCTGGTGCTGCGCGAGCGACCCGAACGCTGGCAGACGTCGGTGGAAGGCGTGCTGTTGCGCCGCAATCTGCGCGCCGTGGCGGCCTCGCTGATGCAAAACCGCGCCTTCGTCGTGATGACTGCGACAGGTCTGTTCTATTGGGGGCTGACGTCGCTGGTGCAGTCGGCGCTCCCCTACATCGTCACCGAGATCTGCCTGTTGACCGAGGGGGATATGTTATGGTTTTATATTCCCGCGATCCTGGGTTCATTGCTTTGCTATCCCCTGATCACATGGCTGGCGGGGCGCGTGGGCAAGTGGAAGGTATTCGCCGGTTCATTGCTGGCGTCGGCGGTGGTGCTGCCCGGCCTCATGCTCATCGGCGATTGGCTGCCGCTGCCCTTGATGGTGCAGGGGATTGCCTGGGTGACGCTTCAGGCGGCCGCATTATCCGGCGTCACCATGCTGCCGATGGCCTTCGGCGCCGAGATCGCCGACCACGACGCGACGTTAACAGGACAGCGCCGCGAGGGGCTGTATTATGCGATGTGGGGGCTGCTGGATCAAGTCATCAACGGCCTGGTGGCGGCATTCCTGCCGTTGCTGCTGCTGTTGGGACGCAGTCACAGCGACCCCCACGGCCCGCTCGGCGTGCGCTTGATCGGTGTGGTCGGTGGCGTGATGCTGCTGGTGGCTTTCCTCATTTTCCAGCGTTATCCTTTCCGGGGCAAGCACGGCGCGAAAGAAGCCACAGGACAATAATTCGTCAACAGATCGAACAGATTTTTACAACGTGCCAACAGCTTATCTTGAGGTCTGATATATGCGTACATCCGATGAACCTGGGAAACGCACCCTCTACATCCTATCCGGCGCAGGCGGCTTACTGCTGATCGCCTGGGGCGTTATGGCTCTGATGCCGACGCTACGGGCATGGATGCTGGACTTCGTCGCGGCTTTTCTCGTCGCCCTCCTCGTGACCGGCGTGCTGTGGTGGGCGGCGCGTCAATCCACCGACGACGCCCGCGTTTTCTGGCGGCTGCTGGCCTGGGCCTGGACATTGGGCATTGCCGGTAACATCGCCTGGGGCGTCCACGATTACGTGACCGGTGAGAGTCTGGCGATTTTCAGCCTGATTGATGGCTTTTACATTGCCCGCTACATTCTGGTGTTTTGGGCGTTCTGGCGTTATCCCCGGCGGACGCGGCAAGCTGGGTGGGCGGCCTACGGCGTGCTCCTGGCGGCAGCGACGGCGTTGATTTGGGCGGCGCTTTTCCGCCCGGTCATGGCAGATATTTCGCAACCTGTATTGTTTTTCCTCGGCGGCGCGCTGTATCCGATTATGGACATCGCGCTGCTGTATGCAGCGTGGGCAGCTTTGACGTACACAGCCAATCCGCGGATGCGTGTGGCGCTGCGTGGGCTTGCTCTCGCGCTGATCGCTTATACCCTGGCAAACTGGATTAACTTCAGGGTGCGTTCAGAAGTGTTCGAGGCATCTTCACTCATGGCGGGGTTGTTCTGGTTGCTATCGGATGCGGGCACCGGAGCAGCGGCGCTGTATGCGATCTGGCCCCCCACAATTGCAACGTTGGAGCCTCGTACCGCGCCCGCCACGACACTGCCGGAACGACTGCCTGCGATAGCTACGTTGTTTACCGTCGGGTTAGTCGTCGCCGATGGGATCGTGCGTCACACCGTAGACACAATGCTGTTGACCTGCGCCATCATAACGCTGGTTCTCACAGGATATTACAGATTATCACACAAGAAACATTTCAACGCGCTAACGCGCTGACGTTCCAACGATTTTCCGGGGAGGATGACGAATGAAGGTATCCCTTGAAGATATCGCAACCCTTGAACGGCAAAACTATGTGGCGATGCAGCCAATGGTCGCGGTGACGCCGGGCGTCGAGTTGATCCTGCGCGACGACGTAATCATCACCAGCAGCCAGGTTTTCCCCACACCGGATGTCAATCACGCCTGTCTGTTGCGCGCCACGCGCGAGACGGCGACAGCATTGATCGCCGAGATTGTGGAACACTTCACCTCACGAGAATTGCCCCCGACAATCTTTCTCTCGCCGGCATGCACGCCGGAAGACCTGCCGGAATACGTGCAGCAAGCGGGCTTCGTCCGCCAGAAAGAACAAGAAGCCTGGATGGTCCTGGAACACCCGGGGGACCTGGTACAATCGGCAATGCCTGCACGGGTAGAGGTGCACAGTATTGACAAGAGCGAAGCGCTGACTTTCGCCCAGGTTTTCCTGAAAGCCTTCGGGATGCCGGAAGAGTACGCCGAAGCGATGGCCGAGGTGCTGACGCCTTCCATCGGCCTGCCGGGAATGTTCCATTACGTGGCGACGTTCGACGGGCAACCGTTGGGAGTGTGCACCCTGCTTTGCCACGCGGATCTGGCAATCGTGGGAAGCGCGGGCATTGTCTCCAAACTGCGTGGGCTAAAAGTGCTCAGCGGGTTGACGGCCAAAGTCTATGCAGACGCTTACGCCTGGGGTTGCCGACGCGCTCTGTTGCAGACGACGGCCGGCGCGCCCTTTGAGCGGTTCCTGCGCATTGCCGGCTTCAAGACCTATTTTACCCGCACGTGCTACACACAGGCATGACGGCACTGGTCAGGGTTGTCAACGTCGAGAAAATCTACAAAACCGGCGCGGTTGCCTTCCAGGCCTTGCGCGGCGTCTCGCTGGAGCTTGCCGAAGGCGATTTTGTAGCAGTGATGGGGCCATCGGGCAGTGGCAAATCCACATTGTTGCACCTGATGGGGGGCCTGGATCGCCCTTCGACCGGACGGATCGAAGTTCAAGATGTCGTCCTCAGCGAGATGAACGAAACGGCGCTGGCGAAATTCCGCCGCACGCACATCGGTTTTATCTTTCAATTCTTCAACCTGATTGACAACCTGACGATTCAAGCCAACATCGAGTTGCCGGCACTGCTGCAAAGCGGACGGGAACGCAAGGCAGTGCGTCGGCGGGCCAACGCGCTGATGGAGCGCCTGGGCATTCTGGATCAGGCGCGCAAACATCCGTGGGAACTATCGGGCGGACAACAACAACGTGTTGCCATCGCGCGGGCGCTGATCAACCAGCCCACGCTTCTGTTGGCCGATGAACCCACGGGCAATCTGGACAGCAAAAGCGGACAGGAGGTGCTGCACATCCTACGCGAGTGCAACGCGCAGGGACAAACAATTTTGATGGTGACGCACGATGCGTCGGCCGCCGCACAGGCCAGGCGCGTCATCTTCATCCGCGATGGGCGGCTGGTCGAAGAAATGCCGGGCGAGGACGTGCAGCGCATCGCGCAATTCATGATCACCTTGACCGAAACATAGGATTAGAGATTGGGGATTCGCAATTCGCCATTCGTAATTCGCTATTCGTAATTCGCTATTCGTAACTCATCCGTAGCTTATGTTAGCCGTATGGCAGAAGATCAAAGCGGACGTCGCCGGGAGGCCGTTCATCTCGCTCCTGACGCTGATCACGATTGTCTCGGCGACGATGTTGCTGACCCTCGCGCTGGCGACGCTGCTCAACCTCAGCGCGCCCTACGACCGTTCCTTTGCAACGCTGAACGGCGCGCATTTGTGGCTGTATTTTGATCGCGCCAAAGTCACCCGCCGCGACATCGAACGGATCGAGGCGCTGCCGGAAGTGACGGAAAGCACCGGCATCCAATACAGCGTCACCGGACGGGTGAAAATCGGCGATACGCGGGTATGGGTGAGCATCCGCGACACGCCCTTGCAGCCGCCGCGCGTGAACCGCCTGCTGGTGCAAGAGGGGCGTTACCTGCTTCCACGGCAGAACGAGGTGTTGGCAAGCCGCGATCTGGCAGATTTGTACGGCCTGGCGGTCGGCGATAACGTCGGCATCACCCGGCAAGACGGCAAAAAGATCACCTTGCCGGTCATCGGCCTGGCCTACAACCCCACCTGGGACACCTATCGCAACACCCAGCCGCCCTATCTCTACATCAGCGAGAGCCTCTTCCGCGAGCTGTATCCCGATTCGACCGCCTGGGAATGGTCGTTGGGGCTGCGGCTGGCAGACCCCGAAGCCGTGACCGAAACCCTGGCGCGGATCGAAGCGCTGCTCCAACCCGACGCCGTGCGCAGCCATACGGATTGGCGGGATGTCAAACGTTCGGCGAACTTCGGGGCGCGGCTCAACTTCATCCTGTTGGGCGCCTTCAGCCTGTTTGCGATCCTGGCGACGGTGCTGGTCATCGTCAGCAGCATCAGCTCCTTTGTACTGTCGCAATTCCGGCAAGTGGGGATCCTCAAAGCCGTGGGCTTCACGAAGGCGCAAATCCTCTGGCTTTACCTGGGGCAATATCTGGTGCTGGGGCTGGTCGGCTGTCCCATCGGCCTGGCGCTCGGCCTGCTGTTATCGCCCCTGCCCTTGCGGAACGTCGCCTCGGCGCTGAGCACAACCTTCCGTCCGCCGTTCAACCCACTCATTGTCGTCCTGGTGCTGAGCATCGTCCCGACAATCATCGCGGCGGCCACGTGGCGGTCGGCGCGGCGCGCCGCCAAAGCCAACATCGTCAAAGCCATCGCCACCGGCGCCGAGGCCCCGGCCCACAAAGAATTTTGGCTGCCGCGGCTGGCGGCGCGGTTGGGTTTCTCGATTCCCTTTGTGCTGGGATTGAGCGATGTTTTCGCCAGGCCGTTCCGTTCGCTGAGCACCGGCCTGAATCTGCTGATCGGCGTCGTCGGCATTGTCTTCGGGCTGACGCTGAACGAAACGCTCGAAACCTACAAGGCCAATCCATACCTGTTGGGCATCGCCTACGATGCCATCGTCACACGTGGGATAACCCCCGATAGCAAAGTGCGCCACCTGCTGGCGCGCGCGCCCGGGGTGACGGCCTTCTACGGCGAATACCGTGTGGACGTCGAAACGCCCACAGGCGAAACCTTCCAGGTGCGCGCAGTAGATGGGGATGTCACGGCTTTCCCCTTCAGGATTCTCGAAGGACGGGCGATCCGTCCCGGCACCGACGAGGTGATGGCCGGACAGGGTTTGTTGGATTGGTTAGAATTGCGTGTGGGCGATGAGTTGACGGTCATCGTGGATGGCCGCCGGAACTGGCCCGTCACCTGGCGCATCGTCGGTGCCTACACGGAGCCGGTCAATACCGGGCAGATGGCCATAGCGAATTTTTCCACGCTGGCGCGGCTTTTGCCGGGGGAAAGTCCCTCGATCTACTATCTAAAGCTCGCGCCGAACGCCGACACGGCCCTGTTGAAGCGCTACATCGAACCCAAACCGGAATCCGACTTAAATCTGACGTTGGCGGGGCAGGCCATCCCCGGTGTGGTGGTCTACCTGCAACTTGCACTTTTTGCATTATCCGGTATCCTAATAGGTATAGCATTGGTTAGTGTGTTTAACACGTCGTTGTTAGCCGTCCAGGAAAAGCTGCGCGTCATCGGCGTTTTGAAAACCATTGGCTTCACTCCTGCGCAGGTGCTCACGATGGTCAATACCAGTGCCGGATTCCTGGGGTTGCTGGCGGCTCTATCAGGGTTGCCGTTGGGCTGGATGTTCACGAAAAGTGTACTGGCCGCCCTATCAAAAACTTATGGATTCGGTGCGGTGGAGGTCACCCTGAATATGGCCTATGGAGCGGCGCTTCCCTTGCTGATGATTGCCGTCAGCGTGGCGGGGAGCTATCTGCCGGGAAAGCGGGCGGCGCGGATTTCCATCGTTCAAGTTTTGCGCGGGGAGTGAAATGAGCTTCATCAACGCAATCTTCTGGGAGTTTATCCAGAACGCGCCTGTGCTGCTTCTGTTTGTGGCAGCAGTGTGGTTATGGGCCAGAGGCCGGCGCCGCGATGCGATCGTGTGTAGCCTTGTTGGCGGGGTGGTGGGATCGCTGCTCATCCGCTACACCGAACCGCTCATCAGCGGGTACCATGAGCCGTGGTCGGTCACGCTGGTGAACATCGTGACCTTTGGGATTTTGCAGGTGCTCTTTGCCGCCTACCTGGCCACCGAAAGCCGTTGGAGCAACCGGGGCACGGATGCGTTGTTGGGTGGGCTGGCCGGTGTGGGGCTGGCGCTGGCGCAAGGTCTGGCTTCGGGCGGCTCGCCGTGGATTGGTATCGCGCTGCACGGCCTGGCGTTGGGCCTTGTCGGGGTTTTGCTGGTGGGGGCCTTACGGCGGCAGAAAGACAAGCCGCTAAAAATTGCCCTGCTGAACGCCGCCCTGCTGACGTTATTGATGACGTTGCTGATCAGCGCGATTGATTACAGTTATCTCCTGCTTTCGTAATTATGGGAATCGAAATCAAACAGCTCTGGCAGAACTCGAAGACCTACCGCGTGCTGCTAACGGCGGCGGTGGTGTATACGGTGCTGCGTCTGGTGGTGCAGGGGATAGTTTTAGCGATGATGCTGTTCCCCGAAGCCAAAATCTTTGGGGGAGTGCCAACGTGGGTGGATGTGGAGGGGCCGGTCGTGCCGGCCGATTTACAGATTTACCTCAACGCGGCCAAACACTTGCGCGCCAAACAGGACCTTTATTTGAAAGGATCGTTGGCGCGGCTTGAGGATCACTATCCATATGCACCTTCATTTGCACTGGCTTTTGTGCCCTTCCTATGGTTGTCGCCTGTGGGGGTCTCGGTAGTACACACCCTGTTACACATCATTGCTTATGGAATTATGTACGTCATGTGGGGACGGATTTTCAAACGTCTCAATCTTCCCCGCGCGCTCAAAATGCTAGCCTGGGTACTGCCGGTGTGGCTGCTCTTTTCATCATTTTGGACGGATCTGGGTTATCTCAATATCTACATCATCATGGCATTATTCGCCACGCTGTTGATCGAAGCCATTTTGACAGAACGGCTGGGATGGTCACTGCTGTGGCTGTCTATCATCCTCCAGATAAAACCCCACTGGACTTTCGCCGCTGCCGTACCTCTCTTGCTTGGACGACGGCGTTTTTTCTTCAAGTTGTTAGCACTGACGGTGCTTGTTTATATCGCGATCACCGGTATGACGATTCTGGCCGTGGGTCCAACGTATGGGTGGGGACAATACCGCGACTATGTGGCATTTCTTGGACGGCTCAGTCGAGATTTTCCCTGGCGCGGTCCGGAAAAGGCTTTTTTGGGATACAACCATTCCATAAAACAAATCGTCGTTTACTGGTTAGGCGTGTCGCGGGAAATGTTGCAACTGGCAACAGTCGTCAAAATACTGCTCTTGATTCCTCTGGGTGTAACGTGTTTGCGCCATCTCTTACATCCGGCCAATCGGCGAGGCGACGCAATCCCACAACTGGGGCTGGATTTCGCCTTTGCTTTATACCTGGGGGCCTTTATCTGGTTAGATATGGTGTGGGAATTGTGCCTGGGGATGGCTCTTTATCCCTACCTGTTGGGAACGACACAGTCGCCACTGGGAAGAACATGGGTGCATCTAGCATTTCTCCCTTATGCTTTGCTGGATCCATGGCGGGTAGGCAGTTTCGTTGTAGGGGGGCTGGACGTGATTCTGCCCGGTCCTTATGTCGCCACCGATCCGGCCATTTACATTCCCATGATTATGATAACCATTTTAATGCTGTATGCCGTTTTGCTGGTGCGTCTGTGGCGCGCCGCGCCGGCTCAGCGTTTAGCAGGAGTTTGAGGATGGACCTGGAGACCTTTTTGAACCTGCCCACCGAAGAAGTCGCGCGCATCGTGCGGGCGGCCGGGCCAAAGGTGTGCGTGTTCCCGATCAACGGGACAAGACGGTGGTTGATGCTGGAACACCCCGAAGCCGTCGCCGAGAATTTTGTCAAAGCGTATTTAGACATTGCCGGGCGTCGCCATGTGGAAGTTTATCGGCTTTTTTTCGACCACGGCATAGATACTCTGCTAACGCCGGTCTTCGGGCCGGACATTCTGGAACGCGGTGAGGGATACAACGAATTGGTCCGCGATGGCTTGTCCTGGTTTGCGCGAGGGCAGGACTTCCTGGATTTCTACGAGGCTTACGATGTGCGGGTGCGCGTGTACGGCGACTACCGACGCTATTTTGAAGGAACGCCTTACGCCGGGTTCATCCGGGATTTTCAGGCTGTGGAACAACGCACCGCCTCACACAGCCACTATCGGCTCTTCTTCGGTGTATGCGCTCACGATGCAGCAGAAACCGTGGCCGCCATCGGCGCGCAATTTTATCAGGCGCATGGTCGTTTGCCCAACAAACGCGAGATCGTCGAGGCCTACTATGGCGAATACGTCGCGCCGGTGGACTTTTTCATCGGGTTCGACAAATTTACCGTTTTTGATATGCCGCTTGTTTCAACGGGCAACGAAGATTTATATTTTACGGTCGCGCCTTCGCTCTATCTGGATGCGCGTCAATTATGCAGCATCCTTTTTGACCACCTGTATGCTCGCCCCAAAGAAGAGAGCAGCTACCTCGAAATGACCGAAGCAGATTGGGCCGCTATGCGCGATTTTTATCGAGCAAATGCAGAAAACATTCTGGGAATCGGAACAACGTACAAAGGGGTTTGGTATCCCAAGTCTCAAGTTCAATCGTGGCCAACCGGCTGAAGCCGGTTGGTTCGCAAACATTTTAATCCAGAGGAACCAAAGTCACTATGGATTTACAGGCAGAATGGATCAAACTTCTCCAGGAAACCGGGCCGGGGAAAATGATGCCCACGGCCTACGATACGGCATGGATCGCGCGATTGGTGGAGATCGGTGAGCCGATTGGAGAACTGGCTCTAGAATGGTTAAGAGAAAATCAATTGCCGGATGGGTCTTGGGGAGCAGCGCAGCCGCTCTATTATCATGATCGAGTGATTTGCACATTGGCCGCCATCAATGCTCTGGCAAGGCGTGGGCAACGCCGTGACCGCGAACGCCTGGAGCGAGCAGAAGCCGCCTTGGAAGTCTTGACGCCTCATTTGAAGGATGATCCAGCAGGTGCAACCATTGGATTTGAGCTACTTGTCCCCACCCTGTTTCACGAAGCCCAGGCAATAGGGGCAATTCATCACAATAATACAGAAGTGCTAAAGTCCCTAACACCACTCAGATCAGCCAAGTTGGCTTTATTGCCTAATGGTATGATTAATCGGTCTGTAACTATGGCATTTTCTGCCGAAATGGCTGGCAGTGATAACAAAGCCTTATTAAATATAGAGCAGTTGCAAGAGCGGAATGGCTCTATTAGCTACAGCCCTTCAGCAACTGCTTATTTTGCTTTATACGTACATAAACGGGACCCTGGTGCGCTTGCTTATCTACGTTCAGTAGCTACTAATGGTACTGCTCCCAATGTATCTCCCATTGACGTTTTTGAACAAGCCTGGATACTATGGAACCTGAAATTTGCTATCAATGTGTTAGATAAAGAGATACTGAGCCTTTGTCAACCTCATCTTGATCTTCTAGAACAAAGCTGGACACCCGGATTTGGAACAGGTTTCACAAAAGATTACGCCCCCAAAGGTGGGGATGAAACAAGTATTGTTTATGATGTACTGAAATACTATGGTCGTTCTGTTGATGTAGATGGAGTTCTATTCTATGAAAGGCCTTTTTATTTTTGTTGTTTCGCACTAGAGTCAAATCCTTCTGTCAGTGCGAACAGTCATGTCCTGGGCGCACTAAAACGCGCAAGGTTTGAGAAAACCCATCCTTCAGTAAGGAAATTACTACATTTTCTAAGTGAATCCAAGAAAAATAAAGGTTTCTGGTTTGATAAATGGCATGTTTCCCCTTATTATGCAACATCCCATGCTATCCTTGCTTGCTTGGAATATGAACCTCAAATAGCAAATAGTGCTGTTGATTGGATCTTGTCAACTCAAAACAAAGATGGGTCCTGGGGGTATTATGTGCCGACAGCCGAAGAGACCGCTTATTGCTTACAAGCGTTAATAATCTGGCAACAATATAATCAAGAAAATAATCAAGTGCAGACGGGTGTCCTTCATCGCGGCCAAGGTTGGCTGAAAGATCATATAATGCCTCCCTATCCGCCGCTTTGGATTGGCAAATGTTTATATTGCCCTGAATCAGTGGTCAAGTCAGCAATCCTAAGCGCACTTACATTGATGGAGCATTTACCCAAATGATAAACCGATTATTAGAGGTCCCGTCCGCAGATTCAGAAGACATTCGGCGTCGCCGACTGCTAAACATATTACTGTTTGGAACAGGTTCTTTATCATTTATAGGATTACTTGTTGTCCTAGCTTCTTACTCTATGGAATTCATTCCTCTTGAAGATTTCGGTCGGCTTGCTCCAGCTATTTCAGCTGTATTTGCAAGCATATTGATCATCTTTCTCATCAATCGCTACTGGTCTGGATGGATAGCAGGCTTGGCGTTTGTACTATTGTTAACCGGCGCGTTTGCATTTGCAGACGAACCTCGCCAGGTCGTTGAAGGCCGTGCACTCTTCCTCTTTACCATCCCTATCCTGATGTCCAGCGTCATTCTGCGCCCGTGGGCCAGTTTCGCGGCTGCAGGCGTATGTGGCGTTGTCATAAGCATTGTCGCTATGCTCAATCTGCCGGATTATGCTCAAGGTGCCCCGCCTGTCCCCACCATCCTGGGCTTCTTCACCGTCGCCTTCGTCGCCTGGCTCTCCGCACGCAGCCTGGAAGGCGCGCTCGCCGAGGTGCGTGCGTTCAACGTGGAACTGGAAAAGCGCGTGGAACAGCGCACCCGTGAATTGCAAGAGGCTAACGAGCGTCTGACCCTGGCCTATGAGAGACTTCAAGAACTCGATCAGCTTAAGTCGCGCTTCCTTTCCATCGTTTCTCACGAACTGCGCACGCCGCTCAGCGCTATCCAGGGATTCGCCGAAATGATCCAGGCGGGGGTCTTTGGTCCCATCACCGAGAAACAACAATTGGCATTGACACGTATCATCGCCAATGACGAACGCCTGCTCGCCCTCGTCAACGACCTGCTGGATCAAGCACGCATAGAAGCGGGACAACTCTCGCTAACCGTAGAGCCTTTCGCCTTGCAAGACTTGATCAACGATATGGAAGCCACGATGCGCATACTCGTCGAGGCCAAAAATCTGCATCTGGGGGTTTATGTTGCAGATGCCGTCCCCGCCATTCTGTACGGCGATCCCAAAAGATTGCAACAAATTCTTGTCAACCTGGTGAATAATGCTCTAAAATTCACCAAACAAGGCGGCGTGGATGTATATTTCTACCGGCCCGATGAAGCCCATTGGGCCATTGACGTTGTGGATACCGGACCGGGCATTCCCAAAGAGGCCCAGAGCTACATCTTTGAGCCGTTCCGGCAAGTAGATAGCTCTGCAAGCCGCGAGCATAAAGGCTTTGGATTGGGCCTTGCAATTGTTAAACAATTGGTTACACTTATGAATGGAACTGTAACGGTCGTCAGCGAGGTCGGACAAGGCAGCACATTCACGGTGATCCTTCCACTCATCACACCGGAACAAGAAAACAATTAATCGTTCAGCCTGGAGATGGAACGCACGATTCACGGTGATTTTCACATTTCTCAATGATCATTTCAGGCGTCAAAGTGCGTCCCACCTGAACGGCTAAAAATAAAAAGCAAGCAGGGAACAGCGAGGAGCAGGGTATGATGCACAACAAATTTGCTTTAATCATTGAAGATGAAGAAGACCTGGCGACGATTTTTTCTGAAGCCCTCAAAGCCGCCGGTTTTGAAACGGAAATCATTTACGATGGATTCATTGCGGCAAACCGTCTGCGCGAAGTCTGTCCCGCTATTGTCGTCTTGGACCTCAACCTGCCCCATGTGGATGGAAAACAGCTCTTGGAGCAGATTCGCAACGACCCGCGACTCAAAGACACGCGCGTGTTGATTGCCACCGCCGATGCAGGCATGGCCGATATGATCGGCGATGATGCGGACCTGGTTTTGCTCAAACCCATCAGCTTTGTGCAATTGCGCGTTATGGCCGAGCGCATAGGATTTGCCAATCCCTGAACCACACCATGAACACAGGGCCTTATCACTCTTGCTCCGAGGGGAACGCCAGTTCCCCGTTTTAGCTGATAGAGCAACGCGGATCTGGCGATCTGCTCGAAGCAAGGCGGGTTTAGCGATCCGCTCGAAGCAAGGCGGGTCTGGCAATCTGCTCGAAGCAACGCGGGTCTGGCGATCCGCTCGAAGCAAGGCGGGTCTGGCAATCTGCTCAAAGCAACGCGGATCTGGCGATCCGCTCGAAGCAAGGCGGGTTTAGCGATCCGCTCGAAGCAAGGCGGAGCTGGCGATCCGCTCAAAGCAACGCGGGTTTGGCAATCTGCTCGAAGCAAGGCGGGTCTGGCAATCTGCTCGAAGCAAGGCGGATATGACGATCTGCTCGAAACCAAATGAAGTCATTGTAACGAGAATGGTAAAGCCTTGCCCTGAACAGGGGAAAACTTGACAATTCCAGCGTCATAGCGATAATAGTAGCGATTAAGCCGTTTGAAAAAGGCTGTGACGAGGAAAAGTAATCAGGTACAAACTGCCAGGGAAGTGGAATCATAGACTGAGAGTTCCACCCAGTGAGAGCCTGATGAAGTTCGCCTCTGAGCCGACCGCTGAACGGATTGCTCCCAGTAGGCGGCTCCGCATGCCCGGCGTTATCGAGGCTATCCATCGCCAAAGGACATTCCCCGAGGCCGTGGAGAAGAGAGGCCCTGTATCACAGGGCAAGCGAGGTGGTACCACGGGAGTTACGCGCTCTCGTCCTGGCAAGGGACGGGAGCGTTTTGTTTACTTAAGGAGGAGACGATGAATCTATTCGAAGCACTGGAACAAGCCTATCAAACAGCCGGGGCCGCGTTGGAGGCCGCCGGGGATGCGAGTGCGTTGGAAGCCTGGTACGCCGATACGTTGGGGCGCAAAGGAGCGATCACGTTGCAGGTGCGCTCCGTCGGACAACTGCCGGCGGAAGAACGCCCGGCGTTTGGCAAGCGTGTCAACGAGATCAAGCAGGCCCTCGAAGCCGCGTACACTGCGCGCGCCGAGGCCATCAAACAGGCCGAGTTGACCCGCGATCTGGAAGCCAGCGCGATAGATGTGAGTCTGCCGGGCCGCCCGGTACCTCTGGGACACCTGCACCTCACGACCCAAACGCTACGCCAGATCTACAGCATCTTCGAGCGCATGGGGTTCGAGGTTTACGATGCGCCGGATGTGGAGCTAGAAAGTTACAACTTCGATTTTCTCAATATCCCGGAGTATCACCCGGCGCGCGATATGTGGGACACGTTCTGGGTCAAAGGTGGCGCTTCCAATGCCATCACGCGGTTGCTGCTGCGCACACACACGTCGCCGGGGCAAATGCGCGCCATGCGCGAGCGTTATCCCGAACCGATCCGCGTGATCCTGCCGGGGAAGTGCTACCGTTACGAGCAGATCACCGCGCGCAGCGAGCATCAATTCTATCAGGTGGAAGGATTGGCCGTGGGTAAAACGATCACGATGACCGACCTCATCGGCACACTAACGCAGTTTGCGGCGATGTTCTATGGACCGGGGCACAAGATGCGCGTGCGTGGTTCGTACTTCCCCTTCACCGAGCCGAGCATCGAGGTAGATATGGATTGCATCCTCTGCGGTGGGAAAGGATGCCGGGTTTGCAAATATACCGGCTGGTTGGAAATCGCCGGGGCGGGGATGGTGCATCCCGTCGTGCTCAAGAACGGCGGCTACGATCCCGACGAATGGAGCGGTTTCGCCTTCGGCTTCGGCGTTGAGCGGCCGGCCATGTTGAAATACAACGTGAATGATATTCGCTACTTCTACGGCAACGATTTGCGGTTTTTGAGGCAATTTTAGTAAAGAGAAATGGGTAAAGAGAAATGGTAATTTTAAGGAGACGACCATGCGTGTACCCTTATCCTGGTTAAACGATTACGTTACTGTCAAAGACATCCCGATCAACGACTTGCGTTCGCGGTTGGATCTGGCGGGACTGGAGGTCGAGGCGATCGAGGCCATCGGTTACCCGGAGGCTGAACTGCCCTGGGATCCGCAGAAAATCGTCACCGCCGAGGTGCTCGCCGTGCGTCCACACCCCGACGCCGACCGACTGGTGCTGGCCGAGGTGAACTACGGCGGACGCGAGACGGAAATCGTCGTGACGGGGGCGCCGAGCCTGTATGAGCGCAAGGGCGAAAGCGGCCTGCACCTCAAGGTGGCCTTCGCCTGGGAAGGCGCGACGCTTTACGATGGGCACAAGGAGGGCTGGGTACAAGCCAAACTCAAGCCCACCAAAATCCGCGGCGTCCCTTCGCGGGCAATGGTGTGTTCCGAGAAGGAGTTGGGCCTCGCCGAAGAGCAGACGGACATCATCTACCTGCCCGATGATACGCCGGTCGGTGTGCCGCTGGTAGAAGTGCTCGGCGACTATATCCTGGATTTCGAGATCAAGGGGCCATTCGGGCACCTGCAATCGGTCTACGGCATCGCCCGCGAGGTCGCCGCCATCTTCCGCCGTCCGCTCCACCGCGCACCGCTCGGGGCGCTCCAACGGCTGGGGCTGAGCGTCACCGAGCATCCCGACTTCGCTGCCCTGGAAATTGCCGACCCCGATCTGTGCCCGCGCTATACCGCCACGATGATCCGCGACGTGCGCATCGGGCCATCACCGTTGTGGATGCAACTGCGCCTCAAGCGCGCCGGCATGCGCCCCATCAACAATGTCGTGGACATCACCAACTATGTGATGCTGGAATTGGGGCAGCCGCTCCACGCCTTCGACTACGCCAGAATCCGCCCGCGACCGGGTACGGACAAACCCACGATTATTGTGCGCCGCGCCGCCGAGGGTGAGCAGATGGCCACGCTGGACGGCGAGCTGCGCACCTTCGATGGCGAGATGTTGCTCATCACCGATGGCGGCGGCCCGGTCGGCATCGCCGGTGTGATGGGCGGCCTGGATAGTGAAGTGAAAGAGGATACCCGCGATATCCTTCTGGAAGCCGCGAGCTTCAATTTCATCAACATCCGGCGTACCACGCAGACCCTCAAACTCGCCACCGAAGCCGGATCGCGTTTCGGCAAACGGGTGGATTCGGAACTGGCGTTGATTGCAGCGGCGCGCGCTGCCGAGTTGATGGCGCAACTCGCCGGCGCGCGCGTGGATACGGTCGCCGGTGATCTCTACCCCGGCAAACCGGAGCCGCGCGTCATCCACTATAGCCCGGCACTCGCCGACCGCATCCTGGGGCTTGCCATCCCACCGGAGGAGCAACTGCGCATCCTTACCGCCCTCGAATTTCACGTGGAGGTTACGGATAATCTCCCCAAACCCGGGCAACGAGAACAGGAAGACGTGTGGCGCGTGACCGTGCCTTCTTACCGCCTCGACGTTAGCTTGCCGGTAGACCTCGTGGAGGACATCGGGCGTGTCTGGGGGTATGACAGGTTCCCGGTCACACTCATCGAGGAAGAACTGCCGCCCATACGTCGTAATATGGCCCTGGAAGATGAGGAGCGCCTCCGCGATATTTTGACACGGTTGGGGCTGGATGAAGTCATCACATATTCGCTGGTTGATCCCGAAGACGAAGCGCGGCTGCACCCCGATCCTCAGGCGATACCGGAATTGCCGGGGGAGCGCGTGCTACTGCAAAATTATCTCTCGCCGGAACGTTCACAGATGCGCCGCACGCTGTTGCCCGGCGCGTTGCGCACCGCCTGGAGCAATCTGCGTTTCCTGGAACGTCTCGCCATCTTCGAGATCGGGCGCATCTACTACAAAATGCGCGAGCCGAACACCGGAGCCGCCGATACCGGCGTGGACGAACCGCGTCGCCTGTGTATCCTGCTTACCGGCCCACGTCAGGAGCGTTGGTTTGCACCGACCGACCGCGAAATGATGGATTACTTCGATCTCAAAGGCATTGTGGATGCCCTGTTGAGCGCGCTGGCTCTGGATGATAGCGTCCAATGGACGAAGGGCCAACATCCAACATTCCATCCGGGACGTTGTGCTGTCGTGACGGTCGGCGACCGCACTCTGGGGGTCGTCGGGGAATTGCACCCGCTGGTGCGCGAAGCGTTCGACCTGCCGGAGCAACCGGTCGTGTTGCTGGAATGGGACCTGGACGCGCTGTTCACTGCCGCGCGCCGGGCCGATGCCGAGAAGAAGATCGGCACGATCTCCAACTATCCGCCGGTCTATGAGGACCTGGCCCTGATCGTGGAGGAGCACGTGCCGGCGGCTGAAGTCCAACGCGCCATCCTGGAAGCCGGACGCCCCCTGGTCACGCAGGCGCTGCTGTTCGACGTGTACCGGGGCGAACAGGTCGGCCCGGGTCGCAAGAGCCTGGCCTTCGCGCTGACATATCAATCCCCCAGCAAGCCACTGGACGAGCACGATGTCGCCAAACTGCGTGAGCGCGTCATCAAGCTGGTGCAAAAGCAACTCAACGCCACACTGCGTGGCGCATAACGCGGATCGCCAACCCGTGCTACATACAAAACGCCGTCCCGTTTGGGGACGGCGTTTCTACAAACCTCTTCGGGTGACAAATTCCCTGGCACACCTCTGTGCTTAATTTGGTCTACAGATATGCTACGACAAAGTGCGGTAGCGTTCATATAACGGCCAATCGCCGTGCAGGTCGGTGACGACCATGACGACGCCGTCATCCAACGAGACGACGCGGTTCATAATCCGAACAATTCCGCCAACATCCGTGCGACGCCGTCATCGTTGTTCGCAGGCGCGATCCGCCACGCCATTTCCTTGACTTGCGGACGGGCGTTATCCACCGCCACACAATGGCGCAGCACGCGGAAGACGACGAGGTCGTTGAGACTGTCGCCAAAATAGACGATCTCATCCGGCGCAACGCCCAACCGCGCCGCCAGCGTCAGCAGCGCCACATCCTTGCGTGCCTCAGGGTGATTGACCTCGACCCAGGCACGCGGCCCCGGCGCATACACCACATAAGCGCGATCGCCGAAGGTCGTCTCCAGAAAGGGTTGCAACGCCGCTACCCGCACATCCCTATCACACACCGAGACTTGCGCCGGACGCACCGCAAAGAGCGCGTCCACGGAATCAACGGCCTGATAAGGCTGATAGGAGCGCTCTACAATGAGCTTCGCCACCTCATCCATGCCGCCCTCGACGGGCAGATAACGACTGACACCATCCTCTCCGTAGACCAACGGGGTGTATCCCCGCGCGACGATGGCCGCCACCGCCGCGCGCGCCACCGCCGGATCCACAAAAAAGCCCTCGTGGGTCGTGCCGTCTTCGAGCAGAAAGATGCCGTTGAGCGTGATGGCGCGGACGCCGTGCCCGATCTGTTCGACGTAACGGCGCGTAGGCCACGGATTCAGGCCCGTGACCAGGACAACGGGCACGCCACGATCCAGAAGTTGCCGCAGCACGCTCAAGGTCAGCGGCGTCAGTTCACCGCGGTCATTGGCCAGCGTCCCATCAATATCAGTGGATACAAGACGTAAATTCACTGTTTTCCTCTCTACAAAACCTTGCGAAGGTTAGGAAACCTTCGCAAGTTAACCACTCAGACTGACGACTATTCGACTGCCATGACTACCCGGTTATTGATACAGAATATCATCCCATGGATGACGGTAAAGCGGTTGCTTGAGCCGGACCTGGTCAAAGTAATGCCCCATCACGCCGATGCTGCGCCCCAAGACGAAGATGCCGTTGAAGTAACCCAACTCGACAATGTCGTTAACTTCAGCAGGTGTGAAGCCGCAACTGCCCAGCATGTCCACCAGGCAGATACCGATACAGCCATCCACGTTGAGGATCAGGTTGTTGCGCTTGGCCGTGGTGATTTTTTCAACTTCCAGCGCGAAATCCAGCAGCGGCGTTGCAGTGAAGTGGGATTTGGCAAATTCTTTGACGATGGTGACGCGCATATCGGGGTTCTGCACACTCTTGATGCGGTGGCCGATACCGGGGATGAGGATGCCTTTGGCCTTCATGTCGTCCACAAACTGTTGCGGCGTCATCCCCTGATCGAGAGCGCGCTTGAAGGTGCGCGCGGCATCGTCAATCGCGCCGCCGAAGCGTGGGCCGATGGTCAACAGGCCGCTCACCAGCGAGGAGATGAGGTCCTTGCCGGCGCGCGCGGCCACGATGGCATTGTGCGCCGCCGCCACCGCCGGCCCATGATCGGCCACGATCACCAGCGTCAGCTCAATGAAGCGGCGGGCATATTCAGGCAGCTCGCGCTTGAACCACAATAGCCCGATGACGCCGCCGATCCCCATCTCGCGCGCGATGACTTCGGTGATGGGAATTTTGTTGTAGGTCAACTCTTCGCCGCGATCGTCGGAGATGGTGGAGATGAAGTTGGTGGGTTTGCGGATCAAGCCCTGACGCACGGCCACCGCGTAATCCATCGGCATTGGAGGCGGCGTCGGCTCTTCGATGGGCTTGATTTTGCCTTCCGCCAGCAATTTCTCGTAGACCTCGCGGATTTTGTCGCCGAAGGTGTCGAAAGAGTCCGGCACGATCGCACCGGCTTCGCGTAACGCGGCGTTTTTCGCATCGGCGGTTTCCGCCGCGCCGCCGGCCTTCGCGCCGGCGTGCCCAAACTGGACGCTCGTGGGGAAGACTTTGGCGCAGGTGCCCGTCACCCAGATCACCAGCGGCTTGGTGATACGCCCATCTTTGAGCGCGTCCACAATGGCGTACTCCTCATCGCCGCCCAGCTCGCCCAGGCAGACGAGCATCTTGATGTCGGGATTGGCTTCGTAACGCAACAGGTGATCAATCAAGCGCGAACCGGGGTAGGCGTCGCCGCCGATGGCGATACCCTCAAAAATGCCATCGGCATTGCGCGCGACGATGTTAAAAGTCTCGTTGGTGAGGCCGCCGCTCTTGCCCACGTACCCCACGCTGCCGGGGCGGTGAAGTTTGGCTTCGATGATGTTATCGGGCGGGCCACCGGTGTTGCCGATTTTGAACGCGCCCGCCGCCAGTCCGCCCACGGTCGCCGGACCGATGATGACCTTGCCCAGTTGGCGCGCCTTCGCGGCCATGATGCGCGATTGGCGCTCCGGCACACCCTCAGCGATCACGGCGATGGTACGAATGTTCGGCAGCGCCAGCGCCTCCATGGTCGAAGCGAAGGCGGAACGGAAGCTGGCGAAGTTGATCATCACGTCCGCTTCAGGGTGCGCGGCCGCAGCTTCGGCGAGGCTGGTGTAGATGGGGATCATCACCTCACGGCTGCCGAAGAACGGGCGATGGATTCCCAGCTCGCCCGTCGGGTTGACGATGGCCGCCACGGAAGGTGTCGCGCGGCGGCAAAGGTAGTCGAAATCCAACATACGCTGGACGGCGGCCGTCTGCATCCCAAAGACGATGGATGTGGTCGAACGATCAAAGAGCAGATAATCTGGTTTGCTCATGGCTATCTCTCCCCAATAGACTCAACAGGTTGAACGGATCGAACGGAAAAATATCCGCCAGATTCCGTTGAGAAAATCTTTTGTAGCCAACCGGTGACGAATCGCCGGTTCATAGCGGGTTTCCTTGTGGATTTCCTTCCGACAAGGCCATGGTGACGATGCGCGTCATGTGCGTTTCCGGCCCGTAGACCTGGATCGGGACACCGAGTTCCTCGCCCAACTTACGCATCAACGCCAGCCCTTCCTGGTAGTTGGGGCCGCCGCGTCGCACGTAGATGCGCACGTTGTTCTCGCGCAGGCGATCTTTGTACTCACGCAGCGCGTCCACGATGCCGGTGAAGGTCTTGGCAACATCGGTGAAGTTGGCGATGCCGCCGCCGATGAGCAGGAATTTGGGGCGGCCCTGCGGATCAGGGCGGCGCGTCATCAGGTCGAGCAGTGTGCGGGCATACTCACGGGTTTCGTCGGTGGTGGGGTTGCCGGAATACTCGCCGTAGCAGGCCAGTTCATCGGCATAACCCAGGTCAGTGACGGTATCCGCATAGATGACGCTGGCCCCGCCACCGGCGATCATCGGCCAGACGCGGCCTTGCGGATTGAGCACGGTGAGTTTGAGGCTCGAACCGCCCTTCTCGTCGAGGCTGCGGATGTATGCTTCTTCCAGGGAGTAATGCATCCCGAAGGGCGGCGGGAAGGGCAACTCGCCCCATTTGCGCCCGGCCTCGAAGGCTGCCGTGTCGTCCACCTGCCCGACGAAATCGAGGGGAATCACCGTGTTGTGAACCAGAGCAAAGGGGTTGATCTCCAGATACGTGAAGGCCAGGTCAACAAAAAACTTGTAGAGCGCCGTGATGAACGCTACGGCCGCGTCCTTACCCTCGAAATCGGGCAACTGCCCGGCGACATCCACATCCTCGATAGTACCGAGCACCGGCACGCCGATCTGCACCACCGAATCCCAGTTCTCTTCAATGTCAATGCCGCCCTTCAAGGAAAAGTAGATGACATCGCGCTCGCGCTCCGTGCGGAGCGCAACAAACATCTCGTCGCGCTGATCGTGAGGAACAAACGGTTCGATCAAGAAGGTCGTGAGCTTATCCGTGACCTTACCGATGGTCACTTCTTTGCGCATCCGCGCGGCGATCCATGCTTTCGCACCTGCCAGGTCAAGATTCAACCCCAGCAGGCCGTGTTTGCCCCGTTTGCCGAACAGTTGATCAGGCTTGACCACCAACCGGTCGGTCAACAACCAGGGGTGTTCGGCGATGAGGCGATCCCAATCCGTATCGGCCTCCACAAGGGCGATTTTGCCGGGGTAGCTGAAGCCGGGAAGATAATCAGGCAGATAGCGCGCCAGCAGGCGCTTTGCATCATATTCACGTATCGCTCTTCTTGCCATAGTTGACCTCTTTTATCAGCAGATGGGCAACCAGAGGTTGCACGCAGATTAAGCAGATTTCGATTGATTTGAGCAAACAATTCGCTAAATCTGCTTAATCTGCTGAAAGAAAATAACGTGTGTTAACCCAATTTCGCGTCCAGCTTGGCGCGGACAGCGTGGATAAAGCCTTCGGTGGTGAGGTAGTGGTCGGCGGGTGGGTCGCAGAGCAGGGTGAGGTCTTTGGTCATCTCGCCACCCTCGATGGTCTCGATGACGGCGGCTTCCAGCTTCCTGGCGAAGGCCACGACCTCCGGCGTCCCGTCCAGTTCGCCGCGCCGCGCCAGGCCGCCCGTCCAGGCAAAAATGGAAGCCGTGGGGTTCGTGGAAGTCTTCTCGCCCCGCAAATAGGCATAGTAGTGGCGCTGCACCGTCCCGTGTGCCGCCTCGAATTCCATGATGCCGTCCGGGTTCACCAGCACCGAGGTCATCAGAGCCAGGCTGCCGAAGCCGGTCGCCAGCATATCGCTCATCACGTCGCCATCGTAGTTCATGCAGGCCCACAGGAAGCCACCTTCGTGGCGGATGACGCGCGCGACGGCGTCGTCAATCAAGGTGTAGAAATACTCAACGCCCGCGGCCTCCATCTCGGCCTTGTGCGCGTTCACTTCCTGCTGGAAGATGTCGCGGAAGAAGGTGTGGTAGGTTTTAGAGATCGTATCCTTGGTGGAAAACCACAGCGGCATCTTCTGGCTGATGGCAAACTGGATGCATGCACGCGCAAAGCTGCGGATGGACTTTTCGGTGTTGTGGATGCCCTGAATGACGCCCGGCCCCTTGAAATCGTGGATGAGGAGGTGCACCGGTTCGCCACCGTCCGCCGGGGTAAAGACCAACTCCGCCTTACCCGGCCCCGGCACCTTGTACTCCTGGTTGCGGTACACATCGCCGTAGGCGTGACGCCCAATGATAATCGGCTTGCGCCAGGAACGCACCATCGGGTGGATATTCTTGAGAATGATGGGCGCGCGGAAAACCGTGCCGTCGAGGATGCCCCGGATCGTGCCATTGGGGCTAGGCCACGCCTTCTTAAGGCCATATTCGACCACGCGATCCTGATTGGGGGTGATCGTCGCGCACTTCACGGCCACACCGTATTGGAGGGTGGCGTGGGCCGCATCGAACGTCACCTGATCATCCGTTTCGTCGCGGTGTTTGAGTCCAAGATCGAAATAGATGGTCTGCATATCCAGGTACGGCGTCAGTAGCTCATCCTTGATCATCTGCCAGATGATGCGCGTCATCTCGTCGCCGTCCATTTCGACAAGTGGCGTTTTGACGTGTATTTTTTCCATGATGTTCTCTCCTGTTGAAGTATTTTGAATGAATCTACCCAGCTAAACAAATCGTGATTATTATAATCTGGATTTGTTTACGTTACTTGACGTTGAATTCCCCTTAGTTTGACACCATCTGTTCCGCTGTAATCAGCTCCACACCTTGGTCTGCGGCGCGATCCTGCAAGGCGGGAGTAAAACCAGACTTCGCAAAAAGTGCATAGTTGACAGTGCGCCACGGGCCAAGCGCCAACAGCGTGGCCGCTTTACGCTGCAAATCTTCCAACACATTCACGCCGACCGGATTCACGGACCACTTGCATTCGCCAAGCAAAAGCGCGCGGTCCGTATCGCTCACCACAACCACGTCAATCTCACCTTGCTGATCCCACCAACTGCCGATGCGTTCGGGCAAAAACGGCAAAGCGCCTTGCCGTGCCAGGCGCGCCAGATATTCCCGCGCGGCTTCCTCGAACGCATAGCCCACAAACTGTTCGAAGGTGGGGCGGATGCGCTGCGCCAGAATCGCATCGGCCAGGCCAAGATCGAGGCTCCCCTGGTATGGATGCACGTAACGAAACCAGAAGCGCAAGAAAGCATCGGCAATCTGGTACAAGCCCTTCCGGCTTTTTTCCGGGCGAGTTTCGGTCGCCGGGACGATGCGCCGCACCACGCGCAACTGTTGCAGGATGTCCAGATAACGGCTGGTCGTGGCAGCATTGCCCACGCCGGCGGCCTGTGCAATTTCATTCAAACGCGTATGGCCGTGCGCAATCGCGCGCAAAATCGAGAAGTAGTTGCGCGGTTCGCGCAATTCTTGCATCAACAACAACTGCGGTTCATAGTAGAGCGGGCCTTGCACGTCTAGAATTTGCGCGCGCACATTGGACAACACATCCACTTCATCCGAGAACATACGCAGATAGTACGGCATCCCGCCCAAGACAGCCCACGTTTCGATAGCTTGCAACGCTGTATAGGACGGAAAGAAAATCGCCGTGGCCGGCAAATCAAGCGGGTTAAGAAAGAGACTGCCTGTGCGGCGTCCGTAGAGAGGCGCTTGATAAGCCAACACTTCGCGCTCCATCATCCCGATGTACGATCCGCACAGCACCAGAAAGACGCGCGTATGCCGCAGCGTTTCATCCCAGACCTTTTGTAGAATCGAAGGAATGGCCTGATTGCCGGTCATCAAATAGGTGAATTCGTCCAAGATCACAACGGGACGGCCGGGCAAATCGGCCAGCGCGCGAAACGCAGCTTCCCACCCCGGAAAGGTGAATCCTTCCGGAACCGTGGCGTGAGTCATGCCCCATATCGCCTGTGAAAACGCCGCCAACTGGTCACTATCGGAACTGAGCGTCGCAATGAAGAAGATGTGCGGCTTCTCCGCACAAAAAGCGCGCAGCAGCTCCGTCTTGCCCACCCGCCGTCGCCCGTAGAGCACAAACAACTCGGCGCGGTCAGAACTGTACAGATGCTCCAGTTGCGCTAACTCAGTTTCACGATTGATGAACATCTTTCCCTCAAAATAAACAAATCGTGATTATTATAATCTAGATTTGTTTATCAACAAACGCTTAAAGACTCACAGTATTCAACAACCCACCCGCCAGCAGAATCTTCACCTGCCGCTCCGAAAGGTTCGCTTCCACCGGGATTTCCACACCCCGCGTGCGATTTTCCACAGAAATCGGAGCTTTTTCCCCAAGCACGGTCCGAATGTCAGGGATAACCAACTCGTCGCCTGGCTGGATGTTATCGTAGTCCGCCGGATTGACAAACGTGAGCGGTACGATGCCAAAGTTAATGAGGTTGGCGATGTGGATGCGCTCGAAGCTCTTGGCGATGACGGCCTTGACACCCAGGTACATCGGGCACAACGCAGCGTGCTCGCGGCTGGAACCCTGCCCATAGCTCTCCCCGGCGATGATGATGTTGTGGATGCCCGCGTCGCGGTTGGCAATCGCTCGCTCCGCAAACGTCGGGTCTACCGGTGAGAAGACGTAGGTGGCATACTTCGGCACGTTAGAGCGATACTTGAGCAGTTGCCCGGCGGGCATGATGTGATCGGTCGTGATTTTGTCGCCGACTTTGATCGTCGCCTGTCCGTGGAGTGCAACGGGCAGCAGCGTATTCTTGGGCGGAACGCCGATATTTGGGCCGCGCGCAATCTCGACTTCGCCCGTCACATCCGCCGGGAAGATGAACATACTGTCGTCAATGAAAAATCGTTCTGGCATCGTCACCTGTGGATAGGCCAACCCCAAATCGCGCGGATCGGTGAACTTGCCGGTGATCACGGCTGCGGCGGCAGTCTCCGGGCTGACCAGATACACCTGCGCGTCCTTCGTGCCGCTGCGCCCCTCGAAGTTGCGGTTGTTGGTGCGCAGGCTCACCGCGCCACTCTGTGGACTCTGGCTGTTGCCGATGCAGAAGCCGCACGCGCTCTCCATGATCCGCGCGCCGGCGTCGAGTAGATCGGCCAGCGCGCCCTCGCGGGCAAGCATCTGCAACACCTGGCGCGACCCCGGCGCGACGATAAAGCTCACGTCGGGATGCGCGCGATGTCCCTTGAGGATGCGCGCCACCCGTACCATGTCCACGTAGGACGAATTCGTACAGGAGCCGATGGCAACCTGCTGAACCGGCATCCCCGCCACCTGTCGCACCGGAATCACGTTACCGGGGCTGTGCGGTGCGGCGGTCAGCGGCTCAAGGCTGCTCAAATCCAGCTCCACGACCTTATCGTAGGTTGCGTCGGGGTCCGGTAACAGCTCGGCCCATTGTTCCTCACGCCCCTGCGCAGCCAGGAAGCGGCGCGTTTCCGCATCCGAGGGGAAAACCGACGTGGTCACGCCCATCTCCGCGCCCATATTCGTGATCGTCGCGCGTTCCGGCACGCTCAACGTTGCCACGCCCGGCCCGCCGTACTCGAACATCCAGCCGACATTGCCTTTGGTGGAGAAAATTTCCAGCATTTTGAGGATCACGTCTTTGGCACTCACCCAGGGTTGCAACTTGCCTGTCAAATGAATCAGGCAAACTTTCGGGTAGGTGATGTAAAACGGCCCCCCGCCCATGGCGACCGCTACATCCAGCCCTCCCGCGCCGATGGCGATCATTCCGACGCCACCGCCCGTGGGCGTGTGGCTATCCGCACCGAGCAGCGTCTTGCCCGGTCGCCCGAAACGTTCCAGGTGTACCTGGTGGCAGATGCCGTTCCCCGCACGGCTGAAGACGATGCCGTACTTCGCCGCTACAGTTTGCAGGTAACGGTGATCATCGGCATTCTCGAAGCCCACCTGGATCGTATTGTGATCCACGTAGCTGACCGACAACTCCGCCTTGACCGCGTCCAGCCCCATCGCCTCGAACTGCAAATACGTCATCGTGCCCGTGGCGTCCTGCGTCAAGGTCTGATCAATGCGGATGGCGACCTCCTGTCCGGGAATTGGTTCGCCGGAAACGAGGTGGGCATCCAGGATTTTCTGAACGATGTTTTTGCCCATCTGACTCCTCCTCCTAAAGAATAAACCGCGAATCTCGCTAAGCTACACGAATTATAGGTTTTACAATCCGGTGGCCTGCATCTGCGCAAAACGCGCGAGGCGCTGTTGGATTTCGTCCACGATGCGATTGACTTCTTGCCAATCGGTATCGTTGAGATAAGATCGCAGTTCTGCTAACAATGCCGGCATTGCCGGTGTATAGTAGTACATCAGCGTCGCAATGTCATTCTCGTAGACGCCTACTCGCGCAAAATCTCCTTGACGGTAGAGCGAAGGCAGTGCGTACAACTTTAGCAAAAGCAACCCTTCGACTGTAGCGCAAGGTATAACAACATCCGCAAATGGCTGTGGCGTTGTGTAAGTTTGCTGTACCTTCTTGAAAAGCGGATGTTCTGTCAACAGAAAATCAATATGCAAGGTTTCAAACTGCCCGCGCGCGAAGTAGAGGTTTTGCTCTATGATTTGCACTTCCGGCAATGCCTTAAGCGACTGCGGCGCCACAATCAAATCAATGTCTTGCGTGTTCCGTCCCTCGACGTACTGAAGCAGCGCGATCCCACCGACGAGCACGTAATCAATCTGGCGCGCGCGCAACAAAGCAAAAAGCTCAACCACGTGCTCCGGCAACGTCATTGGCGCGCCGTTACGCCAGTTTTTTGGGTCGAATCCACTCGCGTTGTAGACAATCTCGCCGATTTCACGTACCGTTGAAGCCTTCATCTATCCTTCCGCACTCACCACCGCCGTCACCTGCCCCACACCCCACGTTTCGACCTGGCCTTGTGGGCCAAAGGCAAGCGCCGTGCCGTGTGGAATTCCCAGGCCGAGCAAGCCGGGGCCAAGCTGTGCAAGACAACGCAATACCACGGAATCTTCTGTGCGCGTGAAGTGCGGTACGATTACAGCATTGTGCAACAACCCCAACCCCTGGACTTGAAGGAACTGCGGCGCCGGGCCGATCGCCCACTTCCCCAACGCGCTGGCACCGGCCACACTGCCGACAATGGTGAGCGCCTGCAAGGTGGCAAATCCTCGCAGGATGCGCGCCAGCGCTGTCGTCTGGTGTAAATTGCGCACCAGGGGCAGCGGATTCTCACCGCCGAGGTAGAGGATCCCCGCTTCGTCTAGCAGTGAAAGTACGCGGGGATGATCCAGTTCGGCGCGCGTCATCTCCGCCAGGGTAAAGGCTTCACCACCCGGCCCGCCGAGCAGTGTATAGTGTTCGAGGATCGCGTCGGCCTCTTCCCGCGTCCCATCGGAAAGCAGCACGACCATCGGGCGATCCAGATTAGCAAGGCTGAGCAGTTGGGCGTCCACCACGTCGGTTTCACCACACGCCACATTCCCGCCGCCGAGCAATACCAGCCAGCCTTCACCGTCAAGCCATTGTAGAGGTCCTTGTTGTGGCATTGTCCTTACCCCACTCTTAACGCTTTACGCCTTACTCCCTTTTGGCATCAACCGGTGCAGCGACTCCACCACCACCGCCACACCATTGACCAGCGCGCGCTCGTCAATGTCAAAGTGAGCGTTGTGGTGCGGAGGTGACTCGCGATCGGTAAAGCCTGAGCCGACGAAAATAAAGCAGCCGGGGATCTGCTGCAAGAAAAAGGCGGCGTCCTCGCTGCCCATCGTGCGGACGTCGTCCTCGAGTGCGTTCGCACCGAACAAATCGGTGACGACACCCCGCACCAACGACGTCACTCCTGCATCGTTGATCAGCGCCGGTGTGAGGGGGTACAGGCCGAGCGTCGCTTCGGCGCCCATCATCCGCGCCGTCCCCTCGATGATCTCCCGCACACGCCGGAGCACGATTTCGCGCGTCTCCGGGTTGTAGGTACGGATCGTGCCACGCAGTTCGGCAAAATCGGGGATCACGTTGAAGGCGTCACCGCTCAGCAGCGCCCCCACGGTCACGACGGCAGTGTCCAACGCGCTCACGTTGCGGCTGACAATGGTTTGCAACGCGGTAATGGCAAGCGCGGCCGTCACAATCGGATCTACAGTCTGCTCAGGCATCGCGCCATGGCCGCCCTTGCCGGTAATGCGCGCGTTCCATGATTCGGCCCCGGCC
Source organism: Anaerolineae bacterium (assembly GCA_035373625.1). Classification (GTDB taxonomy): domain Bacteria; phylum Chloroflexota; class Anaerolineae; order B4-G1; family SLSP01; genus DSWT01. The sequence goes on along the minus strand of DAOSNS010000002.1, from coordinate 42,369 downwards.
ATCACCGGGCCGGCGATCGCGCCAAAAGTGCCGATCGGTTTCCTGTTCCACACGTGGACGGCGAGCGCCACGTCCGGGCGGGGATTCTCCAGCACGCCTTCTTTGATCATCAGCTCAGCACCGTTCATCCCTTCCTCGCCGGGCTGGAAGATCAATTTGAGCGTCCCGCGCCAGGTGTTGCGGTGCTGCGCCATCAATGTGGCGACGCCGAGGCCAATCGCCATGTGCGCGTCGTGTCCGCAGGCGTGCATACGGCCCGGATGCTGTGAGACGTAGGGAACGTCGTTCGCCTCCTGGATCGGCAGTGCGTCCATGTCCACGCGGTTCATCACGACCGGGCCGGGGCCGTTTTCCAGCAGGCCCACCACACCGGTCTTCGCTACGCCTTCTTGCACGCGGTAGCCCAGGCCGCGCAAAATGTCGGCGATGATTCCCGCCGAGCGGCGTTCTTCCAGGCCCAACTCAGGGTGCATGTGAAAATCGCGCCGCCAGGCAACGAGTTGCTCGTGAAGTCCGGCGGCTGACGTTAAGGTGTCCATAATTCTTCTCCTATAATCCGTTTCATCCGTTCAATCCGTTGACGAGGAACAAAATTCCTTAACGGATTACGGTACAGTGTACGGGATTTCGTGGAATGGGGCAAGTGCTAATATCCCTATGTTAATGAGAAAATCCTCCCAAAGGGAACACGGTTCGTCTCTGGGAGGATTTGTGGTAATGAAACGATCAAATTCTACGAAAGCGCTTATATTCGGCAACGAGCGTAGAATCATCAAACGATTGCTCAAACTGTCGCAGCCAATAAAGCACATATTTATCGTCCAAATTCGAGCCTTGCCGACGAACAACGCCTTGAGCATCCTCGTGATCGCGCAAGCGCGTTGAAATAAGCTTGTAAATTACCAGGTCCTCCGGGCTACACACCCGAATTGTCACACCCGGCTGCACTTCGAGATCACGCCCTCGCTGAATGGCAAGCACGTCATAAGGCGTATCGGCCAACAAAACATCCAACCGCGTCCCCAAGGTATCTTGCACAAACACCATAGCCTGTTGTCGCAATGCCTGGCGTGGATCAGCGAGCAGCGATGTATAGTCAGACGCGAGCACAGACAGCAAGCGGTCGGCGTCATCGCGTTCCAACAACACTTTCACATCCACATCCCGTGTAAGGCGTGGTTCGCCCCACACGGCGACGGCAACGCCTCCGATGACGATAGAGGGAATGTCGGCATCATTCAGACGCTGCTGAAGCGCTTGCAGGGATCGTAATAGATTCTCCATGCTCTTTCTGCCATTCCGCCAGGCGACGCAATCGTGACTGCAACTGGGCGAGAGCTTCTCTCCGCTCTGGGCCAAACAGCGCCTCGGTTTCCTGCAATTGATGCTCAAACGCGCGCTGCAAGGCGAGCCATTGCCGAATGCTCTCGTGAACGCTCATTTGGCGCAACAAACGTGTTTCGTCTTCTTCGAACGTATCCCAGCCTTCGCGTAATATCCGCAGTTCACGCATAGCTGTTTTATATCCTGAATCCCTTGTTCCGCAAACGCTAGGCGATTCGCTTCACCGCCAACACAAGCGATTCGTCATCCACCGTATCTTCGAGCATCTTGTCACCCGCAGGCGAAGCAACGGCCTCCAGTGCCTCCGCGAGCACTTCACCGGCAATCATCTCGCGCTGCGCGGCGATGGCCTCCGCCAGTTTGCCCTCCGCCTTGTACTGGACGACGATCCGGTCGGTAAGCTGATAATCCGCCTGCTTGCGCAAATCCTGGATACGGCGCACCACCTCGCGGGCCAGCCCTTCTTGCTCCAGTTCCGGCGTCACGACGGTATCCAGCGCCACAACCAGGCCGCCTTCACCGGCGACGCCGTAACCCGCGCGCGCGTGGCTCTGGATTAACACCTCCTCGGGTAACAACGCCGCTTCACTGCCATCGTCCAGTTTCAACGTCAACGGCTGACCGGCATGCAGGTGCGCAACGGCGCGCGCCGCTTCCACTTTCTCCAATGCCTTGCGGATCAAGGGGAAGCGCTGCCCAAACTTCGGGCCAAGCACCCGGTTCAAGGGAAGCAGCTTGTATTCGACCAGCTCGCCCTCTTCGGCAACAAAGGCGATGTTTTTCACGTTCAGTTCGTCGGCCAGCAGATCGAGCAACTGCCCCAGCGCATTGCGTCGGCGCGGATCGGCAGCGATGAGCGCCTGCCGCAGCGGCTGGCGCACTTTGAGGTTGTTGCCCGCGCGCACCGAGTGTCCCAGCGTCGCTGCCTGACGCACGGCGGCCATCGCCTCTGTCAAAACCCGTTCTGTCGCGTCCAGCGGCTCGGCGGTGGGCATCAGACAATGATGGATGCTCTCCGGCGCGGCAGGGTCCACGGCGCGCACCAGGTTCTGGTACATCACCTCCGTCATAAACGGCAGCACCGGGGCAAGCAGCTTGGCAAACGTCACCAGCACGGTGTAAAGCGTCTGGTAGGCGGCCTCTTTGTCGGCGTCGGAAGAGACACTCGCGCCGCGCGCTGCCCAGAAGCGGCGGCGACTGCGGCGAACGTACCAGTTGCTCAAGTCATCCAGGAAAGCCTCGGCGGGCTGGGCGACTTTGAGCGGGATGTAGGTCTCGTAGCCCTCCGTCATCGCGGCGACCGTTTCGCGCAAGCGAGCGATGATCCATTTATCCAGCACGGTAGGTGCCGCCGTTTCCGTCCAGGGGGACCAAAGATTGGGCTGGCCTTCCTCATAACGGCAGGGGTTTTCCAGCAATTCGGCGGACGGTGTCCACTCGTCAATGCGTGCGTAGGTGACGAAGAAGGCGTAGGTGTTCCACAGCGGGATGATGAAGCGACGGCGCGTTTCGTCAGCGCGGTGATAGCCGAACAGCAGGTTTTGGTCAAGCGGCTGGTTCATGAAGAGCCAACGCATCGTGTCCACGCCCATATTTTCGGCGGCTTCATCGAACCAGATGGCGTTCCCCAAAGATTTGTGCATCGGGCGGCCGTCCTCCGCAAATAGCGTCGAGTAGCCGTGGACGATTTTCGTCGGCGGGATCTGCTCAAACACAGTGCTCATTGTGATCAGGCTGTAGAACCAGTTGCGGAACTGGCCGGGGAATGATTCGCTGATCCAGTTAGCCGGCACCCATTGTTTCCAGTACTCACGATTGGTGCGGTACTGCGTGGTGGAATAGGCTACACTACCCGCATCGAGCCACGGATTGCCCACATCGGCAATGCGCGTCATTGGACTGCCGCACTTGGGACAGGCGATCTTGATGGCGTCAATGTAGGGGCGATGCGGCGTGTGACCCTCAAAGACGTCCCATCCGGCAATGGCACGCGCGCGCAATTCGGCCTCATCGCCGATGACCTCAAAATGCGCACAGGCCGGGTCATCGCACACCCAAATCGGCAGCGCCAGGCCCCAGTAGCGTTTCTTGGAGATCATCCAGTCGCGCATGTTGTGCAACCAATCCATCTCGCGGGCGTAGCCGAATTCGGGGATCCACTGAATCTGATCCACGACATCCATAATCTGATAGCGTAGGCTGCGGGCTTTCTCTTCCGCCGTAACTTCCTCGCGTGGCTTATCGTACAGTTCGCCCATGTTGATAAACCACTCGTCCACCAATCGGAACACCAGCGGGGTGGCGCACCGCCAGCAGACCGGATAGCGGTGCGTATAAGCGTCCACCCGGTAAAGAAGCCCTTTATCCTCCAGGTCGTGGAAAATTTCGTGGGCCACTTCGTGGACATGGCGTCCGGTCAGCCAATCAAACCCTTCAAGGAAAACGCCATCCTCGGTCAAAGGCGCCAGCGCCGGCAACTCGAATTCCTTGCCCAACGCGAAGTCCTCCGCACCACAGCCCGGCGCGATGTGAACGATGCCCGTACCTTCAACCTCACCGACGGCGTCCCAGGGGATGACCCGATGGAACGCGGGGACATTCATAGCCTGCACGGCGGGCAGTTCATCAAAGGGACCGTCGTATTCCCAACCGACCATCTCGGCGCCCTTGAGACGGCCCAGCACCTCATACTTTCCTTTGACGATGGTGGAAAGTGTGCCTTCGGCCAGATAATATGTCCAGCCATCCTGCGCCCGCACCTTCACGTAGGTGAGTTCAGGCCCCACGGCAGCAGCGACGTTGCTGGTGAGCGTCCACGGCGTCGTCGTCCAGACGAGCAACGCCTCTCGCTCACCCCCGGCGCCCTTCCCAGAGAGCGAGGACGGACGCAAGGGGAAGCGAATGACGGGAGCGTCATGCGTCAATTCGGCGTAGCCATCGGTGACGATTTCGTGCTGGCTGATGCCGGTTTCGCAGCGCGGGCACCAGGGCATGACATCGTGGCCTTTATAGAGCCATCCACGCTTCCAAACCTCCTTAAGGAAAGTCCAGATCGTGTAGTTGTTCTCGGTGGCAAAGGTGAAGTAGGAACCGCCGATTTCCGGCATGCCCAGACGCCCCACCAATTGCTCGACGGTATCGGTGACGGGACCCTGGGGACCGTTTAGCGTCACTTCTTGCGCCGGATTTTCGAGCAGCTTATCCGCCAGCCAGCGCAGTGTGTTCGGATCGTTCCAATCCATCCAATAGCCCAGGCGGATGGACTGTTCGGTTTGTCTGGCAGCCTGCCGCAGCACGCGCGCCTTACATTCCAACACAAAGGGCGCGAGACCGTAGGTTTCGATATCGCGCTTGGTTTTGAACCCCTTCTCTTTTTCCACCTCGACTTCTACCCAGAGGCCCTGGCAGTCGAAACCGTTTTGGTAACGCTCCTGGTACCCATGCATGGCCCAGTAGCGCTGCCAGAGATCCTTGTAGGCGCGCCCCCAGCCGTGATGGACGCCCATAGGGTTGTTGGCCGTGATCGGGCCGTCAATGAACGACCAACGCGGGCCGCCCTGGCGCAAAGCATTGAGTTTTTGAAATGCCCGAATTTCGTCCCAGAACTTCAAGACATCGTGTTCCTGTGCGATAAAATCAACCTGCGTTGGTACTGGTTTGAACATGATTTTTTCTCCTCCTCATCTTTCTCTCTCGAAGCTAAAGCATCGAGCTAAAATCGAGCTAAAAGAGCCAAGCCCTTCGGGGCTGAGCAGGCCCTTTCTTAAAATTAGCTCTGCGGCTTCGGCTCTGGACTGGTTGAATCTATATCCGTTTCCAAAAATGGAATAGTTGTTCGCCCTTCGTAATGTTGACGCTGATTCTTGACGTATTTCACTACCATATCCAATTGCTTGCCACCAAATGATACCACACCGTATTCGCCTTGCCAAGAAAAGTGATAATCCGGCTTGATCTCGTGATTGACGAAATGCGAACTGTTCCCCTTCAACCGGCCAATAAACTCCGATAGCGCAATGCTCAGCGGCACAGAAGCGACCACATGCACGTGATCTTCGATGCCGCCCACTGCATGGACCATTGCCCGCAATGCAGTCACTTTGGCGGCGATGACATTGTGCAACGATGCTTCCCACGCCGGATCAACCCCCTAAAGTAACAAATACGCTCCCATCCCCACAGGGACGGGAGCGTATCTCAAGCTCTCGCGGTACCACCCTGGTTGTTCCCAATGGGAACCCCCTCGTTCGACGGCCATCACCGCCGGGCCATGGATAACGGGCGGCAACCCCGGCTCTACTTACTTAGTCTTGTAGTCGTTAGTCAGGTAGTCGTTAGTCGGATAGTCGTTAGTCAGATAGTCGTTAGTCGGATAGTCGTTAGTCAAGGTAGTCGTTAGTCGGATAGTCCTTAGTCATGAGGTCGAATGACTACCTGACTAATGCCTAC
>DAOSNS010000002.1:29374-36476 GCA_035373625.1 Anaerolineae bacterium | reverse complement strand
TTGACTAATGACTACTTGACTAATGACTACTTGACTAATGACTACTTGACTAATGACTACTTGACTAATGCCTACTTGACTAATGACTACTTGACTACCCAGACTGTTCGGTGAGCAGCTCCGGAGGGATTTTCCGCGCAAGCTCTTGCACCCGGCTCACACTCCCCCGAATTCGCTGAAGCGGCTTCTTGCGCGTACTCGTCTCCATCAACGCCATTACAAAAAGAATTATGCCATAAGCAGGGGAGTTGTCAAGCCGATCAATCCACAAATCACAAATCTGCGGTATGATTGCGGTTATGACGAACAGATGGCCCGCAATTGTACTGTGCGTCGGCATGTTGTTGATGCTGGCATGCAACGCGCCGACTTTCACACCGTCCCCTGCCCCCACGCCAACAGCAACGCCGTCGCCCACGGCTACCGCCCCGCCGATCAGTCCCCCTACAGCGACGCCATTGCCAGAAGATACGGGATGGCAAAATCTGCGATCGGGGATCGAGGTGCGCAGCCTCAATGTCGCCGTTGGAACCAACGTAGAGCGTGTGACCATCGCCCGCCTGGAACCGGCCGCCGTGACATTCCGCGTGTTGTACGCGCCGGGCACGCCGGCAACGGTGAGCGCGTGGGCGCAACAAACGGGCGCAGCGCTGGTGGTGAACGCGGGGTACTTCACCGAAGCCTACCATGTCACCGGGCTGACGATCAGCAACCACGAGGTCTTCGGGACCTCTTACGGCGATTTCGCCGGTATGTTCGCGGTGACGGATGACGGCGCAGTCAGTGTGCGGTGGCTGCGCACCTGGCCTTATGATCCGACCGAGCCGCTGCGCGAAGCGGTGCAGTGTTTCCCGGTGCTCGTCAAACCCGGCGGGGTGATGGGGTTCCCCGCCGACGCCGATGATGGCCGTCCGGCACGGCGCACGGTCGTGGCGCAGGACCGCGGCGGGCGTATTCTGATGTTGATCGCGCCGCGCGGCTTCTTCGGCCTGCACGACCTGGCGACCTGGCTCACGGAGGCAGACCTGGATGTGGATGTCGCGCTTAACCTGGACGGGGGGACGTCTTCCGGGTTGTGGATTCCTCACGTGGCGATGATTGATTCGCTGACAACGGTGCCGGCGGTCATCGTGGTGCTGCCACGGTGAGCGTTGTCAGTGGGAGAACATCCCCCAACGCCTGCCCGCTTCGCGTGATCGGCAAACGTTCCCCGGAAAAAGCGTACATGCCCACAAGAAGCCGGTATGACCCTGCAGAGAGATCGGCCGGAAGAAGCACGCCGTACCGATCGAGAATGGATTCCTGGGGTTGCCACAATGTCGTGAGGCCGAAACCACCCACCGGTTCAGCGTCGGTCTGGGCAACCAATGTTTCCTCTGCGTTGACCAGGTGGACGAAGACTTTGTACCGTTCTGCCGGCGTGGCTGTTGCCCGCCAGAACAGTGTCAACGGGACAATGTCACCGGGCGCAAAAGAGGTCTCCGGCAAAGCATAGCCTTCAAGGATGATCGTATCGCCCAAACGGACATCCAGTGTCGTTGTTGGTGCGGTGGGCAAAGGCGCCGTCCCGTAGAGCGCCAGGCGCACCGTGCTGATCCACATATCCCCGGCCTTGTAGGCACGCTGCGCCAGGTATGGTTCGATCAGGCGTTGGGGATCGGATTCCACATCCCCCCAAAAGAGGACAAACAGGCGCGTGTGGTGGGTTACAATCCCATCTACCCAGGCAGATGCCTCCGCCGGATCGGGCCGGTAGGGGGCAGGATATACCGGCAAAGGCCCCCGGTAATAGTAGGTGAACACTTCCCATTGATTCGGCGCGCTGAGCAGGATGGCGTCGCCGGGGCGGGCTACGGCAGCAATGCGCGCCGCCAGTCCACGGTAGTCATCGCGGACATAGGCGGGATCGGTGTAGAGATGCTGCAGGGAGTCTATCTGCCCCTTCAGCAACGGCAAGAGGAGCAGAGCGGCAAGGCAATTGCGTATTTTCCCCACCCGTGAGCGGGCACGCGCCAGCGGTAAGGCCAACACAACGGCCAGCGGGACCACCGAAATCATCATAAACTTGAGGTATGCCGGCCGATAAAGGCCCAGGCCGATAAACAGCGTCGGCGGAACGAGCGTCATGCTCAACGCGGCCCACACGGCAAAACGTGAACGCGCGCGTACCGTCAGCGACAGCAAGAGCACGGCGCCGACAAACAGATAAGTTGTCCTCCCGCCAGCCGGCAGGGTAATTCCCACAAGCAGCGCCCGCGCGATCTCCTGGGCGGCCCGCGCCGAGTTCAAATCCGGCGGACGCCAGCCCCGCGCGCCCAACGCAATCGGCGCCCACGGCAGAAAGGCCAATCCGCCTAGCAGATGCGCTATGCTCCACTGCCATAAGAGTTTCCAGTTCCGGGGACGCCGCAAGAGCCAGTCGAGGCCAAAGGCCAGATTCAGCCCCAGCAGGACGAAAATGTAAGTGTACTGGGTGTAGAGGCCCAGGGCGACGCTAAAGACGTAAAACATAAAACGTGATACGTGATGCGTGATGGGCGATTTGCTATTGGCCATTGGCCATTGGCCATTCGCACTTCGCACTTCGCACTTCGTAATTCGTATCCCCGCCCACAATGTTAACGCCGAGGCCAGGCCGAGCATAGCATACATCCGGGCTTCCTGGCTGTAGTAGATGGCGAGAGGATGCACGGCCACCAGCAAGGCTGCGCCGAGCGACGTGCGCCGTCCGCCGGCATAACGACCGATCGCCGCGGCCACGGCGACCATAAGCACGCCACACAACGCCGAGAAGCCGCGCAGCGCGAACTCCGATTCCCCCACCCAGGCCCGCCACACGTGCAACAGCAAGTAATAACCGGGGGGATGAATGTCGCCGGCCGCACCTTCGATGATCAACGATACGGGGCGTTCAACCAGCCGCGCGGTGTTACCTTCGTCGTTCCAAAAGGATTGCACACCCAGGCGATAAAAGCGCAGCCCGGCGGCAAGGAACAAAATCAGAAGCAATGCAGCAAGGTATCTGAGTTTCACCGTTTTGACTCGGGGTGTAGGGCCAGGAATTCCCAAATCTTATCTTCAGGGACGGCGCCATGACGTTGAATCTTGGGAGGGTCCAGCGTGCAATCGAGGATGGTCGAAGGGACGCCAAAGGGCGCGTCTCCCCCGTCCAGAATCAACGCCACCTGTTCCGCAAAGAGGGCCGCGGCTTCCTGTGCCGTCACGGCGGGGGGATCGCCACAACAAATCGCGCCGCTCACGAAGAGGATTCCCCCAATCCCTTCGAGAAGGGGTAACAAAGCCGGAAAATTCGGCACACGCAACGCCACAGGCATGGCACGCCGCACAGCAGGCAGGTAGTCGGGACGCGGCGGCAAAATGAGCGTCAACGGGCCAGGCCAGAAACGGCGCGCCAGACGCCAGGCGGTGCGATTCGCACGGGCCACAATTTCCATATAGGGGATATCGGCCAGTAAGAATGGGGACGCCGGTTCAGAGACGCGCTCGCGCACTTCGTAGAGGTGCACGATGGCTTCGGGGTTATCGGGAAGCACAGCAATACCGTAGATGGTATCGGTGGGAATGATGATAAGTTGTCCTTCTTTGAGCAAGTCCACGGCCCGCGCAATGGCTTGAGGTCTGCGTATAGAGAGAATGGGCGCACTCACGGAAGGTCCCCCTTAAAATGGGGAAGGGGAAAGAGCGGATGGGGAAGGGTGCAAATCCCGGCCATCCGCCGAATCCATCCAATCCGTCTAATCCGTTGACGAAATTCCATCATCAAAGCGGCTCCGCCGATTCATCAAGACGCTCGTGCAGGACAAACCGTTCCAGGATCGCCACCGCGCCATCTTCCGTGACCGACGGTGCGATCCAGTCGGCCACTTGTTTCACCGGCGGGGTGGCATTGCCCATCGCCACGCCAACGCCGGCCCACCGAATCATTGAGATGTCATTCTCCTGATCGCCGGCCGCCAATACAGCTTCGCGCGGGATGCCGTAGTGCTGCGCCAGCCACGCCAACGCGGAACCTTTGTCTACCCCCAGCGGTACGACCTCGATGAACTGCGCATGCGAACGCACGATCTCGGCCACGCCGGCAAAACGGGACTGCAAGAGCGTCGCCATCGCCGGAATGTGCTCCGGTTCGGCAACATACAACACTTTGTCTACGGTATGCGCCGCGAAAACAGTCTCCCACGCCTGACCTACGACAATCTCGGAGCCTAAAAGTCCGTGGTAAAAAGCCAGCGGGTGCAGAAGTTTGTGGATGAAAAGCTGCTCTCCGGCGTAGAGGACGACATGCCATCCCTCTGCCTCGCCCAGTGCGACGGCGTCCCGTGCCACCGTCGTCGGCAACGCGATACGTCGCAACACCGGGCCATCCAGGGCCTGAATCCAGCCGCCTTGATAGCACAACAAGGGCGCGGTCACACCCAACTCACGAGCGAAGCGCACCGTCGCGGAAAACATCCGCCCGGTCGCCAGCGTTATAATGACGCCTTCGGCCTGCGCCTGCGCCACAGCTTGTCGTACCCGCGGACGGATCACCTGATCCGCCCCCATCAACGTCCCATCCAAATCGAATGCGGCTAAACGAATCATAGGAGTTGTTATTGACGTAGCAGGATGAAGATCGCCGCAGCCCACAAACTGCCCAGAACGACCAGCAAACCGCTCCACAGGAAATATGTGGCAATACGCTCACGGTGATATAGCAGCAGTCCCAGTCCGCCGTTGACCACCAGAAAGATGATCCCCAAAAGGGTGAGGTAGAAAATGCGAGAAGACTCCACCACGAGCAATGCCTCGCCGGAAGGAGCAAAGCGCATAGTAATCTGCGCAGGCAGGTAGGGATAGCGCCAGCAAAGCAAGCCCACCAGCAAAACCAACAGCGTCAGGCTGCCGAGCAAGACGGTCAATCCAAAGCGATCTTTCCAGATTGCCCAATCCAAAAATGCCGGATGGGTCGAGGATTCCTCCACTTCCTGAGTCGGCCCCATATCCAACCGCTCACGGAACAGCAGCAGGAATTCTTCCAGGTCTTTGGGTGAAATGGCATAGGCCATGCCGGGGGTGCGCACGATGACTTGTGCGTGCAAGGGCTGGGTCGCAAAGAACAGGATCGGGCCGATGTCGGGAGCTTCTCCCAGGCCCACAAAGTAACCCGGCCAGCGTAGCCCCGGATGGAGTCGCAATCCCTTAAGTTCCGCACCACTGAGCACCGCCCCCACGGCAGCCATGGGGATGGTATAGTGAGTACCGCCCCAGTGGATGATCAAGGCGTTGCGATCCATTTCGTAGGAAGCGTTGATCAGGCCCCACAACTGATACAGGACGCGGATAATCACCACTAAAAGCCCAACTGCGCCAACACTCCTCAAGAACGTCCAGACCGAGATGGGACGGATCAGAGTGAGCACCACCAGCGACACCGTAACCGCAATAAGCACGGCGACAATGGCGAGTCCGACAATCCAGCCCCAGCGCACTTCAGGGTTCCAGATTCGGCGCATCCTACAACTCCTGCCGGGATTCCAGGGCGCGCGTCAACGTCACGGCGTCGGCGTACTCAAGGTCGCCGCCCATCGGCAAGCCCCGTCCCAGCCGTGTGACGCGCACCCCCAGGGGCTTCAAACGCTGTAACAGGTAGGCCGCCGTGTAGTCCCCTTCGCTGGTGGGGTTGGTAGCCAGGATGATTTCCTCCACATCCCCACGGCGGATACGCGCCTCCAGTTCGGCAATGCGCAAATCCTCGGCGAAGATGCCTTCCATCGGTGAAAGCGCCCCGTGGAGCACGTGATAAACGCCGCGATATTGATCCGTGCGTTCCAACGCCAGTACATCCATCGGCTCCTCAACGACGCATACCAGGCGTTGGTTGCGCAATGGACTGGTACAGATCGGGCAAGGGTCATCCTCGGTCACATTAAAGCAGATCGAACAGAAGCGCGTGCGCTCGACCAGCCCTTTGAGGGCCTCGGCCAGACGCAGAGAAAGGTCTGACTTCCCGCGCAAAAGGAAAAAAGCCAGGCGCGAAGCCGTTTTCGGCCCGATGCCCGGCAACTCGGATAACGTCTCGGTCAAGGCAACGACCGAAGGGGGAATCGCCGCAGTGCTCATACTTACAGGCCGGGAATCCCCAAACCGCCGGTGAACGCCGACATGCGCTCCGCCATCATCGCCTGCGCCTTCCGAATTCCGTCGTTCACCGCTGCCAGGATCAAATCTTGCAACATTTCCACGTCGTCGGGATCAACAACCTCCGGCGCGATCTTGATACTCTGTACTTCCAAACCACCGGTGATTTTCAGCTCGATCATGCCACCGCCGGCGGTGACGGTGACGACTTCCTGCTCCGTCTCGGCCTGAATGCGTTCCATCTCTTGCTGCATCTTCTGCACTTGCCGCATCAAATCGTTGGGGTTCATCCCCCCACGCGGCACCATACGACTTCCACCTTTGCCACCTTTCATTTCTTTTCCTCCATGAAAATGTAATTAGGGATTGGGGATCAGGATACTACTGGCTCTAACCGATTTTGACCTCAGCGCCCAGCTCTTCCCTGGCGCGGCGGAGCAGCTCGTCATTCACAAATGCATCCGGCGGCTCCTCTGGCGGAGGCGGAACCGGCATCGGTTCAGCAACCGCCGCGCGCGTCGCCGTCACCGGTGCAGCCGCAGCGCCGGGCTGCCACTCCTTTTCCATCACACAGCGCACCAAAATCCGCTGACCGAGCATCTGCGAAAGGAACGTTTCCACGATCTGACGATTTGCCTCTTTGTCCACATTGCTGCGGTGCAATGTGTGTTGAAAGCCGAGCACGAGAAATCCTTCCCCATCCACATCCATCGGCTGCGCATCCCGCAAAAACGCGCCCAAGTTGACGGGCCGTATCTGGGTTAACACCTCTCGCCAGCGTTCCCTGGCAGTTTTGACGATCGCTGCTGTGGCGCCTGTCGAAGCGGCACCCGCCGCAGATGATGACGTCTTCGCCGGTTGCGACGAACCGGCAGGCGGAACAACCGGGCGCGGCGGCGTGCTGCGCACCGGACGCGGGATCACCGGTTGTGACTCCGAAGCCTGACGCGCCGGCGGTGTC
>DAOSNS010000002.1:0-29274 GCA_035373625.1 Anaerolineae bacterium | reverse complement strand
GTCGGCGACTGGGGTGCCGGTTGTGGCTCCGGGATCTGACGCGCCGGCGGTGTCGTCGGCGACTGGGGTGCCGGTTGTGGCTCCGGGATCTGACGCGCCGGCGGTGTCGCCGACGATTGGGGTGCCGGTTGTGATTCCGAAATCGGGCGTGGTGCAGCGGGGTTGAGCGGCGGTGCGGAGGCTATCGGCGTCGTCTCCGGCCCCAACGCGGCCTCAACGAAAGCCAGTTCCAACGGGAGTTGCGGCTGCCACCCGGAACGCCGTTCTGACGCCACTTCGCTGAACAATTGCACGGCCCGCACCAACCGCTCCGGTTGCGCCTGCCGGGCCATATCCTGTAAACGTGGACGCTCTTCGGTGGTGGGATCACTCCAGGTATCGCCGGCGCCCACACGCATCAACAACAGGCCACGGAAGAAATCGGCGGTCTGACGCGCTAACTGACGTGGGTCGGCGCCGCTATCTACGGCTTCGTTGATGACGTGCAAGCCACGGTGCAGATCACCATCGAGCCACGCCTGGAGAAGGGCCTGCACCACCTCGCGCCGCTCCGCGCCGAGCATCAAACGCACGTAGTCCGCCGTCACCGCCCCGCCCGCCGCCATTTGATCGAACAGGCTGATGGCGTCGCGCATGCTGCCTGTGGCGGCGCGCGCGATCAAATCGAGGGCCTCCGGCTCGACGGTAATCCCCTCGGCGTCGGCGATTTTTTGCAATTGTCCCACCAGGGCCGTCAAAGGGATACGGCGGAATTCAAACCGCTGGCAGCGTGAAAGAATCGTCTCCGGGATTTTGTGGACTTCGGTGGTTGCCAACACAAAAATCACATGCTCCGGCGGCTCCTCCAACGTCTTCAGCAGGGCATTGAACGCCGCCGTGGAGAGCATGTGCACTTCATCCACCACATAGACTTTGTAGCGTGCCTGTGTGGGACGGAATCCCACTTTTTCCAGCAGTTCGCGGATGTTGTCCACCCCGGTATTGGAGGCTGCGTCAATCTCGATCAGGTCCATCAAGCGTCCCTCGGTGATGGCCCGGCAAATTTCGCAGCGGTCGCATGGACGTTCGGCCTGCGGAGCGAGACAGTTGACCGCTTTGGCGATCAGGCGAGCAGTCGTCGTCTTGCCCGTGCCACGCGGTCCGGCAAGCAGGTAGGCGTGATGGAGATGCCCGGTCTGCAAAGCGTGGCGCAGTGTGCGCACGATAGGTTCCTGCCCGACGACATCGTCAAAGGTTTGGGGACGCCATTTTCGATATAGAGCTTGTGCCATAAATGCCTCCCAACTGGCAAACAGTCTATCACGGATAGCCAATGAGGCAAGCGAAAAAAAACTGACAGGTCACAGAAGACCTGTCAGTTTTGCAATCACTTTGGAGCATGCAAAACCGGGGGCGGTCCCAAAGCCCCCGGTTGCATCAGAAGGAGGAGAATCTTTTTCGTCTGCGGTCCCCGACTACCACATTTAATTACACTATAACCGATTTATACCTTTTTGCTTGACGCAAACCTGACGCTTTCCTAACGATTTATCAGTTTCTGAAACGATCAGGCTTGCATGGTGCGGGCGCGCAATTGACCGCAACCGGCCTGGATGTCAATTCCGCGACGCAACCGCAGGGTAAAGGGGACGTGCCGACGCTCCAAAATTTCGGTAAACGCCTCGATCCGCTCTGCTGAAGATGGCTGTCCGGCATAACCGGCCGTGGGATTGAGCGGGATAAGATTCACGTGAGCCAGCATGCCGGCCAGCCGTGCCGCCAGAGCTTCAGCCTGCTCCGGCGTATCGTTGACGCCGTCAATCAACACCCACTCGAAGGTGACGCGACGGTTGGTTTTCGTCAGATACTCGCCGATGGCCGCAAAGAGTTCATTCAGCCCGTGAGTGCGGTTGATGGGCATCAGTTCGTTGCGCAGCGCGTCGGTGGCCGCATGCAACGAGACCGCCAGGTTCACTTGCAATCCCTCATCGGCAAAACGACGGATCGCCGGCGCAATTCCGGCCGTGCTGAGCGTGATCCGCCGCTGCCCCATCTGGAAGCCATCCGGGTGAATCAGTGTGCGAATGGCGGCCAGGGTGTGATGATAGTTCAAGAACGGTTCCCCCATCCCCATCAGCACCACGTTGGTCAGCTTTTGCCCCTGCGCGTTGAGTTCGCGGGCCAGATGCAACACCTGCGTCACGATTTCACCAGCGGTGAGGTTGCGGCGTATCCCCATCTGGCCGGTGGCGCAGAATTTGCACCCGACGGCGCAGCCTACCTGCGTCGAAATACACGCGCTGCGCCGTTCGATGTAACGCATCAGCACGACTTCGATGGATTGTCCATCTTGCAGCTCCAGCAAATCCTTGCGCGTCTCGCCGTCGAGGGATTCCTGACGCGCCAGAACACGCGGAACATACAAGGTGGTCTCCCCGGCCAGCCGCTCGCGCAGCGATTTGGGCAATGTCGTCATCTGCGCCACATCCGTGACCAGGTGGCGGTAAAGCCATTCCCATATCTGTTTGGCGCGGTAACGCGGTTCGCCCCACGTCCCCAACAACGCTTCCAGCGCGGGTAAATCCAAATCGTATAAGTTGGGTCTTGCCATCATTCCCTCTCTTGTCAGCAGATTGGGCAGATGAAGCAGATTTTTTCTGCTACAAACACAAAATCTACTCAATCCGTTTAATCTACTGATAGAAAATTAACCTGCCATAGTCCAGGTCTCCACCAACGCCGCCAGGTTGTCGAAGACCACATCCGGGTGGATCGGCGAGGTGGGTAATTCCTCAGGGCGGGTGATGCCGGAGAGCACCAACGCCGTGGGCATGCCCAGACGCAGCCCTCCCAGGATGTCCGTGTCGAGCCGGTCCCCGATGACAAGCGTTTCCTCCGGCGTAGTGCCCATCCGCGCGAGCGCCCGCTCATACAGCAGTGGGGACGGCTTGCCGACCATCACCGGCGTCACATCGGTCGCCGTGACCAACGCCGCGACTTGCGCACCGTTGCCGGGCACCAGACCATCTTCCATTGGGAAGGTGCGATCGGGGTTGGTGGCGATGAACCCTGCGCCGCCCCGGATGAGCAAGGTTGCCGTCGCCAACTTGCGCCAGGTGAGGTCGCGGTCCCAGCCGACAACGACATAATCGGCAGGCGCGCCGTCGGTCAAGGTGAAGCCGTGCAGCAGGAGAGCTTCACGCACGCCCGGCCCACCGATGGCATAGACCGGCGTGCCCGGCGCAGCCTGTGTCGCCAGGTAGTCGGCGGCGGCCGTCGCCGAGTTGAGCACGTGCCCGGTTGTGATAGGCACGCCCATGCGGCTCAGTTTCTCCACATACTGCTCCGGCGTCTTGCTGGCATTGTTGGTCGCCAGGACATAACCGATATGCCGTGATTCAAGCAGGGCGAAGAACTCATGCAGGCCGGGGAGGGGTGTTTCTCCACGCCAGAGGACGCCATCCATATCACAGATCACGCCCTTGACGGCGCCCCAATCCAGCGATGGCGTCTGACGGGCCAACAAGGCTTCATAGGCGGCAGGCGTATCCACGTCGGTCAGCACATCGGGATCGGCGACAGGCATGGTCATGAGAGCGTCGGGATAGGAGGCAAACAGCGCGCGCCCTCCGATGTCGCCGGAAAGGTTCGCCAGTTCGGCGAAAAAGCGCCGCGTGAAAAGCACCGGCATCCCCCGTTGCCCGGCATCTCTCACAGGCACCACGATCCCGGCCCGGTGTTGTTCCCAATACGCCACCAGCGCGCGCAAAAAGCGCGCATCCACCAGAGGTTGATCTACCGGCAAAAAGACCGCCGCATCCACCTCGGGCGTCAACGCCGCCACGCCGAGACTCAGGCTCGTGCTCAGCCCCTGCTGCCAGCGATAGTTCCGCAGCACCTGTACTTCGCGCCCGGCGAGCGCGGGCGTCACCTGCTCGGCCTCCGCCCCCACTACGACGATAATGGGGTTGAGACCGGCCATCCACGCCATATCCGCGACGTGGGCGATGAGCGGACGTCCCTGCCAACGTAGCAATTGTTTGGGGACGCCGAAGCGCGTGGAGCCGCCGGCAGCTAAGATAACTGCCGCAATCGTAGAACCAGACATAGCTATCCTTTTTTCGTCAGCAGATTGAGCAGATTGAGCAGATTTTTTTGTGGACGATAGGGAATCTGCTTCATCCGCTTAATCTGCTAACAGAGATAATAACTTTAAGTGGCAGAAGCCTCTGAATATGCCCAGAACCGCTGAAGGATCTCCTCATCCAGCCGGTCGCGCATATAGGCGAGCGGGACACGCTCCACCGCCGAACGCAGAAAGCCTTGCACAATCAAGCCTTCGGCGTCACGTTCAGGCAAACCGCGCGCCTGGAGGTAAAACAATTGCTGCGGATCAATCCGCGAGGTCGTAGAACCGTGGCTACACCGGACGTCGTTGCAGCGGATTTCCAGGCCGGGGATGGAATGAGCATGGGCGTCGCTCAGAAGCAGGTTGTTGTTCGCCTGATAGCCTTCCATACCGACAGCTTCTGGCTCAGCGCGGATCATCCCATAAAAGACGGTATATGCCTGATCCCGCAACACATTGCGGTAAAGCAAGTTGCTATGCGTGTTCGGCGCACGGTGGTGCTGATAGGTGCTTTGATCTACACGCTGATCGCCCATGGCAAACGTAAAGCCGTGCATCTGCGCCCGCGCGCCGGGAGCATTGAGCGAAGTGGTGAGGAAATCCTTGCTCATCTGCCCACCAAACACACCGTTGACCCACAGGAAATTGGTGTCGCGTGCCAGGTTGGCCTCCTGCACACTCACGGTATAACGCTTTTCCCCCCAATGCTGAAAGCTGGCATAGCGAACCAGGGCGCCTTCCTCGGCGTAGATTTCCACCATTTCAACGTTAAGTTCGGGGCGGCGCTCCTGGGAAACGCGATCCTGAATCACCGAGACACGGCTGCCCTTTTCGGCAATGATGAGCGTGTGGTGCAGGCCACTGCCCGCGTCGGGGTCGTAGGCCACCAGGGTTTGCAGAGGACGGGAAACCTGCACACCCGCCGGGACGTAGACGAATGTGCCGCCGTGCCACATCGCTGCATGCAGGGCAGTGAACTTGTTGAAGTCAGGACGGGTGGTGCGGCCCTGCATCCAATAACGGCGGATCAGGTCGCCGTGCGTGTGCAGCGCCTGGTGTAAATTGGCAAAAACCACGCCACTGCGCACATCCTCCGGGCGCATCATCTGGTAAGAATTCGCGGGATTGCAGTGGACCAGCGTGCCGGAAACCAAATCTTCCGGCGCCATATTCCGATGCCAGCACGGCGGCAGATCATCCAATGCGATCGGCCCCTGCGGCGTCAAGACAACCCGCAACGCATCCAGGGGATAGCTGTGCAAAGGCGTGCGCCGCCACGCTTCCTCCTTTTGGTGAGGGAAGGGCATCTCCTGTGCCAGCGTCCAGGCGTCGCGCCGCGCCTTGCGCATCCATTCAGGTTCGGCGTAGAAATCGGAAAGCGCGTCTACCGCGCGCGGGTCGGCAGCGAAAACAGTTATGGCGCTCATCCGACGGATCCTTCCATCTGCAGATCAATCAAGCGGTTCAACTCGACGGCATACTCCATCGGTAGCTCCTTCACAAACGGCTCCAGGAAGCCGCTGACGATCATCGCCGCCGCTTTCTTCTCCGGCAACCCACGGCTCATCAGGTAGAAAAGCTGGTCTTCGCTGATCTTGCTGACGGTGGCCTCATGCTCAATATGCGCGTCGTCCTCGTTCACATCCATATAGGGATAGGTATCGGTGCGCGATTGGGGATCGAGCAACAGCGCGTCGCAGGTCACTTTGGACTGTGCGCCCACCGCGCCCTTGGCTATCCGCACCAACCCTCGATAGTCAGCGCGTCCATTGCCCTTACTGATGGATTTTGAAGTGATGAGCGAGGACGTATGCGGGGCCAGGTGAATCGCCTTCGCCCCCGCGTCGTAATGCTGGTTATCACCTGCGAAGGCGATCGAAAGCACCTCGCCGTGAGCACGTGGGCCTTTCAGGACGACGGCAGGGTATTTCATTGTGATGCCCGAGCCCATGTTTCCATCCACCCAAGACATCGAACCGTCTTCTTCCACCAGCGCGCGTTGCGTGACCAGGTTGTAGACGTTGGTAGACCAGTTCTGGATGGTCGTGTAACGTGCCCGCGCGCCCTTGCCGACGAAAATTTCGATGACGCCGGTATGCAGGGCTGCGGTGGTGTATTGAGGTGCCGTGCATCCTTCGATGTAATGTACAGAACTTCCCTCTTCCGCAATTATTATTGTTCTCTCGAACTGCCCCAGACTTTGCGCGTTGATACGAAAGTACGCCTGCAAGGGGATTTCCACATCCACACCCGGCGGGACGTAGACGAAACTGCCGCCCGACCAAAAGGCACTGTTCAGCGCGGCGAATTTGTTATCGGCGATGGGAACAACCGTGCTGATGTACTTCCGCACGAGATCGGGGTACTTTTGCACGGCGGTATCCATGTCCACAAAGATAATGCCGTGACGTTCCCATTCCGCTTTGAGCGAGCTGTAGACCGCCTCCGAGTCCATCTGCGTTTCGACGCCGGCAAGGAATTTGCGCTCGGCTTCGGGGATACCCAATTTGTCGAAGGTGTCTTTGATGGCATCGGGAACATCGTCCCAGGTACGCGCTTTTTGCGGCGTGGCGCGCATGAAGTAATAGAATTCCTCAAAATCCAGCGCCCCCAGGTCCACGCCCCACGTGGGCATGGGCATACGGTTGAAGATGTCCAGCGCCTTGAGGCGGAAATCCAGCATCCACTGCGGCTCGTTTTTGAGGGCCGAGATGCTGCGCACCACATCTTCCCCAAGGCCACGCCGCGATTGATGCGCGTAATCAATCTCGGTCGTGAAATCGTATTGCTGTTGATCCTTGAGATCGCGTAGTTCAGTGTGCGGCGTCACCATAGCCTTATTCCTCTCTAACCTCAATGGATCGAACGGATTAAACGGAAAAATATCCGTTAGAATCCGTTAAATCCGTTGACCATCTTTGACCCAATCGTAGCCTTTTTCTTCCAACACATCCACCAGGCTCGCGTCCCCCGATTGGAAGATGCGGCCGGCGTAGAAAATGTGGACGAACTGTGGGTAGATGTAGTTGAGCAACCGCTGGTAATGGGTGATCACAAGTATACCCATGTTGAGGTCTTGTTGCAGGCGATTGATGTTTTCCGAGACGATACGGATAGCGTCAATATCCAGGCCGGAGTCGGTCTCGTCGAGAATGGCGAATTTGGGCTTGAGCAATGCCATTTGCAGGACTTCGGCGCGCTTTTTCTCGCCGCCGGAGAATCCTTCGTTGAGATACCGCTGCAAAAACGCAGGTTCCATCTTGAGCCGGTCCAGGTTCTCGTTTAACTCCTTGCGGAATTCGCGGAGGGGGATGAGGTGCGCGTTGAGCCGTCCGCGCGCGCCGGTCTGCGTTTTATCGCCATAACCGCGCATCGCGCTGGTCGCCGCGTGGAGAAATGAGTGGAGCGTCACGCCGGGCACGGAGACAGGATATTGCATCGCCAAAAAGAGACCCCGCCGGGCGCGCTCATCGGGAGAAAGCGCCAGCAGGCTCTCGCCATTGATGAGCACGTCTCCCTGCGTGACCTGGTAATGGGGATGCCCCATCAACGTGTAGGCCAGGGTGCTTTTGCCGGAGCCGTTCGGCCCCATCAGCGCGTGTGTCTCACCCTGCCTCACCACCAGGTTCACGCCTTTGAGAATCTCTTTGCCTTCTACATTGACGTGCAAATCACGTATTTCCAGCGTCACAGGCTCCATAACATAGTCCTCCATCCATCATCTCAACGGATTGAACAGATAAAACGGAAGGGAATCCGTTTGAGTCCGTTAAATCCGTTGACAGTATAGGCTAAACGGGGATTTTGTCAAGGTTTTTTCTTACAAATTAAGGCATCCTATAAAAAACGGCCGGCACCTTGACGATGCCGGCCGTCTGGAAATGTTCAAGTACAGGCTAACGGCCCAACGCGCTGCCCAATGCGCCGATGCCGGCCATTCCCACGCCGAAAACCATCCCAACGACCAGGCTGATGACGAAAGCCACTACCCAGCCGATGGCCACCGTGGCGATGGTCTTGCCGGTATCCAGGTCCAGCCCCTCTTTGATCGCCAGGTAACCGGTGTACAATGACAACAGCCAGGCTACCAGAGAAATGATCGAGCCGAGGCAGGGAATAAACGAGAGCACGTTCAGGAGGAGCGGTGCCTGCGCAAAACCGATGACGCGCAACATCTCACCGAGGGTGGCTTCCCCGTGGAAGAGCGTCGTGCCCACAAAATAGGTGACGGCAGACCATGCGACCCAGCCGATGAAGCTCGAGACCAGCGCGCCCAAAAACGCACCGATAAAACTCGAAC
The DNA here is from genome assembly GCA_035373625.1 of Anaerolineae bacterium. Lineage (GTDB taxonomy): Bacteria > Chloroflexota > Anaerolineae > B4-G1 > SLSP01 > DSWT01. The sequence goes on along the minus strand of DAOSNS010000002.1, from coordinate 20,866 downwards.
TTTCGCCGGTGATCAATGTGGCAGATAGTCTCCCTCTGGGGAGTTGACGCTTTTTCCCACTACAGAGAGCACTGAGAAATTTAAGAAATCTCTGCGAACTCTGTGTTCTCTGTGGTTAAAAATAAGTCAGCAACACTCAACGGGGAGACTGTCGAGCCTGGGATAGGTTGAAAATCATATTGACTTTTACCCGCAGATAAAATACTATTGGAGTAAGCAAAACCAACAAAATCCGTTCATCAAATTCTATCAGAAAATAACATGCCGCATAACGACTGAAAAATATATCAACGGATTTTTAATCAATCCGTTTCATCCGTTAAATCCGTTGACATTTAAGGAGGTGCAGCTATGGCCGTGATCACAATTTCCAGAAAGTTAGGCAGCCGGGGTGACGAAATCGCCGAGCAAGCGGCACGGGCGCTGGGGTATCATTATGTGGACAAAGAGTTCATCGGGGACATTCTGAGTCAATACGGCCTCATCGAATTCGGCGCAAAATATGACAGCCTCCCCAGTTTTTGGGAGCGCTTCGATGCTCAAAAGGAAGAACGCCGCGAAATTATGGTGGATATGCTGAACCGCGTTATGCGCGCTGTTGCCCATCACGGGAATGTGGTGATCCTGGGTCGAAGCGGCTTTTCCCTGTTCCAGGATTACGCTGATGTGTTGAACGTGCGCATCCAGGCGCCGCTGACCTTCAGAATCGAACAGGTTATGAAGAAAGAGAAGCTGACGCGCGAGGCAGCAGCAGCGATGGTGAAGCAAAACGACGAAGTGCGGGCAAACTTCATCAAATCGTTCTACAATATCCAATGGGATACCCCCAATGTCTTCGATCTGCTGATTGATACGAGCAAAATATCCCCCGATATGGCAGTCAAATGGCTGGTCGAAGCCACCCAAGAACTGGAGAAAAGAGAGAAAGAAGGGGAATTGACAACGGCGTCAATCGAGGTTGATCCCATCCTGGCAGCCGCCATTACAAAGGCGTTGAAGTGCGATAGATTACACCGCTAACCAGGCTTTGGCACCGACAAATGCCGATTTTTTGTATGCCCAATGAAAACCCGGTGGAGCGCTTACGCTGCCGGGCAATACACCCATTTCCAACGCCTCGATGTCACGATAGATCGTGCGCTCGGTCACTTCCAGTTCCGCTGGCTAAAAGCTACCCCAAAAACGGTGATACAAACAGCACCACCGTCACCAGCGAAATCAAGCCGGTCAGTGTCCACGCCAAAATGTTCTGCCAGCGGCGGTTGACCCAGTCACCCATCACGCGACGGTTGTTCACCAGTTTGAGCACCAGCACCAGCAACACCGGCAGCAGGATGGCGTTGAGCGACTGCGACAGCCACATGATGGGGAACAGGGGAATGCCCGGAATCAGCACCACGATCACGCTCAGCACGATGATGCCAATGTATAGCCCGTAAAAGAACGGCGCCTCTTGCGAACGCCGGTCCAGCCCCCGCTCCCAGCCAAAGGCTTCGCAAACCGCATACGCCGTCGAAAGCGGCAATACCGAAGCCGCCAGCAGCGACGCCCCCAACAATCCGGTCGTGAACAGGTAACGCGCGCTTTCTCCGGCCAGCGGCGCAAGCGCCATGGCCGCCTGTTCCGCCGTTTCAACGCTAATGCCGTGCACAAACAACGTTGCCGCCGTGCAGATGACGATGAACGCCGAGACGATGTTCCCCCACGCCGCACCGAACATCACGTCCATGCGGGTGAGATGATAACGTTCCATGTCCACGCCTTTATCGGCCACCGACGCCTGCATATAGACGACCCCCCAGGGCGTGATAGTGGTACCGATCGTCGCCAGCACCGCGAGGATATAGCCTGTATCACTGCTGAAGGAGGGCGTGACCGCCTGCCGCAGCACCTCGCCCCACGGCGGGCGCACCGCAAAGGCCGTGATGACGTAGCTTAACGCCGCCAGACACAGCACCAGCAGCACTTTTTCCACCCGTTCATACGAGCCGCGCAGCACAAGAAATCCCACCAGCAGCGCCGCCAGCGGTACGGTGATGTAGCGGCTGATACCGAGCAGTTCTGTCCCCGCCGCAACGCCCGCGAATTGCGCGATGGTTGTCCCCAGGTTGCCCAGCAGCAGACAGAACATCGCAAAGGTGGTCACGCGCACGCCGAAGCGTTCACGGATGAGATCGGCGGTGCCCTTGCCGGTTACGGCACCCATCCGCGCCGCCATTTCTTGCACAATCAATTCCCCCACCGTAATCACCACAATCAACCACAAAAAACGGTAGCCATACGTCGAACCGGCCATAGAGTAGGTGGCGATCCCCGGCGCATCGTTGTCGGCGCTGGCGGTGATCAGCCCCGGTCCAAAAATCGAGATGTAAAAGAAAATGCGCTTCAGCCATCCGGGCATTCGTTGTATCCGCTTCATCGTATCCTCCCCAAGAATCGGCAATCTAAAATTGCAAATCCAGAATCAGAAGAACCGCGGTAGACGCTTCTTCCAGGCCGTAGGCAACACCGTATCCACAGCGTCATCCACCGTCACAATGCCCAGCAACACGCCGGTCTCCGGCTCCACTACAGGGACGGCCAACAAATCATATTTCGCCACGATGTACGCCACTTCTTCCTGGGGCGTGTAGGGGGTCACGGTTACAGGATCGCTATCAATCCAGGGGGTCAAATCGGCGTCAGGCGGGGCCATCACCAGGTCGCGCAGGCTGATGACGCCGCGCAGGCGATGGTCTTCGTCCACCAGGTAGATGTAGTACATCGCCTCGTCATCTTGGGCATCTTCCGAGCGGCGCAGGTATTCCAGCAGTTCGCTGGCGCGCAGGCCGATGGGAGCATGCGCAAATTCCGTCGTCATGATGCCACCGGCGGAATCTTCGGGGTAGGCCAACAGGGAGCGTACTTCGGCGGCATCTTCGTCCTCCATCAAGGCAAGCAACTGCTCGCTGGTCTGTTCGGGGAGGTCGGCCAGCAGGTCGGCGGCTTCGTCGGGGTCCATCTCTTCGAGGACGTCGGCTGCCCGCTCCGGTTCCATGTGTGAGAGGACGGCTACCTGCACTTCGGAGGGGCTTTCTTCCAGGGCGTCGGCCAACGTTTCGTTGCTGAGCGTTTCCATCAACGCCGTGCCGGTGCGGTGATCCAAATCGTTGAGAATGGCGGCCAGGTCCGCCGGGGGAAGCTGCACGATACGGTCATGCGAAACCCGCAAGCGAAGCGGGTCTTCCTGGTGCAGAGGCGCCACATCCTCCCAGGGGATGACACCGGTTTGCCACGAGCGTCCCAACAAGCGGTAGATTGCCTGTCCCAACCGCTCTATACCCAGGCGACGCAACAATCCACGTCCACCGACATCTACACCGGTGAGACAATATTGATCGCCGACCCGCGCCAGTTGCAGATCGTTGACGCGCACAACGCGGCGGCCTTCGGTATCCACAATTTGGCGGTCGAGCACACGGTCTATGAGCCGCAATTCGTCGCCGGTGGGGGTGTACGGAGGACATTTTTCTTGAGGGACGTTCAGGGTGATACTGGGGTAAAGGCTGCTGATACACGAAGCAGGGATATAACGTTCCCCGCTCCCGGAACCGTTTTCACGCAGCAGCAGGGCCTTGACAGGCGGAAAGGGCTGATCCACAGCACCGACAAGCACATCGGCGCACCGGCCTATGGGCTGTCCCCAGGCATCCCACACTTGCCGGTTTTGCACTTGACTGACATACAACATGCCACACCTCCTCGACGCAAGATATGTGAAGCCGGCCTTGCCGAGACACACAACAGGGCCGCAGCACGCGCTGCGGCCCTGTGAAAGCTTCGAGGAGGTCAGGGACTACAAGCGTGCTGCGTCAGGTCTGTCGCATTCTACTCGACGGGTCAGCATCGTCTGTGTTGACAGACGTTTCTGATCCATATGTATTGGATATTTCAGTTGTTGTGTTCATACCCCTTAAAAAATCAGGCCAGAAAACGGGCCAAACATCATCTAAAGTCGAATTTATTATACCACCAAATCACAATTCAGGGAATCAAATTCTTAACCGTCTCATAACCCACGCAGCAAGCCCGCCAGCGCACCGCCCAACACCAGCCACACCGTATCCATGCGGAAGCGTAACAACAGGAACAACCCGACCACCAACAGGACGATGGCCCAGCCATCCACCAGGACAAGCGATGCCAGCTTTAGTGCCACCGCCAGGATCAACGCGACGGCGGCTGCATTGACCCCACGCAGAAATGCCTGCGCCACCTTCGAATAGCGCAGACGCGGAATCCACGGGCCGACCAACGCTACGATGATGAATGAGGGCGTGAAAATGCCGAGCGTCGCCGCCACTGCGCCGGGCCATCCGGCCACCAGGTAGCCGATGAACGTCACAGACGATGTGACCGGGCCGGGCGTCATCTGCCCTACGGCAATCGCATCCACCAATTGCTGCTGCGTCAGCCAGCCGTAATGCTCAACGACAGCACGTTGGATGAACGCGAACAGCACCATCCCGCTGCCGAAGAGCAACGCGCCCACCTTGAAGAAGAACAGCCACAACTGCACTATGCGATCTGCCAGCGGCACAGCCGAGGTCAGCGTTTTGAGTGGGGGCAGCCCGATCGGCAACAATCCCGCCACCGGCAGAGCACGCCACGGCGCAGCGAGGAGTACGCTCACTACGCCGCCGGCCAACAGCACCCACACCTCATCCAGACCGAGCAACCCCGCAGCCAGACACGCCAGCGCCAAAATCACCGCCGTCTTATCTTTCAGCGCTGCACGTCCCAGGCGATAGGTCGCCGCCAGAATGATCGCCAACACGATCGGGTTGATGCCGTAGAACAAGGCCGTGGTTTGCGGCAAAACTCCCATCCGCTCGTAGCCCCAGGCCAGGCCCAGGCTGATGAGCACGGCGGGCAGCAGAAATCCGCCCGCTCCGGCAAACAAGCCCGGCCACCCCGCATGGATAAAGCCGATGTGCCCGGCCATCTCTACAGCATTGGGGCCGGGGACGAGGTTGGTGGCTGCCAGCAAATCCAGAAAATGTTCGCGCGTCAACCAGCCGCGTTTATGGACGGTTTCCTGCTCCATCAACGCAATGTGCGCCGCCGGCCCGCCAAAGCTGACTGTGCCGATTTTCAAAAACAGCACTGCCACTTCGCGCCAACGCTTCGCCCCTTCCATACCCTCTTAACCCTCTTACTCCATCATTCCTACACGACTACGATCAACACGGCAAGTATGACGGCAAAACACAACGCCACGCCGTCCGCACGGCGGAAATGCAACACCATCATCGAGGTACGCCCCTTGCCCCCCCGGTAACCGCGCGCTTCCATCGCCAGCGCCAGGTTTTCTGCCCGCTGCAAACCGGTGAGGAACAACGGGATCAGCAATGGAAAAGCCTGTCGCGCACGTCGCAACACGCCGCCGCGCCCGGTTCCCCATTCGGCGCCGCGTGAGGCCTGGGATTTGGCAATCCGCTCGGCTTCCAACGCTAACAGCGGCAAGAAGCGCAACGTCACCTGCACCATCAGCACAAAAGCATGGGTCGGCAAGCCGATTTTGGTGAACGGGGCAAGCAGCGCATCCAGCCCGTGCACGATCTCTGTCGTGGAAATGCAAAACGAAATCAGACCGAGGGTGAGGATCAACGCGGCAAAACGCGCCAGGAGCAACGCGCCGTTTAAGAGACTTGCGGGCGAGATCGCCAGTGGCCCCCAGTTCACCAGTAGAGGCACCCCATCGCGGGGGCCGAAGAACACCTGCAACAGCGCCAGGAACGCGAGAAAGGGGAGCGGCGCGGCCAGGCCCTTCAGCGCGTAACCAAGGGGGACGCGGGCAATCTTCAGTAGCGTGATCAGCGTTATGAGCGCGATCAGCACCCCGCCCCAGTGCGGCGCCACCGTGACGGCCATCAGCAACACCAATCCCGCCAACAGCCGCGCGCGCGGGTCCAGCCGGTGGATGGGGGAGCCGGTGGGCAAGTACTGGCCGATGTTCACAAAGCGTAAGAACTCGAAATCGTGCATGAGAATCAGCGAATGGCAAATGGCAAATGGCAAATGGCGAAAATCCGTTCAATCTGTTGACGAAAGAGTTCGAGACAACGCCTCAATGAGTGCAGTGGGCGAGACCAAGCCAGGGGGGAGCGTCCACCCGCGCGCACGCAACCCCTCAACAACTTCGGTGATGACCGGCACACTCAGCCCTAACGCGCGCAAGCGCTCACCTTGCGCGAAAACGGCGACAACGCTGTCGTCGAGGATGGAACGGCCGGCGGCAAGCACCGTCGCCCTTTCGGTCAGTACGGCCACATCTTCCATCTGATGCGAAGAAAGTACGAGCGTCATGCCGGTTTTCTTTAACTTTTGCAGGTGCGCCAGCAGCTCGCGGTGCGAGGCCGGGTCAAGGCCAGCGGTCGGTTCGTCGAGTAACAACACGGAGGGACGCAGGGCGAGAATGGAAGCCAGTGCCACTTTGCGTTTTTCCCCGCCGCTGAGCGCGAAGGTGAAGCGATCCTTGAAGGCATTGAAGCCCATCCCCACCAGTTCCATCGCCCAACGCACCCGTTCCCGCAGGGAGTCGCCGAGCAAACCTTGCAAGCGCGGTCCATAGGCAATTTCATCGCCCACATATTGCTCGAAAATCTGCACCTCCGGCAGTTGAAAGACCAGACCGACCATCCGCCGCACGGCGCGCACGTCTACCTGCGGATCGGTCAGCATGAAATCGCCGACGCGCACCGTCCCCTCCTGCGGACGCAATAAGCCGTTGAGGTGCTGAAGCAGCGTGGATTTGCCGGAGCCGGTCGCACCGAGCAAGCCATGCGCTCCCCCGGCCTTGATATCCAGCGTGACGCCGTCCAACGCACGCTGTGCCAGTGGTGTGCCCGCCAGGTAAGTGTGCCCCAGGTCGCGCACTTCGATCACCGGCGCGCTCGCAGCGGGCGATAATTCGACGGGCGCGGCAGGCAGTTCAACGGGGCGATGGGGGAGGGTGTCCAACGCTTCCACAAGCGCCGGGATGGTCAGCAAGCCGGGGGGAAGCGCCGGGAAATGGCGTCGCAGGGTATGCGCCAGTCCCGCCGCCGGGGGCAAGTCCAATCCTAAAGTGCGCAAGGTATCCACGTCGGCAAACACGGTCTCCGGCGAACCATCGAGCGCCACGCGCCCGCGTTCCAACACCACGACCCGTTGTGCATCGAGGGCCTCTTCCATGAAGTGGGTGATGGTGATAATCGTGAGACCGGCGTTGTGCAAAGCCGTCATCATCTCACGAACGGTGCGTCGCCCGGCGGGATCGAGCATGGCCGTGGCCTCGTCGAAGACGATACAGCGCGGGCGCATCGCCAACACGCCGGCCAGTGCCACCCGCTGCTGCTGTCCCGCCGAAAGCAGATGAGGGGGACGAAAACGCACTTCCTGCAATCCCACCATTTCCAGGGCTTCATCCACCCGCGCGCGGATTTCGGCCGGCGGAAGGCCCATATTCTCGGCGCCAAACGCCACATCTTCTTCGACCAGCGATGCCACGATCTGATCTTCCGGGTGCTGGAAAACCATGCCGACCGTGCGGTGAATCGCCGGATGATGGGCAGGGTCGCGCGTCTCCATCCCCGCGACGGTCACACGCCCGCTGTCCGGGATGAGCAGCGCGTTGAGGTGCCGCGCCAGCGTGGATTTGCCGGAGCCGTTCGCCCCGACGATGGCAACGTATTCGCCTTCCTCGATCCGCAGCGAAATCTCCCGCAGCGCCGCAATACGTCCGCCGTTGGGAAGCGGATAAGCATAGGTGACGTTGGTGAATTCGATCAAGGAAGTTTGCAGGGGATAAATAAAACCAGTGGGAAATGCGTAAAGACTATCTCGCATTGCGTCGTGTTAAACAGGCGGGACAGGTACATCTATCATTATACGTCTGCCGATGAGCAAGGCCATGCATTACGCCGCCATCCTGATAAAAGCGTCCCTCAATGCAATTGAAATAAGTCAGATCGTTGGCATTATAACGACGAAAAACAGCATAAGCAATGTGATCGGCGAGTATTGTCGCGGCGTGGAATTCAACCTGCGTTGGGGTCTGAGGATCAATTTCGCAAGCAATTTCGTCCAGCTTATGTGAAAGCCAACGAACGCTTGTTTCAGGGACACAAACACCACCTAGCACGAAATATTGTTCGTCGCGGTTAAGTACAGAGCCTGAATCATCGAGGTAAAGTAAATGCATGGTCAAGTCCTTACAAAAAAAGTGCCCCTCGTTAAGGGGCAAAAATCAGAAACAAAGCCGAATTGAGTTTACCTCAAATGGACCGCCTAAATGCAGCCCTTTCGACCTTACCTGCCGAGTGAGATGACTCTCAACAGATTACCCAGATGTAACCCTCTCGACTGTATATATTATAACTCACTTTAAGCGTTTTTGTCAAGCGACTTTATTATCCTTCAGGTTCAGTTATAATGCACCTATGGATAATTCATCTAGCTTATAAAGAAAGAGGTGTCTTATGTCAAAAGATAACATTCGCAAAATCACTATCACCGGTGTATTGGGGGCGATTGCTGCCCTGCTCGGCTGGACGCACTGGGGTTTCATCCCTTGGTTTGCCGGCGCGTCACTGACGATTATGCACGTTCCTGTCATCATCGGCGCCGTGCTGGAAGGCCCAATTGTGGGCGTCGCCATCGGCCTGATCTTCGGCGCGTTCAGCATGCTGCAAGCCGCGATCGCGCCGTCTGGCCCTACGGACGTGTTGTTCACCAATCCGTTGATTGCCGTACTGCCGCGCCTGTTCATCGGGCCGGTGGCCTGGCTGGTGTGGCGCGCTTTGGAGCGCAAACCCGTGCCCGGTTTGATCGCGTCCGGCATAGCCGGCAGTCTCACCAACACCGTGCTCGTGCTGGGGATGATCGGGCTGCTCGGCAAGGCGCCCTGGGGTGTCCTGCTGCCGATCGTCATCGCCAATGGGCTGCCGGAAGCCGCCGCCTCGGCCATCATCACCCTCGCCGTCGTCACCGCATGGAAACAAATCGCCATCGGCAAACAGCAAGGATCCAAACTCTAATGTCAACGGATTTAACGGATGAAACGGATTAAGAAGAAAAAAAATCCGTTAAAATCCGTTTAATCCGTTGACACTTTCAAGGAGTCACTATGGAAGACAAAACACTCCAGACATTATTGGATGCTGCCGCGCCGCTGATCGAGCTGGCGGTCGCCGAAGACATCGGGCCGGGGGATGCGACGAGCATGGCGACGTTGGATCCCCGCGTGCCGCTGCACGGGCGCATCACGGCAAAGGAGCGCGGCGTGATCGCCGGATTGCCGGTCGCGGAGGCCGTCTTCCGCCGCGTGGACCCCGCCATCACCTTCACCGCGCGCGTCGCCGACGGGCAGGAGGTGGTGCCCGGCGAGGTCGTCGCCGACGTCGTCGGGCCGGGGCCGTCGCTGCTGGCGGCGGAACGGGTTGCGCTGAATTTCCTGCAGCGCATGTCGGGCATTGCGACGCTGACGCGCAGTTTTGTCGCTGCCGTCTCGATGACCAATGCGACGATCCTCGACACGCGCAAGACGCTGCCCGGCTACCGCATGCTCGACAAGTATGCCGTGCGCATGGGCGGTGGGATGAATCACCGCATGTCGCTCTTCGATATGCTGATGGTGAAGGATAACCATATTGACGGCGCAGGCAGCCTCACGCTTGCCGTCGAACGCGCGCGCGCCCAATACCCCGACTTGCCCATCGAAGTCGAAGTCCGCAACCTGGATGAATTGCGCCAGGCGCTCGCCATTGAGCCGCCGCTCGACCGCATCTTGCTGGACAACATGGACCTCGATACAATGCGCGAAGCCGTCGCCATCGCTGCGGGACGTGTGCCGTTGGAAGCCTCCGGCAATGTCACCCGCGCGCGCCTGAAGGACATCGCGGAAACCGGCGTGGATTTCATCTCCGCCGGCGCACTCACCCACTCGGTCAAAGCGTTCGATCTGAGTATGAAGATTCAACCGGTTGCTGCTGCCGCTGCCACCGATCCGGCCACGCGCATCCGCGAAGTGAAAGCCGCCCTCGGCAAGCGGCTGGTCATCCTCGGGCACCATTACCAGCGGGATGACGTGATCGCCTTCGCCGATTTTCGAGGGGATTCGCTGGAACTCGCCCGCCGCGCCGCCCAGACCGACGCCGAATACATCGTCTTCTGCGGCGTCCACTTCATGGCCGAAGTTGCCGCGATCCTGGCAAAACCGGGCCAGCGTGTGCTCATTCCCGACATCGAGGCGGGCTGCTTCCTCGCCGAAACCGCCAGCGCCCCCCTGGTCGAAGAGGCATGGCGCATCCTCGATGCCGCCCTCACCGCCACAGGTAGCAACGCCAACACCGAAATCACCCCCATTACCTACGTCAACTCCGACGCGGAACTCAAAGCCTTCTGCGGTCGGCACAACGGAACGGTCTGCACCTCCGGCAATGCGGACAAAGTGTTGAAGTGGGCGTTGAGTCAGCGCCCGCGCGTGTTCTTCTTCCCCGACCAACACCTGGGTCGCAACACGGCGCATAAACTCGGTATCGCCGATGATGCAATGCTCTTGTGGAACACCCGCCGCCCGCCAAGCTCGGAGGCCATCCACGCCGCCAAAGTCATCCTCTGGCCCGGCGTGTGCAATGTGCATCAACGTTTCCGGCCGGAGCACATCCACGCCATCCGTGCACGCTATCCCGGTATCCGGGTCATCGTTCACCCGGAGTGCAAAGCCGAACTGGTCGCGTTGGCCGATGACGCCGGCTCCACCGCCTACATTCTCAAACAGGTGGAAGCCGCGCCTGCCGGAACGCAGTGGGCTATCGGGACGGAAAGCCGTCTCGTCCACCGCCTGCAAGCCGAACATCCTGACCAGCTTATCCTTTCGCTGGCAGACATCCCGCCCTTCTGCGCCAACATGAGCCAGATCACCCTCGCCAACCTCGCCGAGATTATGGATGCCCTGGCGCACGGTGAGCTACGTAACGAAGTCACCGTCGAGCCGGAGACCCGCCACTGGGCGCGGATGGCGTTGGAGCGGATGTTATCACTGTAGTCAGGTAGTCAGGTAGTCAGATAGTCGGATAGTCAGGTAGTCAAGTAGTCAGGGAGTCAGGGAGTCAGGTGGTCAGATAGTCAGGTAGTTAGATAGTCAGGGAGTTAGATGGTCAGGTAGTTAGATAGTCAGGGAGTTAGATGGTCAGGGAGTCAATTCGTTATCAAATAACAGTCTGATTGACAACTAACGACTAATTGACTATACGACTACACGACTACACGACTACACGACTAATTGACTACACGACTATACGACTATACGACTACGCGACTACGCGACTACACGACTATACGACTACACGACTAATTGACTACACAACTACACGACTACACGACCACACGACTAATTGACTACACGACTACGCGACTAATTGACTACACGACTACGCGACTAATTGACTATACGACTACACGACTACACGACTAATTGACTACACGACTACACGACTAATTGACTACACGACTACATAAGGAGTCCTATGCCCATCGAAACTGACGTGCTTATCATTGGCTGTGGCATTGCCGGAGCGGCGGCGGCCTTGCAGTTGGCGCAAGACCGTCAACGCCAGATTACCATCATCACCCGTGCGCACGAGCCGGATGAGGCCAATACCCGCTATGCGCAAGGCGGCATCGTCGCCAGCGGCGAAGGGGATTCCCCTGATTTGTTGGTGGAAGATGTCCTGCGCGCCGGCGCGGGGTTGAGTTGGCCCCCGGCGGTGCATTTGTTGGCCGAAGAAGGCCCGGCTTTGGTGGAACGTGTGCTCATCGAAGAATGTCGCGTACCCTTCGACCGGGACGAACATGGTAAAATCTCATGCACCCGCGAAGGTGGGCACTCCCTCTCCCGCATCTTGCACGTGGGCGATACCACCGGCCACGCCATCGAGCAGGCCATGCTTGCCCGGCTGCGCGAGTTGCCCAATGTGACGCTGCTTACCGGCATGACGGCGGTGGACCTCATCACCTCGTCACACCACAGCCGCGATCCGATGGCCGTCTATCAACCCATCACCTGCCACGGCGCTTACGTGCTGGACCGCGCCGAAAACCTCATTCATCGGCTGCTGTCGCCGGTCACCATCCTCGCCACGGGCGGCATCGGACGCATTTATCGCCACACGACCAACCCGCCCGGCGCACGCGGCGACGGCCTGGCAATGGCCTATCGCGCCGGCGCGCGCGTCATCAATGCCGAGTACATCCAATTCCATCCCACCACGCTCGCCGTGCCCGGTGCCGATAATTTCCTTATCTCCGAGGCCGTGCGCGGTGAAGGGGCGCGCCTCTACACGCCGGATGGACGGCATTTCATGGACACTTACGCGCCCAAATGGGGCGATCTGGCTCCCCGTGACATCGTCGCGCGCGCCATCCATCATGAAATGTTAGAACATGGGTACCCGCATGTCCTGCTTGACCTGGCAAGCGTGATGAGTGCGGCGCGCATCCGTGAGCGTTTCCCCAGCATCTACGCCACGTGTTTGAAGGCCGGCGTGGACATCACCACCACGCCGATTCCCGTGGTTCCGGCGGCGCACTACTTCTGCGGCGGCGTCCACGTGGATTTGTGGGGACGCTCGACCATCGAGCGACTGTACGCCATCGGTGAAGTCAGTTGCACCGGGGTCCACGGCGCGAACCGCCTGGCGAGCACCTCGTTGCTGGAGGGACTGGTGTGGGGCGACCGCGCCGGGCGTGACATCCGTGCCCGCGACGACCTGTGCTGTGTCCCTGCCGACACCATCCCCCCCTGGCAGGACGTCAGCTCGGGGGACGCCGCCGACCCGGTGCTGGTCTACCGCGACGCCCGCACCATCCAAAACATTATGTGGCTGTATGTCGGCCTGGCGCGCAACACCCATCGGCTGGCGCGTGCCCTGCAAGACTTGAACCACATGTGGGGGGTGATTGATGAATTCTATCGCTCCACGCGCTTGAACGACAACCTCATCGGCCTGCGCAATATGGCGCAAACGGCCTGGATTGTGACCCGCGCAGCGTGGCACAATCGTCAATCGCGCGGCACCCACTACCGTGAGGACGCCGCCGATCACGAATTTGCCGGCCTGGGCGACACGGAAGGTCCGCTGCCGAATTCCACGGCGGAGTTTTGAAAGGAAGTAAGGCGTAAGAAACTTACAAGGAGGAGTTAAGAAGAATGATACGCTATGAACCTACCTGGGAATCGTTAAGTCAATTCACCGTACCGGATTGGTATATGGATGGCAAGTTCGGCATTTTCATCCACTGGGGACTTTATGCGGTGCCGGCTTTCGGCAACGAGTGGTACCCGCGCAGTATGTACGTGCAAGGGACACGAGAATTTGAGCATCATGTCTCCACCTACGGCCCGCAGAAAGAATTCGGCTACAAGGACTTCATCCCAATGTTCAAAGCCGAAAAGTACGATCCCCATGCCTGGGCAGCGCTTTTCAAAGAAGCCGGAGCGAAGTTCGTCGTACCGGTGGCGGAACACCACGATGGCTTTGCGATGTACGATACCGCGTTATCGCGTTGGTGCGCCGCGAAGATGGGACCGCAACGTGACCTCATCGGCGAACTGGCGGACGCCGTCCGTGCGCAGGGGATGGTGTTCGGCGTTTCCAGTCACCGCGCCGAACACTGGTGGTTTATGAACGGCGGCAAGCAATTCGACTCCGACGTGCAGGACCCACGCTATGCCGACTTCTACGGTCCGGCGCAGCCCAATGACCCGGACTGGCACAGCAAAGACTGGAAGCCACGCCCGGATGCCAAATTCCTCGATGATTGGCTGGCGCGTGCCTGTGAACTGGTGGACAAATATCGGCCTCAACTCTTCTGGTTCGATTGGTGGATCGAGCAAGTCGTCTTCAAACCTTACCTGCAAAAATTTGCCGCCTACTATTACAATCGGGGTCTGGAATGGGGACTGGGTGTCGCCATCAATTACAAAAACGATGCCTTCCCGGAGGGCACCGCCGTCTACGATGTGGAACGAGGACATCTCAAAGGGATCAATCCTCGCTTCTGGCAGACGGACACTTCCGTCTCCAAAAACTCGTGGGGCTACATTGCCGATCACGACTATAAAACGGCGGGCGACATCGTGGGGGACTTGGTGGACATCGTCAGCAAGAACGGCGCGCTGTTGCTGAACGTCGGCCCGCGCCCGGATGGGACGATCCCAGAACCGGAGATAGCAATCCTGCGCGACATCGGACGCTGGCTGAAGGTCAACGGGGAAGCCATCTACGGCTCACGCCCGTGGACGCACTTCGGCGAGGGGCCAACAGAAGTGCCGGAAGGGGGCTTCACCGACACAAAACGCGCAGCCTATACCGAACGGGACTTCCGCTTCACCACCAGGGAAGGCACGCTTTATGCTATCTGTCTGGGTTGGCCGGAGAAGGCCTGGCACATCACCACGTTGGCAGATACCCCAATTGCCGCCGTGACGCTCCTGGGATCGGATGAGCCGTTGCGCTGGTCGCAGGACGCGGGCGGTTTGACCGTTCACACCCCGTCGGTCAAACCGTGTGATTATGCGTACACGTTGAAAATCGTCCGGGGATGATTTCTTAAAATGTCTTACGCCGACGGCTGGGCCGCCCTCAATCTGGATATGCCGCCCCGTGTACCGCACACGGAGTATTCCGTCACCGAACACTGGGATGTCATCAAAGCCGTGACCGGCATCGAAGTCGGGCCGTACAGTCCCGCCGAAGTTAAACGCCGGGGAGCGCTGGCCCTCATGGCAGCCTGGAACTTCGACTTCCGCTGGTCTACGCTCATCGGCGGGGAGGAATTGGCCGCCTGCCACACCGATATGGGGCACGCCGAATATGCTGCCGGCGGCGTGGACCGCCGTGACACGGTGACGTGCCCCTTCTCGACGCCGGAGGAGGTGTTGGCCTTCGATCCGTGGACGGCCTACGGACCACGCGACCAGGCCGAACTGACACGGCGTTTCGAGGAACACTACCGCCGTCAACGAGAAGAAACACCGGAGCAGGTCGTGATGACGGGAATCTATGTGACCTTGATTTCCGGCCTCATAGACATCTTCGGCTGGGAGATGCTGCTGCTGGCGGCGGGTGTGGACCCCAAAGGCTTCGGCGAGGTCGCCAACCGTTACGCGAGTTGGATTCAGCAGCATTTCGACGCGCTCGGCGCCGCCGACGTGCCCGTGGTGATGGTTCACGACGACATCGTATGGAGCGCCGGGCCGTTCATCGCGCCGCGCTGGTATCGCCAGTACGTGTTCCCCAACTACAAAAAACTCTTCGCGCCGCTGCTGGATTCCGGCAAGAAGATCATGTACACATCCGACGGCGATTACACGAAGTTCATTGACGACCTCGCCGGTTGTGGCATTCACGGCTTCGTGCTGGAGCCGTGGACCGATATGGCTTACATCGCCGAGAAGTATGGGCGCACGCACGCCTTCATCGGCAATGCCGACACGCGCATTTTGCTGCGTGGCGAAAAAACCGCCATCCGCGCCGAAGTGGAACGTTGTATGGCGATTGGCAAATCGTGTCCCGGCTTCTTCCTGGCCGTCGGCAACCACATCCCCGCCAATACGCCCGTGGAGAGCGTGTTGTATTACCAGGAAGTGTATGAGGAACTCAGTAGACGGTAAGTAGCGGTCAGCGGTCAACCTTTACCTGATAGCTGACTGCTGAAAGCTGATTGCTGAAAGCTGGTTGCTGAAAGCTGGTTGCTATGTCAATTGAAACGCTAGTCACCGCGCTGCGCGCAGACGGGAACTTCATCCGCAATGTGACCGCATGGCGAACATTGCCTGCCAAAGAGGCGAATACCACGGGGTGGCCTGAGGGGTTAGACCCGCGGCTCGCCGAAGCCGGCCGGAAACTCGGCATCACGGCACTTTACACCCATCAGGCGCGCGCGGTCGAAGCGGCCTTGCGCGGAGAGAACGTCGTCCTCGCCACGGGCACAGCGTCGGGTAAGACACTCGGCTATGCCCTGCCGCTGCTCAACACGCTCCTGCGCGATCCCACCGCGACGGCGCTGCTGCTCTTCCCCACCAAAGCGCTGGCGCACGACCAGATTACCGCAATGGAGCAGTGGATTGGCGCATTACAAGCCCCGCTGAATTTGCGTCCCTACGACGGCGACACACCGCAACGGCATCGCGCCGCCATCCGCAACGAAGCGCGTCTGCTCATCTCCAATCCCGATATGCTACATTTGGGCATTCTGCCGCACCACACCCGCTGGGTGCGCTTTTTCAGCGGATTGCGTTACATCGTGCTCGACGAGCTACACACCTACCGGGGCATCTTCGGCAGCCATGTCGCCAACGTGCTGCGCCGTGCCCGCCGCGTGGCGCGCTTCTACGGCGCGGAACCGCAGCTCGTCTCGGCCTCCGCCACCATCGCCAATGCCCGGGAACTGGCCGAGGCCGTATGGGAAGACCCGGTCGTCGCGGTAGAAGAGGATGGCGCGCCCTACGGACAACGCCACGTCATCTTCTACAATCCGCCGCTGCTCAATCCCACCCTGGGCCTGCGCGCCAGCGCCGCCGGCGAAGCCATCAAATTGACACTGAAGCTACTCCAGGCCGGCGTGCAGACGATTCTCTTTGCCCGCGCGCGCGTCACCGTGGAGCTGCTGCTGCGTGAACTGCGGGAGCGCGCCGCCAACGCCGGCTTTGCGCCGGAGATCATTCAGGGCTATCGCGGCGGCTATCTGCCCCAAGAGCGCCGCGCCATCGAACGCGGCCTGCGCGAGGGCAAAACGCGCGTCGTCGTCGCCACCAATGCGCTGGAATTGGGCATTGACATCGGTGCGCTCGACGCTTCGATCCTGGTGGGCTATCCCGGCACCATCGCCGCGACGCGCCAGCAGATGGGGCGCGCCGGACGTCGGGCGGGGGCGTCGCTCTCGGTGCTCATCGCCACGCCGTCGCCGCTGGATCAATACCTGATCTCACACCCGGAGTACTTCTTCGGACGTTCACCGGAGGAGGCGCGGGTGAACCCGGACACGTTGAGCTTGCTCGCTGCGCACCTCACCTGCGCCGCGTTCGAGCTGCCTTTCGAGCAAGGCGAGCCTTTCGGCCGGGCGCGGGACGTCGGTGCGCTCCTGACTGCCCTCAGTGCGGAAGACGTGCTGCACGAGCGCAACGGGCGTTTCACGTGGGTCGGGGAATCGTACCCCGCTCAGTCGCTCTCGTTGCGTTCGGCCACGCCTGACAATGTTGTGATCCAATCCGCTGAAGGCAACGTGATTGGCACAGTAGACCGGCCCAGCGCGCCCAATCTCGTTCACGAAGGTGCAGTGTACCTGCACAGCGGCGAGATGTACCTCATCGAGTCGCTGGATTGGGAACAGGGTATCGCCCTGGCACGCCCCGCCGACCTCGATTACTACACCATCGCTACATCCACAACCCAGGTGGAGCGGCTGAACGTGCGTCGGACGCTCGGTGTGCTCGATGCCACCCCGCACATCACCGATGAGGAAGTGCGCGTGCACACCAAAGCGGTAGCTTATCGGCGCATGCAACAGGGGACGCACGAGACGCTCGGCTGGGGTGAGATTGACTTGCCGGAGCAGGTGATGGAAACAGAGGCATTCCGGCTGACGTTGCCCTCAACGTTGGTGGAAGCCCTGACAGAGGAAGGGATCATGCTTGCGCCGCTGGATTACGGCCCGGCATGGCCCCAAATCCGCGAGACGATCCTGGCCCGCGACGGGCAACGTTGCCGCGTGTGTGGCGTCACAGCGCAACCCGGTCATCCGCTGGATGTACATCACCTCACGCCGCTGCGTACCTTCCTGACGCAATATCCCCGTCAAGAAGCGTTGCGCCTGGCCCATACACCGGAGAATCTGCTCACCGTCTGTCCAACCTGTCACCGTCAACTCGAACGTGCCCGTGGCGCGCGCACAGCATTGAGCGGCCTGGCCTATCTGCTGCGCAACCTCGCGCCGGTGTTTTTGATGTGCGATCCCGGCGATTTGGGCACCATGGTAGAAGCACGCGATGCGGAAAGCGGCCTGCCCGCCGTCATCGTCTTCGACGGCGTG
Source organism: Anaerolineae bacterium (assembly GCA_035373625.1). Lineage (GTDB taxonomy): Bacteria > Chloroflexota > Anaerolineae > B4-G1 > SLSP01 > DSWT01. The sequence goes on along the minus strand of DAOSNS010000002.1, from coordinate 2,752 downwards.
CCGGGTGGCGCGGGGTTATCGCCGCGGCTGGTGGATTTGTGGCCTTCCCTGCTCGCAGCAACGCAGGAGCGCGTACAAACGTGCCCGTGCGCCGATGGCTGCCCTTCGTGCGTCGGCCCGGCCGGGGAAAGCGAACCCGGCGCCAAAGCCGCTGCCCGCCAATTGCTGAAGTGCATGGCAGAAGACGACTTTTGGAAGGCGCCGCCTTTGTAGTATAATGAATACTACCTTGGTAAAATTGGTCAGCAGATTAAGCGGATTGAGCAGATTCAATTCAAAAATCTGCTTAATCTGCTCAATCTGCTGACAGAAAATGACGCGAGTATTTTATGCCAATCCTGAGTCCTGACGCCCTGGAATTTATCAGCCGCAATCCGGAGCAGACGCGCCGCGTAGGAGCGCGTCTGGGCACGTTGTTGACCGGCGGCGAGGTGATCGCTCTAGAAGGCAACCTGGGAACGGGAAAAACCGTCCTTGCGCAGGGCATCGGCATTGGCTGGGGCGTGACCACGCAACTGCTCAGTCCAACGTTCATCCTCATCCGCCGCCACACACGCCACCAGGACAAAAATTACTTCTATCACATTGATCTGTATCGTGTTGCCACACTCCAGGAAGCGCTGGATTTGGGGCTGGAGGAGCTGCTGGGGAATCCGGGGGCGGTCTGTGTGGTCGAATGGGCCGACCGGGCTGCCGATCTCTTCCCCGCAGAGACTTTGTGGGTGGTGTTGCGCACGTTGGACGAACAACGACGCTCGCTGACCTTCCGCACCTACGGGGACCGTACCCGCGTCCTTTTGGAAAAACTGCGTAAGGAACTGGCAGGCTACTAATGGCGTCAACATACATAACAAACACTGTTTTCAAGCGGATCGTCAGATCAACTCCTTGCTTCGAGCGGATCGTCAGATCAACTCCTTGCTTCGAGCGGATCGTCAGATCAACTCCTTGCTTCGAGCGGATCGTCAGATCCGCGTCTTATATCGTCATTCTCCCTCCCCCGTCTACCATCTACTAAGCTGAGGAACCATGCTGCTTGCCATTGACACCGCCACAATCCGCGCCAGCATCGCCCTGCACGATGGACAAACATTGCGCAGCGAGTGCACCTGGGAAGCCGCCGACCGTCACACCCAGACGCTCGCGACGCGGATCACGGATATGCTGACGGCATCCGAAATGACCGCTGCGGAGCTGACCGCTATAGGGGTTTGCATCGGGCCGGGGTCATATACCGGCGCACGCATCGGCCTGGCCTTCGCCAAAGGGCTGGCGGCTTCCTGTCAACTGCCACTCGTGGGCGTGCAAACCCTGGATATTCTCGCGGCTGCGCTGCCCCCTGATGACAGACCTCTGTATGCGGTTTTCGCCGCCGGGCGCAGGCGAGCCGGATTTGCCCGCTATCGTTGTACAGATGGCACCTGGCACGCCGAAACCGAGGTCGTTATTGCAACGTGGCCAGAATTGCTGGCCCAAATCACCGAGCCATCCTTGCTCGTCGGCGAGATCGAAGCCGCGGATGTCTCCGCACACCCACACATCGCCTTGCCGGCATCGGCCTATCATCTACGCCGCGCGGGGTTTCTGGCCGATTTAGCCTGGGCGCGATTGCGCGCCGGACAGACTGACGATCCCGCCACACTACAACCTTTGTATGCACGATGAACGATAACGGATTACCATTTCACATTCGACGATTGGAAGCAAAAGACATTCCCGCCGTCACCCACATTGATCGGTTGGTGTTTCGGGATCCCTGGCCCGAATCGGCGTATGTGCAAGAGTTGTATTTCAACCCTAATGCCCATTACTTCGTCCTGCAACTGACGCCTGCCATGCCCACACGGACGTGGGAAGAACGCCGCGCGGCACTGGATTCGCGCATTGTCGGCTTTGTAGGTATGCGCGTCGAAATCAATCATGGGCATATCAGCACCCTGGCCGTGCGCCCGGAATGGCGTGGCTGGGGACTGGGAGAACTGTTATTGCTCAAAGCCCTGGAGCAAGCTATTGACAACGGCGCGGAAACGGTATCGCTGGAAGTGCGCGTCTCCAACACTGTCGCCCTTAACCTCTACGCCAAGTATGGGTTTGAACAAGTCTCGCGCCTGCGGGGCTACTACGCCGATGGAGAAGATGCTTACTTTATGCGCGCCGACGTGATAGGCTACGAATATCAACAACGCCTGCAAAGCCGTTATGCCACGATTGTCGCGCGTTTCGTTCCTTCCGTTTCATCCGTTAAATCCGATGACATTTACTGAGTAGGAGGAGACCATTGTCAATGAACGCCAACCGCGAACAAGCACTTGAAGCCATCTACGCGCGCGTGCGCACCTGTTCACGCTGTCCGCTCCACGTGGGACGGACCCACGCGGTTCCCGGCGCCGGTCCGGTGAATGCGACCATTATGTTCATCGGCGAAGCACCCGGCTTCCACGAAGACCAACAAGGGCTTCCGTTTGTAGGAGCGGCCGGTAAACTGCTCAATGAATTGCTGGAAAAAGCAGGCATTGATCGTAACACCGTTTACATCAGCAACGTCATCAAATGTCGTCCGCCGGGGAATCGCGAGCCGGCGCCAGAAGAAGTCGAAGCCTGCGCCCCCTACCTCGATCAACAAATTGACATCATCAAACCAAAAGTGATCGTGACGCTGGGGCGTTATTCAATGGCACGCGCATTTCCCGATGAAAAGATTTCCACCTGTGCGGTTGGGCTACGGAATTCACCAGGTTAGCCAAAACGGGTA
>DAOSNS010000001.1:276468-418926 GCA_035373625.1 Anaerolineae bacterium | reverse complement strand
TGCTGCTGTACCTCTTGCGCGACCGCCACGATTATGACGAGGCCACCCTGCGCGCAAACTGGGATTACTACAACCCGCGCACCGATCACACCTACGGCTCCTCACTCAGCCCGGCGATTCACGCCGCCGTCGCCTGCATGATACATGATCCCCAGCAGGCGTACACACACTTTATGCGTGCCGCGCTGGTGGATCTGGAGGACGTGCGCGGCAACGCCGCCGAAGGCATCCACGCGGCCTCGGCGGGTGGCTTGTGGCAGGCGATCGTGTTCGGATTTGCCGGTTTGCGCCTGACGGACGCCGGCCCGGTCGCCGTCCCCCGGTTGCCCGATGGTTGGACGCGGCTCAAGTTCCGCCTGTACTGGCGCGGGCGAGCGTATGATTTCGACATCCGCCCACTACCAGAAATACCTTGAGGGAATCACGCCGGTCAACCTGTTGCCGGGGGCACTGCCACCACGACGATCCTGGAACTCTGTGTTCTCTAGGGGTGAGAAAATCTGTTTTTTTGTTTGCCCCACCCCACACTTAAGTTATAATACGATTCGATTACCCAACCACAAGACAACCAAGGAGGAACCAGGATGGCAGACCCGGAACGTATAACAGAAATTCTCAGCAAAGTCCCCCTTTTCGAGAACCTGAACAAACGCCAAATCCAAAATCTGGCACGGATTTTCATTGACCGCAAATGCCAGGCCGGCGAAGTCATCGTCCCGCAAGGACGCGAAGGCTACGGCTTCTTCATCGTCGCCTCCGGCAAGGCCGAGGCCGTCCGCGAAAGGGCCGATGGGACAAAAACCGTCGTCAATACTTTTGGGCCGGGAGATTTCTTCGGGGAACTGGCGCTGTTGGATAACGGCCCACGCACGGCGTCGGTCATCGCCACCGAACCGACCGAGTGTCTGATCCTCCCCCGTGAGAATTTCCTCGGCGTCTTGCGGCGTGACGGAGAAATGGCGGTTGACATCCTAACCGAACTCGCCAAACGCTTCCGCACATCCATAGAAGCGTGTTACTAAAGAGAAGTGGAGAATTACGGATTACGAATTGCGAATTGCGAATTGCGAATTGCGAATTCCCAGTCCCTAATCCCTGCTTATGAAATGCCCTAATTGCGGTTTCAAGGCACGCAAACGCGTCAAGTTTTGCGGTATGTGCGGGACGCGGCTCGCGTTGGTATGTCCGGTCTGCGGGACGCTGAACCCGCGCGTACACCACTTTTGCAGCGAATGTGGCGCATCACTTGCCGTCGAGAACGGCACCCCGCCCCTCGGGACGCCGCTCTCTGTCGTCACGCCACCAGAACCGGAACCCACGCCGCCCCCATCAAGCCCCGACGTCCTCCCCCCCCTCGAAGGCGAGCGCCGCGTCGCCACCATCATCCTCGCCGACGTCAAAGGGTCCACCGATCTGATGGAACAGGTAGGCACCGAAGTCTGGGTCAAGTTGATGAACCGCGTCCTTCAAATTCTGGAAACCGAGGTGTATCGCTTCGGCGGCAAAGTGGATCAGTTTCGCGGCGATGGATTGGTAGCATTTTTTGGGACAACAACGGCGCATGAAGACGACCCGGAACGCGCCGTGCTGGCGGCCCTGTCTATGCAAGAAGCCTTGCAACCATACGCCGCAGAGCTAGAACAACGTGAGGGCATTCACCTGGCGTTGCGGGTGGGCGTCAACACCGGCGAAGTTATCGTCACCAGCGTAGGCAACGACCGCCAGTATCGCGAAGAGACGGCCATGGGCGAGGCCATCGCGCTGGCCGCGCGGATGGAAACCGCAGCCGAGCCGGGAACCGTCCTGGTCAGCGAGAACACCTATCGGCTCACGGCCACGCAGTTTGAATGGCTGCCGCTCGGTGAAATCATGGTCAAGGGCGTGAGCCACCCTATCGCCGTTTACCGGCCACTGGCTCCCCGCCTCAGCACCGAACGGCCGGCCTACGAGCTGCCCAACCCGGTCATCGGACGCGACGCGGAGCTTGAAAGTCTCAAAGCCCGCATTGCCGACCTCAGCGACGGCATCGGCGGTGTAGTTATCATCACCGGGGAACAAGGTATGGGCAAAACAGTGCTCACCGACGAGGTGCGTCACTACCTGGCCCGTCAAAACGCCTTGCTGGCCGAAGCGCGCGACAAACACGTGGGTCACGAAGATGCTCTTCCCGCCGAAACGCCCGGTGTGATGTGGCTGCGCGGACGTTGCCGCTCCTATACCCAATCCCAACCCTTCGCCATGTGGCAGGACGTATTACGCAACTGGCTCGGCATCCGTCAGAACGAGCCGCGTGAGCAGACCCGCGACCGACTACGCCAACAAGCCGAGGCGCTGTGGGGTGAGCAGGCCAACGAGTACTATCCCGATCTGGCGGCCCTGTTGGCCCTGCCCCTTGAAGCGGAGTACGCCGAGCGCCTTGGCCGCCTCGACGCCGACAGCCTGCGCCAGCAGTTTTTCCTCGCCGTTCGACGCTGGATCGAAGCTCTGGCCGATCAAAATCCGCTCATCCTCAACTTCAGCGACATGCAATGGGTAGACACCACGTCTTTGGATCTGCTCAAATACTGCTTGCCACTCTGCGACTATACAGCGCTGCTGTGGTTGTTCGTCTTCCGCCCTGACCGCACGTCGCAGATTTGGGAATTCCGCCATTTCGTTGAGACCGAGTATCCCCATCGGCTGACCATGCTCACCCTGGCGCCGCTTACCACCGAACAAAGCCGCGCGATGATCACCGCGCTGATCGGTGACGACGTGCTCCCCGAGGCCACCCGGGACCTCATCGTCCAAAAAGCCGAAGGGAATCCCTATTACATCCAGGAGATGGTGCGCTCGCTGATCTTCCAGGGGATCCTGGTCCGCGAACCGGAGACCGGGCGATGGCGCACCACACAAGCCGTCACCAACCTCACCTTGCCCGACAGCCTGCAAAGTCTGCTCCTGGCAAGCATTGACCGGCTCACGCCCGAAGAACAACACGTCCTGCAAATCGCGTCGGTCATCGGTACCGTGTTCTGGTCTACGCTCCTTGAAGAGCTGGTGGGTAATCCGGCGCAGGTGAAGGCGCACCTCACGGCACTACAACGCGCACAATTGATCCGCGAGCGCGGGCGCACGCAGGAATTGGGCATCGAGTACGTCTTCAAATCGCCGTTGATCCGCGATGCGGCTTACGACCGCCTGTTGAGCACACAGCGCGCCGCTTACCATCTGCGCATCGCCGAGTTCCTCGAAGACCGTTGTTGTGCGAGTCTGGCCCACATGGCTTCGCAATTTTACGGCATTCTGGCCTATCACTACCGACGCGCCGGCAAGCCGGAGAAGGAACTGGAATACGTCCTTGAAGGCGCCGAGCATGCCAAGACAATCTACGCCAACGCCGAAGCGGGCAAACAGTACACCCGCGCCCTCGAAATCCTCGATGTGCTGGAACACCAGACAACCGACCCGGCACAACAACGCGCCATCCGCGAACAGCGTTTCAGGGTACTCAACGAGCGGCGTGAGGTCTTTTACCTCATGGGCCAGTTCGAGGCGATGTGGGCCGACGCGAAAGCCTTGTTACCGCTGGCCGAGCAGTTGGCGGACAATCCCGCTTTTACCATTGACGCCCTGTTGCGGCAACCGAGCGTCGCCGATTACCAGTGCGAAGAGGAAATCGAGGCCGGCATCCCCATGGCCCAACGAGCGCTGGAGCTGGCGCAACAATTGGGTGACCGGCACCGCGAAATGGAAAGCCTCATTGCCATCGTCAACCTGCGCCTCGCCCTGAGCGATCCTTCCTGGCACCCCCTGGCCGAACGCGCGTTGGAGCTGGCCCGGCAGTTGCAGGACCTACACTACGAAGCGCGGCTGCTTATCAGCATGGGGGGCATCTTTGCCTTCAGCGACGAACCGGCATGCGGCACGGAATACCTGGAAGCTGCCGCCGCGCTTGTCATGCGTCAGGGTCTCGACGACAAAATTATCCAGATGTCGCTGCTCAACCTGCTGGGGCTGGAATTCGAGCGTAACGGCGACTACTACCGCCTGCTGACGGAATATCAGCAGGAACGGCTCAACATCAGCCGCGAGATCGGGCACCGTCCCCACGAGAGCAAGGCGCTCCAGGCCTGTGGGCGGATTCAGGGCATTTACCTGGGAGATTATCCGGGCGGATTGGCTTTGCTGGAAGATTGTCAGCGTATCCTCACCGGCACCCGGGACGAGGTGTACCCCCTGTTCCACATCGCCCAGATTCAAAGCGAGCAAGGCCAATACCCCGAAGCGATTGCCAGCCTCGAACGCATCCGCGCTATCGGCGAGCCGGTGCAGGATCGCGGGCTTGCCAGTCTGAAGTTGGTCTGGATCATCCTTTACAACGCGCTCGGCGACGAAGCGCACCTGTCCAAAGCACTCGATCTGGCCGATACGGTGCAAGAACTGGCCGCTCAAAGCCCCCTGGTTTCGCAACAATATGCCATGGCAGCGCTGTGCAAAGCTGCCGCGGCCCATCTACGCCTGGCCAATGTGATCACGCAACGTGCCGTTGCCGAGGCGCACCTGGAGAGTGCGCTACAAGCCTCGCAAAAAGCGTTGGACATCTACAACAAGTTTGGCTTTGTGCAAATTACCGAATGTGTCAGTGAAGAAATCCTGTTTCGCCACAGTCAGGCCCTGGCAGCAAACGGACAGCCGGAAGAAGCGAATAAATATCTGCGACGTGCCTATGATGAAATGACACGCAAACACGCGCTCATTCCCCCGGATAGCTACTTCCGGCGCACCTACCTGGAAAATATCCCCCTGCATCAGGAGATTCGCGCAGCTTACGCCGCACGGGTTGGCCTGATTCTGACCGAAGCCGGTCAGGTCCTCTATGCCACGCCCCTCCCCGAGTTGCTACAAAGCACAGATTTGCGATCCGTATCCACAGGTTTATAGCGCGAATTGCCAATCCGCGATCCCTTAAACGTGCCAACGTTCAAACGATGACGTTCTGTAGCGGGAAATTTTGCCATCTGTCCAACACATTTGCTACGAAGTTGCTACACAAACTTCATCCTCAACAGAACAAAAGTATGTTATCATGGAACTAGACCTGAAAGGGCCACACCTGACGACAATACTCTAGAAGGATGGTACAACCTATGATCCGATTCCTGAGCAAACTCTTTAATATCCGGTCGGAAGAGTGGCCACGCGTCATTCTCTTGTTTCTGCTGCTGACGATCACCAATATGGGAGCGATTTGGGGCGCTACGATTGCCTACGCGGCGCTGCTGGAACAGCTAGGAGTGGGCGTCTTGCCGTGGATTTTCGCCTTGAGCGCGCTGCTGTCCATTCTTGCCAGCGTTGTGTACACCGTTTTTGTAGATCGCATCGCCAACACCACGCTATTCGTTATCATCTATGCGCTAGGAATTCTCGGCATTGTGCTAGGTCTCGGCCTGCTCTGGTTAGGTCTACCACAAATTGCTTATCCACTCCTCTATCTCTTGCTGCTCGCGTGGGTCGCAGTGTACAATCCGCATTACGTGACGTATGTGAGTAACCTCTACGATACCCAAGCCGCCAAACGCATCTTGCCGGTTGTCTCGGCGGGAGACCGCATCGGCGCCATTTTCGGTGGCATCACGATAGCACTCTTGATCAGTCGCCTGACGCCCAGTGCCATTTTAGTCGTTTGGCTGCTGACGTATGTGGTTTCTATGGGGCTGATCGGATTGATGCCCTATTTCTTCAAGGATAAATCCAAGGCCCAACACCCTGAGTTCGACTACACTTTGCCCTCCAAGACGGATGCTTCAGAGAGTCAGTTCACCATTTTTATGGACAGTATGCGGGAAGGATTCCGGTACACACTCCAATCCACTTATCTCCGTTGGATAGCCACCGGTACTTTCCTGCTCATCCTGTTGATGACGCTGCTTGAATATGAATCCAGCGGCATTCTCCTCAACATCTACGGCACTTCCGACCAATTGGCCGACTTCCTGGGGCGACTGGTCAGCATCGGCAATATCGTGGCGCTGCCGCTGCTGCTCTTTGTCATCAGCCGCCTCATCGGGTGGCTGGGCGTCGGCAAAGCCAGCATGGTTTTCCCATTAGGAAACCTCCTGGTGTGCGCCGGACTCATTCTGGTCCCCGGCTGGTCAACGGCGGTCGCAGCGTATTTCAGCCGCACGGCATTTCTGGACGTTTTCCAGACGCCCATCGAGGGATTGCTCTTTAACGCGGTGCCGATGCGCGTCAAAGGACGCGCGCGCGCTTTTATCGGCGGCCTCGTCGTCCCGTTGGGATCGCTCGTCGGCGGCTTGCTGCTGTTCCTGCCCTTGACCGCAATTCCCTGGTTCACGGGGGCGCTCATCGGCGTTTTGGCCGTGGCGTATGTCATCAGCGCGTGGTTCACCCGGCAGCACTACAGCCGCGCGCTGGTGAAGATGCTAGAGCAAGAGGATTATTCTTTCCTGCTGTCGCAAGAAGCCTCCAAACTTACCATCAACGACCCACGGATGCTCGCGCAGATGCAGACCAAACTTGAAACCAGTTCCAGCCACGAGATCACTATCTTCATGGCGCAACTGATCAGTCAAATAGGCGGACGTGAAGCCATCCCCATTTTGGACCAGGCGGCCCGCAAAGCCGAACTGCCACGCACGCGCGCCGCGATTGTGGACGTGCTCATCGCGGCAGACCTGCGCGGTGACAAAATCCAGCAGCTCTATACCGATTTCCTGTCTGACCCCGATGGGACCGTGCGCGCCTCTGCATTGACCGGTCTACAACAGTTATCCAGACCGGACGACAAACAGTTCATCGCCCACGCGCTGCGTATGGTGCAAGACCCCGACCTTGACGTCCAGGGATTGGCGCTTTCGATCCTCGCCAAAACCGGGGATTTTTACACATTCGCGGCGGGCCGCAAAGCGTTGGACGAGCTTTTATCTGCCGAGGACCCACACCGCCGGGCTTATGGGCTGCGCGTCCTGGGCCAAATTGCCGACGCGCAGTCTTCACGGCGACTCTTCGAATACCTGACCGATCCGGCAGATGAAGTACGCCTGGAAGCGGCGCTGGCGCTTGAAACGTTATCCCAGCGCACCAGTCTTGAGCCAGCCATCGTCACCGAACTGGAGAAAAAAGCGCGCAGCCTGCTTAAGGATCCCATCGAACGTGTACGCCGGGCGGCGCTCGTTATCCTGGGACAGCTCAAGCAGCGCAGTTCCTATCAGGCGGTCGCGGATGCGCTCGGCGATCCCAGCCAGCAAATCAGAGCCGCAGCAGCCGACGTCCTGGTGCAGGGCGCGAAATCCGTCATCCCGATTGTGCATCCCAAGCTCGATGCATCGGATTCGCAAGTGCGGAAAATGGCCGCCGTTACTTTGAGCCGTATTGATCCCAAAGAGTTTGGGTCGTTGATTGTCGGGACCTACGTCACCGGAAACCTGCTGTCGGTTTATCGCAACTATGGATTGGCCGAAGCTGTGGCTGCACTGAGGGCTTTTCCAAGCACTGCCATTCTGCAAAGCGCCCTGCGCGAGCGTAGCCAACAACTGGCCGACGAGATTTTCTATCTCTTGGGCGCGATTCACGATCCCGCCGCCGTGAAAATCATCAACGAATCGCTGCGGAGTGACAATCCACGCGCGCGGGCGAATGCCATCGAGGCGCTGGAAAGCCTGACGACGCCGAAGACGGCGCGCTTGATCACGCCGCTGTTCGAACCAGGCACGCCCGCCGAACAACTTTTAGCCATCAGCCAAGAAACGTGGGATATGGAAAAGCCTGATACGGCCCAAGCCATCCAGCAGCTTATCACGCAAGCCGAAGATCCGTGGCTACGCGCAATGACGGCGTTCACGTTGGGTGAAATCGGGGCGACATTAGCGTCGAAGAAACCCGTCGCAGCGGCGGAGCCGCCGGCACCGCCAAAACGCCGCGTCCCCTCTGCCGATTTGTTGGGCGCGTTGGCCGACGCCCCGAAAAAGGATGAAGAATCGCCTGTCCCAGACCGGCGCGCGCGACGCGCCGCCATGAGCGATTTGCTTGGCGCTATCGGCGGCGAACCGGCGGCGGCCAATGACGCCCCAAGGAGCGACGAGACGGTCGAGCCGCGCCGCGAACGGCGCACCGCGCCCAAAGACCTGCTTGGCGCGCTCACAGCCGCGCCGCCGCCGCCCGCAGAGAAAATCGCGCCGCCCGAAGATAAAGCGGTCGAGCCGCCCCCTACCCAGCCGGCCGAACCGCTGCCCTTCACGTTGCGTGAAATCGAAACGATGTTAGCCGCCGCCCTCAACGACCCGGCTATCGAAGTGCGTCAGGCGGCGCAAACTGCCCAACGTTTGATCGCCGGGATTCAAATCGCCGATTTGCTCAAAAGGAAGGAGAAAATCATGCTGTCCGCCATCGAAAAAATCATTTTCCTAAAAGAAGTTCCGTTTTTCCAGAGCATGACGATTGACCAACTCAAAGTGCTGGCGAGTGTCTGCGAAGAAGAAGTCTTCGAGGAAGATCAGCGCATCTTCAACAATGGAGATCCGGGTGGCGTTATCTATGTCGTAGTGAACGGGCGCGTCGGCATCGAACAGGAAAAGCGTGCCGGGTCGTTCGCCCGTCTTGCCACGATCCAGGCGCACTCCTATTTTGGCGAAACCAACTTCTTCGACAACAGCCCGCGCTCGACCTCAGCTATCGCCATCCAGGACACGCTGACCTTACGCTTACGCCGCGAGCCGCTCATCGCGCTGGCGCGCCAGCATCCCGACATGTCGCTGGCGCTGATCAACGTCCTGAGCGAGCGACTCCGCGAAGCCAACGACCGCATCGCGGAGCTGACGCGCTCTCGACCGCGTCAACTCAACAAGCTGTTCGACCAATATGACTAAATGTCTCCATCATCTGTTCGAGGCGCAGGTCCAACACGTGCCGGACGCTATCGCTGCCGTCTTCGAAGGGAAAACCTTAGCGTACAGCGAACTAAACTGCCGCGCCAATGCGCTGGCCTGGCATTTGCAAGCATTGGGAATCGGGCCAGACAAGTTAGTCGCCATTTGTATGGAACGTTCCTTAGCTATGGTGATTGGCGTGCTCGGCATTCTCAAGGCCGGCGGGGCTTACGTCCCGTTGGACCCGGCTTACCCGCCGGAACGCCTCGCGTTTATGCTAGAAGACAGTCAAGCTACGGTCTTAATCACCCACGACAAGGTAAAAAACAAACTTCCATCCTATCAAGGTCACATCGTCAACCTGGACACTCTGCCCCTCACACCGGATAACAGCACCCCGGCCGTCGCGGCATCCTCGGACAATCTGGCGTACATCATTTACACCTCCGGCTCGACTGGAAAGCCCAAAGGCGTCGCCATGCCGCACGGCCCGCTGGTGAATCTGATGGAATGGCAAAACCGCAATTCAACGTTGAGCCAGGGCGCGAGAACATTGCAATTCTCGCCATTGAGTTTCGACGTCTCCTGCCAGGAGCTGTTCGCCACGTGGAATTCTGGCGGAACGCTCGTGCTCATCCCTGAAGAACTCCGCCGCGACGCACCCGCGTTGTGGCGCTTTCTCGCCGCAGCGCGCATCGAACGGCTGTTCCTGCCCTTCATCGCCTTACAACACCTGGCCGAAGCCGCCAGGGATACCGCGACGATGCCTCCGCTGCAGGAAATCATCACGGCCGGCGAGCAATTGCAAATCACGCAGCCTATCATCGCGCTGTTGCGCCGCCTGCCAGCGTGTGTGCTGTACAATCAGTATGGCCCTACCGAAAGCCACGTCGTCACCGCGCACACCTTAACCGGGCCGCCGGAAACATGGCCTCCTCTGCCACCCATCGGACGCCCGATTACCAACGCGCGCATCCACGTGCTCGACGCCGACCTGCGCCCCGTCCCCCCCGGCGAACCTGGCGAGCTGCACATCGGCGGCGACTGCCTGGCGCGCGGGTATCTGCGCCACCCCGCCCTCACTGCCGCGCGCTTCATCCCTGATCCCTTCAGCTCCACGCCCGGCGCGCGGCTCTACAAAACAGGCGACCTGGCGCGAGTCGGCGCATCCGGCGACATTGAATTCCTCGGACGGATAGACCACCAGGTTAAAGTGCGCGGCTTCCGTATCGAGTTAGGCGAAATCGAAGTGGCGCTCGCGCAGCACCCGGCGATCCAGGAAGCCGCCGTCGTGGTCAGAGAAGACACGCCCGGCGCGCCGAGGCTGGTGGCTTACGTCGTCTCGTCGCAGACGCCGCCGCCTTCCGCTACCGAACTGCGCCGCTTTCTGGGGCAGACCATGCCCGACTATATGCTGCCGGCGACTTTCGTCGTGATGGACACGCTGCCGCTCACCCCTAGCGGCAAAATCAATCGCCGCGCCTTGCCGTCCCCGGATAACGCGAGACCCGCGCTTGAGCAAGCCTACGTCGCGCCGCGCAATGCCATCGAAGCGACGCTGGCAAGGATATGGGCCGACGCGCTAGGGCTTGAGCGAGTAGGTGTCTACGACAATTTCTTTGAGCTAGGCGGGCACTCGTTGCTGGCCGGGCGGATCGTCGCCCAACTGCGTGACGCTATGCGCGTGGAATTATCCATGCACGTCATCTTCGAGGCGCAAACCGTCGCTGCAGTCGCGGAATACATCAACGCTGTGCAGTGGGCCATCGCCAGCCAGCCGACCGGCGCGCACCCGCAAGATCAGATGCGCGAGGAGGGTGAGCTATGAGCGACCTGACACTCATCGAACTCCTGACGCACATGCGTAGCCTGGATATCCGGCTCTGGGTCGAAGGCGACCGCTTGCACTATAACGCGCCGCCGGGTGCATTGACTGCCGAATTGCGCGAAACTTTGACCGCGCGTAAGGCCGAGATTCTGGCCTTCCTGCGCCAGGCTACCGCACAAAGCCAGGCCGCGCCAACGCCCATCCGCCCCGTGCCGCGCAGTGGCCCGCAGCCGCTATCGTTCGCGCAGCAACGACTGTGGTTTCTCTACCAATTGGAGCCGGAAAGCCCGGTCTACAACGAGCCGTTCGCCTTCCGTTTGACCGGTCCGCTCAACCTGGACGCGCTGGAACGCAGCTTGCGGGACATCGCGCGCCGCCACGAAATCCTGCGTACCACTTTCGTCGCGGAGAACGGGCAACCGATGCAGGTCATCAGCGACGATGTGACGGTGGACATCCAACAGCGTAGCGCTGGCGAGGCTGAAGTGCAACACATCTTGACCAACATCATCCGCCAGCCCTTCGATCTGGTGCGCGGCCCGCTGTGGCGCGTGCGTGTGCTCAAACTTGGCCCAACAGAGCACATCCTGCTTCTCGTGATGCACCACATCATCTGCGATGGATGGTCGGCGGATGTGCTCTTCCGCGAATTGGCGACGCTCTACGCCGCCTACGACGCGGGTCTACCGGCGACGCTGCCCGATTTACCGATTCAATATGCCGATTTCGCCGTCTGGCAGCGGGAATGGTTGCAAACGGACGTGCTGCAAACACAGCTCGCTTATTGGAAAGATCAACTGCGCGGTGACCTCCCCACCCTCGAATTGCCCACCGACCGCCCGCGCCCCGCCGTGCAAACGTATCAGGGCGCGACGCAGACCGTCACACGCGCGCCGGAGCTGACTGCGCAACTCAGGGCGCTCAGTCAACGCGAAGGCGTCACTCTGTACACCACGCTGCTGGCGGCGTTCGCCGTGCTACTCTACCGCTACACGGGCCAGGAAGATGTGCTGCTCGGCTTCCCCGCCGCCAACCGCAATCGGCGCGAAGTCGAAGGCTTGATCGGGTTTTTCGTCAACACAGTCGTGCTGCGCGCCGATTTGTCGGGCAATCCCACTTTTCAAGAACTGCTAAGGCAGCTACAAACGACGGTATTGGATGCGGATGCGCACCAGGACTTGCCCTTCGAGCGATTGGTGGATGAGCTACATCCCAATCGGGATACAAGCCGGAATCCTTTATTTCAAGTGACTTTTGCGCCGCAAACGCCGTTTTCAGTCACCAATCTTGGCGATCTCACGTTGGAGCCGCTCCATGTGGATGCTGGCATCGCCAAATTCGACCTGACGCTCTTCATCGCCGACACGCCGCAGGGGATCTTCGAAGTCTGGGAATACAGCACCGATCTCTTCGACACAGAGACGATCACGCGGATGATGGGACACTACCAGATGTTATTGGAAGGCATCGTCGCCGACGCCCAACAGCGCATCGCCGACCTGCCCTTGCTCACGCCCGAAGAACGACAGCAAATCCTGGTCACATGGAACGCGACCGCCTCCGACTATCCCAGAGACATGTGCATCCACGCCCTTTTCGAGCAGCAGGCAGCACAAGCGCCGGACGCCATCGCGCTGGTCTTTCAGGATGAGCGCGTGAGCTACGGCGAACTCAATCAGCGCGCCAATCAACTGGCGCATCACCTGCGCGCTCTGGGCGTCGGGCCGGAGACGATTGTGGGACTGTGCGTCGAGCGTTCTGTAGAAATGATGATTGCGATTCTCGGCATCCTCAAGGCTGGCGGCGCGTATTTGCCGCTTGATCCCGCCTACCCGCAAGAGCGCCTGGCCTTCATGCTTCAGGACACACGGGCGTCCGTGCTGCTCACACAGCGTCATCTCGTCGCCAAACTTCCACAGCACAACGCGCATACCGTTTGCCTGGATGCGGACTGGGACGCGATCGGCCAGCGCAGCACAGAAAACGTTGACAGCGGTGCAATCGCCACAAATTTGGCCTACGTGATGTACACTTCAGGATCCACCGGCAAGCCAAAAGGCGTCTGCATCACCCACCGCAACGTCGCGCGTCTGGTCAAGGGGACGAACTACGCCAAACTGGATGCGCAGGAAACTATCTTGCAATTGTCAAGCATCTCTTTTGATGCTGCGACCTTTGAAATCTGGGGAGCGCTCTTGAATGGTGGGCAGTTGGTTATTTACCCGCCGGGGCCGCTCTCATTCGACGAACTTGCCGACACCTTAAAAGCAGAGCGTATCACGACAGCACTGCTCACAACGGGCGTGTTTCACCAGATGGTAGAGCAACAACTGGCGGGGCTGCTTGCGGTGCGCCAACTCTTGACCGGCGGCGATGTGCTCTCGCCTTCCTATGCCCGGCGCGTGCTGGCGCAACCCTGGGATGGGCGACTGAGCAACGCTTACGGCCCTACCGAAAACACGACGATCACCTCATGCTATCCCATCACGGATGACCAGTGCATCACGCAGTCTGTCCCGATTGGCTATCCAATCGCCAATACGCAGGTCTACATCCTGGATCAGCGATTGCAGCCCGTCCCCATCGGCGTTCCTGGCGAACTCTACGCTGGCGGCGACGGCCTAGCGCGCGGCTATTGGAACAGACCGGCGTTGACGGCTGCAAACTTCATCCCGCATCCGTTCAGCAACGAACCCGGCGCGCGGCTATACAAAACAGGCGACATAGCGCGCTACCGCCCCGATGGCGTGATCGAGTTCCTGGGGCGTGCAGATCATCAGGTGAAAATTCGCGGTTTCCGTATTGAGTTAGGAGAAATCGAAACCGCCTTGGCCGAACATCCTG
Source organism: Anaerolineae bacterium (assembly GCA_035373625.1). Classification (GTDB taxonomy): domain Bacteria; phylum Chloroflexota; class Anaerolineae; order B4-G1; family SLSP01; genus DSWT01. Next base: position 405,387 of record DAOSNS010000001.1, on the reverse strand, counting down.
CCGTGCAACAGGCCATTGTTCTGGCGCGCGAGGATACGCCCAATCAAAAGCGTCTCGTGGCCTACGTGGTGTTACACGCCCAACAGACGCTCACCATCAGCGAGCTGCGCCAATTTCTGCGCGCGAAATTACCGGACTATATGTTGCCAGCAGCGCTGGTGCAACTCGACGCGCTTCCCTTGACCGCCAACGGCAAAATAGACCGCCGCGCATTACCGGCGCCGGAGATGACCAGGCCGGAGATCGCACAAGTTTTCACTGCGCCGCGCACGCCCGCAGAGCTATGTCTGGCAAGGATATGGGCGGAGGTTTTGGGAATTGAGAAAGTGGGCATCCACGACAACTTCTTTGAACTAGGCGGGGATTCGATCCTCAGTCTTCAAATCGTAGCGAAAGCCAATCAAGCCGGGTTGCGACTGACTCCCAGGCAGTTCTTCCAACACCAAACCATCGCCGAACTCGTCGCAGTCGCAGACGTAGCGCCAATCGTTCAGACCGAACAGGCGCTCGTCACCGGTCCAGTGCCGTTAACGCCTATCCAGCACTGGTTTTTTGAGCAGAACTTCGTCAATCCCCACTACTGGAACCAAGCCGTGCTGTTGGAAGCCTGCCAACCTTTGAATCCGGCGCTGCTGGAGAACGCGATACGGCATCTGCTCGACCATCACGACGCCCTGCGTCTGCGTTTCACACGCGAGAAAGATGGCTGGCAACAGATCAACGCTGCACCCGACGTGGACATCCCGTTTGTGGACTTCGATCTTTCAGAGCTGGACGCTGAACAACAACGCGCGACCATCGAAGAACACGCGGCGGCGCTGCAAGCGAGCTTGAACTTAACCGACGGGCCATTGATGCGCGTGGCACTCTTCGATCTCGGTCGGCAGCGCGCAGGCCGATTGCTTATCATTATTCATCACTTAGCCGTGGATAACGTCTCGTGGCGGATTTTGCTGGAAGACCTGCACACTGCTTACACCCGGCTTGAGCGCGGCGAGCCGGTCAACCTGCCGCCCAAGACCACAGCGTTCAAAACGTGGGCAGAACGGCTGGCAACGTATGCCCAATCCGCCGATTTGAAAAGAGAGTTGGCATATTGGCTGGATTTCCCCTCACGCGCCGTCCCCTCCTCTTCAACAGCCGGCAAGGCGGAGAAAAACACTGAAGCATCGGCGCGCACCGTATCCGTGGCGTTGAGCGTCGAAGAAACCCGCGCGCTGCTGCACAATGTGCCGCCGGTCTATCACACCCACATCCACGAAGTCTTGTTGACCGCGCTGGCGCAAGCCTATCACGCTTGGGCCGGAACGCCTATCCTGCGGCTCGATCTCGAAGGCCACGGGCGCGAGGACATCCTGCCAGATGTGGACGTGTCACGCACGGTGGGGTGGTTTACCACTATTTTTCCGGTATGCCTGGATTTGTCGGGCGTCGCCGGCCCCGGAGAGGCGCTCAAGGCGATCAAAGAACAACTGCGTCAGGTTCCCAATAAGGGCATCGGCTATGGTATAGCACGCTATTTGGCAGAACCGGCCGTGAAAGAACTGCGCGCGCAGCCGCCAGCCGACATCAGTTTCAACTATCTGGGACAATTCGACCATCTTTTGCCCGAACCGGCCCTCTTCACCCTGCCCCGCGAGTTCCCAGGCCCGGAACACGATCCACGGGGACAGCGCTGCTACCTGCTGGACATCGAAGCAAGTATAAATGAGGAGCAATTGCTGGTCAACTGGACATACAGTGAGAACGTACATCAACGCAGCGCCATCGAAACGTTCGCACGCGAGTTCGTCGCCGCATTGCGGAATCTCATCGCGCACTGCCAGACGCCCGGTGTCGGCGGGTACACGCCTTCCGACTTTCCAGAGGCCGGACTGGAACAAGCCGAGCTGGACGCATTATTGGCGCAACTGGATCCATTATGAGCACAAATACCATCGAAGCCATTTATCCCCTTTCGCCAATGCAGGAAGGAATGTTGTTCCACACGCTCTACGCGCCGGCGTCGGGTGTATATTTCGAACAGCTCACCTGCACGCTGGTCGGCGCGCTCGACCTCGCGCTCTTCGAACAGGCGTGGCAGCAGATCATTGACCGACACGCCATCCTGCGCACCCTGTTTGTCTGGGAAAATCGGGACAAGCCATTGCAAGTCGTCCGCCAGCGGGCTACGCTCCCATGGACGCGCCACGACTGGCGCGGCATTGCATCCGCCGAACAAGAACAACGCCTGGCCGCTTTTCTGGCGGACGACCGCGCGCAAGGATTCGACTTGAGGCAAGCGCCGCTGATGCGCTGCACGGTCATTCAACTGGACGAGGCGCTACACCAATTCGTGTGGAGCTTCCACCACCTGCTGCTCGACGGCTGGAGCGTTTCCCGGGTCTTGCAGGAAGTCTTCGCCGTTTACGAGGCACTCTGTCGCCAACAGCCCGCCCATCTGGAACCGACGCGCCCTTACCGCGACTACATTGCCTGGCTACAAAAGCAAGATACCGCCAGGGCGGAAACCTTCTGGCGGGAGAATCTCGCCGGCTTCGATGCGCCGACGCCGCTTGCGGGCAAGCCCATCAGCGGACGCGAAATCTACCCAACCGACCAGGAACGCGATCATGCTCGATTCCGCATCCGGCTCGACCTGAAAAGCACAACTGCCCTACAAGCCCTCGCCAAACAACACCGGTTGACCCTCAACACGCTCACACAAGGCGCATGGGCGCTGCTCCTCAGCCGCTACGCCGGCGTGCAGGATGTCCTCTTCGGCATGACCGTCTCCGGGCGGCCGGCCGAGATTGTCGGAGTCGAACGCATGGTGGGCCTGTTCATCAACACCCTGCCGCTGCGCATCCACATTCCGGCGCAGGGGACGCTGCTCGCCTGGTTGCGCGCACTGCAAACGCGCCAGGCCGACGCCCGGCAATACGAATATTGCTCGCTGACCGACATTCAAAAATGGAGCGCTGTCCCGGCGAATCTACCCCTGTTCGAGAGCCTCCTCGTCTTTGAAAACTACCCCACCGGCACAATCCTGCAATCCACCAGCATCCCCATGGACGAGGCCAACCGCTGGTACAAAGCTGGTGGGCTAGAAATTCGCAACATCCGCTTTTTCGAGCGCACCAACTACCCGTTGACGATTGCTGTGGAGCCGGGTGCCGAACTCGTACTCGAATTCGATTACAACCCCATACATTTCGACGCAGACACAATACAGCGTATGGCGGGACACCTGTACACGCTCCTGGAATCACTGCCGACGCATCTGGAACAGCCTCCGGTCACCCTGCCGATGCTGACCGCCACCGAGCGCCAGCAAATCCTTGTGGAATGGAACGCCACACAGGTTGATTTTCCTGATGAACGCTGCGTGCATCAGCTTTTCGAGGCCCAGGTCGAACGGACGCCGGACGCGGTCGCCGTCGTCTTCGAGCAACAAACGTTGACCTACCGTGAGCTGAACGCACGCGCGAATCAACTGGCGCATTATCTCCGAAAACTAGGGGTGGGACCGGAAACCCTGGTCGGTCTCTACGTCGAGCGCACGCCGGAGATGATCGTCAGCCTGCTCGGCATCCTGAAAGCCGGCGGCGCGTATGTGCCGCTCGATCCGGCCTACCCAGCGGCCCGCCTGGCGTTGATTTTGGGCGACACGCAGACACGTTTTCTCATCACGCAGCAGCATCTAGTTGCCACATTGTCCGCCCACCCGGAGCATGTCATTTGTGTGGATACCGACTGGGACGTCATCGCGCGCAACAGCGACGAAAATCCCGATGTCGGCGTTGTGGGCGACAACGCCGCCTACGTGATCTATACGTCGGGATCAACGGGCGCGCCGAAAGGCGTCATCACGCCGCACAACGCGCTGCGCAACTTCGTGACGGCCAGCAACGCCGCGTACCGCATCAGCGAGGGCGAGCGGGTGCTGCAATTCGCCTCCATCAGCTTCGACGCCGCCGCTGAAGAAATCTACATCAGCCTGACGCAAGGTGCGACGCTGGTGTTGCGCACTGATGAAATGCTCGATTCAGTCACCGCGTTTTGGCGAGCCTGCACGACATTGGGCATCAACGTGCTCGATCTTCCTACCGCCTATTGGCATGAATTGGTCAACGAATTTGCCGCGTCAGCGCACGCGCAGATTGAACTGCCGCCAGCACTTCGCCTGGTCATCATCGGCGGAGAAAAGGCGCTGCCGGCCGCCGTCCAGACGTGGCACGCGCACGTCGGGAGTCGCGTGCAGCTCATCAATGGGTACGGGCCAACGGAAACCACGGTAGCCGTCACCACGTATGATCTATCCACGCCGGAAGCTGTCGCTGAGGCGCAGGATTATGTCCCCATTGGGCGACCTATCGCCAACGTCCGCGCTTACGTGCTCGATTCCTGGTTGCGGCCGGTGCCGGTGGGCGTCGCCGGGGAACTCCACATTGGCGGAGCGTGTCTGGCGCGCGGTTATCTGGGCCAGCCGGCGCTGACCGCCGAAAAATTCATCCCCGATCCTTTCAGCAACATGCCCGGTGCGCGGATGTATAAAACCGGCGATCTGGCGCGCTACTTGCCAGATGGAACAATCAAGTACCTGGGGCGCGTGGATCATCAAGTGAAAATTCGCGGCTTTCGAGTCGAGCTGGGCGAAATTGAAGCCGTCTTATCCCACCATCCCGCCGTGCAAGCAGCCGTCGTCACGCTTTACGAACGAACAGGCACGGATAACCACAACCTGGTAGGATACTTTGTCTCTCACGCAGACCCCGCGCCGCTGCCTGACGAACTGCGAAACTTCCTGAAACAAAAGTTGCCGGAATACATGATCCCATCCACTTTCGTCCGTCTGGCGACCATACCGCTCATGCCCAACGGCAAAATTGACCGCCGCGCCTTGCCTGCACCTGATTTCACCAACGTCGCGCTGCGCCAGGCGTATCAAGCTCCCCGCAATGCTGTCGAAGCGCAGCTTGCCACGCTCTGGGCTGAAGTTTTGGGCCTGGAGCAGGTCGGGATTCACGACAATTTCTTCGAACTCGGCGGCCACTCTTTGCAGGCAATGCGGCTTGTCGCCAAAATCTCCGCCGCGCTCGACCAACCGCTGCCCATCAAGGCGCTCTTTTTGCATCCAACAGTGGCGGCGTTGGCGCAAGCCGTCAACCAGCCGGCGGCGCCGGCTGACAGTGCACCCGCGAGCGAGAGTGTTGTTGCGCCGCCGACCGCAGAAGAAACACCCACCTTCTTGCGCATCGAACGCCGCCCGCTACTCTCGCTTTTCGCGCTAGGTCAACTGGACGCGGTGGATTCTGCCGCGCTGACGTATCTCGATGATACCGACACAGAAAGCGCAGCCAAATTACGCGATTGGTTCAGCGATACACCCTTATTTGCCGATGTCCTGGAAACCAGCTTGGGACGCATTGCATTGATCTATTTTCCACTCTTCGAATCTGAACTCTACACGCAAAAAGAGCGCCTGCTAACGCTGATTATGGACAGCCTGAAAATAGCCCGCCATATTGGCGCGCGCGCGGTCTCCTTACCAGGGCTTATTCCATCGGCGACCGATTATGGACAAGACATCACCCGCGCCCTGGAAAGACAGCGCGACTTGCCCCCAGTCTCTACCGGCCACGCAACAACAGCCGCCGCCGTCGTCCTGATGATCGAGAAAATTCTGGAGCAGGGGGGGCGCGATTTGGCGCGCGAGCATGTCGGCGTGCTCGGCTTAGGCTCGATTGGCGCAACGTCGCTGCGCCTTATGCTCAACAGCCTCCCCCACCCCAAAACGATTACGCTGTGCGACCTCTACAGCAAACTCGACATGCTCGAACAGCTCAAACACGAAATCGTGACCGAATTAGGATTTCATGGCCCTGTCCATATTGCACACGCGCAAACTCAAGCGCCGGCGGAGCTGTACACGGCCAGCTTGATCATCGGCGCGACGAACGTGCCGGATGTCCTCGATATTACGCGCGTCAAGCCGGGGACTTTGATCGTGGATGATTCCGCGCCGCATTGTTTCAACAGCGAACAAGCGATCCAACGCTTCGAAAAGCACGGCGATATTCTGTTCACCGAGGGCGGAACGCTCAAATCGCCGCAGCCTATCCGGCAAATCAGCTATCTGCCCCAGGATTTAGCAGGAATCTTGAACAAGTACACGCCCCGTGACGCCTTTACGATAACGGGCTGCGTCCTGTCTGGTTTGTTGACAGCGCAATTCGAGAACTTGAAGCCAACCGTGGGCTTAGTCCAAAGCGATGCCGCTATGCAGCACTACGAAAAGCTTCATCAACTCGGGTTTGAAGCTGCCGACTTGCACTGTGACACGTACACCCTGGCCGACGCAGCGATTCAACATTTCCGTCGCCGATTTGGAAATGACACAAGAGGTGATACACTATGAATGAAGATACATCGAAAGACACGCTGATTTACAAAGTCGTTGTGAACCATGAAGAGCAATACTCGCTGTGGCCTGTTGACCGGGAAAATCCGTTAGGTTGGAATGACGCCGGGTATCATGGCACCAAAGCAGAATGTCTGGCTTACATCGAAGAAGTATGGACCGACATGCGCCCACTGAGTCTGCGCCGCGCAATGCAAAACACAACGGTGGGTGGTTTCCGGTCGGAGGAGAGCGCATGATGAAACGAACAACACGCACATATACCCCTTCCCTGGTATTTTTGGCGGCCATAATGCTGCTCCTCACTGCATGTGGCGAACAACTCATCCCCACACAAGTCACCGTCATGCCGACAAATACGCCTACGCCCACGCCCTCGGCACGCGGGTCAGGGGGGACGCTGCGACTGCTGAACTGGGATGCGCCGGTGATCCTCAATCCCCATCTTACCCTGAGCACAAAAGACCTGGAAGCCAGCCGCATTACCTACGAACCCTTAGCCAGCGTTGACAAAGAAGGCGTCCTGATCCCCTTTCTGGCCGCTGAAATCCCTACGCTGGAAAATGGCGGCTTGGCAGCAGATGGTAAATCGGTGACGTGGAAGCTCAAACGCGGCGTCAAGTGGTCCGACGGCGAACCCTTCACCGCCGCTGATGTGCGCTTCACCTACGAGTATATTACCAATCCAGACGTAGCCTCGACGTCTGGCGCCGTCGGTCTATACGCCGCCATCACCGATGTCGAAGTCATTGATGATTACACCGTCAAAATTCACTTTGCGGACGTGAATCCAGCGTGGGCTTTGCCTTTCGTCGGCGTGCAGGGCGTCATCCTGCCACGACACATTTTCGAACCTTACAACGGCGCAAACGCAATGGAAGCGCCGGCCAACATGCTGCCGGTTGGCACCGGGCCTTACCGGGTAGTACCGCCCGGCATCAAGCCGCAAGAGGTGCTGCTGCTGGGCACGCAAATCGTCGAGACCAACAAAATCGTCTTCGAACCCAATCCATACTTCAGGGAAGCGGATAAACCTTACTTCAGCAAAATCGAACTGCGCGGCGGCGGAACAATCAATGAAGCGGCCCGCTTATGCTTGGAGACCGGCGATGTAGATTACGCTTTTGCGTTGCAACTGCCCCCTGAAGATTTGGCGCGTTTCGAGACGGCGACGCAAGGCAAACTGATCAGCAACTTTGGTTCTGCCGTCGAGCGTATTCTTTTGAATCGCACCGATCCCAACCGGGAAACAGCCAGCGGGGAACGTTCAAGCCTGGAATTCCCCCATCCCTTCTTCAGTGATAAAAAGGTGCGGCAGGCGTTCGCCTACGCCATAGATCGTGCAAGCATTGCCGAACTCTATGGACCGGCGGGAAAACCGACCTACAACAACCTGATTGCCCCGCCGCAATACGCATCGCCCAACACCTTCTACGAATACAATCCCGCGCAAGCGCAAAAACTGCTAGACGAGGCCGGCTGGCGCGATACGGATAACGACGGCATCCGCGACAAAGATGGGATGAAAATGCAAGTTGTGATCGAATACGAGATCAAGTCCATCTATGACCAGGTCTTTCTGGTGCTCAAAAAAAATCTCAACGCCATCGGCGTCGAAATCATACCCAAGCGCGTGGATGCCAGTGTCATGTCTAGTGCCGATCCAGCTTCTACCCCAGATAATTGGCTACGGTTCAACGCCGATATGATCATGACCTGGTACTTTAGCGACCCCGACCCCGGGCCCTATATGCAAATATGGACCAGCTACAGCATCCCGCAACAAGCGAATAACTGGTCAGCTGGCGGGAACGTCGAACGCTGGTACAACCCGGCGTATGATGCACTCTATGAACAATCGGCTACCGAAATAGACCCGAAACGCCGTCAACAACTTTTCATTCAGATGAATGACATGCTGATCGAAGACGTCGTGATGATCCCTCTCGTCCATATGGCAGATGTGGCAGGCGTGAACAATACCCTGACCGGTATAGACCTGACCCCCTGGGATACCAACACCTGGAACATCAAAGATTGGAGGCGCAGCCCATGAACAGTGACATAACACGCAGCAAAACCGACGCGCACGCTTATGCGCTGGTCGAAAAAATACCCGGGGGCAAGTGGCTGAAAAACCTGAAAATCGGCAGCAAGCTGACGCTTGGTTTTGGCCTGCTGGTGCTGCTGATTTTCGTGAGCGCCGGGGTGAGCTACCTGGGCAGCGACCGCGCCACCCGGGAAATCAACCGCGTGGCAGATGTGCGCGCGCCGACGGCGCTCGACGCCTCGCGCGCGCAGGCCAACCTGCTGCGGATGCTGTCGGATGTGCGCGGTTATCTCGCGTTGGGCGACCAGAAGTACCGCGAGAGCTACGTCGAATCCGCACGCGCCTTCGAGGCTGACCTGGATCGTCTCTACAGTCAACTCCAAAACCTGGACGAAGCCAACATCCGCCGTCTGGTGCGATTGAAAATTGCCTACGATCAGTGGGCGGCACTGCCGGAGCCGTTGTTCGATCTGCGCGACGACCAACTCGATCGTGAACCGGCCTACCGGCTCCTGGCGACCGAAGGCATCCGGTATGCCGGTCAGGTGCTCATCGCCACCAATACCCTCATCGAACTGCAAGGCCAGCAAGACGCCACCGCGGAAAACCTTGCCCTGTTGAGTGATATGGCGAAATTCCAGGGCAACTTCGCCGCCATGCTTTCTGCCCTGCGCGGCTATGTGACCACTCAAAACCGCATCTATCGCGGCGAATACGAAGTCAACCTCGTGGATAATGATAATGTCTGGGAACGTCTGCAGAACAAACGCGCTATGTTAACCGCAAGTCAGCAAGACTTGCTCGATACCATCGCGCAGAATCGCGCAGAGTTCCTGACGTTGCCCGACAAGATGTTCGCGGATCTGGAAGGTGAACACGCACGCGAAGACCTCTACCTCTTCAGAACCCAGGCTGTGCCGCTGGCGGATGAAATGCAACGCCTGCTCAACGAGATGACCAACGACCAGCAAGATCAACTCACGACAGACCTGGCGACCGGGCGACGCGACCTTAAACAGACCAACCTCATCATCATCGGCAGCGGCATCTTTGCGCTGCTCGTGGGGATTGGCATGGCCTATGTCACCCGCGAGACCATCGCCGGCCCTGTCGTGCGACTCACTGACGTTGCCGAACGTATCCGCGCCGGGGATCTGGAGGCGCAAGCCAACGTTGAGTCACGCGATGAAGTCGGCGTGCTGGCAACCACATTCAACAACATGACCACGCAATTGCGGCTGACGTTGCAACAGGTGCGCAAGGAAAAGAAACGCGCCGATGACCTGCTGGAGGTCGTGATCCCCATCGGCGTAGACTTGACCACAGAGAAAGACTTCAACCGGCTGCTCGAAAAGATGCTGGTGGAAGCCAAAAACTTCTGCCACGCCGACGCTGGTACACTTTACTTGATCGAAGGAGATCAACTCAAATTCGTCATCGTGCGCAACGACTCGCATGGTGTCGCCATGGGGGGCACAACAGGCAACCCGATCACGTACTCACCGCTGCCGTTGGTCTCTCAGACTTCCGCAGAGACTGCCAAAATCGAGTATCCTTCCATCGCCGTGCAGGTGGCGTTGACCGGCCAAACCAGCAATATCCCCCAGCACGACCAGAGCAGTGCCATCGTCGGCGACTATAAGATCGAATCGCTGCTGACTATCCCGCTGAAAAACAGCGCCGGACAAGTTTTGGGCGTCCTGCAATTGATCAATGCCGAAGAACCGGCGACAGAAAAGTGCATTCCCTTCGACGAAAATCTGCAACAGATGATGGAGTCGTTCTCCTCGCTCGCCGTCGCCGCGCTGGAAGCCTACATCCGCGAGCAAGCCCTGCGCCGCCAGATTCAGGAGTTGCGCATCGAGATTGACCAGGCCAAGAAAGAGCGCCAGGTCGCGGAGATCACCGAGTCCGACTACTTCCAGGGCTTACGCCAGAAGGCCCGCGAACTGCGCAGCAGATCGGAATAAAACGTAATGCGTAAAAATCAGCCTTTCCATTATCACGTTTCACTAAACTTAAACTATTCGCTTTATGGGCTATAATTGTATCTAACACATATCAAGGAGGTCAACATGTCAAAAATTGTTTCGATCCATTCGTTCCGTGGCGGTACCGGCAAATCGAATATCTCGGCGAACGTGGCGGCCTTGCTGGCAAAAGACGGCAATCGCGTCGGTGTTGTGGACACCGACATCAACTCGCCGGGCATCCATGTGCTCTTTGGCATGGATGAAGAGGAGATGACTACATCGCTCAACGACTATCTATGGGATAAATGCACCATCGAGGACGCCGCTTACCCCGTCGGCGCGCGTATCGGGAAAGGGGAGGTCTTCACCATCGGCGGTGAGATTTACCTCGTCCCTTCCAGCATCCGTGCTGGTGACATCACCCGCGTCCTCCGCGAGGGCTACGACGTCGGGTTGCTCAACGACGGGTTTAACGCGCTGATCGAGCGTCTCAAGCTGGATTACCTGATCATTGACACCCACCCCGGCCTGAACGAGGAAACGCTGCTCTCCGTCGCCATCTCCGATGTGCTCATCATCATCCTGCGCCCCGATCAGCAGGACTTCCAGGGTACCGCCGTCACCGTGGATGTGGCACGCAAGCTGGATGTACCCAACCTGTTCCTGGTCATCAACAAAGCCCTGACCTCCTACGACTTCGAGGCGCTGCGCAAACAGGTGGAAGCAATCTACAATTGCAAAGTTGCCGCCATCCTCCCGCTCTCCGAAGATGTGGCGCGCCTGCAATCCTCCGACATCTTCTCGTTGCGCTACCCAGACCATCCGTTCACCCGCAGCATCCAAAATATCGTCGCGCTCATCAAGGCTGTGTAGGAGCAACGCTATGATCTGCCATAAGTGCGGTGAACCGGCAATCGGCGTATGCAAGTTTTGCGGACGCGGCGTCTGCAAGGAGCATCATTCCACCTCGCTGCCGACCATCATGGCGATGTATCTGGGAAGAGACAACACCCCCAAAGCGGTCGTCGTCTCCAATGTGCTGTGGTGCGGTGAATGTCAACCACAGCCGGAACCTATCGAAATGCCGGAGTTCTTCTAGGAGGTCTTACCATGGGGATTTTTAGTGCACTCTCAAAGAAAATCGAGGAACGTCAAGAAGGCATCAAACCCTCCGATCTCCTAGAGCTGCCCAAGTCACTGCGTACTCTGATGCTGACCATCAACCGGATGAAAACGCTCGACGCAGAAACCGCGGCAACGCAAGTAGGGCAGTCCATCGAGGAAACCCAACATGACCTGGATTTGCTTGTCGAAAAAGGATATTTGCAGTACGATCCTATGACCCGCGAGTATCGCGTGCGCTACGGACGCCTGGCACCCCAAGCTGTCCCCGGCAGCCTCTGGGCCGCGCTGGACGACAAAACCAAAGGAGCGCAAGAGCAAGAACCGGAAAAGGAATAGGTATGAACTTGTTGGCGATACTTTTGGCGGCCGGAATCCCGGCGATCTTCCTGCTCATCATCTACACCCAGGATTTGTACGCTTCGCGCACCTTCCGCCTGGTGTTACTCTGCTTTGCCTGGGGTGCGTTCGGCGGTGTAGGGCTGGCGTTCTTGTTCAACAGCTACGTCGCTTATCCCACCATCATGAAACACGGCTGGAACATCCTCTTGCTCTACGTGCTCTTCGCGCCCATCGCCGAGGAATTGACAAAATCGCTGGGGCTGCTGTATGTCTCCCGCCGACCGGAATTTACCTATTTTGTGGACGGGGCCATCTACGGCTTCGCGTCGGGGATTGGGTTCTCCATCGTCGAGAATTTCATCTACCTCAGCCGGAACCCCCGCATGGGGGTCGCTATGGCGGTGTCGCGCGCCTTTTCCACATGCCTGATGCACGGCACGGCTGCCGGTTTGGTGGGCGTTGCCATCGGACGGGTACGCTTCCAACAGCGGGGCGGCAAAAGTCTGGGGCTGCTCGGTGGATGGCTTGCCGCTATGACGCTCCACGCGGCGTTCAACGGCGTGGTTCAGTCCGGCGTGCTTTCGTTGACCCTGGAGTCAATCGTCCCCATCGGCATCGGGTTTGCCGGGGTGGGATTGATTGCCTACGTCATCGCTTTAGGACTACGCGAACAAAAACAGTGGCTCGCCGATACTCTGGACCGCAAAGTCGGCGTCAGTGGCGCGGAAATGCGCGCCGCACAAGCCTACAGCTCGCTTGAGGAGCTGCTGGAACCTATCACCAGGCAGTTCCCTCAGAAAACCGAGCAGGTGATGAACCTCGTGTTGCGCCAGGCGCAGTTGGGAATCCGCCGTAAAGTCCAGGAAAAGCTCACCGACCCCAAGCAAAAAGAACAACTGGCTCAGGAAATCGCCCAGATGCAGGCCGAGATGGAACAACTGCGCAAAGCCATCGGCCCTTATGTGATGACCTACGTGCGCGCTGTCTTCCCGGAGGGAGCGCTCAATGTATGGGCACGCCTGGAGGCCATCGCGGCGCAAACCGGCCCCGCCGACACCCAGAAATGGGCCAGAATGTTGACCGCTCCCAAACGCGACGCGACCACACCGCCTAGCCGCAGTATCTTCGGACAGGTTCAGGCTCAAACGGCAAAAATGGGGGACGAGGCCCCACAGTGATATGAATGAGTCCCGTGGCCCGGTGGCCTTGCCTGCCGACCTCGGCGACTATGTCCCACCCGAACTGTTCCAAAGAGTTCTCGATCGGCCTTTCAACCGACGCGAATGGCTTGCCGTCTTGACCCATTTGCGCTCTGTACGTCATCTGCTCTCGACGTACATCCCCGCGCATCTGGCGCAAGAAAAAGCACACCGACCCATCGCCGGCGAAGTGTATGGCCGGTGGCTCGACGGCAGCCTGCTGTTCTCCGATGTGAGCGGCTTCACGGCCCTCTCCGAGCACCTGGCGAACCAGGGACAAGAAGGTACGGAGCAGCTCACACTCGCGATCAACCGCTATTTTGAGCGCATGCTCGACATCCTGTCGGCATCGGGGGGCGTGCTCCTCAAGTTCGCCGGTGACGCGCTGCTTGCCTACTTCCCTGCATACCGGGCAGGCGAGCAGGCGCGTTGGGCCGTGCGCGCCGCGCGCCGGATGATGCAGGCGATGAACGACTTTGCCGTCATCCCTACGCCTATGGGCGCGGTGAGCCTCAAAATGAAGATCGGCATCAGCAGTGGCGCGTTTGCAGCGCTGAGCGTGGGGTCTGCCAAACGTATGGAGTACGTGGTCCTCGGTCCCCCTGTCGCCCGCGCGATGGGCGCGGAGGGCGCTTCCACCGCTGGCCAGATCGTCGGTGACGGCGCCACGGCCAGCCAACTCCCCCCGACGGCGTGGAACGACCTGGGCAACGGCTTCTTCGTCCTGCAGGAGACGGCAGAGATGCCCCTGGATGATTACGAAATCCGCGCCGAGACCCAGCGCACGCGCGCAGCCGAGGGTTGGCACTTTTCTCCGGTGGAAATGGCGACGGATATGCAATTGTTGATTGATCAGATTCGGGCCATTTCTCCATACTTGCCCCAAGAACTGGTCGAGCGCATCATCAAAACCGCCGCCCAGCGTCACCTGGAAAGCGAATACCGTTGGACGACGGTGCTGTTTGCCAACGTCACCGGCTTCGAAGACGGGATTGCCGATCTGCCACCCGGCGATGATGCCAATCTGGCTCCCTTCACCCGTATGCTGAGCGATTATTTCAATGCCGTGCAGGCCGCCGTCGCGCGCTATGACGGTGTGATCACCCGCATTGATCCCTACAGCAAAGGCTCCAAAGTCCTCATGCTTTTCGGCGCGCCGGTCGCACACGAAGACGACCCCGAACGCGGGACGCGCGCCGCGCTGGAGATGATGGCCGAATTGACGGCGCTCAACGAACGCTGGCAGCGAGCGCTGCCCGCCCCGGTAATCCGACAGCGGATCGGCATCACCCACGGGCTGACCTTTGCCGGACAGGCCGGGTCGCGGTTGCGCCGCGAGTACACGGTGATGGGCGACGATGTGAACCTCGCGGCGCGGCTGATGTCGGCGGCGACGCCGGGGCAGATTCTGCTCGCACCATCGGTCTACACAAGGGTCGCCACGCGCTTTGCCGTCACCGCCCTACCTCCTATCCGCGTCAAGGGCAAAAGCTACCCCATTCCCATTTACCAGGTGGACGGCCTCACCGATGAGAAGCTGCTGGACGGGCGACTGCGCGACCTGCGCCCGCTCTTCGGACGTCAGGCCGAACTCGAGGCCGCGCTGTGGCGTTTGGATCAGGCGTTCGCCGGCAACGGCAACATGTTGACGGTGCAAGGCCCGGCGGGGATCGGCAAAAGCCACCTCGCCGACATGCTGGCAGCCCATGCCGTCACCGTGGGAGCACAGGTGTTTGTCGGCGAATGTCACACCTATACTGCTGAAACGCCCTATCACGTCTGGATCGCGCTGCTTCAGGCCATATTTGACTTCAAAGCCGATGAGGACCCGCAACAGCGCGCCACAAAGTTGCACCGCTGGCTGACGGATAACGCATTGACTCAGAACAACGTTGCCGACCCGCTGTTCATCGTCCTCGGCCTGAAAAACCCCACCCCGCACACCTTCATCCCACCGGCGGCGCCCGCGCCGGAAGTCACCAGCCCTGCGACGCGCCCCGGCCTCTTCGCGCAATTAGGCCAGAAAGTGACCGCCGCGCCTGCAAAGCCGCCGGGAGCGAATCTCTGGAAGCTGGCACAAGAACGCCAAAAGGCACAGAGCGGGCAAATGTGGCAACAGATCGAAGCCCGCGTGACCGCCCGCGAAAGAGAACGGCTCTTCACGGCGTTTGGGGCACTGTTGGAACGTCTGTCGCAGCGCGCGCCGCTGATGCTGCTGATCGAGAACGCGCAATGGCTGGACGAATTGTCCCAGGCCGCGCTGACCCATCTCAAAACACAGATCGCGGCCTGGCCGGTGTTCTTTCTGCTGACGCAGCGTACCGAAGGCCACGTCTCCCCCGAAACCGTCGGCGCGGCGGAAGATGCGCTCCATCTCGGCCCGTTGAATGTCGAAGGAACGTGTGCGCTCGTGGCCCACCTGTTACAGACCGAAACCGCACCCCCCCTACCCATAACCGACGACGCCACAGCCTTCGAGAGGCTATGCAGCATCATCCACACCCACAGCGGCGGCAATCCCCTCTTCATCGAAGAAATCGTCCGCTGGATGCAGCGCACCGGCCAGACAACGCCGGAAGCCATCGCCACCGGCCTGCAAAGTTCGAGTGCCCTGCATGAACTGGTCATCAGCCGCGTGGATAGCCTGCCGCATGGCGAGCGCGTCACCGCCAAAGATGCTTCCATCGTCGGCGATGATTTCTACACAAGCGATCTGCAGCCGCTGACAGAACCCTCGAGCGGCGACACCCACCTCACCCGGTCTCTTACCGGACTGGAAAGCGCGCGCGTAATCGTCCGCCAGACTCCCGGCAGCGACACGCTATTTGCCTTCCGCCAGACGCTGACCCGCGAATTCATCTACAACAGCCAGCCCTTTGCCAAACGGCGTGCACAGCACGCCCGGCTGGCCGAGTATCTGGAAAGACGTTATGCCACCAAACTCACCGAATATGCGGAACTGCTGGCACACCATTATGCGGCGGCGCAACGCTGGTTGTCGGCGGCGCGCTATACCCTCATCATCGGCGACAAAGCCCGGCAACGTTACGCTTTCCCGCAGGCCGCCGCTTGCTATCAGCGTGCCCTGGAGATGCTCGACCATCTGGATGATGTGACAACAGCCACAGATGGGGCAACCTTGCGGAGTCACGCCCATATCGGATTGGGCGATGTGGCGTTGCTGACCGGCGATTTTGTGACGGCGGCGGGGCACTATACAACGGCCCGGCAGATCACCGCGCCCGAAACACCCGTGCCGTTGCTCCTTCGGCTGGCGTTGGCGCTTCCACCCCAGGGGCAAGCCACCGAGGCCGAGCAGGACGCCCGGCAGGCGTGGTCGCTCTCGCCGGTAGGTGAGGATTTGGCGGCCACTGTCATCCTCGCGTGGCTTTTGTGGCGCAAGGGCGATCCCGCCGCGCGTGAGTGGATCGAGCACGCGCGTCCGTTGATCACAGCACAAGGGGATCGCTGGAGCGCCGGGATTGCCGCACTGCTTGCCGACTTTGCCGGTGAATGGGAGACGGCACGGCGCGCTTATCTGGCGCTCGACCTTACCGACGCGGCCGCACTTGTGGCCTGCCGGCAGGGAGATCGAGCATTGCACGACGGGGACATTGCAAGGGCGTTGACGCAGTACGAGGCCGCCGCCACAACCTGGGAACAGGAAAACGACGCGCCCGGCCTGGCCCTGGCGCGCTATCGTCAGGCCGAAGCCTTCTGGCGCACCGGAGACCTTGCGGCAGCACGTGCAGCGCTTGAAACGGCGCTCACGCTGCTCGAAAGCATCGGCGCATCACACCATGAGGATAGCAAAACCGTCCGTGCGGCGTTGGACATCGTCGCCAACGGCACAGACGCAGATTGGCCCTCATGGCGCTGGCAGACCTACGACGATGCCTGCCGGATTCTGTTATTATTTCCATTCTGAGCTAAAATACTTGTCAAACGTTCCAACGTGCAAATGAAATTCCAGGAGGAACAAGATGATGGAGATTGCACAACTCAAGCATATCCTGCTGTTCAACCGTCTACCGGATGACGCGCTCAATGACATTGCCGCCGTGCTCAAACCTCGCGCCTTGACTGCCGGCGAGGTCCTCTTCGCGCGTGGTGACCCCGGTGACGAGATGTACATCGTGCGCAGTGGGCGCATTGCCATCTTCACGCCGGATGCCGCCAAGCCCGGCGAGGAACACCCCATCCGCATTTTAGAGGCCAACGAAGCCCTCGGCGAGATGGCCATCATTGATAACCAGCCTCGCTCGTTGAGCGCGCGCGCTCTGGAAGCTGGCGAAGTCCTCGTGTTGACCGGCGATGACTTTCGGCAACTGCTGCGCACCTATCCCGATATGGCACTTGCGGTCATGGCCGGACTGAACGACCGCATTCGCTATACCACCGAGTTCCTGTCCGAGGTCCGCGAGTGGATTCGGCGCGTCGCCGTTGGCCAGTACGACCGTACCTTTGCGGCCAGCAAGGACTATCAGGATCGCTCCATAGAGACCCTGGCCGCCGAATTCGCGCAGATGGCCGCCCAGGTTCAACAACGCGAAGAAGACCTGCGCCGCCAGGTCGAAGAGCTGCGCATCGAAATCAACGAGGCAAAACGCCAAAAACAGCTTGAAGAAATCACCGAGACCGACTATTTCCAGACGCTCCAGAACAAGGCGAGCCTCTTGCGCCGGCGCAAATAGGGTTTTTGGATTGTCCAGATCAGGGAGGAACCAGCCATGCAATGTCCCGTATGTGGAACCATCAACCCAACCCAAGCCCGTTTTTGTATGGGATGTGGCCTGCAGCTTGTCGCCGGCAATGTGTGTAGTGTGTGCCATACCTTGCTCCCGCCACAGGCACGTTATTGCACGCATTGCGGCGCGTTCGTGAGCCAGGGCGGCGCCGTCGCGGTGGGACAACCGCAACCCGTCATAGCCCCCGCGATGCCGGTCCAACCGCCACAACCGGCCATTGCACCTGTCATGCAACCGGCGACGCCACCTGCAACACCGTCCGCCGCCGTCCCCCCACCCGCTCCGGCCACGCCACCTGCGCCTACCGTCACCCTGCCGCTCCCCGAAGTGCGTCCGCTCGAAGAACTGCGACCGGCGCTGCAACCTTACCTTCCCACTGCTCTCTACGAACCGCTGGAACGCCGCCCCAAAGAGCGCGACTTCATCGCCGTGCGCGACCATCTGGCGAGTCTGCTCAGGACGGTGAAGACTTATCTGCCACAGCCCGTGTGGATGGATCCGCAACCTGTCGGTGTGCCGCGCGGCGGGATGGAACGCGGGGTGTTCATCTTCGGTGATGTTTCCGGCTTCACACCACTATCCGAAGCCCTCAAGCAAGCCGAGGACGGCGCGGAGCGCATCGCCGAAATCGTGGATAGCTTGTTCACCGATCTGGTGCGCGTGCTCTTCGATCACGGGGGGACACTGCTCAAGTTCGGCGGGGATGCACTGCTGGGCGTTTTCCCCGCCAAAGATGATGACGAAATGCGTGCAGGTGCCCTCAAGGCTTGTCAGACGGCGCTGGCGATGTTGGAAGTGATGAAGCAAGACAAATTCGCCGCCATCGAAGCCGCCGGACAGAAACGCACGCTGCAAATTAAGTGTGGCATCTCCGCCGGGCCGTACTTCGCAGCCCACATCGGCGTTCCCCCCAACCCGCGCCATAATGACATCAACGGCCTGATGGCTTACGTCACTACCGGCACCACCGTCAACCTGGCGGAAGAGGCCGAAGGGCACGCCAACCCCGGCGAGGCCGCGATGACCAAAGAGACCTACGCCCTACTCGGTGATCTGGTCACGGTGGCCCCAGTCACCAAAGAGCCGGACGAAGCATACGTCAGGCTTGTCACGGCGCCGCCGGCCGACCTCAGCACACTGGGACACACCGTCTGGCAGGAGCCGCCGGAAGGTGACGTACAGCAGCAAATCGCTTACCTGGTGGAGCGTCTTGACAGGCTTACCCCTTACCTGGCCGATGAGCTTGTCGCCCGCATCAAAGATAACCCCGACGGCGCCCGCATTGTGCCGGAATACCGCCCGGTCACATCCATGTTCGTCAACTACAAGGGGATGAGCGATCTGATCGGCAAATTGGGCGACACCTTCCCCGATCTCATCACCAAACACCTTAACGACTACTACAAGGATATGGTAGATATTGTGAGAGGCTATGGGGGCACACTGGCGCGCATGGATCAGTATGCCATCGGCGACCGGCTGGTTATTTTCTTCGGCGCGCCCATCGCCCACGACGATGACCCGGTGCTCGCCGTCTACACAGCATTGGATATGCAGAAGGCTGTGCGCAAGAACTTCGCCGCCTTGCGCACGCCGGTGGGCGTTTTCCGATTTGAACAGCGCATCGGCATCAACACCGGCTTTCTCTTTTCGGGCAATGCCGGCGCGTTGGACCTGCGCCAGGAATACACGTTGATGGGGGATGACATCAACATGGCGGCGCGGCTGATGTCCTACGCGAAATGGGGCAGCATCTACATCAGCAATAAAACTGAAGAGCAAGTGCGCGCTTATTTCAATCTCAGCGACCGCTTTGACCTGCGCGTCAAAGGCAAGCAGATCGTCATTCCCACTTACGAAGTGTTGGGGCGACGTGCAGAGATCGGGCCAACGCGCGGGCTGGCCGATACGGCAGTCCCCCTCATCGGCCGGGATGCGGTGTTCAAGACACTCCAGGAGCGCGCCAACGACTTGCTCCGCAACCGGCGCGGGCAAATCATCACCCTTCTCGGCGAAAGCGGCCTGGGCAAATCCCGCCTCAGGCACGACCTGAAAACATGGCTGCTCGCGCAAGAGGACGCCGCCGACCTCGTCTGGGTCGAAGGCCAGGCGATGTCCTTCAGCGAGCAAATAAGTTACTGGCTGGCGGCACAAGTGTTGCGCGGCGCATTGCGACTGGCCCCCGACGCCAGCGAGGAAGACATCCTCTACGCGCTGTGGGAACGGGGGGAAGCATTTATGAAAGAGGATGCGATGGACGCCATCCCCTTCCTGGCGCACATCATGGGACTGGAACTTGGCGAAGAATGGGCCTGGGTCAAAGAAATGGCGCCCAAAATCCGCCAGAAACAGACTTTTTGGGCTGCCACAAAGTTCTTCACCGGCCTGGCGCGCCAACATCCCATGGTCATCGCCCTGGACGATCTACACTGGGCAGACGAGGCTTCGCTGGCGCTATTTGAAAATCTCATCGAAGCGGCCGATTATGCCGCGATTATGTTCTTCTTTAGTTTCCGGGTGATGCGCGATAAAGGATGCTGGCAGTTGCGCGATGCCGCCGCTAACGGTTATCCGCACCGTTACACCGAGATCACGCTCACCCCGCTCTCCAGAGCCGATTCAGAACGGCTTCTGGAAGCCCTGCTGCCCGGCGCCGAGTTCGACCCGCTGGTCGTCGAAAAGATCCTGGACAAGGCTACCGGCAACCCCTTCTACCTGGAAGAAGTGGTGCGGAGCTTGCTTGACAGCGGCGCGGTCTTCCTGGATATGGAACACCCCGGTCTATGGAAAGTAGATCCGAGCAAAGTCGCCAAACTTCAGGTGCCGAATACCCTGCAAGCCGCGGTTGCCGCGCGCATTGATCGCCTGACGGAAGATAGCCGACAAGCATTGCAAAAAGCGGCTGTGGTTGGACGGCAGTTCCAGTTAGCGGTGTTCCGCGAGCTGGCAAAAGCCGACGAGCAAATTGACGCCTGGCTGGCGCAATTGGAACGCGATGGCCTGTTGCGCCCGGAGCGTGCTCCCGATGCGGATTACATCTTCACCGACACGCTGATCCACGAAGCGGCGTACAACAGCTTGCTCACCAGGCACCGCCGCGAGTTCCACCTCTCGGTCGCGCGAACACTGGAGTCACTCTACGCCGACAAGCTCGAACAGCACTGCGACATTCTGGCGCATCATTATCACCGCAGCGACGACGACGAGAGCGCCATCAAGTACCTCGAAATGGCGGCCCGACGTGCCCGCAATGAATACGCGAACCTGACCGCCATCGAACGTTATCTCGACTTACTGGAACACCAGAAGAAACTCGGTGACCAGGTCGGGCAAGCCAATACGCTTTATCAGATCGGCGTCATCGCTTACGAGATCGGCAATTACGAACAGGCGAAAACGTCCCTGGAAAGCGCGGCTGCCCTGTACGAAGCCAACGGTGACCTTGCCAACCTCGGGTGGAGCGTGATGTACATCGGCATGGTCGCGCTCAAGCAGGCCAACTACGATGACGCTATCCGCCAACATTCGCGAGCGCTCGAACTGGCCGAGTCGCGGGGCGACACCTTCCAGGCAGGGATTCACCTGACCAATCTGGCACGGGTGCAATGGCGTATGGGCGCGTATACGCGCGCATTGGACACGTTCGAGAAGTCATTGGCCCTGAAGCAACAGAACAACGACCTTACCGGTCAGGGGTTTGCCCACTTCTATATGGCGATGGTCTACCTTGACCAGGGGCGTGACGATCTGGCCGACGCGGCTTTGCGGGCCTGCTATACGGTATGGGATCAAGTCCCCAACAATGCTCGCGTGATCAGCTACTACCACCAGGGGATGGGGTTGCTGGCTTTGCACCGCGAGCAGTGGACAGAAGCCGAAGAGCACTTGAAGCAGGCGCTCGATCTCAACGAAAAACTGGTGCTCAAAGCGGAAGTCATCGAAAATCTGTCGTATCTGGGGCGCGCCTACCTGGGACAGGGGAAGCAGGAAGAAGCGTTGGAAGCCTCGCAGCGTGCGGTGACATTGCTAGCACGGCAGAAGGATGTCGAAGAGGCGCAGAAGATCGCCCTGAACCACGCCATCGTGCTCACGGCGCTTGGGTCACCGGAAGCCGGCACCTTCCTCCAGGCAGCATACAACGAGATGCAGGCGCAGGCCAATCGTTTGCAAGACCCCGAAGACCGCAAAATTTTCCTGGAAAACGTGAAGGTCAATCAAGAGATCAACAAACGCATGGCGCAGGCAGCGCCCTGACATCTCAACGTACCAATTTACTGTTCCAATGTCCAAATACTCTTCCAGGGAGACAACCATGCTGCCGGACAAACTCACACCAGAAGAACTTGAGCATTTACTGTCCGTCCAACGCGAAACGGTAGATACAATGTTGGTAGACAACGTCCATCTCTTGCGTTTGATGCCCCAGGATGCCCGCGAGGCACTGACACAGACGATGACCGAACAAACTTTCGCGCCCGGCGAGGTAGTCTTTCATGAAGGGGACGCAGGCAACATCGCTTACCTGGTGTGGTCCGGGCAAGCACTCGTTATGAAAGGGAACCTGGAATCGCCCACCATTCTGGGACTTCGCGGACCGGGGGACATCCTGGGTGAGATGGCACTGCTCGAAAATCAACCGCGCTCGGCCTCGATCATCGCATTGACGGATTTGCGGGTGCTCCAAATCCATCAAGACGACTTCATGCGCCTGCTCGGCGAAAGCCCTTCTGTCAGCGCCGACATCATGGCAACGATCAGCACGCGCCTGCGCGCAGCCGATACCATCCGCGACGTTACGACGCAGATCGGTTATCAATTGAAAAAGCAGGTTTCAGAACTAAAGACCAGGGAAGAAGAACTGCTCGCCATCCAACAGATGCGTCAAGAGACGGTGGATCTCATCGTCCACGACCTGCGCAACCCCCTCAACATCCTCATCAACGTCCTCGAAATGCTCGATGTGACCATGCCGCCGGAAATCCGCGCCGCCAATCAACAACTCCTCAACGTGGGACGCTCGGCCTACAGCCGCATGCGCCGCCTGATTGACACGTTGCTCGACACGTCGCGGCTGGAAGCCGGAGAAATGCATCTGAACCGGCAGCCGACAGATATAGCGGAATTGATTCACACGACCATCACCTCATTGACGCCACTGGTGATGCAGCGCAATGTCAGACTGCACCCCCATATTACTTCCGAACTCCCCTATGTAGTGATAGACGCAGAGCTGATCGAGCGAGTGTTGTACAATCTGATGGACAACGCGCTCAAATACGCGCCCTCTGGCGACATCACCGTCGCCGCCACGCTGCAAGATAAATACATAGTTGTGAGCGTCAATGACACCGGGCCGGGGATTCCACCGGCAGAACGCGAGCACATCTTCGACCGTTTTGTGCAGGTATCCGGTACAGAAAAACACCATCAGGGATTCGGACTGGGGTTACGCTTCTGTTATCTGGTTGTCCGCGCGCACGGCGGAAAAATTTGGGTGGAAACCGGGGACAACGGTATCGGTAGCAAATTCGTGTTCACGCTGCCGCTTCAGGATTGAGCTTCTGCTGCAGCAAGCAGCTCCTTAAGCCGCCGGATGTTTGCCTGTTTGCCGGCGTCGCGCAACGCGCGTGCGACCCCGGTGAAATAGGTATGAGACGATAGAAAATCCAACTGCCGCCGATACCAGGCCGGGAGCGGGATCGGCGTACCGTACACACTCAACTCGGCGCGCAGATTATGGCTGGTTTCGAGATAGTCCTCGCGCCCCAGGGAATCGAGATCGGCATCGCAAAGCAAGGCTTCCAGGAAATTCTGGGGTGTTTGGGGCATCCGTGTCGCCAGGATCATCTGCACAATGGCCTCGATTTGAGCCGGCGTATAGCCAAAATTCGTCAGTGTCTCCCGTGCAAAGCGCGCCCCCACAGGCTCATTGTTTGAGTATTGCTCGATGTAACCCGTATCGTGATACAGGGCTGCCGTACGCAACAACAACAAGTCGTCCTCGTCTACACCCGCCAGCGCCGCCAGACGCTCCACTGCCGGTAATACGTCGTCACGGGTGTGATGGATGCCGTGATAATACAAGTCGGAAGACAACCCACGCTCCAACAGCGCCAACACATACGCCTTTACCGCTTCCCAATCCGGCCCGGCCATCTAATCTCCTCAAAGAACAACAAGCAGCGCCCTATCTCAGAGCGCTGCTTGTCTTGATCAAACAAGGCGTCCCGATTTAGCTGTGCTTGAGGACGGCCTGCGCCGCCGCCAGCCGCGCCACGGGCACCCGGAACGGCGAGCAAGAGACGTAATTCAAACCAACCAGGTGGCAGAACTCGATAGACGATGGGTCACCGCCATGTTCACCGCAGATACCGCACTCCAGGCCGGGGCGCGTTTGCCGACCATCGCGCACGCACATCTGCATCAACTTGCCCACACCGTCGCGGTCCAATTGCTGGAACGGGTTGTTGGGCAGGATGCCGGACTCGACATACTTGGCCAGGAAGCGCCGCTCGGCGTCATCGCGGCTGTACCCGTAGGTCATCTGGGTGAGGTCGTTGGTGCCAAAGGAGTAGAACTGCGCGTATCTGGCGATCTCGGATGAGGTCAACGCCGCGCGCGGGATCTCGATCATCGTCCCGAACTTGTAGTCAATCTGGACGCCCTTCTCGGCCATCACCTGTTTGGCGACGGCTTCCAGCTCCTCCTGAACAACGGCCAACTCGTTCACATGGCCGGTCAAGGGGATCATGACCTCAGGATGCACGGAAATGCCCTTGAGCGTCGCATCGCAGGCCGCCTCAAAGATGGCGCGCACCTGCATCTTGGTGATGTCGGGGTAGGTAATGCCCAGGCGGATGCCGCGCAACCCCATCATCGGGTTGGCCTCGTGCATCTTCTCCACCGCCGCCAGGAGCAATTTCTCTTGATCGAGTTGATGGACTACCCCCTTGTCGTCCACCATCTCTGTCAGCCCCTTGGCTTCCATAAAGGTCACGCGCTGAATGAGTTCAGACTGTCCCGGCAGGAACTCGTGCAGCGGCGGGTCAATCAGGCGGATGATGACCGGATAGCCATCCATCGCCTCGAACAAACCATAGAAGTCCGAACGCTGCGACGGGAGCAGCTTCGCCAGAGCATCGCGGTAAACCTTGACCGCCTCGGACCCGGCAATCTCAGCGCGCACGGTTTCCAGTTCTTTGGCGACTTCTTCACGCCGTTCAGCCGTAATGTTCGCCCCCTCTTCCTTGCCGGTATTGAGGATCGTCTGCAAGCGCTTTTCGCGGTCGAACAGGGCCTGAGCAGCGTCGGCATTGAGAATCATCTGCTGCACGAAAGGCAGGCGTTCTTGTTCAAAGAACATGTGCTCGGTGCGGCACAGCCCGATCCCCTTCGCGCCGTACAGGCGTGCGCGGCGCGCGTCTTTGGGGTAGTCGGCATTGGTCCAGACCTGCAAACCACGGGTGGGGAAGCCCTTGTAATCACCCGGCCAGCGGCGAACGTTCTCACGGGCAGCGATCGCATCGGCCCATTCGAGCAGCGTGCGCAGTTCGACTTCTTTGTCGAAATCCGGCTCGGTCAGCGCAATCTTTCCCGCGAATACTTCGGCGGTCGCACCGTCCAGCGAAGCCCAATCGCCTTCTTTCAAAACCATGCCATTGACGCGCACTTCGCGGGCCTCGACATCAATATCCAGGTCGCGCGCGCCCACGACGGCAGGGATACCGAACTGGCGTGCCACCACCGCAGCATGCGCCGTCGCACCGCCGCGGCTGGTGAGGATACCCTTGGAGGCCACCATGCCGTGGACATCTTCGGGCTTGGTCTCCGGGCGGATCATGATGACGTCCTTGCCTTCCTTTTTCCAGGCTTCGGCAGTGTCGGCGTCAAATGCCAGCATCCCCACCGCAGCACCGGGGGAAGCATTCACACCGATACGGCTCAACAGACGCCCTTCTTCCTTAGCCTTCTCCACATCCTTCGCATCGAACTGCGGGTGCAGGAGGGTATCCACTTCTTTGGGCGTCACGCGCATCACGGCTTCTTCGCGTGTGATCAAACCTTCGTTCGCCATATCCACGGCGATCTTGATGGCGGCGCGGGAGGTACGCTTGCCGTTGCGGGTCTGCAGCATCCACAATTTGCCGCGCTCGATGGTGAATTCCGTGTCCTGCATATCGCGGTAATGGCGTTCCAGATTTTGGGTGATCTCCAACAATTGCTGATAAATTTCCGGCATATCCTCACCCATGCGGCGGACGGGCTTGGTATTGCGGATGCCGGCCACCACATCCTCACCCTGCGCATTGATCAAATAGTCGCCGTAGAAGACTTTTTCACCCGTGGAAGGGTCGCGGGTAAAGGCAACACCGGTGCCACTGTCGTTGCCCATGTTGCCGAACACCATCGTGCACACGTTGACGGCGGTGCCCCAATCGTGCGGGATGCCTTCGTGGATGCGATAATCCACCGCGCGCTTGCCGTTCCAGGAGTTGAACACGGCCTTGATGGCAGCTTGAAGTTGCGCATAGGGATCGGTGGGGAAATCCTCGCCGAAGTGCTCTTTGTACATGCGCTTGTATTCTTCAACCAGCCATTTCAATCCTTCAAGGCTGACCTCGGCATCGCTCTGCGCGCCCTCTTTTTCCTTCAGCTCATCCAGCTTCTTCTCGAAATGATCGCGGGAATATCCCATCACGATATCGGAGAACATCACAATGAAGCGGCGATAAGCATCGTAGGAAAACCACTCGTTGCCGGTGAGGCGTGCCAGCGCGGCGCGGGTCTCTTCGTTAAGACCCAGGTTGAGGACGGTATCCATCATCCCCGGCATAGAGGTGCGCGCCCCGGAACGCACTGAAACCAGCAGTGGATTGTTGGGATCGCCGAATTTTTTGCCGGTCTGCGCTTCGATGTCTTTGAGGGCCTCGAGGGCCTGCTCCCACATTCCTTCAGGGAACTTGCCCGTGTTCATATATTCCACACAAGCTTCGGTGGTGATGGTGAACGTCGGTGGGACGGGTACCCGGGCAGAGGTCATTTCAATCAACCCGGCGCCTTTACCCCCAAAAAGCACCTTCATTTCATCGAGGCTGGGCGTATGCCCATAATTTTTTGCATAATCTTCCTTGGCATTGCGTGCCAGATAAACCCATTGTTTGCTCATACTTTCTTTCCTCCAAAAGACTTAATAGACGTAACCTGTGCTATTATACCCGAAAACGCATCGGAGGCAAGATGATTTTTAATCTCGCTGTTGACCGGCAACAACACGCCGTTGCAGCACATACCAGTTCGCAATCGTGCGGAAACGATCCCCCGTGCGCATCAAAGGCCCTAACTGATCGCCATTGACGCGCACGTCAATGGCATACGTGTAGACCGGCACATACAGCGGGAGGGCAGGAACTTCGGTCATAAACAACTGCTGGAATTCGTGATACAGTGCCATCCGCTGCACAGGATCAACGGTAAGGCGCGCCTGTTCAATGACCTCGCTAATGCGGCGGTGCTGAAAACCGGCATAGTTCTGTCCCTGGCCCGGCAACGCCTGCGTCTCGTGCCAGAACGGATAAGGATCGGGGTCGCCGGTAAGCACGAGGTGGGTCAGTGCGGCCTCGTAGCTGCGCGATTCCAGGATACCACTGAAAGCCAGGGGGGGCACCGCCTGCAGCGTCACCGAGACGCCAATGCGCGCCCACTGGGCGATGATCTCCCGCGCCACGGCCAGGTCTTGCTCATCGTTGGCGACCATCAGCGAAAAGGTCAGCGGCAAACCGTTCGCGTTGTTGAGAACGCCGGTAGTGCCCTGGCGCCGCCAACCGGCTTCTGCAAACAGCTTGAGTGCCTGTTGAGGATCATAGGTATACGTTGGGACACCTTCGGTGTTATAGGCCCACGTGCCGGGCAATAACGGCGTCTGGGGAATCAACGCCTGTCCCATCAGCACATTGTCCACGATGGTCTGACAATCCAGCGCGTAAAACAAAGCTTGCCGCACTTGCGTGTTATTGAAGGGCAGCGTATCGGTCACCAATTCGTTGAAGTAAAGCATGACCATCTCCGATGTCGCTGCCGAGTGCAATTTCAGGTTTTCATCGGCAAAAGCCTGGGGCAGAACATCCACCGTAATACGCGATATTCCCTCTACAATGCCATCCTGGTAAGCTTCAAAGGCCGCCCGCGCCGTGGGGTAGAAACGCAAGACAACGTTTTCAAGATACGGCTCCGGGCCATAATAACGAGGGAAACGTTTGAAAGACACAACCGTGATCTGCCCTTCCTCGGTTTCCACCTCGGTCATACGAAACGG
This sequence comes from Anaerolineae bacterium, assembly GCA_035373625.1. GTDB lineage: Bacteria > Chloroflexota > Anaerolineae > B4-G1 > SLSP01 > DSWT01. Next base: position 377,238 of record DAOSNS010000001.1, on the reverse strand, counting down.
CCCGGTGCCAACGGCCTGTCGGTTAAATTCCAGGATCGGCAGATCGGCGGCGCGGATGCTCCGCAATTTATGCGCCGGCAGTATCCCTACCGTCGTGTAATCCAAAAAGGGCGCGTAAGGTTCCTCCAGGACAAACTGCACGGTATAATCATCTTTCTTGAGCACATCTACCGAGCGCCACAGGGCTGCGATGTCCGAAGGGCCGGGGTAATCAGGGTCTTGCAAAAGCCCTACCGTAAAGACAACATCATCGGCGGTGAAGTAGAAACCGTCATGCCAGAGGACATTGGGATTGAGATGGAAGGTATAGGTGATACCGCTCGGATCAATGTCCCAGCTCGTCGCCAGATCGGGTTCGACGGCGCCCGACATACCGATGCGCGTCAAGCCGCTGTACACCAGAGCCACAACATCGCTGTCGGCGTCGTTGTAAAAGCTCAACAGGGGATTGAGCGTTTGCGGATAGCCTGCCACGCTCTCAATGTACGTGCCGCCATTGGCCGGACGGAATTCGGTCGTGTAGGAGGTTGCTACATACGCCAGAATGGCTGCGGTAATCAAGAACCCCAGCCCAACCAGAAACATTTGCCAACCAATGCGCCGGAACATCGCTTCGATTAGATTGCTTAAAGAAAAAGGACGAAGCAGGAAGTGCTCAGGGGATACTCCCCTTACAGTCTTCCGCCTCCGTCCTTTTCGTAACTAAAAAACGTTACCCGATCAGCAAAACATTGACGACAGCAACCAGGAAAAACAAGATCGCGGCTCCAACCGTCAAGCGAAACAGGAGCAATTCCGGGCCGCGACGTTTACGGATGATGCTGGTCTGCGAGCCGCCAAAGACGCCACCCATCCCGCTGCTGCGCACCTCAAAGAGCACAAAGACGGTAAGCACAATCCCCAAAATGATTTGTACGATGTTCAAGTAAGTTTGCATGTTCAATCTTCCTCCAGCCTTAAGTGAGCGGATTATAACACGCTACCCCAAAATGACAATAGTCTTATGCCAGACGCCCATAGAACAGGGGGAGCGGCGGGACTTCGACAGGCGAAAAGGTCAGTGCGCGCAGGACGCGCTGCACAGCCTCGTCGCGCCGGGCCGGGTCGTTGGCATGGACGGTAAAGAGCGGCGCGCCGGCTGCGATTTTGTCGCCCACTTTGCAATGCAGGACCACCCCCACTTGATGGTCGAGGGGATCGCCTTTCTTCTCACGGCCTCCGCCTAAAGCCAGGACGGCCATCCCGATCTCATCAGCGCGCACCGCGGCCAGGTAGCCACTCTGAGGCGCAGGGATGGTTTCAACGATTGTCGCTATGGGGAAACGTGCAGGGTCATCCACATACCGCACGTCCCCACCCTGCGCGATGATCAATTGCCGGAATTTTTCCCAGGCGCGACCACCGGCAATGGTTTCCTTCGCCAACTGTACCCCTTCAGCAGCACTACCGGCTTTGCCTCCCAGGCACAACATCTCTCCGGCGATTTCCAGACAATGATCCCGAAAATCTGTCGGCCCGCCACCATGCAGAGTATCAATAGCTTCACGCACTTCGAGGATATTGCCCACCGCGTAGCCTAAAGGCTGGTTCATGTCCGAGATGAGCGCCACAACCTGCCGCCCGACGGTGCGACCAATGCGCACCATACCTTCGGCCAACCGCTGCGCGTCTTCCATGGACTTCATGAAGGCGCCGCTACCAACCTTGACATCGAGCACAATGGCATCGGCACCGGCAGCGATCTTCTTGCTCATAATAGAACTGGTGATCAGCGGGATGCTCTGCACCGTGCCGGTCACATCGCGCAGAGCATAAAGCTTACCATCGGCCGGCGCCAGGTTCGCCGATTGCCCGGTGAGCACGATGCCGATCTGCTTGAGCTGCGCCTTGAACTCCGCCACACTGAGATCCGCCCGAAACCCCGGCACAGATTCCAGTTTATCCAGCGTACCGCCGGAAAATCCCAGACCGCGCCCCGACATCTTCCCCACCGGCAGGCCACATGCCGCGACGGTCGGCGCGACCACCAGACTTACTTTGTCACCGACGCCGCCGGTCGAATGTTTATCTACCACAAACGGCGCCACGTCTTTCAGGTCCAACACCTCACCTGAATACGCCATCGCCAGTGTCAGATCGCCGGTCTCACGATCGTCCATACCGCGCAAGACGATGGCCATCAGCAACGCCGCGGCCTGATAGTCGGGGATAATCCCGGCCGTATAGCCGTTGACGAAATACTGAATCTCTTCCGTTGTCAACGCCTTGCCATCACGCTTTTTCTCGATCAATTCTACCATGCGCATAGGTTATTGTCTCCATACCTGTAAATTGCCTTGTCATCCGGGGCCGTCACAGCGTCAGTCAAAGCCTTGCCGATCAATCAGCATAGAAAACCACTCCCAGTGCCCCCGGCCCGGCATGGGTCCCCACAACGGGGGTCAAGAGGGTTGTATATAACTGCTCCGGGTGAAAACGCTCTTCAATCCAGCCCCGCACAAGCCCGGCATCTTCGGGCGACTGGGCATGAACAACGGCCATCTCCCTAGCAGGGCGTCCGTTCAAACGTTCGCTGACGATCTCCACAACCCGCTGGAGCGATTTCCGCCGCATGCGCACTTTTTCCAGGGGCATGACCTTGCCTTCATCAATGTGCAACACCGGTTTGAGATTGAGCGCCGTGCCCAGAAAACGCGCCGCGCCGCCGATACGTCCGCCACGATGCAGGTATTCCAACGTATCCACCGCAAAAATAATGTGCATGTTGTCACGGGCATGCAGTACACGCTCCAGCGCCACATCCATCGGTTGGCCCTCACGCGCGGCGCGGGCTGCCACCAGAACTTGAAATCCCGTCCCCATAGATACAAAGCGCGAATCTACCAGCTCGATGCGCCAATCGGGAAGCTCCGCCTTGGCCTGCAACGCCGATACCATCGTCCCGCTTAACTCGGAGGAGATGAAAATTCCCAGAATGGAGGTTGTTTCGTATTGCTCTGCCACCTTCTTAAAGAACTCGATGAAGGCTCCAGGTGAAGGTTGCGATGTCGTCGGGAAGGTTTTGCGCTCCTGAAGCCACTGATAGAACGTTGTCGCATCCAGTGTCACGCCATCCAGATAGGTCTCTTCGCCCCAATGCACCGTCAGGGGGATAACCGGCACATTGTACTCAGAAACCAGCTCCGGCGGCAAATTGGCCGTGCTATCTGTTACCACAACATAGCGGTCCATCTCTATTCTCCTTATGCATAAGAACCTGAATGAATGAATAAAAAAACAACAAAATACTGCTCGGACTGTGACTACAGGACAACCCCAGGATGACAAGGCGCACAGAATAAATCAACTCCTATTATACTAAATATCTCAATCTGTGGTACAATGCTGCAAGAGTTAATACCTTTCGACATCAAATGAGGAGCACGCTATGGCCAAAATACTCGTTGCCGATGATGACCGGGTAATGCTCGGATTGCTCAAGACCCTGATGGAACTCGAGGGGAATGACGTGGTCACCGTGACCCGTCCCGAAGATATCGTTCCGAAGGTAAAGGAGTATCAGCCGGCCTTGATTCTGATGGACTATAACCTGGCGGGCGGCAATTCGATGGATGCCCTCCGCGAATTAAAAACCGATCCTGACCTGAAAGAGATTCCGATTCTGGTCGCCTCAGGGATGGACCGTGAATACGAATGTAAACGCAACGGAGCGGAAGCGTTTATTCTCAAACCCTTCCGCCCTGCCGAATTGCTCGAACGTATGCGCGCGCTGATGACGTCGCTTCAGTAAGAGCTTTAATGTTAGCAAAGAAAATATGACACGAAGAAAACGAAGTAGTAAGAAGAAAGTACAACCTACAGCCCAATGGTATAAGATGGATCTGCACATCCACACCCCCGCCTCCGCAGACTATCAGCAGAAGAATGTCACCTGCCTGGAAATTTTGCAAGAAGCGGAACGACGCGGATTGAACATCATCGCGTTCACCGACCACAATACGGTCGCCGGTTATAAGCGCATGCTCGATGAGATTGACGACCTGGAATTGCTCAAACGCCTCAACCGGCTGAAGCCCGAAGAAGAGAAAAAACTCCAGGAATATCGTCGCCTGCAAGCGGAAATCCTCCTGCTCACCGGTTTCGAGTTCACGGCAACGTTTGGATTTCACATCCTGGGACTCTTCCCGCCGGAAACGTCTATGCGGGAGCTGGAATTTCTGCTGTTGCAAATGAATGTCCCCGCCGACAAGCTAGATGACGGCGCCACCGAAGTCGGCGCTACCGTGGATGTGCTGACTGCTTATCAGATGATCGCCGAGGCGGGTGGATTGGTGATCGCGGCGCATGCCAATTCCTCGCACGGTGTTGCCCTGCAGGGGTTGCGCTTTGGCGGACAAACGCGCATCGCCTTCACGCAGGATCACAATCTGCACGCGCTCGAGGTCACCGACCTGGAAAAAGTGGACAAGAAATCCACTGCGCGTTTCTTTGACGGTTCCAAACCCGAATATCCCCGCCGGATGCGCTGTATCCAGGGTTCAGATGCGCACCGTTTGACGCGCGATCCGGCCAATGCCCGCAACCTTGGCGTCGGCGACCGCGTCACCGAAATCCTGCTGGACGAACTGTCCTTTGAGGCGCTCCGCGACGTGCTGACCGGCGATGACTTCGCCCGCACGCGCCCCTATCGCGCCGAATCGCGTCCCTTCGATTACATTCAGGCCGCGCGTGAAGAAGGCCCCAACATCGTCCAGGATTTCCACGAGCGTTTCAGCCGCCGCGGTGGGTTTCTGGATGCTATCATGGCCGACGTGTGTGCCTTCGCCAATACCAACGGGGGTACGCTGTATATCGGCGTTTCGACCGACGCGAAGGCGTCCCCTACAGGTTTGGGGAATTCTCCCACGCGGGTCATCAACGCCCTTAAAACAGAAATCGAGACCCGTATTACGCCTATGCTGCCGGTCACCATTGACGTGCAGGAGACGCAAAATGTCAAAATCGTGCGCCTCGTGGTGCCGCGCGGCGACAATCCGCCTTACGCCCTGGATGAGAGCCAGATTTACATCCGCAGCGAGGCCGAAACGACGCCGGCCGTGCGCGATGAAATCGTCGAGCTGGTAAAACGCGGTTTAGGAGAGAACGCCACAGCTTCCGCGCCGCCGATGCCTGGCCCTACGGCTGAAACGTCCAATCCCTTGCTCGAACCGGGCAAGGCACTCGTCGAACCGCCGCGCACGGGCGTCGAAATTGCCGCCATTGAAATGCGGAACAACGTCCGCTACTACACGATGCGCGACCTGCGTAACGGCAGCGTCATCAGCAACGTCACCCGCAATTCGGCGCGCCGGCTCTGGCGCTACGCCATTGATGAGGCCGAGAATAATCCGGTCAAACCGCATCAGGTGCGCTGGATGGGCGACATCGGCATTTGGAAACAGCGCGAATACAACGCCCAAATGCGCTACGATCTGGTCCAGAAAATCAACGATGAACTCCATGTCTACTATGGCGTGACCGAGGAAGGCCTTCACAGCGCGTGGGCGGCACTGGTCGGCGACTAGCGCTGCGTGGCAAAAATGTCACACTAAACACCAATTTTTCTTTTCAATCCGTTTCATCCGTTGAATCCGTTGACATTTTCGGAGGAGAGAGTATGCGGATTCTATCACTATCCGAAATGCGCGCGTTGGAGTCCACGGCGGATATGGCCGGACACAGCTACGCACGTATGATGGAGCTGGCCGGAAAAGGTGTCGCATTGGCAGTGCTGCGCCACATGGCGGTGAAAGGACGCCGCGTTCTGGTCCTCGTGGGGCCGGGAAACAACGGCGGCGACGGCCTGGTGGCCGCACGAATTCTGCAAGAGGCCGGAGCTAACGTCACGGCCTTTCTCACCACCACGCGCGACCCCGAACAGGATACCGTCTTTCGGCAGGCGCAAGCCGGCGGCGTCACCATCGTCACCGCGCAAGAGGATGTGCAATATGAGACGCTGCGCCGTCTGGCTTCACAGGCCCATGTGATCATTGACAGCTTGCTCGGCATCGGCGCAACGCCGCCGCTGCGTGGAACGGTCGCCTACACGCTGCAAAATGTGAAAGATGCCCTGGCGCAGGCCAATACCGAGCCTCTGCTCTCGTTGAACCGCGCCCCGAAGTCTGCGCCGACGCTCCCTTTGATCGTCGCCGTGGACGGGCCGTCGGGAATGGATTTCGAGACCGGCGACATTGACCCGCTGGCGCTCAAGGCGCACATCACCGTTACCTTCGTGGCACCCAAATGGGGGCATTTCCGTCTTCCCGGCGCCGACTATGTCGGTGAGTTGCTGGTCGCCGACATCGGTATCCCCAAAAACATTGATTTTTCCGGCACCGGCCCCGAAATCGCCACCCCCACTAAAATTCAAAAGTGGCTGCCTGCGCGTCCCCTCAATGCACACAAAGGTACCTTCGGCAAAGCCTTGATCGCCGCCGGCTCGGTCAACTACACCGGCGCCGCCGCGCTGGCAGCTACAGCAGCAGTGCGGGCCGGTGCGGGATTGGTGACGCTCGCCATCCCCAATGTCCTGCATGCGGCCATTGTTCCCCTGGTGCCCGAAGCAACGTACATTTTGTTGCCGCACACGCTCGGCGTCCTGGATACACACGCAGCAGGGGTACTCTTAGAGAAAACGGCCACATACTCCGCGATGCTTGTCGGGCCGGGATTGAACCACACGCCGGAAACCACAGCTTTCGTGCGGCGTCTTTTGGGGCTGGAAACCGGGAAGCGCGTCGCGGGTTTTGTGCCCCGTGTGACACCTTCCGAAGCCGATCAACCGCCCTCCCTGCCGCCGCTGGTGGTGGACGCGGATGCCTTGAACATCCTCAGTGAAATTCCCGACTGGCCCACCGTCCTGCCGCCCGGCACGATCCTCACGCCCCACCCCGGCGAAATGGCACGCCTGACCGGCAAAACGACGGCAGAAATCCAGGCCGATCGCTTAGATGCGGTGCAGGAAGCGGCGACAGCATGGGGGCATATCGTGGTCCTCAAAGGCGCGTTTACCGTCATTGCCGCACCGGACGGCAAGACGATGTTGCTGCCGTTTGCCAATCCGGCGCTGGGATCCGCCGGTACGGGGGACGTCCTGGCGGGGACGATTGTGGCCTTGCGTGCGCAGGGGCTTGAAGCTTTCCAGGCCGCCGTGGTGGGGGCATACCTGCACGGCCTGGCGGGTGAAATCATCAGGGAGCGTCTGGGCATGGCGGGATTGGCCGCCAGTGATGTGGCCCACACACTCCCCGAAGCCATACGCAAGATTGCAGCAGGTTAGCGCGTTGGTACGTTGATGGTGTTGGAACGCTTGAACGTTCTAACGGTTCAACGTGCTGACGCGCACTACTTCAGTGATTGGGCAAAATTGTAGCCCAGTTCCTCACCCTTGAGCAAATCCTGGTAAGTCGAGCCACCGGGATACTCCCAGGCTTCCACCAGCTCCCACTTGAGCTTCTCCGCCCATTGCGCAATCTCACGGCGCGCCCCTCCGCTCCAGCCGAAACTGCCGAAATAGGCCAGTTTGCGGTTCTGGATGCGCTTGCGGTTGAGCATGTCCAACACATGCGCCATCAGTGGGAAGAGTTCACCTTCATAAGTCGGCGCACCGATCAATACGCCGCTGCGTGTATAGACAGAAGGCAGAATGTAGCTGACGTTGATATGGCGCACATCGAAGATGTTCAGGGGCATGCCGGCACGCGCGACACCGGACGCGACGGCGTCCACCATTTTTTCGGTGTTGCCGTACATCGTGCCGTAGAGGAGCGTTACCCCCGGCTCAGGGCCTTCGAGCGCGTAGTTGGCCCACTTCTGATACAGTTCGATGATGCGCCCCGGATTCTTGCGCCAGAGCAATCCGTGCGACGGTGCAACCACGTCAATGGGGATGCCGGACAGTTTTTCGATGGCCTTGAGCACCGGCTTGGGGAACAAAGCCACGATATTGGCGTAATAGCGCAAGGCTTCTTTCTCATAAAAATCGAGCGCCGTGCATTGATCGTCGAAGATCGCGCCTTGCAACGCGCCATAACCGCCAAAAGCATCGCAGGAGAACAGCACTTTCTGTGTGGTCTCGTAAGTCACCATCGTTTCGGGCCAGTGCACCATCGGCGCGATGTGGAACTGCAACTGATGCACACCGAGATCCAGCGTCTCACCATCTTCAACCGCGTGCACATTGTCGGTCACCTGGTAATAGCTCTCCAGCATCTTCACGGCGCGGCTGGTGCAGAGGAAGGTGACTTTGGGGGCAATGCGACGCAGGGTGCGCAGCACGCCCGTATGATCCGGCTCCATGTGGTTGACCACGACGTAGTCCAGCAGCGACGGATCGAAGACCTCGGCGATTTGATCGAGCAGCGCGTCGCTCTTAATGTCTTTCGCCGCATCCACAAGGACCTTCTTTTCATCATCAATCACGTAAGCGTTGTAAGAAACGCCCTCGCTGGTGATGGGCCAGAGGCCCTCGAAGAGATCAGTGGTTCGGTCATTGACGCCAATCCAGTAAATTCCAGGTTTGATGTTAACGGCAGGCATAGTTCCTCCTCAAAAAAATCGTTTGAACATTGGCATGGTAGGACGTTCATTGTAGTGCCAGCTCGCCAGCTCACTGCCAATCCTATGATATGTAAATTAAAAATCCGTTTGATCCGTTGACAAAGTTTTCTTCCAACCGCTCAAAGCCATTATAGCAGCAAGTGCAGGATGAGACAAACCACCGGCGACACTGGATTTCACGGCATTTTCCGATAAAATAGCAGCTATGATTCAAAAGCTCAAGCATGCCCTGAGCCATCCGACAAGATGGGCTGTCCTGTTGACCGTCATTTACCTGGCGATCCTCACCCTCCGCCCAGCGGAAAGTTTCTTCGGCGTGCCCGGTGAGTGGACGTGGGCCGGGCGTCCCCCCTCACCGGTTACGCTACCCCGTTGGCCGCCCGCCATCATCGCGCTGACGCTCACCGCTGCCGTCAGCATTGGACTGGACAGACGTTGGAATGCTTTAAGCCGTCGGCAACGCACTATGGCACTGGGTTTCCTTATGGTCATGATCCCGTTAATACAAGTGCTACTCAAGTTCATTCATTATCGCTACCCCATCGAGTTCTACCTTTATCGCACCATCGGACCCCACAACGGTTTCTGGCAAATCGCCATCTCCATCGAATCGTTAAGCGAATACCTGCGCACCTATCCGGCGCAGATGCGGGCAATGGATGATGTCTTCGAGCACCTCACAACCCATCCACCGGGCAACATCCTTTATCTATGGCTCTGGCGGAAGGGGTTCGAAGCGCTGCCTGGCCTGGCGCACACCGTCGCCCATTGGCTACGCGGCTACAATTGCGCCGATCTTGCTTTCGTTACGCTGCCCGATGCGTCCATTGCTGCCGCACTTGGGCAAATGAGCCTGCCGCTGCTGAGCGGGTTGACCATCATCCCCCTCTACGCATGGGCCAAACGCCTGGGCGACCCGCGAACCGGCTGGCGGACGGCAAGCCTGTTCGCCCTCGTCCCGGCGATCTCGCTGTTTACCATGCGTTGGGACAGCCTTTACCCGTTTTACGCCGCAACAGCCTTCGCGCTGCTTCATCGCGGCTTGAGCGAGAACAAGCCGCATTTGTGGTTCCTCGCCGGTCTGGTCGTCTCAGTGGCCTCATTTTGTAGTTTTGGCAATGCGCCGTTGGCGCCGGGGATGGCACTCTACGCGGCCTTCTATCTGTGGCGGCAAGGTTCATGCGCGCTCTGGCGGGCATGGCGCGGCTGGATGGCATTGATCCTCGGCGGGTACAGTGTTTGGGGGGTGTTCCATCTGACCACCGGCGTAGCTTTTTGGGATTTGCTGGCGATTACCGGGGGGATGCAAACTGCATTGCGCGCCACCTACAGCTATGGGCGATGGCTTTTCTACAACGTCTATGACATCCTGGTATTTGTCGGCGTGCCGGTCGGTGTGTGGTTTGTGGTAGAAGCCACACGCACCTGGAAAAAGGCTTGGCGGCGACAAGAGATGCTTGCCGGACTGCCCGCACTCGTCGTCTCGGCCACCCTGCTTGCCATCAACGTCGCGGGCGTATCACCGGGAGAAGTGGGACGCCTGTGGATGTTGTGGATGACAGGGATGGTCGTGACCGCAGCGTTGGGATTGCAACGTGAATCCGGCGAGCCACGGCACTCTCACTACGCGAAGATTGTCGGCCTGATGGCACTCCAAAACCTGTGGATGTCACTCTTCTTGCGCGTTAGCCCTACCGGGATGCCGGGGTACATCCCACGTCAGCCGGGGAATCCGACCATTACCACGCCGTTAGCGGTGACGTTCGACCGGGATATTCACCTCACCGGCTATGCCGTTGAACCAGCGCAGACGACGCCGGGCGCGACAGTTAACGTCACACTGTACTGGCAAGCGCGCGAACGCCCCGACCTGCCCTATACGGTCTTCGTGCATTTGATTGACAGAGACGGCGTGTTGCAAGCGCAGGACGATAGTATGCCCGTCGCAAATACGTTGCCGACATCGTGCTGGTTACCGGGAGAAGTCGTTGAAGATGTCCACCCCATTGCCATTCCTGCACACACACCCACAGGCGACTATACGGTGCGCGTCGGCTTCTACTACCTGCCGACCCTGACACGGCTGCCCGTTACGGCCGGCGGCGAGGGTGACTTTTTCCGGTTGCCGGGTACAATACGAGTCGGCGAATAGAAGAATCAAAGAATCAGCAAATCGGCAAATCAGCAAAGTGCATTTCAGGACAGATTATACTCATTGCTCATTACTCTTTGCTCGTTACTCATTTCTAATCCGGAGAAGTTGAGACATGCGCATTGGAATCATTACCGGAGAATATCCCCCATTACAGGGGGGCGTGGGAGACTTTACGCACGAGTTAGGGTTGGCGCTTCAAGAGGCAGGCCATGAAGTTCACATCCTGACGACGCGGATGAACGACCGACAGCCTAGCCCTGTCCAGGAAGATGGGTTAACCATCTACCGCGAAATCCCCGATTGGGGAACAGGCGTACATGCGCACCTGACCGACTGGATCACCAGATTGGCACCCGACATCGTCAACATTCAATATCAGGCGGCGGCGTACCAGATGCGCGCAGGAATCAACTTCTATCCACGCGCGCACAGACGGCGACGCAACGCACCCATTGTAGTCACCTGCCACGATCTGTTGCCACCTTATCTGTTCCCCAAGGCCGGGCCACTGCGCCGGTGGGCCGTGCGACAGTTGGCGCAACATGCAGACGGCATCATCGTCACCAACGGTGACGACTATAACCGGCTCACCGAAGACCTGGGAGACGCGCTACCGCCGTTACGCCTGATTCCCATCGGCAGCAACATCGCCCCCGATCCGCCTGCCGGATACGATCGCGCGGCATGGCGCAACGAGCATGGCTTCAACCCAGAAGAGTTGCTGATCGGTTTTTTTGGTTTCTTGAACCGCGCCAAAGGCGTCGAGACTTTGATCGAAGCCCTGAAGCGGTTACGGGAACGCGGTGTGCCGGCGCGTCTGCTGTTTATCGGGGGACGTACCGGGTCGAGCGACAGCACCAATGCACGCTATGCCGATGAGATTGACAGGCTCATCGAGCAGATGGAACTGGGGCCGTATGTCCATCACACCGGCTTCACCACACCACCGGAAGTCTCCGCTGCGCTGCTGGCCGTGGATTTATGCGCCCTCCCCTACCGCAACGGCGCGAGTTTGCGTCACGGCACGCTCCACGCGGCGCTGGCGCACGGCAAGGCCATCGTCACCACCACACCACAGACAGAGACGCCACAGCTCCAAAATGGGGTCAACATCATCCTCGTTCCTCCCGATGATCCCGCTGCATTGGTCGAAGCCATCCAGACGCTGTGGGCGGATCCGCAGATGCGGGTATCGTTGGGACAACAAGCCGCACAATTATCGCAAGAGTTCTCGTGGGAACGGATCGCCGTGCGCACGGTGGAATTTTTCCGCACATTGTGCGGTCAAACAGACCGGAAGAAAAGAAAAGGAGCACAAAGCCATGCAATCAGTCATGAAATTTGAAATAGATTATACGGTGCAAATTTGGCAAGAAGGTGCGCACTATATAGCGCACGCGATGCCTTTGGATGTGATGAGTGCAGGCAACACACCAGCTGCCGCACGCCGGGCTGTCGAGGAAGCCGTCCAATTATTCTTGACCACAGCCAATGAAATTGGAACACTAGAAGAGGTATTGGAAGAAGCCGGTTATGCGTTTAAGCAAGGCAGGTGGGTCAGTCCTCGCTGGATTGCCATTGAGCATCATTTAGCAGCAATAGGGGCTTGAAATGCCCAAACTCACACCTGTACACTGGCGTAAACTGGAAAAAGTCTTTCTGGCGGCCGGTTTTCGCTTTGCGCGCCAGCAAGGCAGCCATCGCTCCTACGTAAAAGCCGGTATTGCCCGTCCATTGGTTATTCCAACCTACGACGAAGTTCCGGTATCGATCATCCGTAACAATCTGAAAACTGCCGGGATTTCAAGGGAAGAGTATTTCAAATTGCTGGCTGATTAAGTTGACTAAGCTAACGACAACCAAGAACGTAACACCCACCGCCCTGGCCCTGCTCCTTTGCAGCTTTACCGTGTTGGGTCTGCTCTACAGTGCCGCCGTTCCCATCTTTGAAGCCTCCGATGAGGTGTGGCACTACCCAATGGTACAGCACATCGCAGAGCACTGGACGCTGCCGGTGCAGCCCCTTGAACCGGGGGCACCTAGTGGCCCCTGGCGGCAGGAGGCCAGTCAGCCGCCGCTCTACTACGCCTTAGCTGCCGCACTGACTGCCTGGATTGATACCGGTGATCTGGCACAGGTACGGCATCTCAATCCCCATGTTGCTGCCGGCGAAGCCACGCCCGATGGCAGCAATCCCAACCTCGTCGTCCACAATCCCGCCCTGGAGCGTTTCCCCTGGCGCGGTACGGTGCTGGCAGTGCACATCGCGCGCCTCCTCTCTGTGCTTCTGGGGACGTGGGCGGTCTACCTTACATGGGCGCTTGTGCGCGAACTTTACCCTCAATCCCCCGGCCTGGCGCTAATTGCCGCCGCCATTCACGCCTTCACGCCGATGTACATGTTCATCAGCGCCTCGGTGAACAACGACAACCTGGTCGTGCCGTTATGTTCGCTGGCGTTGTTGATGATGGTGAGGATAGTCAAAAGTCAAAAGTCGGAAGTCGAAAGTCGGAAGTCGAAAGTCAAAAGTTATTTGGCGTTGGGGGTGGTGATTGGATTGGGACTGTTGACGAAGGCGAGTGCGATTGCGCTGTTGCCGTTTGCTGCGGCGACGATTGCCTGGGAAGCATGGCAGAATCTCCAACGGCAGATCGAAAATCAAAAATCAAAAATCAAAAATCATCCCTCCCTACTCCCTACTCCATACTCCCTACTCCCCAAAATCGCCCTTCACGCCTTACGCAACCTGGCCCTCGTCTTCTTGCCCGCCCTCGCTATCTCCGGCTGGTGGTTCTATCGAAATTTTCGGCTCTACGGGGATTGGCTTGGCCTGAATGCTTTCTATGCCGTCCTGGGCACCCGCGACATCCCGGCAGATCTCGCACAGCTTTGGGCCGAACGATACGCCTTCGCCGCCGGATATTGGGGCAACTTTGGCGGCCTCAACGTTCCTATGCCGACGTGGGTTTACACGATACTCAACCTCTTCGCCATTCTCGCAGCACTCGGCCTGGTTGTGCGTTTTGGGTTGTGGGCGGTAAGTCGAAAGTCCAAAGTCCAAAGTCCAAAGTTCAAAGTCAATCCGTCAATCTCCAATCTCTGGCCTTTTTCCTGGGACGCACAGACTGCGGCGCGGGCGCTGGCGTGGGCCTGGCCAGCCGCCGTTTTCGTCTCGTGGATTCGCTGGGCGACGGTCACGTGGTCATCGCAAGGCCGCCTGATTTTCTCCGCTATGCCGATGTGGGCGTTGGCGTTGGCGTTGCCAATGGCGAATGGCAAATGGCAAATGGCAAATGGCAGGTCGCTAATCCCAGGCTTCCGCTTCCCAAACTCTAAAATCCAAAATCTGAAATCTAAAATTCTTGCTGCGTTTTTGTTTGTCTTGTGTCTGGCGGCGCTACCGGCGTGGATTGTACCGGCGTATACGCTTCCGCGGGCGACACGCGCTACGCTGACCACCCCACCCCTGCGTGCGGACTTCGGCAATGTCCTGCGGCTGGATGGCTTCAAGATTGACCGGCGCAACACCGCTCCCGGCGAAACCGTCAGCCTGACGCTGCAATGGACGGCGCTGGCGCCCACGACCACCGACCACAGTCTGTTCATCCATGTCCTGGGCAAAGGCGAGCGCATCATTGCGCAACGCGACACGTTCCCCGGACGCGGTTTGTTATCAACCACGTGGATCGAACCGGGGCGCACGTGGATCGAGCACTACGAAATCCCCATTTCCGCCTTGGCCTACGCGCCTGACAGCCTGACATTTGCCGTGGGAATGTACGAGACGGCCACAGGCGCGCGACTGCCGGTACAGGCTGAAGCGCCTTTCGTTCTCACCACCGCAGGGGACGCGATTACCTTTGGGGATGTCTGGCTCAGCGAGCCGACGCAGCAGCCAACGGTACAGTTTGGCAAAGGGATCGCACTCACCGGTTATGAGCTGAGCGATGTGCTTGTGAGACGTGGCGAGACGCTCGGTGTGACGTTACACTGGCGTTGCATAGCCCGCGTGGACGACAACTACACCATCTCCGTACAGCTCATTGATGAGCAATGGCGCAAGGCCGCCCAATCCGACGCCTGGCCGCTGGACGGTGCAGCGCCGACATCCTCATGGCAGATGGGACAGCGCGTTGACGAATCGCGCACGCTCACCATTGCCGCCGATGCGCCGCCGGGCGTTTATAACCTGCAACTGGCAATCTACCGGCTGAACGCGGCCGGCACGCTGGAACATTTACCCATCGTGTGGGAAAAAGGGCAAATGCCTGCCAAAACCGTCGTGTTAACGCGGGTAAGAGTCCAATAGCAGCACCATAATCTCAAACAAGATTTTTAACAAAACAACGGCGGCGTTTGTGCTGGCGCACGTCGTAATACTTCCATTGTCCCTGAACGTTCTGATTGGTCTCCAATTCAGGATTGGATTCCACTTTGGTAATACCGCGCTGGATATAACGCCGGTGCATGGTGTCCATCAAGATCGCATTGACCCCTTTGCCCTGATATTCCGAGCGCACGGCCACCAGGTACGCATCGGCGCGTTCGGCCTTGCGCAAGGCACGCAACAGGTGAATAAAACCGAACGGGAAAAGCCGGCCGTCGGCCTTTTGCAGCGCCTTTGACAAAGACGGCATCGTAATCCCAAAAGCCACCAGACGATCGTTCTCATCCACTACCAGAGGAACAAAATCGAGGGAAATCAGGCCAAAGTAGAGCTTGATGTAATAATCAATCTGCCGCTCGGTCAACGGGACCACACCGTAGAGGTGCTGGTATTCGTCGTTGAGCACCTCAAACAACTCGTGGGCGTAAGAAGGCAAGCCTTTTTCGACGCGGGGCCGCAACAGCTCTTTTTTATCGCGCACCTGCAGCAGGCGCAGGCCATACCGACGCTTGGCAAGCTCGGCGATGCGGGCGATGGTCGGATTCGGCTCCGGCGTGACGGTCATCTCATACTCCACCCAGTCCACGTCCTTGACGTAGCCAAGCCGTTCAAGGTGCACGGGATAGTAAGGGTAGTTGTAGAACGTTGCCATCGTCCCCAACTCCTCAAAACCTTCCACCAACATCCCCTCACGGTCCAGGTCGGTGAAGCCCAACGGCCCGTGGACGGCGGCCAGCCCCTTCTCCCTGGCCCAGGCTTCCACCTGCGCAAAGAGCGCCGCCGACACCGCCGGGTCATCCACGAAATCCACCCAACCGAAACGCATGTACGGTTGTCGCCATTTTTCGATATGGGCGCGGTTGTAGATGGCAGCGATCCGCCCGACGATCTCGCGCCCCCGGTAAGCCAGCCAGTAGCGCGCATCGCAATAGTCAAAGGCCGGATTCTTATCGCGGCGGAAGGTCTGGTAATCATCCATAAAAAGTGCCGGCACCCAGTAAGGGTTGCCGCGATACAGCTTGCTGGGGAAACGAATAAACGCGCGCAGGTCGCGCAAATTGGCCACTTCTTTGATCAATAAGTCCACAGAGCATGCTCCTTCAAAGGTTGTCTTGTAGTCGGATAGTCGCATAGTCGTTAGTCGGATAGTCGGTTAGTCGGTTAGTCGGATAGTCGTTAGTTAGGCAGATCAATGCGCTCCTTCTACCCTATTATACTCAGGGTGGAAGGAGCGCAAGGAGCATGGAGCGAGAATAAAGCGGCGCGGACATTCAGCCGCGCCGCTCACAGTCTATGGCGTATAAGCCCGCAGCACCAGTGGCAAGTAAATCTTGCGCACCGGCCGCTCCACAAATTGCAGCACCCCAAGCCGTGAGGTGTTCCGCCACGACTCGCCCGTGGGATCGTTCCAGATGGCAACGCTGTCGCGGGTGCCGTTACCATCCGCATCATCGTTGACCTGGAAGTCAAAGCCGATGAAGACACCGGGCTGCGGCATCACCTGTGTCAGCGTGATCGCCGCCTCGACGATGTACGCGCCCTCCATCAGCAGCGTCTGGTCAGCGGGAATGATGAACGTCGCGCTGGTAAACGTCGCTGTCGAGGCCATCCCACCAAAGCTTTGCTCGTTGTCGAAATTGACGCGGTACTGCCCGTCGTCCGGTTCGTAGCTGGTGGTCTTGGCATTGTTCTGGTCCACGAAGACCTCGATGGAGTCCTCTTCCCAGGGATTGGTGCTGGCTTTGCTCAAGAGCGAGTCAGACACCACCGCGTAGACGTACAGATGGGTATCGTCCCACATCGTCTTGACCTTCGCGGTTGCGCCGCCCGCGCCTTGCACCCAGACATTGGTGCTAATCTCGTTGGCATCGGCCCACAATGCATCAGCGATGCCGTCAATGACCGGCGTGCCCTTGATTGCCTTTGTCAACTTGATCTCATCGATCAGGATCAGCGTGCCGAAGTTAGCCGTACTCGTGAGCTGGCTGTTGGTCGGATCGTTCCACGAGATCGGATGGGTAGGATCGCTGCCATCGGTGACGCGGACGTCGAAGCCCAGGCGCGTTCCGGGGGCGAGTGTCGCCGTCAGCGGGAGCTTCGCTTCCAGGACATAGCCGTGGGTGTTGGTGATGACGACATAGTCCATCATGAAGGTGCCACTGGGGAAAGTGTAGTAGCGGTCGTCACCCTCGTAGGTGGCACTCTTATGATTGTTCTGGTCAACGAAGACTTCAACCTTGTCCCCATCATCTGCCGTAGGATCTTCAACGTTGACGATGATATAGAGGTTATTCTCATCCCAGCGGGTCTGGTAGCTGGCGGTCATTGCCCCGGTAGAGCCGATCGGAATCCAGGGCAACATTTCCCAGAGGGTCTCGGTCATTCCATCCACAACCGGCGTGGCTTTGGAGACATCTTGCACCTGGATAAACACCGGCAGCCGGGTGGGGTCTATGATGCCCCAGTAGGCCCACTTGGCCTGCAAATCCTTGTCGAAGAGCAGCGGCAGGTTGGTACGTTCGCGTGGCCAGGTCGCCAGCCAGGTGTGATCATCGGCCATACCCCAGAACGTCACCGAGCCGATTTTGTCCGCGTGACGGCGGAAGACATCAAAGATGTCCTTATAGCGGTAACCCTGTTTAATGAGCACTTCTTCGGGGACGGTGGTATAAGCGTCATTGTCGTTGGTATAGATGCTCATATCCATCTCGGTGATGTGCACCTCACCCAGCTCAGAGAACTTCTCGATGGTCTCTTCGATAGCGGATACCGACGGGGTCTCGATGTTGATGTGCATTTGCATCCCGATGCCGTTGATCGGCACACCCTGATCCTGGAAACCTTTCACCACATTGTACATGCACTGGCGCTTGGCCGGATCGGTTTCACTGTAGTCATTGAGGATCAGTGTGGCCGTCGGCGCGACCTGATGCGCGATGGTAAACGCTTTCGAGATATAGTCGGAGCCGGTCAGCCGATACCATTCGCTACGGCGCAAACAGTCGGGTTGCCCGGGATCAATGACCTCGTTGACTACATCCCAGACGTTGACCACGTCCTTATAGCGATCAACAACGGCTCTGATGTGATCTTCCAGGCGCTGCAACACCAGTTCCTTATTCTCCGGCGTTGCTTCCAGGGGATTCCCCTCGGCATCCTGGAACATCCACTCGGCGGCTTGCTGATGCCAGACGAGCGTGTGGCCGTGGACTGCCACGTGATTCTGGCGGGCGAAGTTTGCCAGAGCATCAGCGTTGGTCCAGTTGAAATTGCCCTCGGTTGGTTGGATAGAAGCGGGCTTCATCACGTTTTCGGGGGTCAGGCTGTTGAAATGTTTCTTGAACAATTCAACGTGCCGGTCGCTGGCAAGCTGCGTCGGCTCCAACGCCGCGCCGATAAGAAAATCTGCCGCGTAGTGCTCATGGACCGAGGGGATGTCCTGTTGAATGGGAGGTGGCGGCGCAGCAGTCGGCGGTTCGGTCATGACGATGGTGACGTCGTCAATGTAGAAGCTGGCATTAGGATCAGCACATTCCGCATACAGGGTCAAGGCATCGGCTTGCGTTGTATACTTGAAGGAACCAGACACGCATGACCAGGCAGAGGAAGTGGTGTTGTCATTATGGCCCAGCCAGGGATACGTGCTTGAACCGCCAATGGTGTATTGCAACGCGAAGTTCGTCCGGAAAGGCCCCAACCCTTCTGCCAGGCGAATACAACCGCTGATTTCGTAGGTAGCACCGACCTCCAACAGGTCTAGTACATTCAGGGCCGGTCCATTCCACCCGCCAGTTCGCCCGGTCACCTTGAGCGCGTAGTTACCCGTATGTACCGTGTCGGTGACGACATCCACAGCTATCCCAGCCCCACCACGCGCATACCACCCCTGGGGTGTGTTATCCTCAAATCCGTAGGTTGCGATAGTGGGCGGCTTGGTCATCACAATAGTGACATCGTCAATGAAAAAGTCAGCAGTGGCGCTGGCACTCTCGGCGTAAAGGGTCAGCGTTTCAGCTTCGGCCGTGTAATCGAAAGAGCCACTCACACATGACCACGCCGCATCCGTCGTGTTATTCTCACCCCCCAACCAGCGCCAGGCGGTCGAACCACCAACGGGTTTGTATTCCATCGTAAAGTTCGTGCGTGTAACCGGCGTGCCCGCCGCCAGACGAATACAGCCGCTGATGCGATAGGTACCGCCGACCACTAACAGGTTCCGCAGGTCTATAGCCGGCCCATTCCACCCGGCAGTACGCCCGGTCACGCTGAGACTGCGGCTGCCTTCGTGAGCCACCGTCGTCACCGAAGCCACGACCGCGGCGCCACGACCGTACCAGCCCTGCGTCGTGCCGTCCTCGAAGCCATAGGTCGCCATCACCACATCTGCCTGCGGCGCGAGGGGCTGCGCAACCACAGGAGCAGCGGGAATGGCTGCCGGAGCAAGCAGGCTGATCAGATAGGCCAACACGACAAACAGAGATAAACGCATACGCCAATTCCGTTTCGAAGAAATCTGTGACATCGTCTCATCTCCTTTTGGGCTAACTAGAATTTTATCATAGTCCATTGGGCATCGTTCTATATGTCACTTCAATGTTCAGCGGCCACCTCCTTTCCTTGTATTGTGAACGTTCACATCCCCACTTACTATTTTAGCACACTCTATCGAAATGGTGTACTGTTCCGCTGCGCCTGCCCACAACCGACAGACTTCCGGTTTGAGACGCGCATAGTCCGCTATACCGGTATAGATCCGCTCGCGGAACTCGGTATCGCTGAGCAGACTGCGCGCCACGCCGAGCACGTGGGGGGTCGGATGTAGCAAGTCCTCACAGGCCAGGCTATGCAGCGCCGGGCCTAACTTGCGCCGGGTCAAGTCGCCCGATGCGCCGAAGATTACTACGGCCGATGGAGGGCTGATAGCCGGGGCAAGGACATTGACGGTATCCCTTCACATTAGAAATTGAGATGCTCGCGTCCAATGTGACCAAAGAATTCGTTGCGTGTGGTCTGGCTCTCCTTGAACGTGCCGAGCATGGCACTGGTGACCATACGGGCATTGGCCTTCTTCACGCCGCGCATCGCCGCGCACATATGCAGCCCCTCGGCAACAACGGCAACCCCCTGCGGATGCAATGTCTCATCGAGAAACTCCGCAATCTGCTGCGTCATCCGTTCCTGTACTTGCAGACGGCGGGCAAACATCTCCACGATGCGTGGGATCTTGCTCAGGCCAATGACTTTGCCTTTGGGGATGTAGGCCACATGCACCTGTCCCAGGAAAGGCAACATGTGATGCTCACACAAACTGTAGAAGTCAATATCGCGCACGATGACCATCTGGTCATACTGCACGTCGAAGATAGCGTCATTGATGAGCTTCACGGGGTCCACGTGATAGCCGGCGGTCAGCTCGGCGTAAGCGCGGGCCACACGGGCGGGCGTGTCGAGCAACCCTTCACGCTCCACGTCTTCGCCGATGGCCTGGAGGATGTCACGCACGGCGCACTCGATTTCACTGCTGCAAGCGCGCTCCGGGGTGTCGGTCAGGTCGTTGCGGAAGACATCATAATCCGCAGGGTGAATTTCTAAGGGTCGGTTCATCGTTTCCTCCTTCAAAAATCTATGCTCATCTTTCGACTTTTACGTCTTCATGTCTCTACAAATGCTCTCCACCGGTCACATACACCAGCTCGCCGGTGACGAAATCCGACCGCAACAGGAACAGCAACGCATGGGCGATTTCTTCCGGTGAGCCGATGCGCCGTGCGGGGACCTGCGCAGCCTTGCTTTCGAGATAGGCCTGATCGCGGCCCGGTGGCGGTAGAATCAGCCCCGGCGCAATGGCATTAACCTGGATGTTGGGGGCCAGCGCCAGAGCCAGGCTTTGGGTCATGGCAACAAGGCCCGCTTTGGTCAGTGTATAGGCGATGTGGTCGCTGCCGGGGCGCACCCCGCGCCAATCAGCAATGTTGACGATGTGCCCACGCCGCTCACGCCCCACCTGCATGGCAAACGCCTGACTCAGGAAAAACGGCGCTTTCAAGTTGATGGCAAAATGGCGGTCCCAGTTCTCCTCGGTGGTATCGTCCCAGTCGCCATGCTCAAAGATAGCCGCGTTGTTGACCAGCACATCCACCTGCCCAAAATGTGCCACCGCACGTTCGACAAGGGAACGCGCGGTGGCTGTCTGACCAAGATCAGCTTGCAAGGCCACGGCCACACTGCCCAGCGAGGTGATTTCCGCAACGACTGCCTCGGCCGGGCCGGCGGAATGGGCATAGTGGACGGCCACGCGTGCCCCCTCCGCCGCCAACGCCAACGCCAGCGCGCGGCCCAAACGTACCGCCCCGCCGGTAACGAGTGCGACTTTGCCTTGCAGTTCCATAGATTACGCCTCCTGCCCTTTGAGCAACCCTTCAAAATTTCTCCATCAAGGATTCTATAAGGATTCTATCCCCCGGCACTGAGCGCCGTAAATGACAAAGGCGGCAGGCACAAGGAAAACTTGTTGCCGTCCAGTGGACCACCCGCAAGCTGGCGCGTGACAACTGTATCGGGATGGTCAAAGCTATTTGCTGCCTTGACATCCGTGCCCGCGATCTGGTAGATCGCATTGACCTGACGTGGCGTCACGTCTTGCCAGATGATGTCGGTTGTCACCGTCTCGGTCTGGCTGCGATTGACTATGAACACGGCATGCTGACCGCTATCCAGCTCATAGCTGGCCGAAACGTCCAGCATCGGCACGTCACCGAACTGCCGCGTGTTGACCACAGGCGCTTTGGTCACTACGGAAAGCGACTGCCCATGGGCGAGGTTGCTTACCAACGCCACGGGATAGAAGATAGTCTGCTTGACCAGGCTGTCGGTCGTGGTCAGAATGGGTGCGATGACATTGACAATTTGCGCCAGACAGGCAATCTTGAGCACATCACACTTACGCAGGAAGACGTTGAGCCACTGCGCCACCACCAGCGCATCCTCCAGGTTGTAGACCTCCTCGATCAGATGCGGCGCCTGTGTCCACTGCCCATCCATCTGCTGGTTCTTGTACCACACATTCCACTCATCCCACGACAGGAACACGTCATGCCGACTGCGCAGCTTCCCTTTGACATACCGCAGCGTCCCGGACAGTGTGTCTACATAGGATTCAAACTGCACTGCCTGCGCCAGATAGCTGGCAGTATCCTCATCGCGGTTGCCCGCGTAATAGTGCATCGAAAGATAGTCTACTTGCTCCCAACATGTCTCCAACGCCACGCGATCCCATTCCGGATAGGTCGGCATATGCGCACTGGATGAACCACAGACCACCAGTTTGACGGTGGGGTCCTGATATTTCATCACCTTGGCGGCTTCCCTGGCCTTGCGCCCGTACTCATCCATATCCAGGTGCCCGATCTGCCACGGGCCATCCATCTCATTGCCCAGACACCAATACTGTACATTATACGGTTCGGGATGTCCATTGGCGACGCGCATATCCGCGTAATAAGAGCCGGGCGTGCCGTTACAATACTCCACCAGGTTGGCCGCATCGGCAATCGTGCCGGTGCCCAGGTTCACGCCGAGCATCGGCAGCACTCCCAACCGCCGGCAGAACGCCATAAACTCATCGGTGCCGAATTGATTGGTCTCGATCGAACGCCAGGCCATATCGCGGCGGACGGGCCGCTTCTCCCGTGGCCCAACGCCATCGAGCCAGCGGTAGCCGCTCAAGAAATTGCCGCCAGGATAACGAATGATCCGGAGATTAAGCTCACGCAGCGCCGCCAGCACATCGCGGCGCAAACCAAGCTCATCGGCATGCGGCGAACGGGGATCGTAAATCCCCTCATAGATGCACCGCCCCATGTGTTCGGCAAAGCCGCCGAAAATCAGGGGTGAGATCTCGCCGATAGTACGCTTCGTATCCAGATAGAGTTGGGCCGAAAGAGTTGTCATATAATCACCTGTCCTTGTTATTGAGATATTGTCTGATCGTCAATATAGAATCATCCTACCAGAGAGGCGTTTTCCTTTATGCACACACTTCCCTTAGTGTATCCAAAATGAAAAATACGACAAATGCTCGCCCGGTGAAATAACCGTGAAAACAAAAAAACCGGAGGATGTGATTCCTCCGGTTTTGCGCAGTCACCTGCGGGAGCGACGGGACTTGAACCCGCGATCTTCGGCTTGACAGGCCGACATGTTAACCACTACACTACGCCCCCTGAACGATGCTTATCATACCATAGGGGCAAAATTTGTCAAATTGGGAGTAGGGAGTAGGAAAAAATCCGTTAAAATCCGTTCAATCCGTTGACAAACAACCATTAACAAACAATCGTTATTATTCGTACCGGTTGAAGCGCGGCACGCCGACGAGGGTAAACACACAGGCAAAGCCCAGCAGCACGGCGACCGATGGCAAAATATCGTGCAACGTGGCGCCGCGCGCCAGGATGTCTTCGTAGGCACGCATGGCCCAGGTGGAGGGCAGGACTTGCACAATCTGGCGGAAAAGAGGCGGCGCGACCTCCAGGGGGAACCACGCCCCACCTAATGCGGCAGTCGTCATTGACAGCCCGATCACAGCACTACTGGCCTGCCCGCCAGTTTTGACGAAAGTCGCTACCAACAACCCCATACCCGCCACAGCCAATGCAAAGGCGAAAGAAACCATCGCCACCGCCAGCGGCGCACGCGCCCACCCCACATCAAACACCAACGCGCCGCCGATGAGCAGGATAGCGATTTGCAGCAGTCCCGCCAGCAACGTCGCCAACACTTTGCCGCCCAGGATGAGGGCGCGCGATGCGGGCATGATCAGCATGCGTTTGAGCGTGCCACGCAATTGTTCGTCCACCAGCACCTCCGCCGCGCCGAGGAGGGTGATCTGGACCCAGGTAACGATCTGCCCGGCGGACGCATGCTCGACGCTGTCGGCCATCGCGTTGGAATCCACAGCCAGGGTGACACCCACTGGCCAGACAACGCTTGCCACAGCCGTAGGATTCTCCACAGCGGCAAGGGTATCGAGCAGCAGTTCGGAGAACAACGTGGCTTCTTCTTCCGGCGTCGCTGCCAGGCCGGCCTCACGCGCCTGAGCAACGCCGTTTTGCGCGACCAGCGCCGCGCCCCCCACCCGGCCGATAGCAGCCCGCACCGCTTGCTCCACCACCGGCGTGTTGCTGTTGTCACTGCGGACGTGCAGGGTGAGCGTGACCACCTCGCCGGCCAGCAGGTGCGTCGAAAAATCTTCCGGCACGATCAGACCAAAGGCGTCGTCAGAGATCGTCTCCACAAGCGTCAGATCGAAATTCACGCCTTGCAGGACCTTGAAGAGCGCGTCCACCACCGGGCCCTCATCATGCCGGATGACGGCCAGAGGAATACGTACCTCTCCCGGCGGTGCATCGTTCATCATCCCACGCAACCCCACCCCCACTGCCGCGGTGAACAGGAACGGCAGGAGCAGGAAAAACACCCACGCCATCGGCCCATCAAAACGCCGCAAAAAGTCTGTGCGAATGATGCCCCATAGACGATACATCTGCAACTCCTAAAAAGATGGTCAGCAGATTAAGCAGATTGAGCAGATTTTCTGTTTGTCCATAAGAAATCTGCTTCATCCGCTTAATCTACTGACAAAAAACGCCGCCGATTGGCAAGTTTCATCACTTGAACTGCCGCCTGAACCCCACCAACGCCAGAGCGTAATAGATGACGGTCAACAAAATCATCCCGCCAAGCCAGGGGAGGATGGTGGAGGGTGCGCGACCGGCTTGCAGGCGTCCGAAGATTTCGATGCCCCAGGCATTAGGCGTGATGAGGCTGAGGTATTGCACCCACTGCGGCAGGTTCCAGCGGACGAAGAAGCTGCCCGAAAGTGCACCCCCGATCAACGTAACCGCCGATCCAATGGCCCCGGCCTGCCCCGGTGTCCTGGCCCACGCGGAGATGAACGCGCCGACACTCGAAGCGCACAACACCAGCAATACAATCGCCGCCAGCACAGCGACCGGATATCCCCAGTACGCGCCGATGAGCGCCGTCGCCCCCCAAAGGATAAGCATTTGCAGGATGCCCGTCAGCACAATGCCCCCCATTTTGCCCAGCAGGACGACGAGCGGCGGTGTTGGCGTGATAAGCAGACGCGGCAGCGTGCCGCGCTGGCGTTCCGCCAGCAATGTGCGCCCGCCGGAAGTCACGGCGAACATCAAAAACAGCACTGCCATGCTCGATGCGTAATAGCCGAGCCAGCTAAAACCACGCCCTGTCGCAGAGGTGATGGAGAGTTTAATGGGCAAGCCGGCGGCTTCGTGAGCCGCAACCCCGCTCTGCAGCCCCCCTGCCAGGTCTGCCGGTTCCCGTCCGGCCTTCGCCATCTCCACCATCAGTCGGCTGATGATCTGCATTGTGCCTGCAATTTGCACGTTGAGCTGCTCAAGGCCCTGGCTGACGATGGCTTTGACGACCAGCGTACTAATGCGCCAATCAGGGCTGGCGTAGATTTCGACGACGACCGGATTGGCGGGCGTCCGGCTTTGCAGAAACGCCTGCGCCAACCCGGCCTGTTGCTCCGGCGTTAATGGTGTATCGGAAGCAAGAGCGGTCACATCCAGGCCGGTCAGTTCCTGCGCCCGCACACCAAAGGGAAACATATGGGCGCTGAAATCTGCGGGGATGACCACGAGTGCAGCGACTTCGTCGGCCTCCACACGCGCGCGGGCTGCCGTTTCATCCGTCACCAACGTTGCCGTCACCAGATTGCCCACCGAGGGTGAAAAGAAAACGTCGGCGAGCCTCTGTCCGAAAGCTCCTTCATCCCGATTCAACAACAGCACAGGGATATCAGAGATGGGCGTGCTGCTCCCGCTGCCAAAAGCCGCCATCATCACCAGGGTAAGGGCCAATGGTGTCGCCAGCATCATCAGCAACGCACCCACATCCCTGAATGTGACCAGGACCTCTTTGCCTGAAAGCACCAACAGTTTGCGCATCGCCATTCAATCCCGCAGTGCCCGGCCGGTCAGATGAAGGAAAACGGCTTCCAGATTCGGCTCGTGGATTTCGATGGCGCGCACACTCAAACCCAGGCCGGTCGCCACGGCAACAACGGCGGTCAGCGTCGCTTCCACCGACGTGACGTTGACGAGCACTTCACCATTGGTAGCGTTGGCGCCGATAACACCGGCGACGGATCCCAGTGCCGTCGCCAGTTCCGCGCCGCCGGTTTCCTGCACAAGGCGCAGGCTTAACATCTCGTGTTGTCCCACAAGCTGAATCAACTCATCCAACGTTCCCAGGGCAATCAGCTTGCCGTGGTCAATGATGCCAATGCGGTCACTCAATTCCTGAGCTTCTTCCATATAGTGGGTGGTGTAGAGGATCGTCACGCCCTGCTCGCGCAGTCGCTTGACCCAATCGAGGATGTAGCGGCGGCTTTGCGGGTCAATGGCGACGGTTGGCTCGTCGAGCATGAGCAGTTTCGGGTTACCCAACAGCCCCACCGCCAAATTGAGACGGCGCTTCATCCCGCCGGAGAACGTCGCCACGCGGTCTTTGGCGCGGTCGGCCAATTCGATCAACGCCAGCTTTTCGGCGATTTCGTGCTGCAACGCCGCGCCGTGCAAGCCCCGCATCTCGCCCCAAAAACGCAGGTTCTCGTACGCTGTCAGATCATCGTAGAGCGCCAGTTCTTGAGGCACAACGCCGATGACGCGCCGCACGGCCATCGGATCGCGCTGCACATCGCAGCCATCCACGCGCACCGCACCTGCTGTGGGGCGCAGCAGCGTGCTAATCGTCGAAATCACGGTCGTTTTGCCTGCGCCGTTCGGCCCGAGCAGGCTGAACAGCTCGCCGGCGTGAATCTCGAAGGAGACGTCGTCTACGGCGTAGGCTCCGCCGGGTGTGTAACGTTTATAAAGGTTTTGGACTTCGACTAAGGCAGTCATCCTACTATTTACTCCCACCACAGACGCCCACTCAAACTTGCTATTGAAACCAGGCGCACGGCAAATTTTCTTATTCCTGTCAGCAGATTAAGCGGATTCAGCAGATTATAATTTGTAAACCAGTCAGAAATCTGCTAAATCTGTTAAATCTGCTGATAAAAAATGGCAGTTTTAGATGCGGTCAGTATAACATGATTTTTTC
This sequence comes from Anaerolineae bacterium, assembly GCA_035373625.1. GTDB lineage: Bacteria > Chloroflexota > Anaerolineae > B4-G1 > SLSP01 > DSWT01. The sequence continues at coordinate 349,945 of DAOSNS010000001.1, read as the reverse complement.
CAGGCGGCAACTACGGCTTTTGGGTTCACGTGACAAATTTCAAAAAGAATGATAAACTTAGGTCTGGAGCAACCGGAAAACTCATCTTCCTTAACGGCATTTGTTCACACCCTGGGTTGTCATCAAACATCCGTTCCAGCCAGGGATGGAACGGCTAATGAAAGGAGTGCTATGTTAAAAGGTCATCAGGATATGTTGTGGTTGGCAGGACAAGTTTTCCTCTCGCGGAACTTCGTCAAGGAAGCGGAGGAGCAAGGACTCGATGCTATATTTGCAGCCTGTCCCTATGGCGATCTCACCGAGCAGGAGAAAGCCGCGTTTGCCAGCGCCTTCGAAGACAAGGAGTTGCGCAAAGTCGTCAAGAAGTGGTGGAAGGCCTATGATGAGGAACGAGAAGCCGGCAGTGTCGCCAAAATAGGAGATTTCTGGGAATAAAACAGGCTCAGAGGGATTGCCTGTCTGGTGAATGGGACGCATTTGACTGCAATCTAGCGTATCTCACTTTAACCAGATCACAAAACTATAATGAACACCTTTCCCGGCGAAAAAGCTCGCATCAATGCAGCGCGATGGATCTTTCGAGGATATATCGTGCTGGCTGTGGTCAGCACGGTGCTTCATATCATTTCGCGAATAGCCAACCGGGCACCTATAGATGGGCTATACGTAGCGTCAATACTTACTATTGGTGCCGCCGCACTCTACTCACTCAGAAAGCTCAATGAGTCCTTACCTCGCGCGATGTTCACTTTTGCCCTGGTGGCCGCGGCCTGCATCACGGGTCTGCTGGTCTATATTTTCCACGCGAAAACCAATTACCAAATAGTTATGTTTATGTTTCATGTGGGGATTCTCTCATTGGGGTTGGTCCTGGGATTTCGGGCCGCCATTCAATACGCTATATTGTCATCTTCTATCATTGTGCTTCTGGGTATTGTTTATGACCTTCCGCCTGCGAGCATCGTCATTCCAGTTTTCTTTGCCTTTGCGGTCGCGCTGCCTTCCAAAGTCGTCGAGCAGCTCATCGAACAAAGCACCGAGGAACTCACCGAGCTTAATCTGCGGCTCGAAGACCTGGTTGAAGCGCGCACTGCCGAACTGCGCGCCGAGGTCATCGAACGCCAACGCGCTCAAGAAGCCTTGTTCGAGCGCACCATCGAACTCGAAAAGCGCAACGAAGAGTTGGATGCTTACGCGCATACCGTGGCGCACGACTTGAAGTCGCCGCTAACCTCGCTCGTCGGCTTCAGTGAACTCTTGCAGAAGCGCGCCCACAAAATGACCAAAGAGCAACTTGAGGAGTATCACAGGATCATCGCCGGGCAAGCTCAAAAAGCAGCCGCTATCGTGGATGCCTTGTTGCTGTTAGCCAGCGTGCGAAAAATTGAAGACGTCCAAACAGAATGTCTTAACCTGGCATGTATCCTGGAAGATATACTATGTCGGCTCGCCGATGTCATTGCAGAGAGTCAGGCGGAGATTATCACTGCTGATGACTTTCCGCCCGCGGTCGGTTATCGCCCCTGGGTTGAGGAAGTCCTGGTCAACTACGTCAGCAATGCCATCAAGTATGGCGGACGGCCGCCGCGTGTTGAGATCGGAGCGACAGATCTCGGCAATGGCTATGTGCGTTTATGGGTGCGCGACAACGGCAAGGGACTGACGCCGGAAGAGCAAGCGCGCCTGTTCACGCCCTTCACCCGGCTGAATCAAATCCAGATCCAGGGATATGGATTGGGGCTATCCATTGTGCAGCGCATCGCCGAAAAGCTCAACGGGCAGGTCGGCGTCGAAAGTGAAGTAGGGCAGGGCAGCATATTCTATTTCACCCTACCTACGGCGAATAGTATTGATAGGGATTAAGGATTGGGATCAAACTTCCTGATCCCTAGTCCCTAATCCCCTATACACAAATCACTACTTTATTTATTAAGGAGAATTTATCTTCATGAATCCCATCAAGTCCGTGAAAAACTTTGCGCATCAACAGATGATCAACGCCTGGTGTATGTACGACTGGGGCAGTTCGGCCTTTTCGACGACGGTCGAAGCTGCGGTCTTGCCGGCTTTCTTCGAGAGCGTGATTGCTGCGCCCCTGGGAGGCAACCTGCCTACCGTCTATTGGGGTTACACCAACTCCATCGCCCTGCTGATCTCCGCTTTGCTGGCGCCGATCCTGGGCAGCATTGCCGACTACATGGGCAGCAAAAAACGGCTTCTGGCGATATTCGCGGGCATCGGCATCTTCGCCACGGCTCTCTTGACCTTTATGGATGCGGGGATGGTCTGGCCCACACTCCTTTTGTTCTTTCTGGGATCAATCGGGCTGGGCGCTTCGTACATTTTCTACGACGCGCTCCTGCCGCATGTCGCCAACGAGGATGAAATTGACTATGTCTCTTCCAAAGGGTACGCGCTCGGTTACCTGGGCGGCGGTATCCTGCTTGCCATCAACCTGCTGATGATCATGGTGATCTGGAAAGGCAGCACCCTGGGGCCGCGTCTGTCATTCCTCACGGTAGCCATTTGGTGGGCGATCTTCACCGTCCCGCTGTTACGGCGCGTCCCCGAACCGCCCGCCAACACGGAAGGCATTGGCGCAGGCGTCAATCCGATACGCGCCAGCTTCCAACGCATCGGACAAACCATGCACGAAATCCGCAAGTACGGCGAATTGTTCAAATTCCTGGTGGCGTTCTGGATTTATAATGACGGCATCGGCACGGTCATCAAGATGGCGACGATTTACGGCGCGGAAATCGGCATCGAGATGACCGACCTGATCGGCGCGCTGCTACTGACGCAGTTCGTGGGCATCCCCTTCTCGCTGCTCTTCGGTAAGTTCAGCCACAAGCTGGGCACCAAACGCTCAATTATGGTAGGCCTGGCCTGGTACACCCTGTTGATGGTGGGTGGTTATTTCATGAGCCAGCCGTGGCATTTCTGGGCGCTGGCTTTCGGCGTGGGAATGGTGCAGGGGGGCACACAGGCACTCAGCCGCAGTCTCTTTGGGGTGATGGCGCCGAAGGCGCGCAGCGCGGAATTCTTCGGCTTCTACGATGTGTCCAGCAAGTTCGCGGGAATCGCCGGACCGTTGCTGTTCAGCGTCGTCGGGCAATTGATGGGCTCAAGCCGCCTGAGCATCATCTCGCTGATGGTATTCTTTGTCGGGGGCATCTTCCTGCTCAGCCGCGTCAACGAGGCGGAGGGGATCCGCGTCGCCGCCGAGGAAAACGCGCGCGCGGCGTTGGTGTAGTCCTTACCCCTCCACCAGTAACGCTCGCAAGGCGGTAATCTTCTGCGCCTCGATCCCGCAATGCGCCAGATAGGGCACAATCCCACCGTACTCGTTCTCTATTTTGCCGATGACGGTGCGGATGTAGCGTTCTTCTGCTGATAAAAATGTCACTTCTGCACTAACGCCAAGCGCGTCCGGGTTTCGAGCCAGCCATCGTACAAACGCAAGGCCACGACGCCGCCCAGGATCATCAGGCTACCGAGGATTTGAATCCCGTTCAGTCGTTCACCGAGCAGAAGATAAGCGCTGATGGCGGTGAAAACCGGCTCCGAGGTCGCAATCAAGTTTGCCACACTCGACGGCAAATAGCTCAAGCTGACGTTGTACAGTCCGAAGCCGGCGATGGTCGGCCCTGCCGAGAGGAGAAACAGCATCCCCCACCCCGTCCAGGCCTTGCCGAGCCAGAAGAAATCGCGCAGTGACGCCGCACCGCCGGGGAGCCACGTTTCGGGCAACAGGTTGAAGATGAACAGATACAGCGTCGCAAAGCCAAAGGTGTACGCCAGCGTCGTCCAGGGATTCAAGCCACGCTGCGCCGCCGAACGCCCCATCAGGCTATAACCGGCATAGCTCAGACCGGTCAACATACCGACGAGCAAACCGCTCACGCTGATCTGCCACGCTGCCTGCCCCACCATACCGGCGACCAAAGCACATCCTGTCAGACTCAACACAATCGCCAGCCATTTGACACCGTTCAACGGCTCCTTGAGCAGCCAGCGGCCCAGCAATGCCGTGAACGCCGCCGAGCAGTAACACAAGACCGTCGCCACCGCCGCGCCGTTGAGCGTGACCGAGAAGGTCCACAGGACGTTGAACAGCGAGAGCACCAGGCCATACGCCGCCAGGTAGGGAATGTGACGCCGCGCCACACGCAACAAGGCCGAACGCACGCGGGCCAGCACAGGCAGCAGCGTCACCATCACGAAAACGTCACGCCAGAAGGCCAGGATGAGCGGCGGGAGCGCGTAGGTCAACGTCAGGTAGCGGATGAAAATCGCCGTCGTGGAAAGGAACGCAGCGCTGATAAGGGCGATGCCGTAGCCGCGCGTCAGGCGCGCGCGCGTCTCCGGGTTAGAAGGGGAATGTGCCATCATCTATCCACTCTCCAACTGCCTCTTCATCGCCTGCCCACACTGAAAGGAGAGTGTGCATACCAACGCGGAACTCTCCGGTCGGGCCACCCTCCACATAAAAACGCAATGTGAGATCTTCGTCGGGCGGGATGAGGCCGAGTGGCAACGCAACCAGACCATCGGCGCCGAAGATTTCGAGCGAGGCAAGATCCAACAGGATGCGCAAGAGAAACATTCCACCCACAAGGGGCATGGAGACAGTACGGCCTGCGCACGTCAACGTTTCCTGCGTCACGTCATAAGTCACGGGGACGCCACGCAGCACAAAGTTGAGCGTGGTCGCTGCGCCGGGGTCCACTTCGGCGTAAATATCGAACCGGTTGCCCCAGCCGATAATATCGTCCTGTAAGACTTCTCCAGGCGCAAGCGTTTCATCCGCCCAATGGACACCCCAATCGTACAAACTCTCGATCTCCGGCACCGGCCAACTGCACAGGCGGATGCCTTCCGGTGTCGTCCACAGGGCCAATTCGCAGGGGAACGTCATCATCTGGTTGAAGGGCATCCCCGGCAGGTTCACCCGTAGCCAGGCGATTTGGATGCGTCGGCCATCAGGCGTATCGCTCCACGTCTGCGCGGCGTAACTGTCGCCGCCGCGCGCGTAATGTAGCACTTCGCTTTCCGGCGTGAACGTCTCGCCGTCGAAGCGACCCAGGACGTAGTTGCCGTTCGCGCCCCAGAACACCCAGCGCGTATTGGCCGGATCGTCATCTACGGGCAGCTCGAAGAAGTCGGGGCACTCGATCGCGTCGCCGATGTGGACATCGCACAGCTTACGCCACGTTTTAAGATCGGGTGAGCCGAACAAAGCGTAGTCGTTGTCTACGAGATAGAGCGCCATCACCCATTGCTGGCTCGGCGCGTGCCAGATGACTTTGGGGTCGCGGTTTTCTCCGACGATGTGATCGAGCACAGGGTTGCCGGCGTACTTCACCCACGTCACACCGCCATCCGTGCTATAAGCAAGGCATTGGGTGAACGGGTTCCCGGCCGCAGTATAAATGCACACCAGCGGCGGATCGTCGCCGTCCTGGAAGCCGGTCGTGTTCTGCCGGTCCACCACGGCGCAACCGGAGAACATCACGCCCAGATGGTCGGGATAGAAGGTGTCACCTAATTCCTCCCAGTGGAGCAGATCGGAGCTGACGGCGTGGCCCCAGTGCATATTGCCCCAACTCCACCCGTAGGGGTTGTGCTGGTAAAAGAGATGGTACACGCCGCCATAATACACCAGCCCGTTCGGATCGTTGAGCCAACCGCGCCGCGAGCTGAAATGGAACTGCGGGCGGTATTTTTCGCGGTACAGATCATCCATCCCCAGTGGCGTGTCGCTCTGGACAAGCGCAGCCAACCCATCGGCGGGTCCACCGTCTGCCGTTACCGTCAACTGCGAATTCTGGAACGGCGTGAGGTCCGCGTAGACCCAGAAATCCGGTTCGCCTTCGGCCAGCTCGATGTCGAAGCGGTAGACCTCCTCGCCCTCGACGACAAAACGTAGGGTGCGTTTGGCCGCACCATTCCGCACCGGCAGATTGAGATAACGGCGTTCAACAAGAAATGTCCTTTGTGTCATTGGTTGTCCTTTCCCGAAAAACGAGAATGATAAAGCCCTATTTGCATTCCTCACCCACTGGGCTATAGTATAGTCCTAAAACAAATTGTGCCAAAAGAGCGGATGATTTCTTGCAGTTTCAGAAGAAATAATCTACGAATATAGCACAAATAGTTATGGATTGAATGGATTCCTTCTTTTCAATCCGTTTCATCCGTTAAATCCATTGACATTTTTGAAAGGAGGAAATAACCTATGAAGACACACCCCCCAAAATGGTTATGGATATTTGCAGCCATACTCGTTGTGATTTTTGCCTTTGAACATCCGCAGATGGCCCGCGCCGATAATGGCGGCGTGACGCTGCAAGAGGCATATCAGGTCGCGCTGGCATGGCTCAACAGTTGCCCCGATTTTCACAAAGCGGACGTTGACGTCACCTACGAACCGGCGAGAACTATGCTCGAACTTAAAGCCGATGGGCAAACGTTCGCCTATGTGCTCACCCTCCAGCCCATCGGCTTCATCGTCGTCACGCCACGCCACGAACTGAATCCCATCATCGCATACTCGGAACATGCGAAATTCGACGCCACAGATACCCCTCAGAACATCCTGCTGATTCTGTTGCGCAACGATGTTATAGAAAGAATCCAGGCCTTGGAAAAAGGCTACATCACCGCAGAAGCGCAGGCCAAAGCACGCGCACAGTGGGAGGCGCTGCTCTCCGGGAAACGTCCCCTCAAACCGACCTGGGACGTGGAGTATGGACCATTCCTCACCTCCACGTGGGGACAGGGCAGCTACGGCGGGAATTATGTCTTCAACTACTACACGCCTTACCATTACGTTTGTGGCTGTGTAGCCACAGCTCTGGGACAAATCATGAATTACTACGAGTGGCCGATCACCGGCACCGGCGCGCACAGTTATCTTTGGAACAATGGCACGGATCCGGCACAAACGTTATCGGCCAACTTTGGCGCCACGACCTATGATTGGGCTAACATCCTGGATAACTACGCCACCACAACTACCGAAACCCAGCGTGAAGCTGTGGGTAAACTGGTCTATCATGCCGGCGTGGCGGTGGATATGAACTACACTTCCAGCGGCTCCGGCGCCGATACCGCAGCCGTCGCCGCGGCCTTGCAGAATTATTTCCGCGCTACGGGAACATGGGTACCAAACACAGGTGATTTCTATGATCGCCTTTACACAAACGTGACCCGCTCGCGTCCGGCGGAACTATCAATCCGTGAAACTGGCGGGGGAGGACATGCCGTGGTTGTGGACGGTGTGCGCCATGATACCGGTGGTACTAAATACTATCACCTGAACATGGGTTGGTGGGGAACCGCCGACGCCTGGTATGACATCACCGTTCCCTTCAGTGCTGGTGGATATACCTGGAATACTGTTAGAGGTGCCGTCCTGGACATCGTGCCCGCGCCGGATATGAATGATCCCGGGACAGTTATCACTATCCCCAGCTTCCCGGTTTCCTGGACCGTATCGCAACGCCAAAACGCCAATTATTACGAGCTGCAACAAGCATCTGTCCCCAGCACATTGAGCACTTTAAACGATGGCGCAGAAAGCGGCACCGGAAACTGGGACATCGTCGGAAACTGGAAACAGAGCAGCTCCTATAAACATTCGGGTAGTTATGCCTTCAAGGGTTATGTCGCCGAAACCGCGAACGATGCCGTTATGTTTAGCACCTTCACACTCAAAAAGTACCTCAAAATTACCCCTGCGACAACAATAAGTTATTGGTGGGCAACATTCTACTTCGACTATACCGAAGCAAGGCTCGAAATCTCGACAGATAATGTGAGCTGGACGGCGATCATGACACATACTGAAGTCAACCACAGCATCCCTGCCTGGCACGCGGAAACGGTGACCACGGATAACCTGGCCGCCTACGTCGGGGACATTGTGTCCCTGCGTTTTGTCATTGATGCAGGCACCAGCTGGTACTATGGTGGCACGGTAGGGTTCTACCTGGATGATTTCAGCATCAACAATGCCTATATCGGCAGCGAATGGACCACGGTGGATAATGGTCTTACCGGCACTTCGACAACCATCAACGTCACGCAAAGCGGCGATTATCTCTACCGCGTTCGCCCCCACGCTCACGGCCAATGGTGGAACTGGTCAGATGTCGAAGATGTCACGGTACTGCTCCCCGTTGATCTTGCTATCACCCATGCCGTCACCCCGACCGTTGCCCAACCCGGGGACACAATCACTTACACACTAACGTTCTCCAACATGGGTCCCGGCATCGCTACAAATGTAGTGCTCACCGACACTTTGCCGGGCAGTGTGACCAATGTCAGTTTTAGCAGCAGCGGCGATGTGGCGGTCACACCGCGCGGCGGAACCCCCTATGTCTGGGACGTGAGTGATATGGAAAGCGGCGACAGCGGCATTATCACCATCACCGGACAACTGGCGGGGAGCTTGCCGGCCGGGCTGTTGAGCATCACCGCTGAGATTACGACGACAGCTACCGATAGCGCACCCGGCAACAACAGCGCCACAGCCCATGTTGCCGTCAACGGTACGCCGCTGACTACCAACCTGACGCCGGCGCAGGGTTGGCAGGACTTCGGTGGCGGTGTCTGCGGGCGTGTCTACTTCGCTCCCGGTGGCACGTTACCTGCATCGCTCAATATCACCTTCACCCAAAACTATCCTACCGCCAACCGTGATGGTCTGCCGCGCCGCTACGACATCGCCGCAAGTGGTGGGAGCGGTTATCAAGCGCAACTGGTGCTCTGCTATGCCGATGCAGAACTCACTATCGCCGGCATCGCGCCCGCCGATGAACCTTATCTCCACGCTTACCGTTACAACTATGGCGCACATAGCTGGGATGAGTACTCAACGGTTGACACCACAAATAACCTGATTACTACAACAACCATTACCGAATTTGGCGTATGGAGCATCGGCATGCGTGGCGGTAGCGGTCCGGAAGACAAACCAACGGCGCTCACCATCTTGAATTTCACCGATCGCAATGTCATGCGCTCCATCGGTTTGCTGTTCCTGATAGGGACAGGGCTTGTGGTGGCGCGGTATTTCCAACGGCGCCGACGGTAGTTGACCTTGCAACATTCAGAGACCGGCGCGGGTTTTTCTAAAATCCGTGACCGGTCTCTGATCATGGCCGCCGATGGCTGATAGCGCCTTTGACGATCTCCTCTTTCCTGCTACAATCCACCACTAATGAACGCATATCCACACATCATTCTGCACGCACAGCGCGATGTGTCGGTGCGGCGACGGCATCCCTGGGTATTCTCCGGCGCCATTGCGCGCGTCGAGGGGAAACCGCAGCCCGGCGCACTGGTCGCCATCCACAGCGCCGACGGGACGTTCCTCGCCTGGGGACATTACAGCGCAGCGTCACAAATTCGCGCGCGGTTGTTCGCGTGGGAGAATGAGGATTTCATCCCCGAAACGACGGATTTCTGGCGCGCGCGACTGGAACGGGCCATTGCCGCGCGCAAGTCATTGCTGGTGGATGGCAACACCACCGCCTGCCGCCTGGTCAACGCCGAATCCGACGGCATCCCCGGCCTGGTCGTGGATCGTTACGGCGATGTCGTGGTCGTGCAGTACCTCTCCGCAGGGGCCGAGGCGCGACGCGAGCTGTTCAACACGCTGCTGCTGGAATTGTTGCACCCCGTCACGCTCTACGAGCGCAGCGATGTGGATGTGCGTGAGAAGGAGCGGCTGGCACCGCGCGCGGGCTTGCTCGCCGGCGACGAGCCGCCGGCGGTCGTGGAGATCCGCGAGAACGGCCTGCACTTCGGCGTGGATGTACGGCACGGGCACAAGACCGGCTTCTACCTGGATCAACGGGATAACCGCGCGCGGCTGCGCGCCGCCGTTGCCCAATGCGACGCACCGACGGTGCTCAACGTCTTCGCATATAGCGGTGGGTTTGCCGTCTACGCGCTGGCGGGCGGAGCCTCGGCCGTGACCAACGTAGATACGTCGGCGGAGGCGCTGCGGCTGGGGCGCGAGAACCTGGCGCGCAACGGTTTCACGGAAGCCGCCGTCGAGGACATCGAAGGGGACGCCTTTATGGTGCTGCGCGAGCTACACCGCCAAAAGCACGCCTTCGATGTGGTGATCCTCGATCCGCCCAAGTTCGCCTTCACGCAGAGCGATGTCAAAAAGGCCACGCGAGGCTACAAGGACATTAACATGCAGGCCATGCGGCTGCTGCGTCCTGGCGGGCTGTTGTTCACCTTCTCGTGCTCCGGGGCAATTTCTGCCGACCTGTTCCAGAAAATCGTTTTCGGTGCAGCGTTGGATGTGCAACGTGACCTGCAAATCATCGGACGGATGACGCAGAGCAGCGATCATCCGGTCGCGCTTACGTTCCCGGAAGGCGAATACCTCAAGGGGTTGATTTGCCGGGTAGTGGGGGAGTCAGGTAGCCGTTAGTCGGATGGTCATTATGAGAAAAACAATCAGATTTGCAGTTATGGGGTTGTTGTGGGCCGTATGGTTGCTCGGTGGGCTGCCGTTGAACGCGCAGACGCCATCCGATACGCTGACGGTGGAGGTCGCGTTGGCATGGGAGGGCTACATCCGGCAGAATTTGTGGACAGAAGTGCGCGTCTCCCTCAAAAACGAGGGCGCCGATTGGCAAGGTGAGCTGGTCATCCGTGACACTCCGAATCAGGTCACCTATCGCCGGGCCGTGGAGTTGCCCGCGCACGCCTACAAGCAATACCGGCTACCGCTCTTTATCAAGAATGGCACCACCATGTTGACGCTCTCGTTGGAAGACGCGCATGGGGTGCGCTGGGAAACGCGCCTGCCCCTTCGTGGCTACGGGGAAGATAGCCGCATCGTCGTCAGCGCCGACATGCGCGGGCCGATCGTAGGAACGAACGCGCTGATGATAGACACATCCATCTGGCTATCCACCCTCACCGACCTCCCCGAAATACCGATGGCCTGGGATGCTGTAGACGTATTGCTGCTCAACGGCATGTCCACCGCCGACCTGAGCGCCGCGCAACAGGAAGCCCTGCTGGCATGGGTCACGGCCGGTGGACATCTCATCGTGGGCGGCGGGCCGGCGCTGCAACAGACGTTGGCGAACCTGCCAGAACCGCTGCGCGTGGCCGTTCCCGAAGAGGCCCGTATTTTCACGTCCCTGCCTTTGCAAGGTGTGACGAGGAACACGGAGGTGATGCTCACACTCAACGATGTGGCAGCAGTCACCTTACAGCCCGGCGCACAGGCAACGCCGCTGGTGAAGGTTGAAGACGCCATCCTTGCCGCGCGCGCGAATGTCGGCAAAGGCCGTGTGGACATCATCGGCTGGGACCTGACTCAGCCCGGCAGCGACGTCTGGCTCATTGACCTGTGGATTAACGATCCCATCCCCGCTCTGACTGCTCTAACGACCGAGGAAACGATTTCCAGCCACATTCCCAATCTATCCACCCTGCTGGAAGTTCCGCATAAGGCTCTCTCGAAAATCTGGAAGATGGCGTTGTTCTTCCCCTTGTATGTGTTTTTGATCGGGCCGGGGACCTTGATCCTGGTGCGGCGACTCAAACGTCCGGTGCTGGCCTGGGTTTTCATCCCCACATGGATCATCGGCGCACTTATCGTGGTGGCGTTGGGACTCGGTAGCGTCTTCTCGCGCACTTTTCCTCTCGTCCACGAAATGGCGATCATCACCGTGCCCGATGCCGCGCTGCCTGCGCGGGTGGTTCAAGGGACGGCCATTTACGCACCGCGAGCCGATCGTTTGGATTGGAATATGACCGGCGCCCCACGTCCGCTAAGAGGAAGCTACCACCTCAATAGCTGGTATGACGAGGGCGACCCCTTCCCTACCGAAGTCCTCTATCGCCCCGGCACCATGAACATCCAGGCACACAATCCGCTGGGCATCCTCACCTGGGGCGCAGAAGGGCTATACGATAGTCCGGCCATCCGCTCAGAGCTAAGCCTCACCACGCAAGAAGGACTGTTTCACATCACCGGCGAACTCTGGAGCGAAGCGAATTTGCGCGATGTGACGTTACTGCTGGGCAACGCTTCCTATAGCATCACTTTGACGCAAACCCTGCCGCCCCAAACCACCGTTGCCATAACCAGACCGGCAACCGCGACAATAGCCTCATACTACGGACCATACGTTAACATTTGTGGTAACACCAACTATGCCTATTCGCCGTATTGGCCGTCGGTCTCTCCTTCTGACTTTCCGAGAGTCCCCGGAGCGTGCTACCTGACCGCCTTCATAGACGAGGTGCCCTTTCCGGCAAGCGACATAGAGGGGTTCCACATCCAGGAAAGCTGCCTGATCTATACCATCCCCTGCCCAACACAACCCAACGGCAAAATCGAAATTCCGTTGGACAACATAAACGACAGAATAGAAAACGGCTGGGTGGATAGTTATACCGGCGTTGTCTACGTCAACGCTCCCGCCACGACGGTGGAGTATATGCCACCGGCCTATCTGCGTCTCACTTATGCAGAGAAATTGACCATTGCGTTACTTCCTGATCCCGATGCCGGCATCCTCGCGCCACTTGCCGACATCACAGAAATCGCTGTGTGGAATTGGGAGGAAAAAGACTGGATGGAGTACTATCCCTCTGAAGAGATCATCCTGACCGGTATACAAGCCGGGCAGGCATTTGATCCGCAACAAGGCGTGCGCCTGCGCATCACCCCTACAAGCAACAGTGCTAAGATAAAGATGCTTGTTACTGTCGAAGGAACACCCTGAATCCTGTCTGGAGTTCAACGATGGAAGCTATCCGTATTGTCATTGCCGCCGCAAAAGCCTACTACGAAGAGATGTTATTCTTTTTTCTGGCAGGAGCCATCCTGCTTGTCGCCACGCTGCTCATCATCCCCATGCCGTTTGCGCTGATGGGCGTATGGATGATCGCGCATCGTTGCGTGCGTGGATTAGGCGTCAACTGGGGGATGTACTGGGAAGCCGTCAAAACCTATGGCACCAAATCCCTGGCATTGACGTTCATCCTCATCCTGGGCTATGTCCTGCTGGCAAGCAACATCTGGTTCTACAGCACGCCGGAAGTCTCCCCCCTGCCGGCGAATGTGGCTACGTGGATTTTGCCGCTCTGGGTCGTCCTGGGGCTGTTGTGGATGGGGATGACGTTCTACGCACACGCCTTTCTCATCGAGCTGGAAGAGCCAAAGCTGAAGGCCATCCTGCGCAACAGCTTTTCGCTTACCCTGGCCAGCCCGTTGACCACGTTGTTGCTGCTGGTCATCACGGCGCTACTGACGGCGTTGAGCATCGTCTTTCCGCTCCTGCTGTTTGCGCTGCCGGGCTTTATCGCCACCCTGAGCGTCACCGCCGTGCGCACGCTCATCGCCGCCTTCCGCGAAAAATACGGTTCCGCAGAAGAAAATCAGGCAGAAGAGGTTCAGTCGTCAGATTGAACGGCTGGCGACCTGTCCTTACTTCCTACGCCATCTTTGACCGGCAGCCACAGGGTAAAGGTGCTTCCCTGGCCTTCCTCACTCTCGACGGTCACATCGCCGCCGTGGGCACGCATGATCTCGTAGACGATGCTCAACCCCAGGCCGGTGCCGGGGATATGGCCTGATTCGGCCAGCCGCCCCCGGAAGAAGCGGTTGAACAGTTTGGGTTTCTCCTCCGGCGTGATGCCCGGCCCGGTATCATGCACAGAAAGCGTTACCCAGGGATGTCCGTGCCTTTCGGTAAAGGCGACACCAAGCGTCACCGTGCCACCGGGCGGGGTGAAGATCAATGCGTTCTCCACCACTTCCTTCAGGGCCTGTTCCAGGCGAAAGGTATCGCCCTTGACAACCGGCAACTCGGGCGGCAGCGGTTCCACCGTTACAGTAATGTTGCGGGCTTCGGCCTGTCGCTGATAACACGTGAGCACTTCGCCGATGATGCTCCGCAAAGGGACCGGCTCCCAAGTCGTCACGCCCTGCCCACTATCCAGCGAGACCATCTGCAGAATATCCTCGATCAGGTTTTCCAGCCGCGTCGCCTGACGCTCCAAAGCCTGGAGATACATGGCTGTTTTTTCCGGGCTATGTCCGGCCTGCAACAGGTAGGTGGAAAGTTTGATGCTTGTCACGGGTGTACGCAATTCATGGGACACATTGGTAATGAACTGGCTACGAGCACGCTCCAGAGCCTTGAATTTAGTGATGTCCTGATGGCTAAAAACATAACCGGTACGCTGCCCGTGAGCATCGTGCAACGGCGCGACGGTCAACGCTGCGTCGTAGGTGCGACCATCTTTCCGCCGCATGGTGATTTCACGTTGGGTATAAACGCCGATCGTCCACGAGAAGGACTGGGGGCGATGTTCGGCTTCAACAGATTCCTGGACCCACAGGGTATACAGGGGCCGTCCGATGATTTCAGTGCTACTGTAGCCCGTCAAGGTGACAAAAGCCTCATTCACGTATTGGATCCGCATATCCAGATCGGTCACGCTGATTGCATCACCGACGCTGCGCAAGATCGCGTCGCTTTTCTCCTTTTCTGCCAGCACTTCAGCAGTACGCCTGGCAACCAACGCTTCCAGGGTGCTGTTGAGTTGCGCCAGTGTAGCCTCGGCCTGCTGGCGTTCGCGGATTTCGCGGGCCAGGTCCTTATTCGCCACTTTCAGCTTGTTAGATTGCTCGACCAGGCGCTCGAACGCCATCTGCGTACCCTGTTGACTGATCGCCACCAGATATGTGCCCAGGAACATCGTCATCAGGAAGATGGTGACATATACCCACTGTTTCGTTTGAGCATCAAGCTCCAGGGCTATCCAGGGATACAATGAGATAAATGCCAATCCCGCAAGCCCTATACCCGTCACCAACAGGCCAACAGCAAATCTATAACCGGCCTTTGGAGAAATCAAAACGCTGGCCAGCAGAGAGATCAGCAGTCCCAGGATGGCAAACGCGATGATCAAATCTTCAAAGAGCAACGCCATGGCCAGCCCGATTATGATGGCGATGCCGATGATCAAATAGCTACCGGCAACCGCATTGCCGCGCCGACTGAGGCGCACCGCTCTGGCATAGCCGCCCTGACTCAACGCCATAACGGCGAACATCGCCCACACTTGCCAGGCATGGGGTTGCCAGAACGCTGCAATCAGGACAACCGCCAGGCCGATGCTCAAAGCGATTCCGATCCAGGGCAAGACACTGCGTAACAAACGCAACCGTTCTGCCTCAGCCCATACTTCTGTCACGACAAGATTTTGAGTGCTGAGAATATCTTCCGTTGGACCCTGTGGCAATTTATTCTGTGGCAGTTTATTCATGGAATCATTCAAAAGGTTAAAGTATGGTCATACCGAAATCGTCGCCAACGCCAAAGGTCACCCGATTCCGCAGCGGATGCCCAAAGGCTGGCGCTGTAATCTCGATCTCATCTCCGGATTCAAGGCGAACACCATCGGCGAAGCTCAAAGTCGCCGTGCCGAAGAAGTGTACGTGAACATCGCCCGGCCGCCGAAACTGAGGATACTTGAAGTGATGATATTCCAGGTTGGCAATCGTGTGCGACATGTTGTCCTCGCCGCTGAGAAAAGGCTTTTCCCACAGCACGCGCCCATTCCGCAGGATGCGTGAGACCCCGCGAATGTCGCGCGGTAGCTCACCGAGCCGCAATTCCGGTCCAAAGGCACACGGACGCAGCTTGGAATGTGCCAGGTAAAGGTAGTTCTGCCGTTCCATCACGTGGTCCGAGAATTCGTTACCCAGCGCAAAACCCACGCGATACGGCAGGCCGTTTGGGCCGATGACATAGAGTCCGACGATTTCCGGTTCCTCGCCGCCATCCAGAGCAAAAGCCGGGCTACTGAGCGTCCCGTAAGGCGGAACCACCCAACTGCCGTCGCCTTTGTAGAACCATTCAGGCTGCACGCCGACATTGCCGGGCGCGGGGCGACCACCTTCCAGTCCTAGTTGAAACATCTTCATGCTATCGGTCAGCGTCTCCGGTTGCGTCTTGTGCATGCGGTCGCGCGCGTCGGCGCTCCCCAGATGCGTGAGGCCGGTGCCGCTGATAAGCATGTGCGCCGGATCGGGGTGATCGAGTGGGGGGAGCAAGCGCCGTTCTTCCGCCAGTGTCACGTAGGCCACCTGTTGCGCGACGGGATGCTTGTCCAACAACGTCGCCAACGTCGTTCCCCGCCGCAGCGCCTGCTGCACAAGGGCATAGACCGTCCATGTTCCCCTGAGCACATCTACGGTCTCTGCACCTCGCACAATTCCAACGCGCCGCTTTTTCTCCTCATCCACAAACTGCACAATGCGCACTGCCGTCCCGCTCACCCTACGTTCCCCTTCCTCATCACCCATTCCGCATTTCTCATTTATCATTACTCATTTCTCATTTCACCCATCCATATATTGTACTCCAGTCAGCCAGGACTACAAAAAATCACATTCTAAAGTCCTATAGACAAATTTTGAAAGTTGCATAGAATAATAAGTGTTGATGGCCAAAGGTACCCCGGCCACACAACTGGCGCGATTAAGTCCCGTTCATATCATTAACCATTACAGTTTACGAGGAGGAAGGAACTATGAAAACTAAACTCTGGTCGTTGGCTCATGTTGCAGGATGGGTACTGTTGTTTGCGCTCATCTTTGGCCTGGTGTTGACCTGGTCTACCCCAAAAAATGTGGCCGCGCAAGAACCGGCCCCTAAGCAGGAAGGAATCGCCTATGTATCCTGGTGGTTTGATCAATATGCCTCTGGTGGTTCCGACCAATCTCTGGCGAAACTGAAGGATACCGGCGCAGAGTGGATCAGCATCCTGGCGACGTGGTATCAGGACACGGTCACCTCAACGGATATCTACTCCGATCCCCAGAAGACCCCAACCGATGCCGGCGTGATCCATGCCATCCAGACGGCGCATAATCTGGGACTGAAGGTTATGCTCAAGCCACACCTGGACCTGTTAAATGATCCGGCACACTGGCGCGGGCAGATCGGCGAACAGTTTACCACCCAGGCAGAATGGGAGGCATGGTTTACCAGCTATCAGAAGTTCATCAATCACTACGCGCAAATCGCTAAGGATTACAACGTCGAGCAGCTCTGCGTCGGTACGGAGTTGGACGGCACAGCAGTCCAGGAATTGGGCTGGCGTGAGTTGATCACCGGCACCGGCGGTATCAAGAGCATTTATGAAGGTCCGCTGGTCTATGCGGCGAACCACACCTACACCAATACGGTGATGTTCTGGGACGCCCTGGACTATATCGGCATTGATGCCTACTACGTCCTGGCGACTACCACTACCGCGACGCTCGAGGATTTCAAGACCGGGTGGACGCGCCCGATCTCCTTCCTGGAAAGCCTCTCACAGGAATGGAACAAGCCCATCATCTTCACCGAGATCGGGTACCGCAGCATTGACGGTGCAGCGATGGCGCCATGGGCCTACGAAGGCAATCCCCCGCTGGATTTCCAGGAACAGGCCGATCTGTACCAGGCGTTCTTCGAGACTGTCTATCAGAAGCCGTGGTTTGCCGGTGTGTTCTGGTGGAGCTGGGACACCAACCCGATGCAGGGCGGCCCGTGCGATGATGGTTACACGCCCCTTGACAAGCCGGCCGAAGACGTGCTGCGTAAGTTCTTCGGCGGTGCGCCTAAAGCAGGCGCAGGCACCCTCACTCCGCGCCCGAATGAAACCAAAGCAGTGGATGTCTATATAGATGATCAACTGGCATCTAGTGGAGGCGGCGGATGGTGGTCCAGCACCTGGCACGGCGGGACATTGACCTTCGATGCCACCGATGAAGTCTATGCCGGCACCTCTTCGCTCCGCGCCGATCTGAAAGGACAAAACTGGGACGCGGCGCAGATCGGTAGATGGGGGGATCCCGTGAACACTGCCGCCTATTACTGGCTAGAGTTCTACATTAAGCAACAGAACCTTCGACATGGTCTGCAGATCATCTTTGATGGCGGTAATACGGTGGACTATTGCCGATACAGCGTAGGACAAGAGAATGGGTGGTATCACGTGCGCATTCCGTTCACGAAAGCATACAACAATCCTCAGAACATCTCATGGTTTGCGTTCCAGACCAAGGGTAATGATACCACCTTCTGGCTTGACAACATGCGGGTGCTTGGTGTTATCCCCGTTGAACTCTCCGATGGTTACAAGCAATCTGCAAAGGTCGGTGAAACCGTGACCTACACACATATTTTGCAGAACTTCCATACGGACACGGCTTTGTTCGAGCTTACGGCTGACTCGTCACGTCACTGGCCACTGCAATTGCTTGTCGGCGAGCCGGGGGAGGTTTATAATGGACCGGTGGAATTGGGCATGGGCATGACCACAACGGTGCAGATCGTGCTGACCGTCCCGCTCACCGAGACCGTTGGCGTGACCGACACAACCATGCTCGTGGCTAACGGTGTGGACACCATTAAACTATACAGCGATTACCTGGAGGATGTCACCACGGTCATCCCCACGATACGTTACATTTTCCTGCCGGTCGTAATGCGGAACTTCTAAACGGACCTTAACGCGCCAGAATCCCATACGCCCGCCGAGAAACTCGGCGGGCGTCTTTCGCGGAGATGCCAGATGAACAAAAACGCTTTTCAAGGAGCGTGATATGCAAAACCCAACTTTGACCCAACCATTAGATTTTTCACACGAAGTCCCTGCGGAAAAGGTAGGGATGCGCAAGGAAGGTCTGGCTGCCTTGACGGCGCTCTTTGAAGATCAAATCACCGTGCAAAATCTGCATCCTGCGGCGCAACTGGTGGTCATCCGCCACGGACAAGTTATCGTTGACCGCGCCCTGGGTCAAGGGCGCCGCGGCCCGATCAATGCCACAACGCCGTTTCTGACGTTCTCGATCTCCAAAGTCTTCACCGCGATGGGCATCCATCGGCTGATCGAAGAAGGACGCATCGAAATGGATGCTCCTATCGCCACGTATTGGCCGGAATTCGGGTGCAAAGGTAAGGAGCGCGCTACCATCCGGCACGCGCTGTTGCATCAGGCGGGGATCCCGGCGCCGGGATTGCGCTGGCAGATTTTCCTGTGGCCATTTTGGGGCGCGGTCACGCACAGTGTCGCCCGGCTACGGGCAGAATATGAACCCGGCAGCAAAACCGCCTATCACCTGGTCAACTTCGGCTTCATCCTGGGAGAAGTGATACGCCGGGTGACCGGTATGCCGGTGGATCGTTATCTGCACCGGCAGTTCTGCGCGCCGCTGGGTCTGCAGCGTACCTGGATGCGCCTGCCTCGCGCTATGTTGCGGGAAACACCACGGCTCACGAGCGATGATAACCCGTTCATCCGGCAGGCCGTGCGCGTTTTCAACATGCCGATCATCCGCCGCTCCCTGTTGCCCGCCGCGTCGTTGCACAGCACCGCACGTGACCTGGCGACATTTTTCCAGATGCTGCTGAACGGTGGTCTCTATGCCGGGAAGCGGTTGCTCCAGGCCGACACCATCACGCAAGCCACGTCCCTGGGATACGCCGGCTGGGATGAGTTTATCCAGGCCGAGACGTCCTGGGGTTACGGCTTCATCCTGGGGGGGAAAAGCGGCGAATTTTCGGCCATGGGGAAAGGGAGCAGCCTGCGCACTTTCGCCGGCTTTGGCCTGGGAAGCTGTATGGTCTGGGCCGATCCGGATGCCGATCTCGTGGTCGCGTTCACCTGCAACGGACTGCGCGGTGAGGGCAATGAACAACGCTGGGCAGCCCTTTGCGATGCCGTATGGGATGCGTTAACGTGACGATCAAGCCTCTTGTTCCAACGGCACAACAGCAATGCAGTCCACTTCGACATCAATGCCGCCCGGCAATTGCGCCTGCACCGTCGTCCGTGCCGGATACGGCGGGGTGACGTAGGTGCTGTAGACTTCGTTCAACACGGCAAAATGCTTCATATCGGAAAGGAACACGCCCACCTTCACGACGTTCGCCCACGAGGTACCGGCGGCTTCCAGTAGCGTGGTGATATTTTCGAAGACCTGTTTGGCCTGCGCGCGGATATCATCTTTGTTGAATGTGCCGGTCTGCGGATCAATCGGCCCCTGCCCGGAGATAAAGACCAGCGGTCCGGCAGCTACGATCGCCTGTGAATACGGGCCTATAGGTTTAGCCCCTTTCTCGGTGAAAATTTGTCTGCGCATGATGAAGTACCTCCTACAGTGCAAACATTCAGAAAAGCAACAGCTCCGGCGCGTCACCGCAAATCGCGTCCACACCAGATCGTATAACCTGCTGCCAATGGTAAAAACGGCTCGCGGGGTCGAAACGCAGAATCGGCGCATAGCGGGTAGCCAGAGCGCGGTCGGCAGGATTTTGTGAAATATTGAGCGGAACCGGGTGTGGATTCATAAATTTTGTCGTACAAAAGTAAGAATCTCGCGCAAAGCACACTCAGGCTTTGTCGCTAAATAGCTTTCAGCAACATTTAGCTCATCACCTTCGTGAAAATGAGCTGGAAATGTCCGTACATGAGGATGATGCGGAGCATTATCCCATCTATACATCTTTCCACACTGGCGTCGTCGCTCCCAGTGATAAGCATAGTCGTTATCCTGAGATAGCCAGACATCGAGGAAGGAGCCGTCAATAAAAATAAAGCGCAATTTGTTAGGGCTAGCAGCAGTTCCACCCACAAAAGCGGTGTTGACGACAATGTCACTAAATTCGGCAAATGCCAGGCGCACAAGCGCTTGATAGATCTTCAACATGACTCAATTTCGCCCGGATATTTGCTTCAGGGATTTAATATACGCCAGCTTGTTTTTCCAGACGATATAATCTTCCCATGCCGGATGAGCTGCGATGATACCGTCCTGAATTGCCTGATAAAGTGCCTCCGGCGAAAAGACATCATAACGTTCACGGAAAGTAGCTATTTCTCGCTCTGCTAACCGGATTTCTTTCTCGATGAGAGCCAGCAATCCCTTATGAACAAGTTCGGTTTCCGACAAGGCTAACAAATCGCTCAGTGCCAGTGTCATTGCTTGAACACTCATAGGCACACCTCCACCGCAAAATCGTTGCGAAGATCACAATTGTCCTTATATTCTACTCCGAAGGCCGACAAATTCAAACGTTTATGGGGTCTCATCTTCAAACTTCAAGCGCATGGCCTGCTCCCCGTAGCCGATGTACATCTCCTTCACAGGGAAGTTCGCCACGCAGTAAGGATTTTCGTAGTGCTGGAAGCCGGTGATCGGCTCGACGACGCCGTTGCGCAGCAGTGGGCCTTCCCAGCCAAAGGCCAACGTATCCCCGCGCAGTGTGTGCGCCTCAACGGCAAGGTCATCGAAGTTGATGTCCAGAGCCAGGATTTTGTCGTGGAAGGTGGCAAAATCACCGTCAAGCGCGGCGCGGCCCATGTGGCAAATCCAGACATTGCGCAGACCGTAGGAACGCAGCTCGCGGTAGGCGGTCGGCCCGGAGGTGATGAGCGTCACACCTCGCGCGGCAGTTATGGCCAGGTAGCCGTTGTCCTTGCACGCAAAAGCCCAGGTGCGTCCGTGTCGGTCTTCGCGCAAGATGTACTTGTCGAAGTTGTAGGCGGGGAAGTACGCATGTGTGAAGCCCATCCAATCATCGTCCGGCAGCTTGTGGATGGCGATGAGCACATCCTTCCACTGCGCCACACGCGGCAGGATGAAGTTCCCATGCCAGAAGTTGGGCCGATGCGCGCTCTCTTCGCTCATGCACGGCGGGTGGGTGACAAACACCACCGCCCCCGGTCCCAACGTGGCCTGCCAGATGTGCTGCTGATAGCCTTTCTCGCCGGGATGATAATCCTGCGCCGAGCACAGCATATAATCCGCCGTCTTGTAGGTCACTTTGTTGACTTCGTCGCCGGGCGATCCGCAAGCCTGCCATAGCGCCGTATCTCCCACGTGCCGTTCGCGATTCCACATCTCGTCGGGCAAGTCGGCGGCGATATTCGCAATGAGATCGGGTAACTCGTAGTTTTCCATACACGCCACGCTGACCGTCCCCCTGATGTGACCGTTGAACGTGCCCATCCCCCACAGGATGTTGGTGATGCCGGCCGTTCCTTCCAGATAACCGCCCTTGATGAGCGGGGCATACGTCCGCCCGTGCGTGGAGCCGAAAACGCCCTTGTACGAGTTCACGGCAATGGTGAACAGCATTTTGTCCAGCAGGACGGTCGCCATCTCCCACACCTGCTCCGACTCAGCCAGATCAATCAAGTGCGAAAGCGCCAGGATGTCTTCCTCGAAGTAGCAATTGGAATCCCATTCTTTGAAGCCGTGCGCGCCGCGTTCGTGGAGCCACTCCAGCGCCAGACGTTCGCCCTTCTCGCGGTGCCACGTGCCTGTCTGCCCAATGTTGGTGAAGATGCGGTCGGGATACAATTGCCCGGCCAGGATTTCCGCCGTGTGGAACAGGATGCTGTGATTTTCGGTAGTGTAGCACATAGCGTCGCTGCCCGGCTCGTCATGCCAGTATTTGAAGTTGAGGATGCAGTCTTCGATGGGTTGTTTAAGTTCCGCCGGGAAGTTGGGATCGTCGCCAAAGCGGTAAATCATCCCCAGAAGCCCCACCATGTCGAAGTCGCTGCAATCTTTGCGCCGATTGATGCCGTCAATGGCTTCGAGAAGGACTTTAGGTGACACATGTCGCCACCACCCCAACGCCATTTTTGCAATTTCGGAGAAGAGGCCGTTCTCCATACGGGCGGCAATGTCCAAACCCTCGTAGCGGCGCTCCGCGTAGGTCGCATAAGGCGCGGTGTGATAGCGGTTCAAGCCCATCCCGGCGATGTTGAGGGTACGGATGATGCGCATATCTTTTTCGTAGTACTCGCGCAGTTGCGGCATTAACGTCAGGTGGAAGTTCCGCGCGGGAAACTCATAGGCTTTGCCCAGGGTTTTGGCCTTGCCGGCTTTGGCGTCCACTTTCCCTTCGGCGTAGATGTGACCCTCAGGTGTGTGCAGGCGCAGGGTGATTTCGGCCGAACGGCGCATATTGTACGGCCAGCGCACTGTGATTTCGGCGTCACGCTCATAGACATCATGCACGACATAGGCCGCCTCGAAGATTTCTTCCAGCAGATTGCGGCGGTCCACAGGTTCAATCGTCGTGGGGATGTAGACGGTATAATCAGCATCAGCGACCGGCGTGAGGCGCAACGCCAGCACATACGGACACTCACGCGCAGCGACTTCCTCGAAACGCACGAGGATGCGCGTGCGTCCGGCTTCCAGGTGCGCTGAAAATGCAACGCTGTGGGGTTGCTGGTGATGAAAATGCTCTTGACGATGCACATGCCGATCGTTCAACCACACATCTGCCGGGCCATTGGTTGTCAATACAAAGGTGACATCGCGTGCCGTGGCGCTTTCAATTTCGGCGTAGGCCCAGGCGCGCAGATAGGTGGTGAGGTGACAGAAAGTGGTGAGGTCCACGAAGTGATCTTCCAGGCAACGGACATAACGCCAGTACCCCTGGAAGCCCGCCAGGTGTACCAATCCCTCGGTCAATGGGCCAGGTTCAACAGGCTGCTCGGTAATACCATGCTCCGGCGTGTAGTAGTGGCGGGCAATCTGGAGCTTGTAATCAAGGCCGCTGAAGCGTTCCAGATTGTCCACCGGGATGGCCTGTGGCCCGACAACAAGCCAGTTGTGGATGTAGCCGTCGTGAAGATTGTAACGTATGTAAGAGATTGACATAAGATGAAAACTCCTTTGAATCGTGTTTAGTCTGGTAGTCGTTAGTCTGGTAGTCGTTAGTCTGGTAGTCGTTAGTCCGGTGGTCGTTAGTCTGGTAGTCGTTAGTCCGGTAGTCGTTAGTCCGGTGGTCGTTAGTCTGGCAGTCGTTAGTCTGGTAGTCGTTAATCGAATCGTCAGTGTCAAGCTAACCACAAGGGAAAAGGCTGGGCCTTCTCTCGAAGGTCGCCAGCGTAGAGCAAGCGGTAGCTGTCGTGGATGTAATACTGCCCAAACTGCTTTTGCGGCAGTACCTCGATCAACCGCGAAGCCAACGTGTCGGCCATCGGTTCGTCCAGCCCGGAGGCTACATCGTAATCGAAGTAGATCGCCAGGTCGCGATCGGGGTTGGGCTTGATCGTCACACCGAAACGTTTGGGCGCGCGGGCGACCGGCGAGTAACGTTCCAGGACAAACGCCCCCGGCGACGCGGAATGAATGGCGTCCTGGTGCGCGTACACGAAATTGACGGTTTCCTGCGCTTCGGCCATCGTCTCGCCGGGGAAGCCGAAGAAGAAGAATGTGTGGTTCCAGATGCCGGCGGCAGCAGCATCACGCAGGATGCGGCTCATCTCCGCCGGTTGCGTTCCCTTCATCATACGTTGGATGATGCGCTCGGCGGCAGTTTCAAGGCCGAAGAGCAACATCCGACAACCGCCCTGCGCCATGTGTTCCAGAAGCTCACGGGAGAGCGCTTTGTCGAAGCGCACGCAGCCGCACCAGTGCAGCGGGGCGCCCATTTCCGCCAGCCGCGCCGACATGGCCTTGAGATTGCGGGGGGTGATGGCTTCATCGGCGAAGAAGATGTGGCGCGTCCCGTATTTCGCGTGCAACGCCAGCATAGACTCGACCACAAAGTCGGCATCCAACTGGCTGAACATCGCCGGCCCGCCGTAGCCCACGTTGCAAAAACCGCATTTCCCGTGATAACAACCGTGCGCGCTCAACATCGGCAGGACCGGCGTGGGCACCAGATAACGTTCCAGCGGCAGGCCATCGAAGTCGGGCAGTAGATTGGGAGGAGCAATGGCCTCCACGGGCGTGCTGCGGATGACGCCGTGGTCGTTGTAGATGAGGTTGGGGACCCTGGCGAGATCGCGGTCGCCGGTCAGGCTCTCCGCCAGACGCAGCAGCGCGACTTCACCATCGAAGACAATCGCACTGTCGAACAAACGGAACATCGCGGGAACTTTGGGCAGTTGCTCACGCAACATCGAGACATGCGGTCCGCCGATGGTGACGTGGCATGGCAGCCCGGCGTCTTTGATCAGATGCCCAAGCGTCATACCGGCGATCATCTGATCCAGCGTGGGGATGGAGATGCCGACGATGTCCGGCTGTTCGCGGGCAATGTCGGGGAGCACGCGCCGACGGAAAAAATCGAGGAAGATGTTGCGGCGTGAATCGTCCACGACGCTCAACAGACTGCGGCTGCTATCGGCCGGAACAGGTGGTCGGTAGCTGGTCAGCTCGAGCACAGTCGGCGCGAAGGGCAGTGAGGCCAGTTCGAGGCTTTGCGCCAGGGTCAAAAACGCCGGCAGGCTGGCTTCTCCGTCGAAGAAAGCGGGGCTGCGGAAGATGGCTTTTGCGTCTTCCACGCGCGCCGCAAGCTGTGCGCCTTCGGTCAGAGCCGTCGGCGCAAGACGCAAAATGCGGCGCCCGGCTTCTTCGCGCAGGCGCGCCATGCTGTCTTCCAGGCTCTCACGGGTAAGCAGGGCATCGAAAAATTCAACGTTCAGGTCACGCTGGATGACTTCGATGCCGTGCGCGCGCAGATACGCCGTGAGCGTCGGCAAGGCCAGGTGTGGCATTGTCGGCACCCAATGCGGGGGGAATACCAGTAAAATTTTCAAGATGACTTAGCGGTCACTTTCCCCAAAACGCCGGCGAGTTGTAATTCTTCGGCGCGATGGCAACTCACGAAATGCTCCGGCTCCAGCTCGCGCAAGATCGGCGTTTCCACACGACACGACTCGATCGCATACTGGCAGCGCGGATGGAAATAGCAGCCGCTCGGCGGGTTGGCCGGATCGGCAACGTCGCCTTGCAACACAATGGATTCCGTGCGCATACGTGGATCGGGTTTGGGCACTGCCGAGAGCAAAGCCTCGGTATACGGATGCAGAGGATGCTGGAACAAGGCTTCGGTAGTCGCGCTTTCGACCAGTTTGCCCACATACATCACGGCCACGCGGTCACTGATGTGTTCCACAACGCTGAGGTCGTGAGAGACAAACAAATACGTCAATCCGAACTGTTCCTGCAAATCCTGGAGCAGGTTCAAGGTCTGCGCCTGAATCGAGACATCCAGCGCCGAAACCGGCTCATCGCACACCACCAACTGCGGATTCAAAGCCAGGGCGCGCGCCACACCGATACGTTGACGTTGCCCGCCGCTGAAGGCATGCGGATAGCGCGTCATGTACTCCGGGCGCAGTCCCACAACCCGCAACAGCTCGGCCACACGGTCTTGAAGTTCGGTTCCCTTCGCCACATTGTTGACCAACAACGGTTCCCCAACGATTTGCAGCAACGTCATGCGTGGATTGAGCGATGAGTACGGGTCCTGGAAGATCATCTGCATATTTTGTCGCAGAGCTTTGAGCTGATTTTTATCCAGGTCGAAGACGTTCACAAGTCCCATACGCCGGTCATTAAACCATACTTCACCGGCGGTAGGTTCGTAGGCGCGCAGGATCAATCGCCCGGTGGTCGTCTTGCCACAGCCGCTTTCACCCACCAGCCCCAGCGTCTCGCGCTCACGGATGAAGAAACTGACATCGTCAACGGCTTTGACATAACCGACGATTTTCGAGAAAAGAAAGCCTTTCTGGATCGGAAAGTGCTTCTTCAGGTTTTTGACTTCGAGCAGGATAGGGTTCTTTGCTCCATCGGCAGGAGTTGCATGATTGATTGCTTCGGCCATGTTCTTTTCCTTGAGATGTTATCTGGGTTACGCTTTGACGTCCGCGCACAGGTGACAACGGACTTTGTGGCCTGGTGCGGCTTCGAGCATAAGCGGTTCCTCCACATTGCACACTCCGGGGATCATTTTACTACAGCGTGGATGGAATGTGCAGCCCCGTGGCAGCGCGTACGGGTCCGGCACCATGCCGCGGATGGAAGCCAACCGGCGCTTCTCGCGCGTTTTCTGGCCCAGGCGCGGGATGGATTGCAACAACGCCTGCGTGTAAGGATGTAAGGGCTGATAGAAGAGCGTGTCTACATCGGCCTGCTCGACAACTTTCCCCATGTACATCACCACCACATTCTCCGTCATTTGCGCGACCACGCCCAGGTTATGGGTGATGTACATAATCGCCATCCCCAATTCGTCCTGCAAATGGCGCATGAGCTTGAGAATTTGCGCCTCGGTTGTCACATCCAAAGCAGTTGTCGGCTCATCGGCGATCAACAGGCTGGGGTGGCACGAGAGCGCCATGGCGATCATGGCCCGTTGGCGCATGCCACCGCTCAGTTGGTGCGCATACTGATCCACAATGCGATCCGGCAAGGGCATACCGACCAGTTTCAACATTTCAATGGCCAGTTCCCGTGCCGCCGCTTTGTCCAATCCCTGGTGAAGCTGGATGGCTTCCATGATTTGATTACCGATCGTATGGACGGGACTCAACGAAGTCATCGGCTCCTGGAATACCATCGCAATTTCCGCGCCCCGGATGCTGCGCATTTCGTCGCTTTGCGGCGCCAGTTTCGTCAAATCAATGACCTCGGTGCGCCCTTTAATCTGCCGATGGTACAGGATTTGGCCTTCCACCGTCTTACCCGGCTTGGGCACAATGTTGAGAATCGAGCGCGCCGTGACACTTTTCCCGCAGCCGCTTTCGCCCACGATGCCGAGCGTCTCGCCGCGATGGATGTTGAATTCTGCGCCATCCACCGCACGCACCGTCCCTTCATCGAGAAAAAAGTAAGTCTTTAGATTTTTTACTTCTACGAGCAGTTCTCTGTTGTTGTTCACGATTGTTCTCCTGGTTCAGTCAGGTAGTCGTTTAGTCGTTAGTCGTTTAGTCGTTAGTCTCGTAGTCGTTAGTCGTCTAGTCGTTAGTCTCGTAGTCGTCAGGCGTTTAGTCGTTAGTCGTTAGTCGTTTAGTCGTTAGTCGTTAGTCTCGTAGTCGTCAGGCGTTTAGTCGTTTAGTCGTTAGTCTCGTAGTCGTTAGTCGTTTAGTCGTTAGTCGTTTAGTCGTTAGTCTCGTAGTCGTCAGATATCTTTGAGCCTGTAACTCTTTGACTACATGACTCTCCGACCACAAGACTATATGACTACAAGACCATATGACTACAAGACCACAAGACTACAAGACTATATGACTATCCGACTATCTCGTATATGGGTCCGCAGCATCGCGCAAACCGTCACCGAGGAAGTTGTAGGCGAAAACGGTCAGAATAACGGCGAGCGCCGGGCCAAACAACAACCATGGAGCCTGCGCCAGTGAGCGCACATTTTGCGCTTCTTGCAGCAGCACCCCCCAACTGATCGCCGGCGCACGCAGTCCCAGACCGATAAAGCTCAAACCTGTTTCACCCAGAATTTGACCGGGAATCGAGAGCGTCAGACTGGCGATGATATGGCTCAGGAACGAGGGAACCATGTGCCGGAGAATGATCCGCAGCTCGCTTGAGCCACACAGTCGCGCCGCCAACACGAAGTCCTCCTGCCGCAGAGACAGGAAACGCCCGCGCACCACGCGCGCCATCCCGGTCCACCCGACGAGGGAGAGGATAATCGTGATCCCAAAGTACATTCGCACTACCGGCCAGTCAGGCGGCAGGGCCGCGCTGAGCGCCATCCATAAGGGAATGGTGGGAATGGTACGGATGAACTCGATGACCCGTTGGATGACCGTGTCAATACGCCCGCCATAATAACCGGAAATGCCCCCCAACACAATGCCGAGCGCCAAACTCAAGAACACCCCGACCAGGCCGATGGAAAGCGAGATACGCGCTCCATAGCAGAGACGCGAGAAGAGATCACGCCCCATCCGGTCGGCGCCAACCAGGAAGATGCCCTGGTCTTTGATCTCCGGCGCCAGCCCAAAGAGATGGATATCAGATTCCCAGATGCCCCACAGTTTATAAGGCACACCTTTCACGAAAAAACGAACGGGATAAGTGATCTCAGGGTTCTCGGTATAGATGTCCCGCATGGTCTCCGGGTCTTTGGAACGGTCTCGATGGTAAATGAACGGAGCGCGCAACTTACCCGTCTTATCGAAGAGATGAATGGGCGTCGGCGGGGCCATTTTGTAGCGGATGAAATAGGCTTCGGGCTTGTAGGGCGCGACAAATTCACAAAAAGCGCCGATCAGGTAAAACACAATCAGGATGGCGGCGCCAACCAGCGCCATCTTGTGGCGGCGGAATTTCCACCACATCAATTGCCACTGGCCGGCGACATAGAGGCGTTCCTCTTCGGCGCCGCCTGCGACAACTTCATCTAACACTTCCACCGACGTGACTTCCGCCGGCGCAGCACACGCTTCCAACGCTTCAGAGCGGATTGGGTGGTCTTGGGATTCCGTGGTTGTCATCTTAACCCTCCAGACGAATGCGCGGGTCAATCCATGCGAGCAAAATATCGGAGATCAACGTGCCGATCACCGTCAAAGTACTGAGTAAGAAGAGGAAGCTGCCGGCCAGGTACATATCCTGCGAGGTCAACGCGCGCAGCATCATCGGGCCATTGGTTTGCAAACTGAGTACCACGGCCACCAATGTTTGGCCGGAGATCAAACTTGCTAAGGTCCAGCCTACGGTGCTAAAGAAGGGGTTCATGGCCACCCGCACCGGATATTTCCAGATCAATTTGCGCTCTTTTAAGCCTTTCGCACGCGCGGTTTCCACGTAAGGTTTGTGCAACTCGTCCAGCACATTGGCGCGCGTCGTGCGGATACTGCCGGCCGTACTTTCCAGGGCAATGACGAGCACAGGAATCCACAGGTGTTTCAGCATGTCCACAAACTTGGCCCAGGTCCACGGCTCAAGGATGTATTCTTCAGAGAACAGCCCCCCCACATTCATGCCGAACTTGCGCATCGCAACCCACATGACGACCAGGGCAATCATAAACCCCGGCGTTCCGGCTCCGACAAAGCTGATCGCCGAGAAGAGATAGTCAGGAATAGAGTATTGATGCGTCGCCGAAAACACCCCGACCGGGATAGCCACAAACCAACTGACCATCACGGAGACCAGCGAAAGAAATACCGTCAGCGCCATGCGTTCCCAAATCAGGTCCTTGACCGGCTTCTGCCACTCCATAGATTGCCCCCAATCCCCGCGCAGGATGATGCCGTATACCCACTTATAGTATTGCACATAGACGGGTTGACCGAGTCCATACCGTTCGCGGAGTGAAGCGAGTTCGGTTTCATCCACGTTCTCACCCATCTGACGCAGTTGCATAGCATAAGAAGTCAGATAATCGCCAGGGGGGAGTTGAATGATAATGAAAGAGATCATTGAGATGACAATCAATGTTGGGATCATCATAGCGACCCGGCGGAGAATGTAACCTAACATGCTACACCTCTATTTATAGGGATTAGTGATCAGGGACCAGGGATTAGGACGTAAGGAATGAGAAACAAGTGAGATTGCAAGCGCTGCTTCTCATTCCCTGCTCCCCACTCCGGCAAGTGGAGGGCAGGCCATAAAAGGCCTACCCTCCAGGTGTACCGGGCAACGCACTACATCGTGTGCTTTTCCGGCTCGTCCCAGAAGAAAGACTCGGACTGCAGGAATTGTTCGTCACCGGTGGTGTCGTCATTCGGCATACCGGGGAGTACATTGCGGAAGCCGTTCTTGGCGACGGTCGGTGCGGGTTTTTCGCCCAAGATGCCGATCATGGGCAGTTCCTCGGCCCAAATGTCCAGGATACCCTCGAAGAGCTTGTTCTGCTTCGCCTGGTCGGGTTCCAACGAAACCTGGTTGTCCCAGATGTCCCAGATCTTCCAGATGAAATGTCCATCCGGTGGTTTGACGGCATTGGGGTCTTCGGGGTTGTTGTAGTAGAAGCCGTAGCCGGGACACCAGGGCCGGTCAGGTTGCACACCACGGAAGATGATGGCCCCCGGCACCAGTGGCAGGACCGTGCGGTCACCACCCCAGTAAGCCGCCTCGATTTCGTTGGCGCTGTAGTGCTCGGTGTACAGCGAGCGCTCGACATACTTGTAGGTCGCCTTGATGCCCACATCCTCCAGATACTTGCAGACCAATTGCACCGCGTCTTCCTCCGGTGTACCGGCCTGCGACGTCCCCTCGATGATGAAGCTGATGGGGCCACTGCCGTCCTTGAAGCGCCGGAAGCCGTCGGCACCGCGCTTGTAGCCGGCGTTGTCCAACAGCTCGTTGGCCTTATCCGGGTCGTACTCAATGTAGGCGTTGGAGAGCTTGGGGTAGTAGTTCGGCGACATAGGCAGCGGGCTGTACTGACGCGGCTTCATCATGCCGTTGAAGCACAGCTCGTTGATCTCATCACGGTTGATCGCCAGGGAGACCGCGATGCGCACATCGCGGGTGTTAAAGAATTCGCTGAGCAGGGGATTCTTGCAGGACAGGTTGAGCTGCAACGCCTCGTGGCTGGCAGAGATTGCCAGGAGCACACGATAGTCCCCGTTCTTCTCGTTTTCCTTATACAGCGTATAGTTGCCGAGGCTGAGGTGCCGAGCCTGATAGTCAATCTCACCGTTGATGATCCACATGTTGAGAACTTCGGCGGATTCAAACAGACGGTGGGTGACGGTATCAATGTAGGGAACCTGATTGCCTTCGGGGTCCGTCGCGTAATAGTAGGGGTTACGCTCCATCACGAAGCGTTCTTCGGCCATCGAACCCTTCATCAGCCACGGTGTAATCTGTGGGCGATCCGGGTTCAAGTCAAAGCGGTTACGGTTGTCGTTGAAGTAGGTCGCCCAGCTATCGAAACCGGCTTCTTTGACTTTGGCCTCCAGGGCGGCTTTGTCATCTACCAGATCCATGTGCCACTGCTTCATGTAGTGTCCGGGGGTCAACCAACCGTTGATGCTGCGCGTGCCGCCGCCTTCATAGAACAACATCGGCTTGGGCAAAGCAAACTTCAACACCACGGTGTAGTCGTCCGGGAACTCCATATCGCAGATTACCCACTTACCATCTTTATCACGCACGGCATGCGATGCGGGAGGAGTTTTGGACAGCTCCTTATTTTTGACCTGATACTCGTAGAACCACTTGAAGCTCTCACTAGTGAGCGGTGTGCCATCGGAGAACTTGACGCCCTTGCGCAGATGGAAGGTCCAGGTCTTGGTATCCGGTGAAACCTCCCAACTTTCGAGCAGCTTGGGCTTCATCATTAGATTTTTGTCAAACCAGGCCAGCGTGCGGTCATTGAGCTTGGTGGGCCCCCAGCGGTCGGAGACGCCGTTGAAACCGCGCCGCCAGTTACCACCGTACTTCCCGATGCTCTCCGCCACATCCACAATGTAAGGATTGAGCGGCAGACGCTCGTCCACTGGTGGAAGTTGCCCGGCCTTCACCAACTTTTCCAGCATCGGGGCTTCCTTAAAGCGTGGCCCCGGTGTAGCGGTTGGCTCGGGGGCCTTGGTGGCTTCTTTTGTTGCGGGGGCTTCGGTAGGCTTGGGCGTTGCCGTTGGCTTGGGGGGTTCTGCTTCTTTAGTGGGTGCTGCTGTTGTTGGGGCCGCGGTGGGGGTAGGCTGCTTGCAGGCGGTGATGGCGACACCGGCCGTTGCCAACGCCGACACCCGCAGGAACTCGCGCCGTGTGAGCTTGCGTTTCTCTTCCATTGAATTCAACCTCCTTGCTTAATCATATAGTGACAGAGTGGAATTTCAACTTCGCGTGGGCTTTGCTATATTGTGAGTCGGACCGATAGAGCACCTCCTTTCATCAGAATGTGACCGGTGATCGAGCAATTTGTTTTTGGACAGGATCAAAAGGTTTTCGCAATCCGAAAATCATGTCAATCCTGTCGAAAAATGGGCAAGGATATTCATAAATGACAGGGATTCATTCGGAAAAAGCATAGCATGAATCCCAACAATTGCCAAGTTGGGCCAATACCCAATCCACCGTTACTGTGAGCGGTAACGTGAGCGTTCACGGCTTAATTACATTATAATAACGACGGACAAGTTGTCAAATAAGCAAAAAGGTTCGGGGACATTTCAAGATAAGGGCGAATCTACGCCAGACCTGACAGGTTTCGGAAAACCCGTCAGGTCTCAGGAAAAGGCGCGGTCGGCGACCGGCCACAGCTAAAGGGGGTGTATGCTCTCAGAGTTCTCGGTTGTTTTTATTCCTTACGCCGGCTCCGAAAGATCACAGAAGCCGTTGCCATTTTTATCCACGTAACGGCGACAACGGCCGGGATAGGGGTCATTGACCCTGCCAAACGGGCAGCGTGTGACGACACGCTGCGGCGTCGGCGCAACGGTGGGAACAGCGGTGGCCGTCGCGGTCGGTTCGGTGGTGGCCGGCTCTGCCGATTCCACGGCGACCGTCGCGGCGACGGCAGGCGTTGACGCCTCGGCAACCGGTGTGTTTCCGGCGGTCGGCGTGGTCTTGTCGGCCACATTGTCGGTCGCCGCAATCGCCGAATCATCCGGCGTCTGCCGTCGCCGGGTGAAGCACGCCAGCACGGCGACACATACGGCGCTCCCCCCGATGATCAGGAAGCGGCGTCGGCTGAGCCTCAAAGCAGCGCAGGACGGTTCTACGGCGCCGGTTACGGTCAATGGCAAGGACGCAGCAGCAGGCTCCGAGCTCCGGGAGCGGCTTTTGAACGCACGCTTGATCCAATCCCAATGCAGCACCAGCTTTATACCGAGCAGCGCCAGCGTGATATACGAGGTCCACTCATGAACGAGCGGCAATGGGAACAGCACGATCCCCCGCAATCCCAAGAGCGGCAGCACAACCCGCGACATCGAGAGGCCGGTGACGAGTGTTACCAAAAAGGTGAACAACAATAGAGCGTCGAGCGTGTAGTAGATGCGGGTTTTGGCCGGCAACTTGCAGAACAACTTCTGGGTGATTCCTGCAATCCAGCGCCAGTGCAGGGCGATGTGAAGCACCACCCCCACCCCCAACGCCAGCCCTAACCATTCGTGGAGCGCCAGACCGGTCATAAACGGCTTGAGCAAGATCAGAAAAACGGCCAGCAGGACAATGTCCAGATACAGATTGATTTTTGTGCGGCGAGTTTTATCTTTCAACATTATTTTCCTCCTATAAAAGTCGCTGAAACGTTAAAAACGTTGGAATGTTGAACATAGGATACCTGCGTTTCCTGAAAACAAGTTGAGAAAACATTGAAGGTATGCTGAGAAAAAAGAAGACGATCTTGAGTGGTATTATGCTGTTCAAGATCGTCTTCGTCAAGGAGGGACAGACTTTCAGGCGTTCCCTGGCTCAGATATCGGTATCGTTTTGCGACATACCACGGCGAAAGCGCATGCCCGTTCCGGAGCTACCGTCCGTATCCGAACCAGAGGGCATCCCCCGGTAACCGCCGCGACCGCGCCACCCACCGCGTCCCCCAAAGGGCATCCCGTCAGGTGGCATCATTCTGAAGCCATAGCCGTCCTTCAGCATCGTGTCGGCCTGTTCCTGGGTGATAACGCCATCTTTGACGGCCTGGGCCAGCGCCTCGGCGTAAGCGGTTTGCAGTTTTTCACGCACAGTCGCTGCATCCAGACCCTTCTCGCGCATCAGCGTGGAGAGCGTCTTGCCCTCGGCGTAGGCCGCCTGCAAGTCTTCGAGCGACATTCCCAGGGCCTTAGCCAACAGTGTGTCGCGGTTCACATAGCTTTGCAGGTTCTTGTGCGCCAGCATCGCGTCGGCCTGTTCCTGGGTGATGAGACCCTTTTCCACAGCCTGAGCGAGCGCGGCCTGATTTGCCGCATCGCGCGCGGCCTCCAGCTTGTCTACGGTGATCCCCAGCGCTTCGGCCAACAGGGCGTTCTCGTCAACGGCGCCGACCAAACCTTTGGGCGCACGCCCGAAGCCACCGAAGCCACCGCGAAACCCGAAACCCCCCCAGACCTTCATTTCATCGGCCTGCTCTTGAGTGAGCAGCCCTTGTTCCACGGCCTGGTCAATGGCGGCATCACGCGCTTTTTGATAAGCGGCCTGCAGATCTTCAACGCTAATCCCCAGCGCGTCGGCCAACAACTGTTGGTAATCTATTTCCTGTCCCCACTGGCCGGGGAATCCCCAACCGCCACCGCAATTAAGATACCCATCCCCAAAAAGACCGGGCATGGCCGATTGCGTCACCGTTTGCAAGGTATTCGCGGCGCGCACGGTCGCCGGAGTCCCCAGGTACCAGACGCCGGCAATCACGGCGGCTAAAACCAAACTACCCAACACCACTGTCATAATTCGTTTCTTTGCTTTCAACATTATCACACCTCCATCAACTAAGATTTTTTTGACTCTCTTTTCGTAAACCGACCAGGGTTGTCCCCGTCCGCTTGACAGTTTTAATATAGCAGCTTTACCTGAAAATCGTCTAAGAAATTCCTGAGAGATTCCTGAGTAAGGTAAACCAGAAGATACATCCTTCACCGGGCATAGCTGTACTTTCCACACCAACCTGTCCGCCCAATTTTTCGACGATGCGCTGCACGATGGAGAGTCCCAGGCCGTGCCCTTCGGCTTTTTCCTGATGGAAGCGGGTGAAGGGGGTGAAGGCTCGCGCTTGCTCTTCGGGCGTGAGACCGGGGCCGTTGTCACGCACCCAGAACACGATTTTAGACTGAGGATTTTCGATTTTGGATTTTAGATTTTCGATTTCGGGCTGTCGCATGCCCGTCGCACAGGGCGAGGCCGAATCGGCAACCGGAGACCGACAATCTAAAATCGCATAGCCGAGTTCGACGCGCGGGGGAATGTTGGCGGCTGCATCACCGCCGTATTTAAGGGCATTGCCGATGTAATTGGCCCACACGGCCTCGACCCAGGCAGCGTATCCTAGCGCCACAGGCCACGTTTCCGGCATGACAATGCTGGCCTGAGTTTCCTGGATTTGCAGCTCCAGACGACTCATCGCCTCGGCGACGACCGCTCCCATATCCAGCGGGCCGGTCTGTACCGTGTCCACCTGGCGGACGTTGGCGAGCAGCAACAACTCGTCAATGATGTCGCGCATTTTGTAGCCGGTGCGGGTGATGCGATGCAGGTTCTCGGCAATCTTTTCCGGCTCCATACGCCGGAAGCGCGCTTCGAGCAGGCTACTGAAGCCGATAACGGCGCTCAAGGGGTTTTTCAAGTCATGCGCGACGGTGCGTGCAAAGGCATTGAGGTCGGCGTTGCTGGCCGCCAGCTCGGCGTTGGCAGCGCGCAGTTCACGGTTAGCGGTGGCCAGTTGACGCTGCAAGGTATATAGCGTCAGGTGGGTTTTCACCCGCGCCAGCACTTCTTCGATTTGGAACGGTTTGGTGACGTAGTCCACGCCGCCCAGGGTGAAGGCTTTGACCTTGTCCTCAGTTTGATCCAGCGCGCTGATGAAGATGACAGGAATATCACGAGTGGCCGGGTCGTCTTTGAGCGCGGCGCAGACTTCGTAACCGTTCATATCGGGCATGTTGATGTCCAGCAGAATCAAATCCGGCGGGGCGGCGCGCGCAGCCATCAAGGCCAATTTGCCGTTGGGCGCCGGACGAACTTTGTAGCCTTGTTCACTCAACATGCCCGCCAGCAGGCGCAGGTTGGCGGGAGTATCATCCACAACCAGAATATCGCCGACCACGGTGTTTTCGGGGTGCGATGATGAATCCATATCCCTCCTAAGAAGCTAAAAATCCATTGACGCAGTCGTGAGTTGGATAATCTTCTCGTAGTCGAAGTTGTGAACCCACTGCGACAGGGTATCTGCCAGGTGCGGAGCCTGCGGGCGTATTTCGGCGATGAGCGACAGCATGCGCCCGGCGTCCAGCGCGATGGACGCCTGATGTAAATCGGCGACCCATGCGGGCGAAAGCGTTTTCAGGGTCTCATGCAAGTCTTCCGGCGTCGGCGTTTCGCCCGCCGATTCCGTTGCGGCCGATGCACCGTTCGTGGATGTCTCATAGAGGAACTGCACACCCAAATGCCGCGCCAGAATGTCGAAGACTTCGTGTTCGCGGAAGGGTTTGCGCACGAAGTCATCGCAGCCGGCCGCGAGAATGGCGCTGCGGTCTTCTTCAAAAGCACTGGCTGTGAGTGCGACCACAATTGCCGTGCGCCCCAGCGCCTGCGCGCGTTCTTTGATTTTTCGGGTAGCGGTATAACCATCCATCACAGGCATGCGCATGTCCATCCATACCAGGTGAGGTTGCCATTGCTCCCAGTAAGCCACACCTTCTTTGCCGTTGATCGCGCATTGGATGTCAAATCCTAGCGGTTCAAGGAGCTTGAGCAGGACATCGCGATTGGCGGGTTGATCCTCGACAATCAGCAGGCGGTAGGGGCCGCCATCTGGCGCATGCTGATCCGGCGCCAATCCGATGACCCGACGGTGCACATGTTCGACCTGGGCTTCAACAGCCTCCGCCTCAGCCAGTTTGACCGGGATTTGCACACGGAAGACACTCCCCTCACCCACCACACTGCTGACGCTGATTTCGCCCTTCATCAGCGTGACGAATTGGCGGCAGATGGGCAAGCCCAGGCCGGTACCTTCCTGCGATTTCTGTCCGCTGGATGTCTGGACAAAAGGATCGAAGAGGGCTTGCATTTCCTCTGGGGCGATGCCGGGGCCGGTGTCTTCTACCTCGAAAAGTAGCCAGTAGCCGGTAGACGGTAAATGGGAGGTGTCTTCTTGCCCCTGTTCACTGTCAACTGATTTGCCGGCGACGCGCAGCGTCACCCCGCCTTCCTCGGTAAATTTCACGGCGTTGCTGAGCAGGTTCATCAAGACCTGACGCAGCTTGCCCTCGTCGGCGTAGATGTAACGGGGCACATCGGATGCGATGTCGAGGATCAGACTCAGGTTTTTGTCGGCGGCGCGCATGGCGAACATTTCTTTCAGGCCCACAAGCTGGCGGTGCAGGTCGAAAGCGTTCTCTTGCAGGCTGGCGCGTCCGGCTTCGATCTTCGACATGGTCAACACATCGTTAATCAGGCCAAGCAGGTGTTCGCCACTGCGCTCGATGGTTGCCAGGTACTCCCGTTGCGTGGCGGTGATGTGGGTGTCGCGGGCCATGAGCTGGGCATATCCCAGGATCGCGTTGAGCGGCGTGCGCAGTTCGTGGCTCATGTTCGCCAGGAAGGCACTCTTGGCACGATTGGCCGCTTCGGCCGCCTCTTTCGCCGCTGCCAGCTCCGCCGTGCGTTCGGCCACACGCCGTTCCAGATTGGCGTAGGACTCCCGCAGACGCGCCGACATCATGTTGAATTGTTTCGCCAGCGCCTCGATCTCATCGCCGGTGGAAACTTTGATCACACGATTGAATCCACCGGATGCCACTTCCTGCGTTGCAGCCGTCAGCTCCTCGATAGGTAACGTGACATGTTTGATACCACTGACAATCATAATTGCAGGCGCCACCACGCCTGCCAGCAGGAGCAGGATCAGCAGTGGCTGGAAGGCGCGCATATCGCGGGTGAGGGTGTGCCAGTCATCTTCGAGGATCAGCCCCCAGTTGGTGTTGGGAATGGCGGCAAAACTGGAAATCGTCTCACGTCCCATGATGTTTTCAACCCGCACGGCGTTGGCTTCACCCTTTAGGACTAACTCTACTACCAACTGCGAGGAAAAGTCGGCGCCGATGTAGGCGGGATTGGAGTGATAGATGACGCGCCCATGGCTATCTACCAGGTAAACACTGGCTCCAGCATCCAGTTGTAGCAGTTGCACAATGGACTCGTTGTAGCGATTTTGTCCGCCGGGTTTCCAGGGCATGAGTTCAACGGTTAAGCCGCTGAGAACATCTTCGTTATCGGTCACGGGCATCACGCTGGCGATGAACTCCGTCTCCATCTCCGGGCCGCCGATAATGTCCGAGATGAAAGGCTCACCGGTTTCCAACACTTTGCGGACATAATCGCGGCTCGACCAGTCCTGCCCGACCAGATCAGGGCGTTCGGGGACGGTCATCACAACAACGCCGGAGGGGTCCAGAAATACTCTGAGCACCTCATCCGGCGTCCCCATCATAAATCCCATCGTGACGGGAAAACCTTCAGGAGATTCTGTTGGAGCGACAATCACCTTATCGTTGAAAAAGACGCGGTTACGCCGATTCTCGGTCAGAATCGCGCTGAGCTGATTTGCCATCAGGCGTGCCAGTTCACGGTCGCGTTCAACCAGCAGGCGGGTGGTCGCCCGTCCATAGGTGAAGAACGTGAGGGCACCCACAGCAATCTGCACAAAGACGACCGGCAGCACCGCCATGGTCAAAATTCTGCGCCGCAGGCTCTTGCGATGCCAGAAGTGGTTATAGGCTTCGCGGAGTTCTCTTAATCTCTTGAACATACAGGTAATCCCTCGTTTGAATGATTGCCCTCGTTTTAGCGTCCAGATGGCTGTTCCTCAAGCACAACAGACACAACCTGCTCTTGGCCATCACGAAGAATGGTGACCTGTACGGTATCACCGATCTTCTTTTGCGTTTCGAGGTAGACGGTCCAGGCTTTCATGTCGGTAATCGGCTGTCCGTCGGCCGCGATGATGATGTCACCGCCGACGGGCACCTGGTAACGTCCCATACGCACAATGCGCGTGCCACCACGAATTCCCGCATTGGCTGCCGGACCGCCCCGTGTCACTTCAAGCACCAAAAGGCCGCTATCTACCGGGACATTCATCCCGGCCTTGCGGAACCAGTCCGCAATGGATGGGGTCAAAGCTACCATGTCCGCGCCGACCCACGGATGGGGATAGTAGCCACGGGCAATCAGTTCCACCACGACGCGCTTGACGGTATCCGCCGAGACGGCAAAACCGATGCCTGCCGAAGAACCGCTCGTGCTCACGATCTGCGAGTTGACGCCGACGACGCGTCCGTCAAGGTCGAGCAAGGGGCCGCCGGAGTTGCCGGGATTGATGGCCGCGTCGGTCTGAATCGCTTCACCGATGAAACCGTCTTCGCTTTCGATCACCCGCCCCAGGGCACTGATGACGCCGGTAGTCAACGTTTGTTCCAGGCCGAATGGGTTCCCTATCGCCAGGACAAATTGCCCCACTTCCAACGCGCTCGAATTGCCAAGAGGCAGCGGCGCCGGCAGATCGGCGCCGGCGTCCACGCGAATTACGGCCAGATCGTTCTTCGAGTCCGCGCCGACAACTTCGGCGACGTACACCTTGCCGGTGCTGAATGTGACCAGTAGCTCCTCGGCGTTTTCGATGACGTGGTAGTTGGTGATGATGTGGCCTTCGGTATCATAAACAAAGCCGGAACCACTCCCTTCTTGTGGGATCACCTGCCCGAAGATGCTGTAGGCGTAACTGCGGTTGGTGATGTTGACCACAGATGGACTGGCCGCCTTGTAGACGGCGATGATGCGCGATTGCAAGGCCAGAAGCGCCGCAGTCTCATCCGCCAGCGCTCCGGGCACGGGCGTCACCAACGGCGGCAAAGGGGTCGGTGTGGGCGGGACGGGCGTTGCAGTCGCGGTCGGCATGGGGGTTAATGTCGGTAAATTGGTCAGAGCACAGCCCAGGCTTGTGATGACTATGCTCAGAATCAAGACAAACAAGCCCACTTTAGATGATTTCATTACCGTGTGTATGCCTCCAAATTGCTTTATTGTAGACTGGCAAAGGGACCGGCTAAAGCTGGGGTGTATACATACCACCGGCTTCAGCCGGTCTTGCGTGCCTCTAAATTGCTTTATTGTAGATTGAGCAGAGGTCCCGGCTAGAGCCGGGGGTACACGTCACACCCTTATTCATAACCTCGCCCAATCCCAGAGAGCTACTTATTCCAAATCATACCACAATTATACTCTATTCTGTTAAATCAACGGTTGGTCTTCTGGCTTTTGCCCCCACGTTGAAATGCACCCAGATCAACGGTTACTTCGCGTCCTGTTCGGCCCGCGCGTGAAGCTGATAGCTCGCATAAGCCTTCTTTTCGATGTAGATCTCGAAGCTCGCGGAGCCACCTGCCACAATGGAAGGCACCGCCCCCGTGCCCATGCTCACCATCTGCCCGTGGTCATCCAATAGCAGGCCGGAGATGACGATATTTTTGATGGGATAGGGGTTGGGGTTCGTCGCCACACCGTTGATGCGCAGGTAATTTGTGCCGGTATCCGCGACTTTTATATCCCTTAACGTCACACTTACCGCTTCATGCCATTCTGCCACTTCTGCGTCGGGGTGCACCAGGAAGGAAGCCATATCCTGCCCGGCGATCTCGGCTGTGAACGGGCAGGATTCCCCCGGCCCCAGGAGACCGCAGCTTGTTTCGGCTTCCATAGCGCCGTGCCAGATCCATTCCCCCTGGATGCCACGTTGGCCGGGGCGCATGGGGAAAGCGTAGAAGGCCCCCCGAAATCCACCGGCGTCGAAAAACGTGACGTGCACGGCGGTCACGGCATAGGTCGCGTCCGTGGGGTTGTGGATAAAACCGGCAACTTTGTAGATCAGTCCCCCTTCAAGCAGTGGATTGGGTTCTGCGTAATTGGTCGTGACTTCAACGGTGAGCGGTGGACCGGGATCGGTATCCGGTTTCTGGGTCAGCGCGTTCTGGATCACCGTGGTCGCTTGTGCCGCCGTGGCAGCCTGCGGTGTCGGTTGTGTGGATGCCGTGGCCACAACAGGGGATGTGTCGTTCGTCGCCGATGACGTAGAGGTAGACGGGGTTGGCGTTGATGTCCCCTGAGCTTCACGTGTGCGCCAGGGGACAAGGGTAACGCGCGCTATGGGTGTCGGTGTTGCCGTGGGAGTCGCTGAGGCCGTCGCGGTGGGCGTGATGGCCGTGGTTGCTCGAGGCTCGGCGGATGGCACAGCCGTCCCCGGAGTTTCACCGCTACGTTCGGTCAGCAAGTTGACCACGGCGAGGGTCAGCAGGCCGGAGACACGGCTTGCCGCGCCGCTGCCTGCGCCGGTTGGAGCACCGGCACTGCCCCCCCATGCATTGCCGTCGCCGGTCGGACGTCCGCCCCCCTGTCTGAACTGCGCCTGCAATTGTGCGAGCTGTTCTTCGGTCATATTCTGGAAACGTTCACGCATAGCGGCACGTTCTTCTTCGGACATCGTTGGAACATTCCCCTGACCCGAAAATCCCATACCGCCGGCGGGCATTTGTCCGCCGGGCGCGATCATCGCCGGCCCTTGTTCCTGAAACCAGGCTTGCGCGTCGGCCTCGGTGAGCTGCATGGCAGTAATGGCGCCGATCTGGGCGCTGGTCAACAGGGCCTCGATCTGTTTTATCACCGCATACCGCTCGGCCTGAGTGGTGACCGTGCTGCCCTGTAACGTCTTCCACAAGGGGAGCAACTGGGCGGCCTGTTCTGCCGTCACAGCGTTCTCGGTGCCTTCCAAACGCAGTATGCCCAACGCGAGCTGACCGGTCACATCAAGCGCATTCTCGTAATCCGTGCGCAGCGCGCCCGTGTAGACTGCTGCCTCGGCGGTTGCCGAAGTCGTTTCGGCTGCCGTTGATTGCCGGCAACCACTCACGGCAATAAGCACCAAAACGAAAATCAACGGTAAAATCTTGCGTTGAAAACGACCTTGTTTCATTCTCACTCCTCCATATACCTACTCATGTCGCAATGCCACGATGGGATCAAGTTTCGCCGCCTGGGTCGCCGGGTAGTAGCCGAAGAAAATACCGACGGCTGCCGCCGCGCCAAAGGAGAGCGGGATAGAACCGGGCACCAGGACGGTGCGCATAGAACCCAGTACATTGAAGAGCCACGCGCCCCCCACACCCCCAAAGATGCCTATCAGCCCGCCGAGCAGACTCAGCATGACGGCCTCAAGCAGAAATTGCAGTTGCACATCGCGGGGACGTGCACCCAGGGCCTGCCGCAGGCCGATTTCACGCGTGCGTTCGGTGACGCTAACCAGCATGATGTTCATAATGCCGATCCCACCGACCACCAGCGAAACCGCCGCCACCCATGCCAGCAGATTGCGGAAAGTTTCGGTTGTCGAAGCACGCATGTTGATGATGCTGTCTTGGGTCGTCATCATAAAGCCGGGCGCGGAAGCATCGGTACCCAAAATTTGCATCAAGAGGACGTTCAACTGTTTCATCACATCGTCCATGGCCTCTTTGCTTTCCGCCGAGACATAGACCACCCGCAAAGCCGTCCCACCAAAGCGAGCGTTGATGAATTTCTTAAAGACCAGGGTGATAGGGACATAAATCCGGTTGTCGTAGTCTGTGGTGCCCACCACGCCTTTTTCTTTCATCACGCCGACGACCGTACATTTGACCTTGCCGATGGTCACGGATTTTCCCACGGGGTTCGTATCGCCGAACAGCTCCTGGGCGATGTCATATCCCAACACGGCAATCTTGTTAACGCGGTCGTTGTCCTGATCGGTGATGAAGCGTCCCTGAGCTACACGGTAATCATGGACGTTGACGAAGCCCGATGTCGTG
The DNA here is from genome assembly GCA_035373625.1 of Anaerolineae bacterium. GTDB lineage: Bacteria > Chloroflexota > Anaerolineae > B4-G1 > SLSP01 > DSWT01. Next base: position 306,598 of record DAOSNS010000001.1, on the reverse strand, counting down.
CCGACAATGGAGATGTCGGATAGGGTCGCATCGCCGCCCTTGACATCCTGAGTGGTGTTTTGTTCCGCCGACACGCCGTTGATGCCGGTAATGTTGTCGCGGATCGTGACCAGGTCGGCGTAGGTGAGACGGGCCATATTGCCACCGCCCATCCCCGGCCCGGCGCGCTGAAATGCCGGCATCACCATAATCAAGTTTGCGCCCAGCGCGTTGATCTGATCGGCAATGTCGGCTTCGGCGCCGGCGCTCACCGCCAGCATGATGATGACCGCAGCAACGCCGATAATCACGCCGAGGGTCGTCAAGAACGAGCGCACTTTGTTCATCATCAGCCCTTCCCAGGCGACTTTTAACGTTTTTGCAAAGCTCATCTTCACCTCCAGGATTACTCTCCGTTATGCAAATGGGCAATTGCCCGGGCGTGCTCGCGGTCGGAGACAATTTGCCCGTCGCGCAGGTAGATCACACGCTGAGCATACTCGGCGATGTCCAATTCGTGCGTGACCATAACGATGGTGGCACCGTTAGCGTGCAACTGGCGCAAGATTTGCATGATGTCCGTTGCTGCGCGTGTGTCCAGATTGCCGGTGGGTTCGTCGGCCAGGATGATGGCCGGGTTGTTGATGAGCGCGCGCGCGATCGCTACACGCTGTTGCTGTCCGCCGGAAAGTTCGTTCGGTTTGTGGTGCAGACGGTCGCCCAGGCCCACCGCCTCCAGTGCCGCGACAGCTCGTCGGTAGTGCTCGTCATCGCTCTGACCGTTGTCGCGGCTGTAAAGCAGGGGAAGCATAACATTTTTAACGGCGTTCAGACGCGGTAACAGGTTGTAAGACTGGAAGATGAAGCCGATTTTCTGGTTGCGTACACGCGCCAGTTCGTTCTTGTCCAACTGGCTGACATCTTCGCCATCGAGGATATAGACACCTTCGGTGGGCCGATCCAGGCAACCCAAGATGTTCATCAGAGTTGATTTTCCCGAACCCGAAGGCCCCATGATGGCCACGAATTCACCTTTTTCGACCCTGGCATCTATCCCCCGCAGAGCGCTGATGGCCACTGCACCTTTGCCATAAACCTTCGTCAAGCCTTGAACTTCGATCAGTGCATCGCTCATCATCATCCCCCTTGCACTTTAGGGCATCGGGCCACCAAAGCCACCCATTGGCGGCATTTCGGCGGGTGTCTGCGTGTCAATGGTGGAGCGAATGGTCGTGCCGGATGAGGTTTGCTCGCTCAACGTCACAACCTCACCACGTTCCAGGCCGGATTTGACTTCGGCGTTGACGGCATCCATCAGCCCGATCTCCACAGTACGCATTTCCAGCTCACCGTTCGATTTCTTGACAAAGACGGCATACCGGCCGTTGTCCAATTGACGCAGCGCCTGCACCGGCACAAGCAGGGCGTTCAACGCCTCACCGGCCACAATTTCAACATCGGCATTCATATTGGCAAGCAATTTCACCGGATGTTCGGTGGTGTTGACCGTGGCCCATAGTTGAACGGCGGATGTACCGCCTACGGTAGTCAATACCGGGTCCACGCGGTAAATCTCGCCGTTGTATTCATAATCGGGCAGGGCCTCAAAAACGATGCGTACCGGATTGCCTTTGACCGCACTGCTCATATCGGCCTCTTCGATCCAGAATTGCAGAACCGGCGTGCCCAAGTTCTGCAGGACGATGGCCGTGCCATTGCAGGTGTCCCCCGGCTTACAATTCACGGCGGTCACCGTGCCGTCGAACGGTGCGACCAGGGTAGTGCCTTCCAGGGTCTCCTTTGCGGTTGCCAGCTTAAGGCGCGCCTGTTCCAAAGCCAATTCGGCCTCGCGGGTAGCGGGGGTCGTGCTATCGCCGAGGTCGGTGGCCGCCAGCTTCGCCTGTTCCAACGCCAGGGCCATCTGTTGAACCTTAATCTGTGCGGCGGTGATTTCGGCATCGTCGGGCGGGGTTTGCGCCTCTTCCAGGGCTTTTTGAGCGTTCAGAAGTTGTGCTTTGGCGCTTTGGATATCGGAGTTGGTGTTGTTGATCACAGTCAGTTTGTAGTTGTTTTGGGCGACCTCAAGGTTTTGCTGAGCCTTGTACACAGCGTTTGCCGCGTTCGCGCGGGTGGTTTCGATGTCCTTCTCCCAATCGCGGTCAGGACTCATTGCCGAGGCATAGCTTTCCTGGGCATTCTTGAGGCTCTCGATGGCCTGCTCCAGGCTGATCCGCGCAGAAAGGGTTTGATCCACGCCGGCTTTTGCCAGCGCGTTTTTGTAAGCCATCTGGGCACTGGTCAAATTCGCCTGGGCAAGGGCAACAGCCTCTTCGTCGGGTTCCCAATTGAGCAGCTCATCCAGCGCAGTCTGCGCAGCATCCAGGTTGGCCTGCGCCTGAAGCACGGCCAGTTCGGCCTGCGCCTGGGCCAGTGCCAATGCCTGTTCGGCCTGCATCACCTGCACTTCAGCAGCGGCGACATTCTGACGCGCATCCGTATCGTCTATGCGGGCGAGGATGGCGCCGGCTTTCACTTCATCGCCGACTTCGACGAACAGTTCTTTCAAAACGCCGGCGGTGCTGAACGCCAGGTTGGCCTGATCTGAAGCCACCAGTTGTCCAGAGCCTGTCGCAGTGATGGAGATGTCACCCACGGTCACGGTGGCCGTTTGCACTTCTTCCGTCGTTTGCGCGGCAGCTTTCGGCGCAAACCATGTGCGATAGGCAAAGTAGCCTCCACCGGCCAGAATCAGAATCAACGGCACAATCCACCATAGTTTCTTTTTCAACATGCAGCTCCTCCTTAAAGTGGTCAGTTGACAATTGACTCCTGTGAACTCCAGTGTGAAGTGTAGCAGGGTCATCTGTGAACAATCCAAGAAATTGCTGATAGTTTCCTGAGAATTACGGGCAATTTCTCAGTCAATTCTCAGGAAGTTCCCAACATCTTCTCAGATAAGCAAGTATAATAAAAGTAGACAGTGCCTGGCGATAAATCACCAGGCGGTGGACACGGAACGGGCCACCGATTTTTCAAGACGACCCAAACTGAGATTTAATGGATCGGATGTCTACCGTCTACAAGGCTACAAGGAATGAAGAGAGTGCTATGGAGAAGGTCCTGGTTGTTGATGACGACGTAAAGTTGCTCAAGATGTTGGAACGGACGCTAATCTACGAAGGATTTGACGTTGTGACATCTGTGGATGGCGAGGACGCGCTGAATAAGGTATACAGCGAGCAGCCTGATGTCGTCGTGCTCGACTGGATGTTGCCAAAACTGGATGGAATCGGCGTTCTCGAAGCCTTACGCAGTGAGAAGAACGAAACGCCGATCCTGATGTTGACGGCGCGTGATGCAGTGCAGAACCGCGTGGAGGGTCTGGAAAGGGGCGCCGACGATTATCTGGTCAAACCTTTCGCTTCGCTGGAACTGGTAGCGCGCATTCGCGCGTTGCTGCGGCGTACCGGCAAGAGCAATCAGGTCATCCTCACCTTCGCCGACCTTTCGCTGGATACGTCCAAACGCGAAGTGCGGCGGGGAGAACGGCTCATCTCTCTCACGCCCACCGAGTTCGATCTGCTGAGCGTCTTCATGCGCCATCCACGGCAGGTTTTGGAGCGCCGACAGCTTCTCATGCAGGTATGGGGCTACGATTTTGTGGGCGATGATAATGTGTTGGAGGTCTACATCGGCTATCTACGCAAGAAAACCGAGGCCGAAGGGGAACCGCGTTTGATCCATACGGTGCGTGGCGTCGGCTATGTGCTGCGGGAGGAGGAAGAATAATGTCCATCCGTCTGCGCCTGACATTGCTCTACAGCATTATCCTTGCGCTGACACTGGCAACCTTCAGCACCGCGCTCTATGCCGCGCAGTCGCGTTATACCCTCAATCTTGTCCGCAACGATCTGGCGAAGTCTGCCGATCCCCTCGTCAACGGCCTGGTGCATGCGCAGCGCAACTTTCGATGGGGCGCGCCGATTCCCATGTTGGCACAAGGGGAAGGGCCAGAAGGCGAACGCGCACGGCAGGTCTTGCAGCCGCTGGTCGGAGGGCGTCGTCCCCGTGATCTGATCCGCATCCTGGACGCTAACGGGATCGTCCTGGCTCTGCCGATGAGCGATAGCGATGTAGACTTGCCGCTCAGCGAGGAAGGGCTGGCGCATCTTAAAAATGGGGAAAGCTGGGAAGAGATTGCGAGCGACGCCGAAGGGCGAATGTTCATTTACAGCCGCCCGCTGATCATCAACGGGGAGGTTGTCGGCATTGTGCAATTCGCCCGCTCACTGGCCGACCGCGACCGCAGCTTGCGTTCTCTGGGTATCACGCTCATCGCGGGCAGCGCCCTGACCACCATCATCGCCTTCGGCATCGGCTGGACGCTGTCGGGCATCACGCTGCGGCCCATTCACCGCATCACCGAGACCGCGCGCCAGATCGGGGAATCGCGCGACTTCTCCTCGCGCGTCGAGCACACCGGCCCCAATGATGAGCTTGGGCAGTTAGCGATGACGTTCAACGCGATGCTCGAACGCCTGCAAGATGCCTATCAACAGCTTGCGCACGCCCTGCAGGTACAACGGGACTTCGTCGCCGACGTTTCGCACGAGCTGCGCACACCGTTGACAACCATCCGTGGCAACCTCACCTTGCTGCAACGCCAGCCGCCCCTTCCCCGCGATGAACAAGAGGACATCCTGAACGATTTGATCAGCGAGAGCGAGCGGCTGAGCCGCCTGGTCACCGATCTGTTGACACTCGCCCGCGCCGACGCCGGGCGCAAGCTGGAAGTGCAGCCGGTCAAGGTCGCGCCGCTGGTAGACGATGTGTGTCGGCAGGCGCGCCTGCTGGCCCCGGAGCGCGAAATTACCTGGACATGCAATGAGCATGTGGTCGCGCAGGCCAACGAGGATGCGCTCAAGCAAGTTTTGCTGATCCTGCTGGATAACGCCATCAAACACGGAAAAGGCGCGATCCGTGTGCAGGTTGAAGAACAGGAAGAGCAGGTCGCTTTATGTGTGCAGGACGACGGGCCGGGCCTATCACCGGAGATGCAGCGGCGGATTTTCGACCGCTTCCATCGCGGCGACACGTCGCGTTCCACGCCGGGATTTGGGCTGGGGTTGTCCATCGCCCGCGCGCTCACCGAAGGTCAGCGCGGCACAATCAATGTGGAAAGTGCCGTCGGCAAGGGCAGCGCGTTCACTGTTACCCTGCCCAAAGCTGCATAGCAACGGGCTTCCGGGTCAGTCGTTCAAGCACCCCTGCTGTGGCCGGTCTTCTGACCGTGCCACTCTCAGGCAGACCCGGTCTGGAGACCGGCCTGAGCATCGCCCTGTTCAGTCCGTTGAAGCGGCCTTCACCCGCGCCGCCATTGCCGCAGCTTCGAGGATGGCGGCGCGCATGCTATCGGCGTTGGCGATGCCCCGACCGGCGATGTCGAAGGCCGTGCCGTGATCGGCAGACGTGCGGATAATCGGCAGCCCCAGGGTGATGGTGATGGATTGCTCGAAGCCGTGCGTCTTCACCGCGATGTGACCTTGATCGTGGTACTGGCACACCACCACGTCGTAATCCCCGCGTAGAGCCTGGAAGAAAACCGAGTCAGCAGGGATGGGACCGCGCGCGTCAATGCCCTGCGCCTGCGCTGCCACGACCGCCGGTTTGATGATGTCCAGTTCTTCACGTCCCAGCAACCCGTTGTCACCGTTGTGGGGGTTCAACCCGGCGACGGCAATGCGTGGCTGTGGGAAGCCGAGTTTCTGCATCCCTGTGTGGGTGATAACAATGGTATCGAGAACGCGCTCGACCGTCAGATGCTCCGCGATGCTACGGAACGGGATATGGCGCGTGACGTGGGTGACGCGCAGGCCGGGTGTTGCCAACATGGTGGTGCAGCGTGGCGTGTGGGTCACATCCGCGAGGATTTCGGTGTGGCCGATGAAGTCGAAGCCGGCCAGATGCATCGCCTCTTTATTAAGCGGAGCAGTCGCCACGGCATCCACCGCCCCGGTCATCGCCAGTTCGGCGGCCTTGAGCACATATTCCACGGCGGCGCGGCCGGCGGTGGGAGAAATCCGTCCCAGCGGTGCGTCGGCGGGATCGAGATTGCGCAGATCAAGCAAGGTGAGCGTTCCCTTGCTAAACTCGGCAGTTTCGGGGTCTCTCACTACGCGAAGCAGTGGAACGGGAATACCGAGGCGCGCCTCCGTCAACGCGCGCGCATCGCCGATGACAAGGGGACGGCAAACCGTCCACACTTCCGGCAGTGCCAGCGCCTTCACGACGACTTCGGGTCCGATGCCGGCAACGTCTCCGAGGGTGATGGCAACGAGAGGCAAATCAATCATTTACAGGTACCTTCTGAACTGGGGATACAGACGTATTCGGCTTTAATCAAACCTTGCACAACCGACTCTTCGCCCGCGAAGAGTGCAATTATGATGTTGGTATCAAGCAGATAATCACCATTCATTGCGATCCAGGACCTCACAATCAGCCTGAATAGCCCGTTGCATCAACTGCAAATCATCAAGTGAAATGATGCCTGCAAAATGCAGCAGTTGCTTACCAGGAATACCGATATGCACACGCTGAGAAGGTTCCGAGCGTAAACGCATTTCCAGATAATCCTCGTATTCCTCAGGCGTCAGCAGGAATCCCAGGAGCCGCTGCTGCGAATCCACGATGTAACGCGGGCCGACTCCGCGAAGAGATTTGGTGGTGGATGAACTCGCTGGGGAACAGGCCCAGCACCTCGTCCAGCACATCTTGCAGGAAGGCAAAGGAAGTCATTCCAGGGACAACCAGTGATAACCGTAAGGTGCCAACGTAAAGGGATAAGGCGTTGTCCCGATGGGATGCCACGTGGTATCTGCAAGAAGATCGCGTGGGACTTTGCGTGCGTAGGCGCTCAAGTCGAGTGTAAACTTTTGCGGCGCGGCGGAGAGGTTGTTGACGACGAGCACCGTCTGCGTGCCATCGCTGCGGAGATAGGCCAGGATCGCCGGATTGTCAGGCTCCAGGAAGCGCAACGTCCCCCGTCCGAACACCGGATGCTGTTTGCGAATATGAACCACGCGCCGCATCCAGTGCCACAGCGAGTTTTCGTCCGCCCGTTGCGCAGCGACGTTGACCCGTTGGTAGCCATACACGGGATCGTCAATCACCGGCGAATAGAGCCGCCCGGCCGGCGCGTCCGAGAACCCGGCGTTGGGGGCGGCGTCCCACTGCATCGGCGTGCGCACGCCGTCGCGGTCGTTCAGCCAGATGTTGTCGCCCATGCCGATCTCGTCGCCGTAGTAGATGAAGGGCGAGCCGATGAGCGTGAGCAGCATCGAGTTGGCGACTTCGATGCGGCGGCGGTCGTTATCCAGCAATGGCGCGAGGCGACGCCGGATGCCCAGGTTCAGCCGCATGCGCGGCTCCGGCGCGTAGAAGTCCCACATAAACGCGCGCTCCTCCGGCGTGACCATTTCCAGCGTCAGCTCGTCGTGGCAGCGCAGGAACGTCCCCCACTGGCACGGCGCCGGCAATTCAGGCGTGCGCGCCATAATCGCCAAAATGGGCGCGCGGTCGGCCTTCGCCAGCGCCATGAAGATGCGCGGCATCAGCGGGAAGTGATAATTCATGTGCACTTCATCGCCGTTGCCGAAGTACTGAATGACGTCCTCAGGCCACATGTTGGCTTCCGAAAGCAAGAACGTGCCCGGCGCGTAGGCGTCCACAAAAGCGCGCAGGCGTTTGAGATAGGCGTGCGTCTCCGGCAGGTTCTCGCAGTTCGTACCCTCACGCTCGTAGAGATAGGGCGGCGCATCAATACGAAATCCATCCACGCCCAGGTCAATCCAATACTGCACCACGCGCAGCATCGCCCGCTGCACCTCTGGATTGTCGTAGTTCAAATCCGGCTGATGGCTGAAGAAGCGATGCCAGAAATACTGCCCGCGCACCGGATCAAACGTCCAGTTGGACGGCTCGGTATCGAGAAAGATGATGCGCGTTTGGGTGTAGCGCTGATCGGTGTCGCTCCACACGTACCAATCGCGGTAGCGCGCGTGTTCGGGATGCTGTGGGTCGCGCGAGGCCTGAAACCACGGATGTTGGTCGGAGGTATGGTTCACCACCAACTCGACGATGATGCGCAAATCGCGCTTGTGCGCCTCGTCGAGCAACACTTTGAAGTCCTCCAATGTCCCATAATACGGGTGGATATTCATATAATCGGCTACATCGTAGCCGTCATCCCGCAGCGGCGAGGGGAAAATCGGCAACATCCAGATCGCATCCACACCCAGCTCGCGCAGGTAATCGAGCTTTCCGGTCAACCCACGCAAGTCGCCAATGCCGTCGCCGTTGCTGTCGGCGAAGGCTTTAACCGAAACCTCGTAGAAAATCGCGTCTTTGTACCAATCAAGCATAATGTCACCTCTTTGAGAATAGTCCAAAGTCCGTAGAGTTACCCTGGGTTAGGGGCTTTCGTGGGGAGAAGACCACGGATTAAGAAATACACGATAGGAGAATTCTATCACGGATACGTAACTGACCTTATAATAATACGTAATCGCTTATAATTAAGAAATACACGATAGGAGAATTCTATCACGGATACCGTACACGTCCACCAACCATGATCCACATAGTACGTTCTCATCATCCGTGTTCTTCATCGCATATTTCCACATCCGTGTTCTTCATCGTGTATCCCCACATCCGCGTTCTTCACCGCACATTTTCACATCCGTGTTCTTCATCGCATATTTCCACATCCGTGTTCTTCATCGTGTATTTCCACATCCGTGTTCTTCACCGTGTATTTCTACATCCGTGGCCTTCATCGTGTATTTCTACATCCGCGTTCTTCACCGTGTATTTCTACATCCGTGTTCTTCATCGTGTATTTCCACATCCGTGTTCTTCTCCCCTACCCGCACCGGCCTGACTTCCAACTGTTCGCCGTGAAAGTTCGCCAGCAACCCCAATTGCATCCCAAAATAATCCAAATACCGGCGCATCCTGACGTCATACGCCCCCGTCATCTCACACACGGCAAAAGCGGCCACGATTACTTTGTCATCCACAATGAGCAACCGACAATACTTTGTGCCAAGCAGCTCGCCCTCATAAGTGACCGGGATCTCGCGCACAAAGAGATACGGGAGATTTTGCTCGCTGAGTTCAACTTGAACGGCGCGACGATAAACATGGTGAATGAAGCCCGGCCCCAACTCGTAATGCACACGATACAAGCACGCATATATGCGGCCCACCAACTCCGGGTACAGCAAATCCGGCGTCTCTTGCGATTGAGCGCGCCAGAAAAAAGCAGGGCGATTGCAGGCATAAAAACCGGCGTAACGCTCGATCTCCACACGCGCCGCGCCAAAATTGACCAGCAAGCCCACATCTGCACCGGTGACACGCAAGTAAGAGAGCAATTGCATGCGGTGCAAGGGTGTCAATTCCGGCGCGACTTTCAACTCCACGACCACTTTATCCTCGACGACAACATCGCAATAATAACGCCCCACTTCGATATCCCGATAAAACACATGGTATTCCGCTTCCAGCGTGTGCCGAAGATTCCGTCGTTCCAGCCCGATACTCAACGCCTCCTGATAATACTTCTCGGGCAGACCTGGCTCCAGGTGGTTTCCCACATCAAAGATCGCCCCCCGGATAGCGTAGGTCAAGTCGGCGTGCAAGAGCTTAGCATCGGCCATTGTTCACCTCTCTCCATCCGTGGTCTTCCCCCCGCCTATCGTACAGCGACACCACGATATGGCGGAACCTATCGTCCATTTCTCTCCATCCGTGGTCTTCCCCCCGCCCCAAAGCCCAATCTCTGTCACACCTGCCCGATCGCCCACTCCAACGCTTCTTGCAACATCGCCTGAGGTGGTTTTTGAATGAACCCGGTGGCAATAAGATGCTCGATCATCGCCCGCGCCTGCGTGATGTCGTGAGCAGCCTGCGCAAACGCCTCCTCGCGGGTGAGAGTAATGCGCGCCAGCCCTTCGGCGACGGCCTGCATCGCCACATCGGCGGCTTCGTGCGGGAAAACGTCCGGCTCATCCATGCGAGCGGTGATGTTCTCAGGATCAATGCCGCGCTGTTCCGCAAAGGTTGCCAGCGAGCGGGCGGCAGCGATCGTCATCCCATCGGAGATGCCACGAGCGCGCACGAGCAACGCGCCTTTGAGGATGCCGGGGAACCCCAGGGAGTTGTTGACCTGATTGGGGAAATCCCCGCGCCCGGTGGCGACGATGTACGCCCCTGCCTCTTTCGCCGCGTAGGGATAGATTTCCGGGACGGGATTGGCGCAGGCGAAGACAATGGACTTCGGCGCCATCAGGCGCACCGATTCCGGCTTCACGACGCCGGGGCCGGGCGTGGAAGCGGCGATGAGCACATCCGCGCCCTTCATCGCGTCGTCGAAGTCGGCGATCAGGCGCGGATTGGTCTGCTCGCAAATCTCCCACTTGCGGTAGAAGCGCGTGTCGGCCTGAATGTCCTTGCGGTCGCGGTGCAGGCCGCCGCGCGAATCGAAAACCACGATATTGTCAGGGTTGCCGCCTGCCTCGATGATGATGCGCACAATGGTCGTGTTCGATGCCCCCGCGCCGAGGAAGACCATCTTCGCCTCCGAGATCGGCTTATCCGCCAGCTTCAGCGCGTTGATCAGCCCCGCCAGCGTGACGCACGCCGTCCCTTGCGCGTCATCGTGCCACACGGGGATGTCACACTCGGCGCGCAGCGTATCGAGCACTTTGAAGCAGTTGGGCTGTGAGATGTCTTCCAGGTTGATCGCGCCGAAACTCGGTTGCACCATCTTCACGAAGTCAATGATCTTGTCGGCGGAGTGCTGACCCTGTGCGTCGCGGCTGTCAATGCACAACGCGGTGGCGTCAATCCCACCGAGGTACTTCATCAGGAAGGACTTCCCCTCCATCACCCCCAGGCCGCCGGGCGGGGTACAGTCGCCGTCACCGAGCACGCGCGTGGAATCGCTCACCACGGCGACGTAATTGCCCCGGTTCGATAGCTCGTAGGAGGCGTCATTGTCGTCGCGGATCGTCGTCGAAATCTGCGAGACGCCCGGCGTGTACCAGACATTGAACCAGTTGAAGCCGAACACGCCGGCCTTCGGTACCGTCTGCATTTTGCCCCGGTAAAAACGGTGCGCCTGTTCCGCCAACCGCTTGAGGAACAACGTCTTCGCCCGCGCGATCTTCTCTTCGGTCAGCTGACCGGAGAGAATGTCATCCAGATTGTCTAACGTCAGATGTAATTCGGTCATCGTATCCTCCACAAAAAACCTGCTAGAACTTCTTCAGTATAAGCGGCAAGAAGACGTGTTTGCCCACATAGATACCGGCGGTCGCCACATTGTTCGCTGTCTCCAACTCAACCAGACCGGGATCGAGCATCAGCGTGCCGCTCAACCCCATATCCTGCGGCGCGATCTCCAACGTGTGTGCCAGTGTTGAAAACACCGTCACCGTCGGCACGAGCGTGACCGTGACGGCAATTTGGGACGCCGCACTCTGCGGCGCTAACGTTCCAACGTCCCACACGAGCGCCGGGGTCGTTATGATCGGCGGAACGCTGGCAGCGATGAAAGATACCTCCGCTGGCAAGGTATCGGTGATGCGCACCGCTTGCGCCGTGCCGCCGCCCTGGTTGCCGTAGGCAATGGTGTAGACAATGGATTCGCCGGGTATGCCGGAAGTGTCTGTGCCCGCGATCCATACATCCGGACGGGCGGAGCCGAGGGAGATTTCGTCCAGGTAAACGTGTGCGTAAGGAGATACACCAGCAGCCTGATGTAAATTGAAGGTCAGCGTAACCGTTTGCCCCCGCCAGGGCTGCATGTCCAGCGCGCGATGCTGCCACGTAGCAGCATTTTGCGTGTCGGTGAAAAGCGTTGTCGCACCCAAAGCATCTTCCACCTGCACGGCAAGCCCCGAATCAACGCCGGCCTGAATGCCGCCAAGTTGATAGAAGAAAGACAGAAGTGGATGGGTCATCGTTAGCGGTAAAGTGATCGATTGCGAGACCGTGTAATCTAAAGAATTTTCAAGTGGCGGCAGCGATTGTAAGTAATCCACCCCATAATCTCCCAACATCACAAAGTGGAGATGTTCAATGTCTTGGGCAGCTATACGGTAGATTGGGGAAAATAGGCCGCGAGGATTGGCGATAAGATGGGGTGTCGCTAAGCCTTGAGGCGACTCCACATAGGCATAATAATAGTTCCCATCAGAATAGGACGGCCAGACGATATGCAAGATATTATTGGAATCAACAGCGCTACGTAAGTTTAGGCGTAACTCATCTGCTCCTGGACCAAGATACTGTAAAGTCGAAAACTCTTGTCCGCTGACCATCATATAAGAAACACCACCATCCGTTTCAAACAATATGTATGCAAGGTCATTGTGTGCAAGCAACACACGAGGGTAAAAATCCGCGGTTGATTGCACCGGTGCAGAAAAGGAATCATCACCCATTTTTTGTATATAAAAAATGCGATTCTTACCTATAGTATCATCATAGTTAGACCACACCACATGCACCATGCCAGACTGGCTAACTGCAAATAGAAAGTCAGGGTAGCCTTGCATGACTATTGTGATTTGACTCCAATCCCCCTGGGTGTTACGATACCGATACTCAAGAGAACCACTTTCATCGATCCATATACAGTGAATGTTGTCCTGCGCGTCGAAAGCCACTTGAGCAGGCCACGCGTAACCATCAGAAACTTGATATGGGGTAGACCATGTTCCATCTGAATTTCGACTTAAGTATTCAAGAACATATCCCACATTTGCTCTTCCAACCCTTCGGACAATATGCACACGTGCGGAATTGTCAACTGTAACTCCCAATATCTGCACCTCTGGCGCTACTTCCCAACTCGAAACTTCTTGTGGTAGAGACCAGATACCACCCAGATCACGGCTAATGTAATACATATTGCCCACTGACGAGAGCCAAACCAAGTGAAACACATCATCAGGCCCAACATCACAAAGATGCTGTCCAGAGTAATGTAAATAAGTTGTTATGACTTCAGGAATGGACCAAACACCTTCTGTATCAAGCGACGCATAGAACAATGCATTTCCGCCGTAATATGTGGTCGCCCAAGTTAAATGGAGTGTGCCATCAGTTGCTCTTGCTATACAAGAGTCAGTTAATCTCTCATACCAATACTGAAAAGTGTAAACTCGCGCTGCATAGGTAGATTGCGGCATTCCCATCCGTGCTGCATATACACCTGTATGCTGAACATCACTGATAATTTTTGGTCCCCAAAAGTCACCACCTGGGTCTGCCATCTTTACAGGCTCGGTGAAACGACCAGATTGCCAATATGTACCATCCAAATCGCCGCTCTCAAACCCCCAATCCTGCACTACATTATCCACCGGCGGCAACACCATGTCCAGTTCAGCATCTGGTTCCAACGGGAAAGCCGTCGCAGGAACAGAGCCATATCCCGGTTTGCCTATCGTGAAGGTATACCAGTCTGTGTTCTGCGCGACATAGGCTCCGTAATCGCCGGTCGGTGCGCTATAAAACTGTTTTATCGCAGACGGTGTCGTGGTAATCACCGCACCAGAAACCGGCGCGCCGGCATTGTCCGTCACTTTTCCTGTGATGCCCCAGGTATAGAGCGTCGTCTGTGTGTCGCCGTCACCTTCAGGCCAGAGTTCGGCATTTTGCGCTCTGTCGACGGCCCGCGTGCGGAATGCATACGTATGACCGACTTCGCCATAGAAGGTAGCCGATGCAGTCGTTGGATTGGTTAACCAGTCCGTCCAAGCCAGATCATCAACGCGGTATTGTACTTCCAAAGATTGAATGGCCGAACCACCGGGATCAACCACTGACCAGGAGACCGGAAAACCCTCAGCGGCATAACGAATATACGCAGGTAAAGGTTTAACCTCGCTCTGTGGGGGATAAGTCTCCACTGTCGCAGCTTTCTCCGCGCTCCAGGCACTTACATTGTAAGCATGGTCTCTCGCACGCATACGGAAATAATACGTTTCACCTCCAACCGCGGCGACTTCGAGAGGGAAAAAATCCTCGATCTCTACAGCAAGGTCAGACCATGTGCCAATTCCGCTCTTCCTATATTGCACATCGAAATTCTTGATACCCGAACCACCTGAATCTTGTCCGTGGTAATGCACCAGAATAGGGCTTGGCGACTCTGCAAGGACGGTCAGCAATGGCGTGGGAGGTTGCGCATCCAATGTCTGCCAATCCGGCGACCATTCGGTATCTTGGGGAATCAATGCAATGACTTGCCCATCCGAGACCGACCAGGCACGCGCATACGCATAAGTCCAGTACCAATTACCATAGTAATAGGTATAAGAGATTTGGGTATATGCGATGTACCTTCCATCTGGCGACCAGCTTCCAACCCAGGCGTCCGTTTTGTCCAGATTGAGATCAAAGACGGTTGGTGGCAATTCAGGGTCCATATTCATCCCTCGAACCATAATTTCTTGCCAGCTATCGCCATCGAAGTCGCCATCCCATGCAATCGCTTTACCATCCGGCGACCAAACCGGATTCTGATTGTATTGAGTATGAAAAGAAAACTGCTGCAATTCAGCACCGTTAGAATTCATCACCCAGATATGACTGGTGCCTGTCCGATTGGAAACAAACGCAATCTTTGAACCATCCGGCGACCATGCCGGATCGCCATCATAAGCGGCGTTTGTAGTGATCCGGGTTTGGTTCGAACCATCCGCGTTCATCACATAAATCTCAGCTTGCCCGTCCCGGTAGGATTGAAAGGCGATACGGTCACCAGCAGGTGACCATGCGGGATTAACGTTGTCTGTACCGGTATAAGTAAGCCGTGTGAGGCCGGTACCATTCACATTCACCACATAAATCTCATAACTCCCGCTACGTTTAGAAGCAAAAACCACTCGAGTCCCGCCCCGGTTGAGACGTGGGTGGACATCGGCAGCGGCGTTGTTGGTCAGCCGTTGCTGATTCGCCCCACCAGGACTGGCCAAATAAATCTCCCAATTGCCGTCGCGGTAGGATTGAAAAACGAGCTTGCTCCAATCAGCCAGATCACTGACAGATGCAACATCAGATGAAGCTGCCGGTAGCGATTGCTCCAACGCAAGCCGGGGTAACTGTGCCCGTTCATCGTAATCTGGATAATGATCGGGAGACAAAGGCGCGGCTTGACCGGAAAGAGAAGGAACGAAGAACAGTAGAGCCAACAGACTGACGCACAGGATAATGATGAGACGCCGAGTGTTCACTGAATTTCCCTCCATTTTAGAAAAATTTTGACACAGGTCGACACCTTAGCAGGCATGAAAAGAAAGACAGATACTTCGGATTATGCAGTATCGCGCGTTTAGTATACGGTTCACGTGCAAAATGTCAACAAACGAGTGTGACACGCTTGCCTAAAAACAAAAATGGGTGTATCACAAGGACATAAGGTTTCTCAATAGCGAAAGGAGATAGCCATGGAAACCAAAACGTTAGTCAACCTCAACACCGCGGGAGCGGATGAACTTGCCCAAATCCCAGGCATTGGCCCCGTGCTGGCAGAACGCATCGTGCAGGCGCGGCCCTTCACATCACTCGATGATGTCGTGCGTGTGCCGGGGATCGGGGCGGCGATGCTGAGCAAAATTGCACCGTATGCCACAGTGGAGGAAGTGGAATCCGTCCCGGCTTCACTTTTCACCGAGGCGCCGCCCGTCGAAAGTGCCGATGCGAGCCGCATCACGGAAATCCCGGCTGATCTGATCCCCCTACCGCCACTGCCACCCGTCCCGCCCTGGGATGAAGAAGCGTCGCTTGCGGCCATCGCGGAATCGGCTGCCGTGAAAGCCGTCCCGCCGCCGCTGCCGGAGACCCCGCCGCCCTTGTCCGAAGCTGTCGCTCCTGTTTCCTCTCCACCAGAAGCGACACCGCCACCTTTGCCCGAAGCAACGGCGCCTGCCGCGCCGGAACTCCCCTCGCCCCTGGAAGCAACACCGCCACCCACAAAAGCTGCCGCGCCGGAGCCAACCGTTGCGCCGCCATCCCAGACCGCCCAGCCGGCGCCCGTTCCCACCTCATCCAGGCCGGTGACGCGCGGTGAACTTGCCTGGGTCAGCTTCATCGTCTTTGTGGTGACGCTGATCATCACCCTCGCGTTGAGCCTGGGTATCCTCGCGGGAGTCAACGGAGGGCTGAGGTATGCCTCGCCGCGTGAGGTGGCGCAGGTGTCGCGTGAAGTAGCGCTACTCAAAGGGCAGGTGACCACGCTGGAGCAGTCGTTGAACGGACTTCAAACGCGGCTGAAGACCCTTGAAACGCTGAATGAGCGCGTCCAAACCCTCGAAACGGCAAAGGGTGATATGCAGCGCGAGCTGGATGCGCTGACGACGCAGGCCAAAACGCTCAACACCCAGGTACAAGAGATACAGCAACAGACGGACGCACTGAATAAGCAGATGGAAACGTTACAGACACAAACGGGGCGTTTCCAGAAGTTAATGGAAGGGCTGCGCGATTTGCTCAACAGCCTCTTTTCCAAAGAGTAGGAGGGCACCGTGACCACAGAAACCGCTTCTACGCCCTCCGCCGGCCAGAAGTTCTTGCGTGGACTGGGTCGGTTGGCGAAGTTCCTGTTACGCCTGATATTCGTGATCGTGATCGGCGTGTTGCTCGGAGCCGGTACCTACTGGGCTGCTTCTTATGGCGTCGCCGCGGTCAACCGCCAGGTTTTCCAGCCCATTCAGGAACACACACGCCGTCTGGATGACCTGGAAAACCGCTACGCTCAGGATTACCAGCGTCTGAACGAGCGCACGCAGGCATTGCAAGAGCAAACCCAGGCATTTCAGGATCAGATCGCCGCGCTGGAACGTCAGGATAAAGCGCTCGGCGAGACGCTGGACGCTCTGCAAACCCGGCTGACAACGACCGAAACGCAGGTCAACGAGATGCAAGCCGCCCTGAAAACCGCCCAGGAAACCGTCGCTGCCCTGGAAACCCGGCAAGCTACTTTTGGGCCAGACATCACCAAACTGCGCACCGCCTTGACAAAGCTGGAAACGGCACTGGGCGACTTGAAGGAGACCACAGCGGACATCACTTCTGAGGTAGCGGCCCTCAACGCCACCGTCAAGAGCGAGGCGCCGTTGCTCGCCCTGCGCACCGACGTGCAATTACTCAGGGCGATGGAGCTGCTCACCCGCGCGCGGCTGCAACTGGCGCAGAACAATCCGGGAGCGGCAGCAATCGAGGTGCAGGAGGCACGCAATGTGCTGCTGGCGTTAGGCGCGACAATTCCGGCACATCAGCAGGACGCACTCGCGGCGATCGTGAAACGGCTTGACCTGGGGCTGGCAAACCTGCCCGACAAGCCACGCCTGGCCACCGATGACTTTGAAGTTGCCTGGCAATTGCTCGCACAAGGGTTGCCTGAGGAATCCAACACAATGCTGCTCTCGCCGCTTGTTACGCCGACGCTGACAACGACAGAGACATTGACGGCAACCGTTCCCGTCACGCCAACCGTCACTCCCACACCGAAACCGTAGATTTTGGAGGTTCCCCTGATGAACAACGACATCCATGAAGTGCCGCTCATCTTTCTCGGCCTGGGCAACATCGGCGGGACGCTGCTCCGCCAGATTTTGGAGACGCGCGCGACGGTGGCAGAACGTACCGGACTGCGGCTGGTTCCCGTCGCGGTGGCGGACGTGAGTGGACTGCTCTACGCTGCTGACGGCCTGCCCGAAGCCACGCTCACCGCTGCGTTAGGGGCCACGCGGGACGGCGGCACGCTCGCCGCGCTGCCCGGCGTGCGCCCGTTGAGTGAGTTGCCGTCCGTGCTGCGGCCCGGCGCGATCCTCGCCGACCTGACC
This sequence comes from Anaerolineae bacterium, assembly GCA_035373625.1. Classification (GTDB taxonomy): domain Bacteria; phylum Chloroflexota; class Anaerolineae; order B4-G1; family SLSP01; genus DSWT01. The sequence goes on along the minus strand of DAOSNS010000001.1, from coordinate 288,695 downwards.
GCCTCCCCCAAGACCGCCCCCACCCTGCGCGCCGCGCTCGACGCCGGGTGCGGCGTGGTGTTGGCGAACAAAATTCCGCTGGCCGGGCCGTGGAGCGAGGCCGCTCCCCTGATGATGCACCCGCACCTGCGCTACGAAGTCACGGTGGGGGCCGGCCTGCCCGTCATCGAGACGGAGCACTATCTGCGCGACACCGGCGACGCCATCACGCTGATCGAAGGCTGTGTCAGCGGCACGCTCGGCTATCTGTGCGCCGAACTGGAGCGCGGCGTCCCCTACTCGCAGGCGGTGGCGCAGGCGCGCGCCCTCGGCTACACCGAGCCGGACCCGCGCGACGATCTCAGCGGCAAGGACGTGGCGCGCAAAGCCCTCATCCTGGCGCGCACCGCCGGCTGGCCTCTGGAAGAACACCACCTGACGGTCGAACCTTTGTACAGCGAGGCGCTGGCGGGCCTTTCCATCGAGGCGTTTATGGCCGCCACACCGACGCTGGATGCGACATATGCCGCCCGTGTCGCAGCGGCCCAGGCGCAGGGGAACGTATTACGCTACGTCGCGCGCGTCACACCGGAGGGTGGCACGGTTGGCCTGACCGCCGTGGAACGCGATGGGCCGCTCGGCGCGTTGCGCGGGCCGGGAAATTACATCGCCCTGTACACCACCCGTTACCAGCCGCTCCCGTTGGCGATTTCCGGCCCCGGTGCGGGGCGTGAAGTCACGGCCGCCGGGGTGCTCGGCGATATTCTCAAGCTGGCGCGACAAATGCCGTTGGGCAGCCCGTCAAAATTTTATCAGCAGATTTAGCCGATTTAGCAGATTTTTTAATTTAATCTGCTAAATCTGCTTAATCTGCTGACAAGACGTTTAGGATGTGCGCGCGATCAAGTCTGCCGTGTACGCCATCGCCACGTCCACCACGCCGCGCACGGTGGTGGTGAAAACGACCACCTGATCCCCAAAGCAAAAGCGCGGATGCGGATCAATGTGGTACTTCGCGCCGGCGTAGTTGTGCATCGGCGGATTGTCCACCAGGCGCACGCTCTTGCCCGTTTCGCGGTTCAGGAAGTTCACCGTCGAAGGGCACCCCCGGTAGAAGGTAGGATTGGCGTCGCCGATAAGGTACTGCCCCGTCACGCTGCTGTGCGAATGCCAGCGCCCGCCTGCGAAGGGGATCTCTTCAACATTCCGCGTTTCAATATCTATCCGCCATACCCCCACATCGCTCTTGATGCACCACACGTGCTGTCCATCGGGGTCCCACCACTCATGGGTCAGCCGTGTGGGCAACGTAAAGACCGGATAGGGTTTTTCCCCACGGCGGATGAGCCACAGACGGTTCTCGATGCGGAATTGCAAACCCGTGAGCGGGTCAGGGTGGTTTTCCTGCGCAAAGAGCACCAGGTCAGGATCGGTGGGACTGAACTGCGCGTGGTTATAGTTGCGCTGGAACGTGTGCCACAGCTCAAAATCACCGCCATCCAGGGGCAATGCCCCGAAGATGAACTGCACCCCAACCGAGGCATCAATGAAGAACGCACGCCCGTCCGCCGATTTGGTGAGATGGGTTGCTACGCGCTCGATAGGGCGCATCAACGTCAACTCCTCCGGCAGGCGGTTGACCAGCACCGTTTCATCATCGGGCTGCGGGCCACGCCGCCAGACGGCACTTCCCATGCCCCAATAGACGTCCCCCGTTTCGACGTCCACGAAGGGCGAGGCGTGGTTGAACTGCGTGTCGGGGAAATGACGCACCTCTTGCGTCTCGAAATCCACCACGCCGAGCGTGCGCCCCTGCGCCGCCGTCCCTGACGGCGGAAACGCGCAGTAGAACCACCAGTAGCGGCCATCGCGCGTGATGCTCTCGTTGACGAAGTAGAACGCTTCCTGCACGGGGGCGACTTTCTGCGTCAGAATGTAACTCGTCACGCCGGAGTCCGGGTCCGTCCACGGGGTAAACAACTTCGATTTAGCCAATTCGATCATCGTCTTCTCCAAAGGTAGCAATATCTCAACAGCACGAGCGAAGCACGTATCCATTGACTCCGCTCAATCCGTTGATGTAAGTCTACAGCAGAACGAAATAAGAACAAGAAGCAGTGTGCACTTATCCGCAAAGTATCCACGCCCTGTCACAAGCCTGTCACAATCGCAAAGTACAATAGCGTCTATAGCAGACAATCTGACCAATGGCTACCAGACGATTTGACTAACGACTATCAAACTATTTAAGGAGGAAAACAATGCAACACAAATCAATGCTTCTATTGGGACTGGCCTTACTTGCGGTATTCTCGTTCACCGGTGCGAAGATGAGCAACAACGCGCCCATCGCAGCCGAACCCGGCGTGATCAGCGTGAGCGGGGAAGCGGAAGTGCGCATTATGCCTGATGAGGTGATCCTGCGCCTGGGCATCGAGACATCCGACAAGAACCTATCGAAGGCCAAACAACTGAACGACCAAATCGTCACAAAGGTACAGGCCGTGGCAAAGCGATACAGCATCCCGGCAGAACACGTACAAACGGATTACCTCAACATCGAGCCACGCTACAACGACGGCTACGCGCAGCGCGAGTTTGTGGGATATGTCGTTCACAAGACGGTCGTCATCACCCTGCGCGATCTGACAAAGTTCGAGGACGTGCTCAGCGCGCTCCTGGAATCCGGCGTGAATTACGTCCACGGCATCGAATTCCGCACCACCGACCTGCGCAAATACCGCGATCAAGCGCGCGAACTGGCGCTGCAAGCCGCCCGCGAAAAGGCGACCGCCATGGCGGCAGCCCTGAATCAGAAGATTGGCGAGCCGCGCAGCATCCAGGAGGAGGCCAACAGTTGGTGGTCCGGCTACGGCAGCGGGTGGTGGGGCCGCTGGGGCGGGATGACGCAGAACGTCGTCCAGGAGGTCGGCGGGGACTACGCCAGCTTCGACAGCAGCCTCGCGCCGGGCCAGATCAGCGTCACGGCGCGGGTGGCGGTGAGTTTTGCGATGACGGCAAAGTGAGCGCCGTGAACTCGCGCCGGAGCAAGCCATAACACAACGTATCGGTAAAACGGCCATCGGGAGCGCGCTTGTCCTCCCGGATACGGCCTTCCAATGTAAAACCGCAGCGCTCGGCCACCCGGGCGCTGCGGACGTTGGTTTCGTCGCAGTGGAGAGAGACGCGATGCGCCTGCACATGCTCGAAAACAAAATCCAGCGCAGCCCGCGCCGCCTCGGTGACATAACCCCGCCCCTCGTGCTCGCAATCCACGACGTAGCCAAGCTCACACGCCGGTAGATCGCGGTCGGTCAGCCCAATGTAAATTTGCGCGACGAAATCGTCGGTTTGCTTGTCAAACACGCCCCAAAAATAAGCCAACCCTTTCTCCCATTCGGCCATAAAATCCCGGATAAGGTTCTCGGCCTCCACGGTATCGGTGAGCGTTGTCAGCGGATTGTCCGCCTCGTAACGGGCGAGATGCGCGCGGTTGCGCAGTCCCACCGCCAGATACATCGGACCGTCGCCCGCACGATAGGGACGCAGGTACAGACGCTCGGTTTCGATTCTCACGACAGGATTTGCCGCACCCACGCCGCAGCGCGCTCCAATTCCCCGTCCTTCAGCGGACCTTGTTCCCCTGTGACGATGAATCCCTCCGGCGCTATGGCCTGGCGGCCGCCCTTCTTGACCAGCCGGGCGGCCATCGGCTCGGCAGCGTAACCAAAGACTTTGACAAACGTGGTCAATACGCGCGAATTGACCGCTTTAACATCCATGCGTGTATCGAAAGCCGCGACCTTGACGCCATCCAAACTCTGGGTCGGGAGACTTTGCAGCCATTTCTTGATCGCCGGCGTGGGGCTAAAGGCCCGCGTCGGCGAACCGACGATGAGCGCATCCAGGCCCGCCACCTGCTCCGGCGTCACCCCGGTAACGCGCCGGGCCTCACAGCCAAGCGCCTCACCCATCGCCTGGGCAACTTTTTCTGTGTTGCCAAAAACCGAATCGTAGACGATCAATGCTTTCATCAAAATGCTCCTTTTTACGTTTTGCGTTTCACGCTTTACGACGGGCGCAGAATCACCATCGCCTTTTGCGCGCAGAAAGCCTCCAGATCGGCGCGCGTGAACCGCAACGGCAACCCGTCGAACAAATGCATAATCAGGCGGATCATGATGGGATGGCGGCGCAAGCGCAGCGCGAGAAAATCGGCGATGCGCGCCGGATCGGCGACAGGTTCGGCAATCGCGAAGACATCCATTTATTCCCCGGTCACAGCAGGGGATATAGTTTTTCCGCCCAGGCGCGGATGGCCTCCCAATCGCGGTGATCCGGGGTGCTTTTCGCCATCCCGCCGACCGGAATTTTGAGCAGTGGGAAGAGCCGCTTGAATTCTTCGGTGTCGGTCAACACTGCACCCGCAAAGAGGCCAATATCCACCGGCGTGACTTGCGGCGCGGCCTTGCGCAGCGGATTCAAATAACCGTCCGCCGTCTGGCGATTCTCCGGCGTGTCCTGCGCCATCGTCAGGCAGACGACGAAATACGCCACCGGCAGCGCCGCCAGTTTCGTCGCGTGCCGTTTGACAAAGCGCACCAGCTCGCCCGGCACTTGCCCGGCGTGAACCGACACGCCGACCAACACCGCATCATAACCGGCGATGTCACGCGCGTTTTTCGCGCGCTGCACAGTCACGGTCGCGCCTTGCGCGCGCAGCGTTTCGGCAATGGCTTCGGCCACGCCGCGCGTGGCCCCCGTCCAACTCGCATAAGCGATGAGAATTTTGTTAGCCATAATACTTCCTCTCTTCCCCTTATTACTGAGACGACACGTTCAACGGATGCCTTCGCAGTTTGGCGAAAACGGCATCACTGTGAATGGGACATCCACTATGATAGTACCGTTCACTTCCTCCACAAGTGACGCGATGTAGAGCTTTATCATTCTCGATAATGACTTCAACTGGCTGCGAGCGGATCGCCAGATCCGCGTTTCTCGCTAAAAACAGGGAACTGGCGTTCCCCGCGGAGTAAGCATGATAAGGCCCCAGGTGCGATGAAATCGAGCTTTCCTAACCTGACCAATCTGTGTATACTTATCTGGACATTCTATGGAGGAGCGTCTTCTGATGAAGAAAATCATCGTTCTGTTGCTTTGTCTGAGTTTAGCCCTCACCGCCTGCGACAAATCGGAGGCTACGGCGTTGCCATCGGCCAGAGATACTGCCGCTGCGCCGCTTCAGACCTCTACCGTTCCGCCAACGGCAACGCCATTGATGTTTTCGGCCTGCGCCGATTACGAACGGATCCAAATCGGCGAGTACATCCTCAACAATAACGTGTGGAACAAGCGCGACCGGACGGATTACACACAATGCGTCTTCGCGCAAGGCAAGACACCTCCCACAACAATGGGCTGGCGTTGGAACTGGCCGGGCACAGGAAGCGAGATTCAAGCCTATCCCGAAGTGATGTTCGGAGATTCCCCCTGGGACACGGAACGTCCCACCGGCGGCTTCCCTCTGCCGGTCAGTGACCGCGACCTGCTGGTCACTTACACTGCCGCCATCACTGCGACCGGCAAATGGAATGTGGCGTTCGATCTCTGGCTCACCGACGATCCTTCACCGGCAGCCCAGAATATCACCGATGAAGTGATGATCTGGGTAGACGCCAGCAACCTGATGCCCGGCCCACAGGTGTATGACATCGTCGCCTTTGACGGCATCACCTACACCGTGCACATCGCGCCCGGCCACGGGGATGCCAGCGGCGGCAGTTCGGCGACCTGGACCTACATTGCCTTCAAGACGCGCAAGCCGTTGCTCTCAGCGACCCTGAATATAGGGCATTTCCTGGGATATCTGCTGGAAAAGCAGGTCATCGGGAAGGAGCGTTACCTTGCAAGCCTGGAATTCGGGACCGAACTCGCATCCGGACAGGGTGAGCTTGTCCTATCACAGTATGAGATCAGCTTGCCCGATACGGGAAGGTGAGCGGCGGTGAGTCTCCTATCCTACGGGCCGACCTCAACCGATCCCCCGCGGCGCAGGACAGGCCAGGTCAGGCACAAAGAGCACCCGCTTCCAGGTGTAGTAGATCAACCACGCCATCAGCAAAGCTCCCAGCACGCCCGGCGCGAAGGCCCCCACCCGGCCCAACAAGAATCCCCCGATCGTCGGGGCGATAACGCGGGTGAAGCTGCCCAACGCGGACGAAAGCCCCAGCGTCCCGCCCACCTCTTCTGGCCAGACGGAACGGGTGAGCGCAGTGTTGATGGCGACCCGCAGCACACCCGACGCCAGTGACAGTGGGGCCAATACGATCAGCAGCACCACCAGCGACGGCGAGAAGGCCCAGGCCAGCAGAGAGAGGGCCAACAGCACGCTCCCCCCAAAGACGAGCTGTTTATCGGTGAAGCGCCGGACCAGCAGCCGGATGCCCACCCCCTGTACCAGCACAACCAGAACCCCAACGTAGGTGAGAACAAAACTGGTGGCACGGGCATCCAGTCCCAACCGATCCCGCGCAAAGAGAGAAAAGACCGTCTCAAACAGGGTGAAGGCCAGGCTGTAGAAGAGCTGGGTCTGCAAGAGTGCCCCCACGCAAGGCAATCCCAGGGCCTCCCATAGAACACGCAGGGAGAAGGCAGCGCGCGGCTCCCGTGCCCGTCGCTCCCGTTCCTCACGCGGCAGCGACTCCGGCAGCCAGAACAGCACCCCCAGCAGGTTCAGGAACGAAAGCCCCGCCGCGACAAGCGCCGGGAGGGCATAGTTCCCGCCCCCGGCCAGCGCACCGCCCATCGCCGGACCGATGATAAAGCCCAGGCCAAAGGCCGCACCGATTAGCCCAAACCCCTTGGTGCGATCCTTGCCTTCGGTCACGTCGCTGATATAGGCCTGGGCCAGGGAGATGTTGCCACCCAGAAAGCCGTCCACAATCCGGCTGGCAAAGAGCATCGCCAGCGAGCGGGACAGCCCCAGCATCAGGAACCCCGCCACCGTCCCAACCAGGCTCAGCAGCAGGAGCGGCTTGCGGCCATACCGGTCAGAGAGACGTCCCAGGACCGGCGCACCCAAAAGTTGCGTCAGCGCGTTGGCTCCCAGAAGAAGCCCTACCACCTCCGCCGTCGCGCCAAAGGTGGCCGCGTAGTAGGGCAGCAGCGGCAGAATCAGGCTGAAGCCCAGAACATCCACAAAGACAAACAGGAAAAGAAGGGTCAAAGAGCGTTTTTGGTTCACCATAGAGACTTCAGGACCTCCTATATCAGTTTTATCTGCTGGCGGGGCAGAACGCGGCCCTTCCAGGTGGCCCGGCCCGTCACCGTCCAGAACAGGGAACGAAAAGCAATGAAGATCAACACCAGGATATGGAGCGGATAGAGGAACGCCAGATACGGGGGAAAGCGCAGCCGAACCATGACGATTACCCACAGCACCAGCATCTCCGCCGCTGCCAGCGCCGATGGCCAGAGCGCGAAAGTCGCCCGCCCCACCCCCAACGGCCAGAGAACCAGGATCAAAAGCGGCTCCAGTGTGATCATCATCATCCAGAGCCAGACGAAGAGGTATTCCGCCAGGCGGAAATCAAAGACGGCGAAGAGATTCTTGGTAAACCCATCCAACGCGGTGCGGAAGCCGGCATACATCCGACAGGAGACAAAATCCCCTACATCCACAATCCGCCAGCGAAGCCCCTGCGCTTTCACCCGCCGGCCCAGGGCGATGTCATCTATGGGGCTTTCCCGCACTGCCGCGTGCCCTCCTATCGCCTCGTAGACCGAACGCCGGAAGAGCATCCATTGTCCGTTGGTCAGAGAGAGACCCGGCGCCCGTATCCGCTGGGCGAGGGCCATAGGAAGAAACGAGAAGAAGCACCAGAAAATGGCCGGCACGGTCAGTCGTTCCCCCCAGGTGAGCAGCCGTTGACGGAGGAATCCGCTCAACAGGTCGGCTTGCTCTGCCAGGAAGGTCGTGACGCCACGTCGTAGCGTTTGGGGATGATGGACGGTATCCGCATCGGTGAAGAGGAGCAATTCCCCCGTCGCCGCCTCGGCCAGTTGCTGGCAGGCCCAATGCTTGCCCAGCCACCCTTCCGGCAGCGGACGGCCCGGAATTATGCAGAGCCGACCGTCCCCTTGCGCCAACCCGGCCAGAATCTCTGCCGTCCTGTCCGTGGAGCCGTCATCCAGCACCAGAACCTCAAAGTCAGGGTAGTCCTGGGCCAGCAGCGAACGGACACATCCCGCGATAGTCGCTTCCTCATTGCGCGCGGGGATCAGGATGGAGACGCGCGGGAAACGACCGGGCGCAGGATGTCTCCCCGGTCGTCGCAGGGTCAGCAGGTTGCTCAACGCGATGAGAAGCAGAACGGCGAGAAAGATGGCAAGTTCAACCTGATGGCGAAACCAGAAAGAGGCCAACGCGCTCCCCTTGAAAATTTGTTGGAATATTGAAATGTTTGAACGTTATTTTCATTCAACCGTTGGTGAGCCGCAGGTTCATGGGAAATTCCTGAGAAGCCACGGGCGGGCGCGGGGCGGTGTTCGCAGGTCACGCCGATGCTTCCAGAGAACCAGGGCGAAGTTTCCCACCCAGATCACCAGCAAAGGCCAGGACGCGCCGGAGAGCAGCAAGTAACTGCCCAGAACAACGACCCCAAAGACAGAGGACCAGGCGTCGGTTTGGTTGACGGCAACCGCCACCGTGAAGGCTAACCCCATGATCGTCGGGCCGGCCCAGAGCGTCAGCCCGCTCCACACGCCAAAGGTGGCTGCGATGGCCTTTCCGCCGCGAAAGCGCAGGAAAGGGGAGAAGGCGTGGCCCACAACCGGCGCCAGCGCGACGGGAATCAATCCCCAGCCGTCTATGCCGGCCTCGAACCGGGCTAACGCCACCGGTATCGCCCCCTTCAGGTAATCCAACAGCAGCGCCGGAACGCCGGCTCGCCAGCCGCCGGCCCGCCAGGCGTTGGTCGCGCCGGGATTGCCATCCCCATAACGGCGGACGTCGGATCGGGCAACCAGCCGTCCTACCCAGACCGAGAAAGGCAAAGAGCCGGAAAAGAAGCCCAACACCATCCAAAGTAGGGTAACGGTGAGATTGGTCATCTATAATCAAATCGGGGTTCATTTTACGCGCGACCGGCAAACGCGCAACCGTCCGGGGTGCGTTTCAAGATTGGGGCGAGTTTGCGCCAGAGCTGACAAGTCTACGTTTCAGGAGCATACTCGGCCTGTGCTGCTTACCTGACGCCGCTTCAACACGCGCCGCCCCAGCAAATAGCCGATCCACACGGCCACACCCAACGCGACCAACCAGCGCCGGGTGGACGGGCGCGGCGGGACCATCCGCTCTCCCCATGCACGGCGCGCGCCCTGCCGGTAGATGCCGAGCACCGTCGCCGGAATCAGCACATCGGAGAGCCAGTAGGCCGGGCGCGGGACCGGTGGGACAGGCTGCGGCCCGCGCGGAAGCGGGCGAGTCTCCGGCAGCGCGACCTCGGCCAGGGCAAAAGTCTCCCCCTGCGCCTGGGTCACCTCGGCCAACACGCGCCCATCCGCCCCCACGATCCGGCAGCCGGGGACAAAGGTGTAGGTGGCGCGCAACTCGTGGGCGTGGGGCAGGTGCCGAATCAGCCAGGGCGCCAGCGGCAGAATGGCGAGAAATGCCGCACGCCCGTTGGGAATGGCGGTCGTGATCTGTCCACAACTGACCGTGTTGACCACCGGTACACCCAGCCATGCGGCCTGTTGGGCGATCGTTGCACCAAAGACCTGCACACCAACGTCCTTGAGCATGCGAAACGCCGGCCCCATCTCGTCCACGGCAATCTGCGCGCCGTTTGGAAAGCTGTAGACCGGATTGCCGCCATCCGGCGGAGAACTGGCGACGAGCATCAGGTCTACCTGCCCGGCATAGCGTCGCCATAATTCGGCGTGCGCCACATCCCAGCAGATCATCATGCCGATGTCGCCCAAATCCGTGCGCGCCACGGTGATGCGGTCGCTCTCGCGGAAGTAGGCGCGCTCCCATCCCCAGGGATAATGCTTGTCGTAACGCCACATCCGCCCATCGGGCGCGTAGAGCAACAGCGCGTTGTAGATTTCGTCCTCGTCCAGCAGCAACAGCGATCCGGCGAGGTGGATGCGCAAGCGGGTAGCGGTCTCCCGCATCCACGTGGACGTGGGGCCATTGAGCAATTCGGCGCGGCGGAAGTTCTCGTCGGCGTAGGCATACCCCAGGTTGAACAGCTCCGGCAGGACGATCAACTGCGCGCCTGCGGCAGCGGCCTGGGTGACCAGGGCTTCGGCGCGTGCCAGGCGTTCGGTCAAAGGCGCGACGTTGGCGTCCATTTGAATCGCAGCGACAGAAATTATACGGATCATCATACATTTCTCCTCATGGATCATAACACTTCCCTCATCCCTCACCAATTCCGTAAGACCACCGCTAAGTACGACCGAAACGCTGTCGTCAATGACAAGTGGATGGGACGTCCTGATCAGCGGCAGATAGGCGCGCCATGCGGCCAACCGCTCCACGACAATACCATTACATTCCACCGGCCTGGCCGGCGAAAAAATCAAAGTGGAGAAAAGGCCCGGCGTCTCCCTTTTTCATCCACCGGGCAATCAACGCTACCGCGCTATCTTCTTCCAGCTCAATTTCCGTCAAGGTATCGGTTGTGTATCCGCCGATCAGGTGAACCAAACCTTTTTGCAACAAAGGGCGGTAATCTTCGGCGGTTGGCAGGGCCTTCGTTTCCAGTTCTTGCCGAAAGGACGGCAGAACCTCATCGAGCGGCTTCAGGGTGCTGTAGGGCAGCCAGGCCGCAATCGTTTCCTTCGCCCGCCTGGGAGACATAAAGTTCAAGCCTACGATGCCGCGCCGCATCTTGCCGCGCGCATCGAATACGGATCCCAATGTAATAAAGAGCCAGTGCCCATGCCGGCAGGCAATGACAGGCTGCTCTTTGCCTGTCAGAACGACCTCCCCACCCTTGATCGCCTGTATGGCCTGCTCAATCGCTGATTCTGGATCCTGCGCTATGTTCATCTCAGGCACTCGATGTCCCGTACTACAGAAAAATAGGATTGGTCATGGCAAGCATCGCGCCGCTGTTGTCGCGGATCTCCACCGTCACCCAGTCGGCCTCATCGGGCGTCAGCTCTATTTTGAGCAGCCAGGGTCGGTGCCATGCGATCAAGCTGCCCCAAACACTTCGGGATATTCCCGAATCTGCTCCGCCAGGTCGCGATCATAACGGATAATGATCACATGGTAGCCGCGATCCCGCAATTCGCGGCGTAGCGCCTCGTCATGTTGACGTTGTTCAGGATTATCGTGCACCGGACCATCGCAAAAGATGCAGATGTTTGGAGCATAAAAGAAATCGGCATTACAACGCGGATCTGAGATCGCGTGTTGTGCATCATCGGGAAGACGATAGCCGCCGGACGCCAGTACATCCAGGAAGCGACGCTCCAGATCGGAGCGGGCATCGGTGAGGGAACTCAGCCAGGCGAGGTGTTCTTCGTAGGGACGCCCGCCGCTGAGTGGCAGGACGCGGCTGCGGGTCAATTCGAGCAGGGTTTGGAGGACCAGGCGGCGGTCAACGAACCAGGCTTCCAACTGATTGCTGTAACTGAGCAGGCACTCGTAGCAGGCAGCAATACAGTCGGGTTTCTGATCCCGGCCGTTTTCATCATAGTGAGCGCGCTCCAGGGCGGCACGGGCAACGTGAGCCAGGGCATTCGGCTCCTCCAACAGGCGGCGCAGCACTCCGCTACCACCCTCGGAAGTCTCGTAGAGCAGGATGGCACGGTGTTCGTCGCGACCGATGCTCTCGGCGCCCAGCTCGTTCTCTTCCAATTGATAAACCTGCTCCAGGCCGCGCTGCAAAGCGATGCGGAAGGTGGTCTCGAAGGCGCGGTTGCTGAACAATTGCGGGTCGGCCGGGCGGAGCAGGAGCAGGTTTTGGGTCTCCTGCACGCTCAAGCGGACGGTTTCAATCCGCTGCGGACGGCGCGGAGAGCCGGTATTCCCCATTTGGGTGACAACCTCGCCGCTTTCGAAATCAACCTGGAAGCCAGGGGTGCGCGCCATGCGCCAGCCGTGATTGACACGCAACAGGGTGGCTGAGGGGGCGTAGGTGAGAAGGAAGAGGGGAGAAGGGAGAGGGGAGATGGGAGAAGGGAGAGGGGAGATGGGAGAAGGGAGAGGGGAGATGGGAGAAGGGAGA
>DAOSNS010000001.1:237108-276368 GCA_035373625.1 Anaerolineae bacterium | reverse complement strand
GGGGAGATGGAAGAGGAGAGAACGTGAGCGGAGGAGAGCGGGAGAGCGGGGGAGAATTGGTAGAAGGTTTCGATGTGGTAGCCGCGACGACGGCGCTCTTCTTCGTTGGAGGTGATGCGCTCGCGACGGCGGGTCTTGACGTTGGGCATGTCCAGCAGGGGAGCAATCAGGCTGTTATCGGCATTGAAACGGGTGTTGCAGGCCGGGCACAAATCGAGCGCCGGGTCGCAGAATGAGCCGCAGGTGTAGCACAGCCGCAGTTGACGGCGACGTTCGTCCAGGCCGCCGGGCGGGGATTGGAAGGCCACGATCTCCCAGCGAGCGCCTTCGTGATACAAAAAGTTGCCGGGGGCAAATTCACGCAGAGCCAGAAAGCGCGGGCGGGAGATGAACTCGCCTTCGCCGCGCGGCACCCAGGCGCGCACCGGCAAAGCGGGAAAGTTGTAGCCGGGCAGGAAGCCTTCGCTGGCCAGGTAGCGGTAGGGATAAAAGTCGCTCTCTTCGCGGGAGGTTTCGATCTGCAGGAGCAGGTTGCGCTGACGGAGGGCTTCCTGCTGGAGGCGGTTAGCACTCTGCTGGTCTTCGGGGCGGCGGGCACGCAGCAGGGCCGCTTGGGCATCCAGGAGTTGCCGGGTGGCAGCGCGGTAGAGTTCGCGCCAGCGGTCAAAGGCGCGGTCAAAGGCTTGCGGCGCTTCTTCCAGGGTGCGGTCGAGCCAGGCATCGGAGAACCAACGGGCGGAGCGCAGCAGGAATTCGTCGGCCTGCAGGGCGCGGCGCATGCGTTCGCGCAGATGCCGGCGCGTGGATTCGCGCAGCGCAATGGCAGCCCGGACTTCGGCACGCAGCGGCAGGTCATCCTGGGCAGTATCAATGACTTCCTCGATGGACTGGCGCAGTGGCAGACGCACTTCGGCCAGCCACATGGCGTGCAGATGGGCACGTAACAGGCTTTCGTTAGTCAGGTCGAGGTTGGGCGCGCGCACACTGCCCGCCACCATTTCCTGCCGATGGCGGAAAAAGTACTGGTCGTGCGGGTTGAGCGCGCCGCAGTAGGTAAAGATCAAACCGGCTTGACCCTGCCGCCCGGCGCGTCCACTGCGTTGAGCATAGTTGGCCGGCGTGGGCGGGACGTTGCGCAGATGCACCATGTCCAGGTCGGCGATGTCAATGCCCAGTTCCATCGTCGGCGAACAGACCAGGTAAGGCAGGCGACGCCCCAATTCGCTCTCTCGGTAGGTGTCGCTTTCTTCCCACCGGAAACGGCGCTCGCGTTTCTCACGTTCGCCGGGGGCAACCACTTGCGCGGTGTGTTCACGCGCTTCCAAACCGGCCAGTTCGGCAGCAGTCTCACGGTAGAAATGCGAAAAGAAGGCATTGACCGGACGACTGCGGTCGGCATAGGCTTCGGCGACGGCGCGGCGGGTGTAGAGCGGGTCGAGCGGGGGCAGCGTGCCATCGCCGGCTTGCCACACGAGACAGGCGACATCCAGTTGGAAGCGCTGATGATCGTCTATCGGGTCGAGGCGCGCCAGCAGGCCGTGCCGCACCAGCAGGCTGAGCAGGGCCTCCATCAGCGGCCGGTATTCTTCGGTGCTCAGGTTCAATCGGCGACGCAGATAACGGCCGATGGCGCTGCGCGACTCCAGGCTAAAGCCTTCTGCCGGACGGGAAGAATTTCCCCGCAACAGGAAGCAATTGGCCGTGCGCAGTTCGTCACCGACCGGATCGAGGCCCCAAAATTCGTTGAGATGTTGGTCGGCGCGGCGACGGAGTTGATCCTGCGCCTGTTCTTGCAAGGGGCGGGCGTTGAGCGCCAGTTTGCGGCGGAACTGATCGAGCAGGGTGCGCAGCAGGTCGGCGCGCTGCGAGGGCGAGAGGGCCGCCAGCGCGGGGTGGACATCCCAGGCGCGTTCATCCCGGCCGAGTTCCTCCAGGCCGCGATAGGCGATGCGCAACAGGCCGAGTTCCTCCAGGTTGGGCTGCACCACGCGCCAGCCGCGACGCAGGTCTTCATAGAGGCGATATTCCGTCAGGGCGGTGAATGCCTCCCAGACATCCCGCGCGGCAGAGGAGGCCGGGTCGAGTTCGGGGTTGCGGGCGATGTCGCGCAGCGTGAGGCCGCCCTGCATGGCAGCGACGGTTTCCTGGGCGATGCGGTCGGCGGTCAGACTTGCGTGCGTTTGCAGGGCAGAGACCAGGGCGGCGCGCAGCACGGCCAGGTGAATGAAATCGTTGAAGTGGCCGGCCTGGAGCGAGGCGTCCTGACGGTTGTCGGTGAAGGTGAGCAGTTTGTCACGGGCGGCGCCGCTGCGGGTGGCATAACGCAGGAGCGAGACTGCCAGCACGGTGGTGGCGCTGGAGCGCGCTTCGCTGGAGAGCGAAGCCAGTTTGCGGAATTCGTCTTCTCTTTTGGTGTAGAACTCGCCGCAGTTCAGGCACAGGCTGAACGGTTCGGGCTGATGCCACATCTTGACCGCACCAGGCTGCGGGAAGGTCGAAAACGTACCATCGGGGCGTACCCAGACGGGACGGGGGACGCGCTCCCGATAGTCCCGCTTGACCCGCCCGCTGGCTTCGCGCCACTCTTCGGGCAGGTAATCCTCGTTCCAGTCATTCTCGGCAGGAGCAAGCATCAGGTAGCCGGGCCGGTAGGCCTCATCAATCTCCAGGCCGCCCAGCGGATGGGGACAGAAGCGCTCTTCAGATTGCAGGACGTGATAGTATTCCTGCCCGCACTGACGGCAGAATTTGAGCGGGAGGTAGAGACGGTCTTCCCCGGCCTGCACCTGGCCTTCGAGGGTGAACTCGCGGCGGTCGGCGGGTTCGGGGGTGGCATAGAGCGTCCGTCCCTGCCCGATAAACTGGTGCAGTTTGAAGGCAAAGGCACGTCCGCCGTCTTCACGCTCCAGTTGACTGCCCAGGGCCAGCCATGCGCGCAAGGCTTGCTCACAGGTTTGCAGGTCGAGGCCGGTTTGTTCGGCCAGTTGGGCGGCGGCCTGCGGCAAGGTGATCGGCACGCGGCGTCTGTATCCGCCTTCGGCTTCTGGCTCGAGGCCAAAGGTGTGCTCGATCCAGCGGGAGAGGGGGTGGGTTTGGTATTCCAGAAGGGAGAGGGAAGAAGGGAGGGGGGAGGCGAGGGCGGCGCGGAGTTCGTCGGGAGTGGGAAGGCCACCCTGGGTGAAGGGGGTGAGGGTTTCTTCGATGATGTCGGATTCGTTAAAGGAGTGGCCGAAAAAGCGGGAAGCGAACTCGGCAACGACCCCGCGGCGTTGCGCGGGCGTGGCGGTCGGGTCGGAGACCATGGTCGCCGAGGTGCCGACGTGGATGAGGCCCGGCGCGGCGGCGCGCTCTTTCAGGCGGCGGATGAGCATGGCGACGTCCGCCCCCTGCCGCCCGCGATAGGTGTGCAGTTCGTCAAAGACGAGGAAGCGCAATCCGCCCCCCGCAGCGTCGAGGAAGCGCTGGTCTTCGGGGCGGACGAGCATCAGTTCGGCCATCATATAGTTGGTCAGGATGATGTGCGGTGGATTCTGGCGCATGGCCTGACGGGCTTCTTCGCCCGTTTCGCCGGTGTATCTGGCAAAGGTGACCGGGAAGGGCTGACCGGTGCGGGTCTCGTAGCCTTGTTTCAGGTTTTCGAGCGCCTGAAGTTGCGAGTTGACCAGGGCGTTCATCGGGTAGACGATGAGCGCCACAGTCCTGCCGGCGGCGGGCTGCAGCAGGATGGATTCGACAATCGGGATAAAGTAGGTGAGGCTTTTGCCGGAGCCGGTGCCGCTGGTGACGACGTAACTTTCGCCGCGACGGGCTTTTTCCAGTGCCTCTTCCTGGTGGCGGTAAAGGGTATAGGGATCGCCGCGCGGGGTGCGAAAGATGCGCGCCGTTTCGGGGTGCAGGCTGCCGTTCTGTGCCAGCTCGTCCACGCTGGGACCGCGCCGGTAGGATGGGCTGACCTGGAGCAAAAAGTCGGGCCAGAGGTGGGCTTCTTGATCCAGGGCGCGGTCCACGAATTGTTGGATGCGCCGGTCGGCAATGTGCAGAAAAGAGCGCACAAAGTCGCGGTATTCGTTCAGGACAGCGGTATGCAGGTCAAAGATGGTCATAGACGACTCCCTATTCCCATTGCCATAGGATGGGGTTCCATCGTTCGGCCGCCTCGCCGCTCAAAACGGGGTCGAGGAAGCGGCGCATGGCTTGAACGGCTTCATCAAGCGTTGCGTATTCAAGTCCGGTCTGTTCACAGAGGCGGCGTAATGGACGCGCCCACGAAGCGGGTGGGGAAGGCATCTGCGGTGGGAGGAAATGCGTACCGCGCGCTGCGAAAGTGGCTTGCAGAGCCCGGCGCAATATCTCGGATTGCAGACCTTCCCAATGCGCCATCAGGAGAATATCCACCCAATCCCGCACCCGGCTGCTCTCGCCGGATGCGTACTGCCGCGTGAGGGCATGGACTTTTTCGGCAATCTGTTGCGAGAGAGGGTATGCCGGTATGGTTACGGGATGAATGCCGGCGAATTCCAACAGCGACGGCGCGGTCAGCATGTCGGCAGGCTCGATGAGCGGGTCGCCGATGCCCACGTCTACGTGGAAGCTCTCGAACAGCCGGCCATCGAGCAGGCTTTGAACTGCAAAACGCCCAGCGGCCTCCCGTTCTGCTCGGGCGACCTCAAACGTGAACCAGTCTCCCAGATCGAGCAGAGCAGCTGCGACCAGCGCGCGATGAACATCGCCAAGAGGCAAGGGCTGGCGCAGGAGCAGATCAATGTCCTGCGTGGCGCGGGCGCGCTCATGGAGGCGGAACTGCAGCGCCAATCCCCCCTTGAGCACCCAGGCGTCTGGTTGAGCGGACACCAGCCGCGCCAGAAACCGCTCAAAGGCGACCATCTTGCGCAGGCGCGCGAGCGGTGTTCCTGAAGCGACGGCTTGCCGCCGCAGGCGGTCTTCCAGGGCGCGGCGGAAGGCCGTACCATTTTCATACCGCATGATGGTCCTCCAGGGCCGCGCGGATCCCGGCCGCTATCCACCCGCCCCAGCGATCGGCCTCTTCTTTCAGCGCCGCCTCGCTGACCAGGCCGCGCGCCAGCGCCTGGTGAACTGCCTGCCTGATCCATTCTTGCGCCACGCCAGAGCGCATCAGGTCGGTGATCGTGCGCGGCAGGGTGGTGACGGGCAGCCCTTGGCGCCAGGTGACTTCCTCCGGCTCCAGGCGGGCGGTGTGGAAACGCACCCCGAGCAGGCGCCGCGATGCCGTGCGCGGCACCGTGAGGTGGATCTCGGCGGGCAGCAAGTCGGTCAGGCCGTAGAGCAGCAGCGCGCTTTCGTGCGAGAGGACGGCCTTTTCTCCGGCAGCCAGCCAGGCGATAGTCAGGTCGGCGTGCGGCATTTCCGGGAACTGCGCCAGGCGATAGACCCCGCGGCGGATACGCAGGAAGCGTCCGCTCTTGACGTGATGGGAGAGCAGGGCTTTGGAAAGACCTGCGCCTTGCGCCTGCCGTGCGGAAAAATAGCCTGCCTGTCGCTCGGCGATCTCGTAGAGTTGGGTTTCCGGTGCAGTTTTGTCCATGTGTGCAAAAGGTCAAATATGATTTGACTTTCTGCACACATTATCGCCGAGATCGGGAGGTTGTCAAGGAGCATTTTCCCACGCCTCCAGCACGAGACGGCGCGTGCGGTATTCGCCGTGCTGGCGCAGCTCCTTCTCTTTCAGGACGCGGAATACTCGCCCTAGTTTGACAAATCCAGATTGAGAATGGCATCCTTCAATTCCTGCCATTTTTTCCAACCCGCATCACCATTTTGGGCACTCAATTTGGTTGCCACGTAGCGGGCGACAATTGGCTTCGAGTCGCCGAGCAAGTCTTTTGCCTCTTGCTCAAGTTGAGAATACTCTTTAAACTGCGCTCGCATTGTCGTTTCAAAGTCTTTTCCAAAGACAGAGAATTTTGGTGTAATCAACCACTGATCGGTTTCCAGATAGTTATCCCTATTGTGTTCATCAACACCTAGCGCCCTTAGCGCATCTTTTCTTTTTATGCCAGTATTATCATCTTGACAGTCGTTATCAAAAATAACATAGACAGGAATTCCATACGCGGTGAACAACCGCCACCATTTTGCCAAATTTCCTTTTCCAATCACAGGGACAATTTCAATTCCTTCGCGTGTGACATCCAGAACGACTTTTTGAAAATATACAGGTAAGGCCAATTGCTCCGTTTGTCCTTCTACCAGGATAATTTTCTTTGCAAAAAAGCCATTCAAAATTTCCTGCGTAGATTGATTGGCATAAAAAGGTAGAATGGTATCAGGATTGGTTTTTTGGCGGTGGGAACCCGTGTTTAAACAGTGTTGAACAAGCTGTTGGCTGGTCAGCTGGCATACTTGGGTTGCATTTTCATCATCTTTCCGAACCAGTACAAGGCCCTCCAGCCCCATCAAATCAACAAAGTGAGGGCTGTGTGTTGTAATCACGATTTGGAGACCATCGGCAGCCATCTGGTGGATTTTTCGTGCAAGCCATTCCTGCGCCAAAGGATGCAAATGCGCCTCTGGCTCCTCAATTGCAAGGACAATTCCTCCGTAAAATGCCTTTGCATAAGCGTGGGCAAAAGCTAGCGCCAGGATTTGCTCCTGTCCTGTTCCCAGTTCCTCAAGTGTGCGGCGTTCACCATTTTCGTGCGGAACTACCTGCAAGGACCGAAAAAAACGACTGGGATCGTAAGCAGAGAAATCAACGTTCAAACCATAGGACATGCCAGAAAACATCTCGCCAAATTGCTGGGCAAGTCCTGTTTGAAAACTGCTGAACTCTTCCACTTCCTGGAAAATCTCTTCGATTTCATGGAACTTGGCTTTCAGGCGATCAACTCGAGACGAATCCTGAATTAGTGACGAATGAAACTTGTGCATCAATTTTGAGAGCAAAGTCCACTTGGAAGAATAGCCAAGGTGATAGGAGAGCCGTCGGTCTGCACTGACCCAAACACAAATGCACTGATCTCGCCATTCGTTTCTCACATAATTGATTGGATGGCCTTGTTTAGATTTCCCTGTAAACGCGCATCGCTTTGATGCTTTTGGATTATATGTCCAGACGAAAGATTGCAGAGGTGTTCCTGCATCTCCAACCATACCATCAAAGGTAACAGTGATTTCAATTTTTCCTTGAAGAGCGTCTCTTTGCCAAAACTCATGATCTTCCGGTTCTTTTGACCCTGGCCAATACTCTCCTAAAATCAAGTCCAGTGCACGTAAAATGTTAGTCTTGCCTGCATTGTTCTCGCCAACCAAGATGAGAGGCGCATTTTGGGGAAACCTGATTTTAATGCAACCTTTAATTGAACGATAACCCTCAATGGAAAGCTCAGCAACTCTTGCCATTATTTTCCTCCTCCGCCATCTTTTGATTCAACTCCATCAACCTGAACATCACCTCCCGCCTTGCCTGTGCGGAGGGCATGAAGCGGGTTTGACCGCGCTCGTTCTGGTAAAAGTCGTGCTTCAGGTCCAGGTCTTCCCAGCCGTAGCAGGCCAGGATGGCATTGTCCATCTCGGCGTGCAATTGGCGCAGGCGCTGAATATCGGCGTCCTGACAGGCGGGGTTATGGAAGAAGTTGTAGGTTTTGGTCAGTCCCAATTCCCGCGCCAGCATGACCTGACGGCGGTGCTCGTGATACTCACCGCCGAGGCGCGCAGCTCGCCGAAACACCTCCGGCCACGCCTCTACACTCCCCTTCTCCCGCTCTCCCGCTCTTTGATATTCCAACGGCGGGAAGGGGAAGGTGTCGAAGCAGTCGGTGGGGGTGTAGCGGATGTCGGTGCGCAGGCTGGAGGCTTGTTTGCGCAGCCAGGTTTCATGCAGCGCCGATTGCAGCAGGGCGAAGTGGTAGTCGTCATCGAAGGCGAAGACGATAAGGGCGTCACCAAAAACGTAATCTACAGGAACAAAGGCAATCATGTGCAATTCACTTACTCTACTTCTAACCAAAACCCGCGATAAAGATATCAGTGCCTCTTTCATGCTGGTTCCTGGGCGTGCAAATTGCCACCATCGCACTCTTTCTTGTGATGATTTACTTTTTAGCCTCGCAGGCCTTACTCGTTGCTCAACAATAGCAAATAGATCTGGATACTGTTGTGCTTTAGTTAACGGCCAATCACGAAAGTTAATTATCCATCTACTAGGAGACAGATCGTAGCGACTGTTGAGATCCTCCCCATTAAGGTAAGGAAATAAACATTCTCTGTTGTTAGAATTTTTGAGTAAATTATCCGCCTCTGCATATTCTAAAATAAATCCTTCTCCGCCGATACTTTGGCCTCTAAACCCCTTGCCTTCATTTCTTACTATAAGAGCAGGCTTGATGTCAGAACTGCTATCTAGATGAGACGAAATACTCAGCACTAGTTGATTATCCAAGTAGCATTTCTGCGCACTAAAGCCTTTGTGGATACCTATTAGATTTACCTCAACATTTGCTGCACCTTGCCATTTAACAAAACGCTTAGCAAAATGGATCACGCCGGATTGGGCAATTATTATGGCAAGGCCAGATTCTCTTGTGTCCCCTTGGCCAATTGTGTTAGTGGCTATCATCCCCAACTCA
This sequence comes from Anaerolineae bacterium, assembly GCA_035373625.1. Lineage (GTDB taxonomy): Bacteria > Chloroflexota > Anaerolineae > B4-G1 > SLSP01 > DSWT01. Next base: position 267,762 of record DAOSNS010000001.1, on the reverse strand, counting down.
CCACCATCCTTTAACAACGAAAAAGCGCGACGAAAGAATGCTGCGCATAAATCAGACTGACCAACGAAAGGTGAATATGCATAACCTAAATAATGGCGGTAATTTTCTCCGAAGGTATTGCTAATCCTTACACCGCCCATGAAGGGAGGGTTGCCGAGGATGACGTCGAAGCCGGCGTTTTTGAGACTATGAGAGGATGAGAGCGGGAGAGCTTGAGTCTCATGCTCTCGTCCTCTCGTGCTCTCATCCTCTCCTGCTCTCTTGCTCTCGTGCTCTCTTGCCCTCGTATTCTCACGCTCTACAAACACCTCCGCAAACTCCAGCGCCCAGTGGAAGAAGGCGCGTTCGGTGCGGGCGGCAAGCACGTCACCGGCCAGTTGCGGGTCGGGGAGGACGCCGCGGGAGAGGGCTTCGTGGACGGAGGCGGTGGTGATGGGCGTAGAGAGGAGAGAAGGAAGAGGGAAGAAGAAGGCGGCGGTGTAGGTGTCGCAGGCGAGTTGCAGGCGTTGAAATTCCGGGCTGGCTTGCGCCTGACGGTAGGCGTCGCGCTTGGCGCGCACCTGGGCGATGGTCTCTTCGGGCATGGCGGCAATCTGGCGCATTTTCCCGGCAAACTCCGCCAGGGGCTGAGAGACGAATCCATGCCGGAAGAGCGAGGCGGCGCGCTCGCGGGCGTTGCGCTTGCGGGCTTCGGTCAGGCGGGCGCGGTCGGCGCTGCCCAGCGGCTTGTAGGCTTCGTCGGGGATGCCGTCTTCGAGAACGGTCAGGTCGCTCACCCCCACCAGCGAATCGCCGTGACGGATGTGGTGCTCCAAAAAGGTGAGCGGCTTGTCCTTTTCGTGACCCTCCAGCCAGAGCGCCACGCGGCAGAGTTCCACCGCCAGGGGATTTTTATCCACGCCATAGATGCAGTGGGTGATGGCGTCGCGCACGCCCTGATGCAGGGCTTCGGGGGCGGGTTCATCTTCGCCGGTGCGCAGACGGGCGAGTTCTTTGCCCAAACGCCGCGCCGCCGCCAACAGGAAATGTCCCGAACCGCAGGCGGGGTCGAGGACTTTCAGGTTGAGAATGGCGGTCTCTTTTTCGGCGTCGGTGCGGCAGGCTGCCAGCCGTTCCTGCAAGACCGGTTCGAGGGCGTGCTGAATGAGCGGCGCAACCAGTTCAGGCGGGGTGTAGTGCGAACCGGTCGAGCGGCGTTCCTCGCCGTGCGCTTCCATGCGGAAGAACGGGCGGGTGCCGCGCCATTCCACCTGCGGATGCAGTTCGAGCAAACTCTCATAGACCGAGCCGAGTTCTTCGGTATCCAGCGCGGCGTAGTTGACGCGGCGCGGCGGGGAATCGTAGAACGCCAGATGCCAGAAGGCGGTCAGCAGGTCGCGGTTGGTGATGACGGCATCGTCCAGTTCCTGATGGGCAAAGAGTTCGCCGTTGAGCGGCGGCACGCCGAGCAGCGGGGCGAGTTTCTCGTCGGTCAAGACCTGCCACAGCGCGCGCAAGCCGTGCCACAGGTCGGAATCGTCGGTATAGGCAGCGCGGTTTTCGGTCAGGCGGCGCAGGCGGCTGATGCTGTAGCCCTGCTGATAGACTGGATCTCCCCCCATCAAGCCACGCTCTTCGGCCACCAGCAGGAAGAGGAAGCGGTAGACCAGGCGGAGGAGCTGTCTATAGAGCATAAGAGCGTGAGAGGTTGAGAGCGTGAGACTCGTGCTCCCCCGCTCTCCCGCTCTCCTGCTCTCCCGCTCTCCCGCTCTCCTAAGCGCTTCGCTCTGTGGATGTTGGAGGAATCCATTGGCCAGCGTCTCGATGCAGCGTTCCACGCCTTCGCGCAGATGCTCGCGCACCCGCCCGCCTTGCTCGACCGATTGCTGGTAGTACTGTTCCAGCAGGCAGTCTTCTGGGCGGTCCTTTTGGGGCAGGCGCGTGCGGTGCAGCAGGCGGTAGAGGATGACGAAATCAGCAAAACGCTCCTCTTCCAGGATGGCTTCGAGGTCGAACTCCACATAGGACTGACGGCGGACGAAGGTCGAATCGCGCAGCAAGCGCAGGGTACGCCCGTTGGTCACCAGCCCCCAGAGCGCTTCGGAGCGGTTCAAATACTCCTGGACGAGAGCGTGCGGCGAAAGGCGCGGTCTGCCCGAGGGTGCGAGGCGTCCCAATTCCTGGCGGAAGCCGACGATGTGGACGGGGGAGGAGGAGAGGGAAGAGGGGAGAGGGGAGAGGGAAGAGGGGAGAGGGGAGAGGAAGTGAGAGATGGCGAAAGAGAGGCCGTCCAGGTCAATGGCGCGGGGGTTGTAGCGCAGTTCATAGCCCAGCAGGCGCAGGAAGGGGATGACCCACATTTCGCGCGTCTCGGAGGTGGCCATGTCGCTTTCGGGCAGACGTTCCAGACGGTGGCGGAAGACCTGCCAGAGGGCGCGAGCGTCGCTGAACACGGCGGCGATTTCCTCGGTCAACGGGCGGCGCGGCGGCAGACCGAAATCCTGTGGCTTTTGCCCGGGCAGATCGGCGTGTTCCAGCGCTTCGAGCATATCCGGGCCGAGCAGGCCACCCTCGATGCGCAGGGAGGAAGAAGGGAGATGGGAGAGAGGAGATGGGGACATGGTTATTTGAGACGCCATTGTTCGGGGTGAGCGCTCATATCCGAGAGCATGGCGAAGATTTCTTCGTATTGGACATTCAGCCGGTCGGCTGAGGTTTGGTCAATGTAACGGCAGCGAAGCGCGAATTCCAGATGGGTTTGCGTTTCAGCGGCTTCGGCTTCAGAATCGCTGAGTTTGCTTATCCAATGAGCAGGATAGCGGCGCTTGCGCCAGGCTTCGGCAATGTTGGCTGCCACAGAACGGGAAGAACGGCGAATCTGGTCGCTGAGGGAGTATTTTTCATCTTTGGGGAAGGTCAGCGTCAGCGCATAAATCTCCATCGCGGCATCCATCGCCTTCTGCCAAACCTTCAAATCTCGAAAAGACTTTATCGGCTCGCCCATTTCTCTCTTCCTTCCTTTCTCCTCTTCCTTTCCCTTCTCCCCTCTCCCCTCTCCCTTCTTCCTTCTCCCCTCTTCCTTCTCCTACACCCTTATCAGCACCAGCACCCCCAGCAGGTCCGCAGGCCACTGTGCCTCGACGGTCAACTCCTGCACGCGCAAACGGACGGCTTTGCGGATACGCTTGTGCGCCGCCTCGAGGTCGCGGGCGCGCTGCTCAATGTGTGGCTTGAGAAAAGGCTCTACGGTCGAATAGGCGTCGAGCGCGGCTTGCGCCAGGGCTTGCTTCCTTTCCCGCGGCAGGTTGGCGTCAGGTTGGGCTTCCGCCAGCAGGCGCAAGGTTTCCGCTTCGGGCAGCCATTCAGGGGGTGACTTTACGCTTGGGGTGCAACCCAGGGCGCGCACTTCCTCGGAGAAGAGCGGTGGCTGGTTGGGAACATGAACGAGATAGCGCACGCGCAGCAAGAGCAGGACGGTGGGCCGGGTCACGGCGCGGGTGGCGATGACGCCGACACGGGCGGCGCGAGCAGCACTGCCTTTGGTCAGGGCTTCTTCCAGCAAAAAGCGCGCCAGCGCCGTCACGAAAGGATGGTTGCGCCCCAGGTATTCCGCTCCCTCCGGCGTGGGCGACTCGAAACTGACCCGCCATCGGCCATCCTTGCGCTCAGGCATAGCAAAGCGCACCGCCTCCGGCAGCATCATCGTTCCCGCCGGCGACACCTCCACCTCCCACACCTCTCCCGCTCTCCCCCTCTCCCGCTCTCCCGCTCTCCTCATCACCATCCCCAACCGCTGCGCCGCCTCCTGAACGAAGACGCGCACGGCCTGCGGGTCGCCGAGGACGGCATCGGCGGCTTCCAGTTCGCGTTGTACTTCCTGGGGCTTGAGGGCGCGCTGGGCAAAGCGCGTGCGGGTGGTTTTCTCGCGCTCGGCGTCGCGCTGCCAGCGGGCGTGCAGGTCGTTGACGCCAGTCTGCATGAAATCGAAAGCCAGTTGCTGCGCTTCGGGCCGATAGCCGCCGCGCAGGAAGAGGGCGTTCAGCACGGCTTCGGTCACGCTCTCGCTTTCCTCGGGGACGGGGACGTGCGTGCCGAGCGCCTTGTGAATCTCGCGGGCTTTGTCCAACAAGACCTCCAGCACCACGCCGTCCACGGGGTTATCTGCGCCGTAGTAGCGGATGACCTTGACCTGCTTTGCGGGTTGACCATAGCGGTCCACACGTCCCTCGCGCTGTTCCAGGCGGTTGGGATTCCAGGGCAGGTCGTAATGGATAGCGGCGGTGAACTTTTCCTGCAGGTTGATGCCCTCCGAGAGGCAGTCGGTGGCCACCAGCACGCGCAGGTGGTCGGCGTCTATCTCGGCGATGCGGGCGCGGCGTTCTTCATCCGCCTGGCGGCCCGTGATGCAGACAATCTGCGCCAAAGGATGCTGCGCGGCAAGGCGTTTTTGCAAAGCATCGGCCACATACTCCGCTGTCGCCACGTAGCGGCACCAGACGATGGGATGATAGCCCGCCTTCAGCAGATCCGCCACACTTTGAATCAGTCCCTCCAATTTGGTATCCTGCCCGGCTTCGAGCAGGGCGGCAGCCAGTTTTCCCAGGGCGCGCAATCGGCGTCGTTCGGAATCGGGCAAGGTGGCTTCCGTCTCTTCGATGGGCGGGGTGGGCTGTTCGTCGTCGGTGCGATCCTGGTCCGACTCGAACACAAACCCCCGAAAATCCACCTCATCCTCTCCCCCTCCCCCGCTCTCCCGCTCTCCCGCTCTCCAATCCTCTCCCGCTCTCCCCTTCTCCCGCTCTCCCGCTCTCAAGTGCCGCGTTTCCAGCGCAGCCAACGCCGCCGCCGGGCTGGACATCACACAGCGCAGCAAGGCCAGCGCGCCCCAGTAGCGCACGCGGCGCTTGCGTTCTTCCAGGTGCTGACCGGTGCGCACGATTTCGGCGCAAAAGTCGTAGGTCTTCTGGAACAGATCGCGGTAGGCGGAAGAAAGGCGGTAGGTGCGGTCTTCGGGGATGCGCTGCGGGAAGCAGGAATCACTTTCCCAGTCGTGTTCGATGTCGCCGCGGGTGCGCTGGACGAAATGCCGCGCCAGTTCGCGCAGGCGCTCCTCGTTCAGGTCGTGGACGTCCCATTCGGCAAAGCGCGGCGAGAGCAGTCCCAACAGCGAACGGAAGGCCGATTCGATGCCGCTGTGCGGGGTGGCGGTGAGCAAAATCAGATGGCGGTTGGGGTCTTTGGCGACCTCGCGTAGAAACTCGTGGCGCTGCTGCTGGCTCTGGTTCCTGGCCATCGTTGCCCCGTGCGCCTCATCCACGATAATCAGTTCCGGGGCGTGGAGCAGAAAGGCATGGCGGTTATGTTCACTCTTGATAAAGTCAATGCTGATGACCTGGACAGGGTAATGTTCGTAGATGGTGCGCGCCGGGGGCTTGTCGCGCTCCAACTGGCGCACCGTACCGGAGCGGATGATCACCGCTTCGTGAAAATTGAATTTCTGGCGCAGTTCCTGCTGCCACTGGTCGCACAGGTAGGGCGGACAGAGGACAGCCAGACGCCGGATTTCGCCGCGTTCCCACAACTCACGGGCAATGAGCAGGGCTTCGATGGTCTTACCCACGCCCACGTCATCGGCGATGAGCAGGCGCGCCGGGTCAAGACGCAGCGCCATGAGCAGCGGCACGAACTGATAGGTGCGCGGACGAATGGAGATGCGTCCCAGCGAACGGAGCGGCGAAGCCCCCTCGCGCAGGGTCAGACGGGCAGCCTGCCAGAGCAAGTGCGCGCCCACTGCATCCGAAACATCCTCCGGCCTGGGCAGGGGAAACGTCGCCGGGCAAGGACGCTCTTGGGGCAGCGTATAGCCGAGCAGATCGGTCAGCCTTTTGTGCAGGGTGAGCGTCTCGTCCTCGCTGCCGGTCAGTGGGCGGAGGAGATACAGATCAGGGTCTTGATGAGGCAACAGCACCCAATAACGATTGCGGACTTGAACAATAGAGCCGATGTTCATAGAAATCACACAAAAGCGGCGCACAACGCCTTTTTAACTACTAGAGCCACCATTTGCATCTCCGCGCCGACTTAGGCCAGGCTGAACCCGGCCATACGGATGATCTCCAGGCGTCCGGCCAGCGTCTCAGAAGACTGACGTAACAGTTCGGGCGAGGCGCTGCCCAAAATCAGGAAACGCGCTGGCAAAGGCGTGCGGTCGCAAAGCACGCGCAAGAGTGGGAAGAGGTCGGGGCGCCGCTGGATTTCGTCAATCACCACCAGGCCGGTCAGGCCTTGCAAGGCGGTCATCGGCTGATCGAGCTGGGCCAGACTGACAGGGTCTTCCAAATCAAAGTAATTGAGCGAGTCAGAGGGGACGAATTGATGAGCGAGGGTTGTTTTGCCACATTGGCGTGGCCCGATGAGAGCGACAACGCGACTGTGCGCCAGCGCACGTTCAATAGCCCATTGTAGCTGCGGTCGTGGGTGAATCATACTCCCATTATACCTTGAAAATCCGTCACTTCAAGACGGATTTTCAAGGTCACTTGTCATCACAGCCCTGTGCAGAGATCAATTTCTGACGGAGAGCTTCACACATCGCCTCCGTGAAAATGGCAAATGGCAAATGGCAAATGGCAAATGGCAAATTAAAAAATCCGTTGAAATCCGTTCAATCCGTTGACCCTATGGCATCCGCCGCAAGCCCTCGACACGCACCGCCCACGCGCCGTTATCGGGGAAGCCGGGGGCCGGGCGGTCAGGCGCGCCGTCCCAGCCGGCGGCCATCATTGCGACGGCGGTGAGCAGGCCGCCGTTGCCGGGCAGGTAGAGCGGCAGCCGCGGCGACTGGTAGTTGTGGCCGTTCGCCAGGTAGCGGTTCTTGGGCGAGTCGAGGAACAGCGCGTCCACCGCCTGCTCCGGCATGCCCAGGCGCGCCGCCGTCATCGCCAGCATGGGATAGTCCCAGCCCCAGGTCGTCGGCCAATCCCAGGTGCGCAGCACGTGCTCAAAGGTGCGCCGCATGACCGCCGGATCAATCAACGGCGTCTGCGGGACGACGCCGAGCGCGGCCAGCATCGAAGGGTGATCGGTGGGAAGGGTGTACGGCGGCGTTTCGATGGCCGTGTAGACGCCGTCGCGCACGGTGGGCCGCGCCAGGTGACGCAGCACACGCTCCCACCCCGGATCGCGGCCCAGGCCGAGCCGCTCGCGCCAGCGCTGGGCCACGTCCAGCGCCCAATGCCAGTAGGCCAGCTCGAAGGTGGGGTTCAAATTGCGCGCCCGGTCGCAAGCGTAACTCTCCTGCGCTGGAATCAGCGCCGGGCCGAGGACATAGCGCTGCCCAACGCCGTCCCACACCGGATACGACGCCATAAATTCGGCGGTCTCGAAGACGATTTGCCGGTAACGCTCCAACGTCTCCCGCTGCGGACGCGCCCGGTAGCAGAGTTCGGCGTGGTAGATGGGATGCGGCTGCTGCCAGATCAGGAAGATGCCGACCTCGCTGGGGCTGTCTTTCCCGTCGGGGCCGACCATTTTGGGCCAACGCGCGCCGCGATAGCCCTGCCGCGCGGCGGTTTCCCGCGCCAGGGGAAGCACGCGCTCGTACCACGGCAGGCTGCGTTCGAGCAGCGGCAGGCGATCCCACAGCGCAAAGTGAGCGGCGTGCCACCAGTGCATTTCCAGGTGCGCCTTGCCGTACCAACTGTTACAGACCAGTCCGGTCTCCTGCGGGGGCATCGAACCGGCGCAGTGGACGGCGGTGAGGTACTGCGAAAGCACCACCCGCCGCTCCAACTCGCCGGCGCGCGGGTCGGTACAGTCGGAGAAATCGAGCGCGCCGCCGCTCTCCCAGAACGCCGCCCAATGGCGGGCCGCCGCCGCGCGCGTCGCGTCGAAATCGGGCAGGGGAGCGGCAACCGGTTCGGGCGCAAAGGCCAGCACGATGTCGAGCGGGCCGCCGTCGGTCTGCCGGATCTCGTACTCGTGGGCAGAGAGGGCCTGCACGCGCGCCGCGCCAGAGCACGTGAGCCGGACGAAATAGCGGTCGGCGTCGAGGATGCGGGTGAAATCCGCCTGATTGCCGTGGATAGCGGCCTGCGTCTGATGGCGCTCCGGCTGCGTCCAATCGGCGGCGTTGCCCCATTCGGCTGCGCCGTAGGGAAAGGCCAGCGTCACCGCCAGGCGACCGTCCGCCAGCAGCGGCGAGGTGACCCGCACCGCCAGCACATCCCGCTCCGGGTGGCAGACGGTGAGCACGTGGACGGGCTGTTCCTCCACCTCGAAGCGGCTGTCGAGCAGCCCGGCCCACAAGTCGAGCGTCTGGCGCGGATAGGCGACATCTTCGATGGCGAGTGGCTCGCCGCTAGTTTTGACTACGCGCAAGCCGAGCTGTCCCAGATGCAGGCGATGCGGGTTGGCGCGCAGCCATTCCGCGGCAGGGGTGTAATGGCCGGAGGCGTCCAGCCCGGAGAGATAAGGCACGGCGCGCCCGTCCACGACGTAGTTTTCGAGCGCGTCTTCCAGGCGGTAGCCTGCCGGATTGGGCAGGCTGTGCCACCCCCACTCCGCGTGCGTCCCCAGCGACATTCCTCGCGCGTGGAAATCGGGGAAGGTTTGCAGCCCGGTGATGTCGGCGGTGAAGGCAAATCTGCCGTTGCCCACGCTCAACGGCGTCAACGGATCGGCGCGCGTAAGGATGACGTTGTGCCGCGTCACCACCGCGCGGCGGGCGATACGATGTTGTGTCAATAAAAAACCTCCTGGAGTAAGAAGTATGGAGTACGGGGCAGGAATCTGCCGGCCCTTACTCCGTACTCCCTACTCCCACTCTCAAAATTGCGTCCAGGCGGGTGTCGGCGGAGGAGCTGCCGAGCATGAGGTGGACGGTGACGGGTTCGACGACCCAGCGTTGACGTTCGACTTCCCAGTAGGCGAGCGATGTGGCCTTGAGCGGAAGCGTGACGGTCTGCGTCTCGCCGGGTTGCAGGGTGATGCGCTTAAAGCCCCGTAGTTCCTTCTTGGGACGTTCTACCGTCGAGTGCAGATAACGCACGTAGAGTTGTACCACCTCGTCGCCCGCGCGGTCGCCGGTGTTGGTCACATCCAGGCTCACGATGATTTCGCCGTCCGCCGGAAGGTGCGCGGCGCTCAGGCGCAGGTTGCTGTAGGCGAAGGTGGTGTAGCTCAGCCCAAAGCCGAACGGGTAGAGCGGCTCGCCCTTGAAGTACATGTACGTCCGCCCGTTGCGGATATTGTAATCCAGGCGCGGCGGCAACTGCTCGATGCTGCGCGGCCACGTCTGCACCAGCCGCCCGCCGGGGTTGACGTCGCCAAAGAGCACGTCGGCCAGCGCGTTGCCCAACTCCTGGCTGTTGTGCGTCATGTGGACGATGGCCGGCACGTGGCGCTGCGTCCAGACGATGGCAAAGGGGAAGCTGCTGATGAGCACGACGACGGTGTTCGGGTTGGCGCGGTAGACCTGCTTGATCAGTTCCTCTTGCTCCAGGACGATGGCGCGACGGTCCACGGCCTCCTTGCCGTCGCTCGGCGTGGGGCACTGCGCCCAGCCCGCGTCGCCGGTGGGATGGTTGCCCACGCAGACGATGGCGACGTCCGCTTCGCGCGCGGCATTGACGGCGGCGTCATTCTCGTTATCCTTCGCGTAAATCACACGCACGGCGTCTCCCACTTTGGCACGGATGCCTGCCAGCGCGGTCATGGCGTAGGGCGGATCGCCGCTGTACCAATCCAGCAGCACCTGGTCGGCACGCGGGCCGATGACGGCGATGGTCTTGAGCGCACCCTTGTCCAGCGGAAGCAGCTTGCCTTCGTTTTTCAGCAGGACGATGGATTTCTGCGTCACCAGCCGGGCGAGTGCCTTGTGCTTTTCGCTCTCCCAGGGCAGTTCGGGTTCGCTGCCAATCGTGCTGTACGGCACCATCTCCGGCGGATCGAACAGGCCGAGTTTGATCATCACCCGGAAAACGCCGCGCAACACTGTGTCGAGGTCGGCTTCGGTAAGGCGACCATGGGCCAGCGCAGCCCGCACATCCTCGCGGTAACGATCCAGAAACTGGTTGATGCCCGATTTGATGACCGCCTCGGCAGCCATTTCCAGGTCGGGATAATAGTGGTGTCCCCGCACCAAAAGGGTGAACGCCCCTCCATCGGTGCAAATGATGCCGTCCTGCCCCCACTCTTTGATGGCGATCTCTTTGAGCACAGGATGCACGGTACAAGGAATGCCGTTGTAGGCGTTGTAGGCGGCCATAAAAGCCCGTGCGCCTCCCTCCATAATGCCCATACGGAAGGGGACGGAATAATATTCGCGGAAAAGCCGCTGGTCAAAGTCGGAAGAAGAGGACTCGCGTTCATCCTCGTTGCTGTTGGCCAAAAAGTGCTTGAGCAACGATGCCGTCTGCCAGTAGCGGGGATGGTCGCCTTGCAAGCCCTTGACAAAGGCCGTCACCAGCGTCCCGTTGAAAAAGGGGTCCTCGCCGTAACACTCCTCGGTGCGACCCCAGCGGATGTCGCGGCCCAGGTCGGCGTTGGGCGCGCGCACCACCAGCCCGCCGCGCCGAAAGCGCTTGCTCTGCGCCATGTAGCGTGTCTCGTAGCCCTCGACGGCGGCGGCCTGCTGCACGAGATCGGGGTCCCACGTCTCGCCGAGGCCGATCGCCTGCGGGAATTGCGTCGTCGGCACAGGCGCCGGACGGCCCCAGCCGCCCGGCCCGCCCATGGCCAGGCCGTGCAACCCCTCGACGTGGCCTGTTCCCCAAACGCCCAGGCGTGGGACGTTCGGTTCGGTGCCCAGGCAGGCGATTTTTTCCTCGCACGTCATCAACGAGAGGAGGTTGTCAATACGTTCTTCGGTCGGCAGCGTGGGATCGGTGAAGGGATAGCCCGTGGGCGGTTTGCGGACGATGGCCAAGGCGTCGCCGTCGGGTTCCAGCTCGAAGATGAGCGGGCGTTCGTGCGGCGGGTGGTTGGGATGATGCAGCGTGAGCATGGGCGTGCCGTCAAAGCGGTGAAAGATCATCCCATGCCCGCCGTCCTCCATAAAAAGTGGACGGGGGTATTGCCGCCATGGCCCGTGGATGCGCCCGGAATCGGAAATGGCCATCATTTGGGTATAGCCGCGCCAGCCCAGCGTGGCCCACAGCATCAGCAGTTTGCCGGAGGGCATCCGGTAGATGAACGGCCCGTCGGTGACGTAGCGATCCAGCCCCGGGCGCGTCCAGACTGCGTCGCTGCCCTTGAAGAGCGTGACCGGCTCGCCCTCGATGGCCGAGAGGTCGGGGGTGAGGCGCACCAGGTCAATCGTGCCATCGCGGATTTGCACCCACTCGTGGCAGTAGATCATATACGGGACGCCGTCCTCCACCCAGAGCGTGCCGTCGAGGATCATCAGCTCCGGCGGGGTGTGCGCGGCGTTGCGGAACGGGCGGAACGGCCCAAAAAGCGAATCGGCGACGAGCACCTGCGAGCCGCGCTTGACGAATTTCGACCACCAGGCCGGTATCTCGCCCTCCGGCAGCGGCGCGCCTTCGGGCAGGGGATCGTCGGTGTTGAAGGTGACGAAGAGGTAGTATTTGCCCCTATACCGGTGCAGTTCCGGCGCCCAGATCGGCCCCTGCGCCCAGAAATCGGCGGGGGTCTCAAAGACAATCGTTGGGCCGCTCCAGGTCTGCAAGTCGGTGCTGGCGTAAAGCCCTACGGCGGGGCGTCCTTCCTTGCCGGCCGGCAGCGACGCGACCAGGTAATAGGTCTGCGTGGCCTCGTCCGGCACGATAAACGGGTCGCGGATGCGCAATTCCGCCAGCGTGTACGTCTTGTCCATATCAGTCATCACTTCCTCCGTAAAAAATTAGTGAATGGCAAATGGCAAATGGCGAACGTGAAAGTTCAAAGATCAGCGCAGATTCGCGTGATTCGCGGTTAGGGCTTCATCCTGTAAATCCTGTCTCAAAAGCGTGCGGCGGTACATTCGCCAAAGAACGACGATGCCCGCCGACATCGCCAGAACGCCCAACAGTCCTACTTCCGGGCCGAACGCGGAATCGGGCAAGCCCACGAACAGCGGTGGGCCAACGATCTCGGTCACCAGAAAGCGTGCCGTTTTGGGCGCCGCCCCGATCAACGCGAAAATCTCATACTCGAACGTGTTCCAGGCAAAGTGCAGCGCAATCGGCAGCCACAACGTTCGCCGCACCAGGTACGCCAGCGCCAGCATCACGCCGGCCATAGTCAGCGTGAAAGGGATGACATACGTCGCCCACCTGTAGGCCATGGGATTGAACAGGTGCAGCACGCCGAACACGGACGAAGAGAGTACGACCGCCCAGGGCAATCCCAGGCCCTCTTCCAGGGTCGGCAGCAGATACCCGCGCATGACGACTTCCTCGGTGACGGCGACCACCGTCATCTGCACGACGATCCGCCAAAAGAGTGATTGAATCAGCTCGCCCAGAGGCCGCGTTTGCCAGGCAAAACCGATGACCTTGATCCACCCCATGGCCAGTTCCAGCAAAAAGATGCCGGTCATCAGCGCCGCACCCAGGAGCAGCCCCAGCCCGATGTCAATCACGCCCTGGCGATCCAGCCGCAGGCCAAAACTGGCCCAATCCCGCTTGTCCACGAAACGGCGACATACCCACGTCCCCACGAGCACAACGACCAGTTGCAGCAGTTGCTGATAGCCGTAGTGAAGATCAAGCCGGAAAATCATCACCGGCAAGGTGACGACCAGATAGGTCAAGGCCAACACCAGCAGGTAAACCGGCACGCGCCACCCAGAGCGCAGGCGCCCGTCGCGGATAAAAAATGATTTAGCACGCATGAACGCAATCCCCCTCTTATCGCCGAGTTCGCAGAGGACGCTGGGATTAACAAAGAATTCTCTGCGCCCTCAGCGTCCTCTGCGGTGAATTACTTTTCCAGGCGGAACACGCGGTACGAGCGCGGCTTGAGCGTCGCGGCAAAGCTGTGCTTGCCGGTGCTCTGCCCGCGCCAGTCGAGGATGGCTTCGGCGCCGGTCAGCGTCTCGCCGGTCAGCACGTCGCGGATGGCGGTCACAGCGGCGTCGGTGATGATGCGCACCCCGGTGGCCTTCGGCAGGATGGAGTGGACGATGAAGGTGTTGTTGTCGTACACAAAGAGCATCACCTGCGCCGGGCCGTCCACGCGGACGTAGAGATCGCGCAACAGCAATTGGCGGATGCGCGCGAGCACCTCTTCCGGCAGCTTGTAGAGATCGTCCAGGTTGTCGGGGATGGTGAGCACATAGAGCGCGCTGTTGCCGTAGGCCGCAAAGTGCAGCAGCGGATGGCCTGTGGTGCGCGATTTGCCGGAAATCTCTTCCCAGGAATCGTTGGTGAGGTAATCGATGTGCGGTAGCAACACGGCTTCGTCCGCGTGGATCATACGGAACCGCCCGGTCAGGTAGTCCTGCACGCTGGCCTTGCGGTCGGTGACGGTCAGCTCAACGATGTCGCGGATACCGCGATCCTGCAACGCCTTGAACAGCCCGGAGGTGACGACGACGGTTTTGCCGTCCATAAGCTGCCCTTTGATCCTGGCCACGATGTCCGGGTCGAATTTGGCCGTTTCGGTCAGCAGGATCAACGACTCGTCGGCGGGGAACTCAGGGCGCAGGTCAATGGGAATGCCGAGCATCCCCAGGTAGCTGTGCAGAAAATCCTCGCCGAGCGAGTGAAAAGGCTTGTAGCTCGCCACACCGACCGGGTTGCCGAGTTCGGCGATCACGGGATCAATCTGCTCGAAAGCGTATCCGGCGGCCATGGCCAACGAGGCTTGCTCCGGCCAACTGCCGTCGGCTTGCAGCCACGGGGCCAGCATGGCATCGAAATCAAAGCTGGAGCCGCTCCCTTGCCACGGTGCGCGCTGCCGGGCATCGAGGGGGCGCGGCTCGAATTGGCCAAAGTGAAAGAGCGTGATCTCGGGCGCTTTGGCGAACAGCGTCAACCACAGTTGCTCGGCATAGCGATCGAGGAAGAACGAGGCGAAGGGGTCTACCCAGCCGCCCTGGTTGCCGCCCGGCTTGATGTTCTCGAAATAGCGCACAATCGAATAGCCGTGATATGCCTGCAAGTGCTGGTTGCCGAACACCGGGTCGCGGGTCTCCGTGCCGGTGTAGATGCCGTCGAACAGCGGCGGCTCGGTCTCCAGGTTGAAACCGAGGCCCTGGAAATGCTCGTACCAGTTGGGATACTTGATGGTGACCTTGACCCTGGGGTTGACGGCCTTTGCCGGGCCGATGACCAGGCTTTGCGCGGCCTCGGTCATCTGCGCCAGACGAAACTCGGTCCAACTGCGCTCGCCTTTGGCCTCGATGCACAGCGGGCACTTGCAGTTGGTGAAGAAAAAGTCATCGAGGATAAAGGCGTCAAACAGAGAAGCCGTATATTCGGCAATCTCGCGCACCTTTTGCCGCTGCTCCGGATTGGAGTAACAATAGGTCTGAAAGCGATTGCGCTCATTGACGGTGTAGGTAATGCCGCCGGATGTTTTCACGCCGCGCTCGGCGAAAAATTGCTTGGCTTGCAGGAGGGTCGCCTCCGGCGCGATGATCGCGTCGCGGTGCGTCTCCAGGTAGACCTTGTTGACTTTAACGTGCCGGCTGATGACGTCAAAGCGCCCTTCCAGCCAGGCCAGATCGGCCATTTTTTGCACATCGTAGACCGTGCAGTAGATGGCGACCTCGAAGTTTTTATAATGATCTTTAACCTCGTGAAGAAGTGACATACCTGATAAGTCTCCTTATGAAAGTGTCAATGGATTTAACGGACGAAACGGATCGAAAAATCCGTCGGAACGCTTCAACACTTCCTGGTGTGGAAGCCCCGATGTTCCGGCCTCATAATACCAGCGATAAGAAATTAGGCGAATCAGCAGGGGGTTATCATTCCTGGACTTCATCGCTAAAAACGGGGAACTGGCGTTCCCCGCGAAGCAAGCATGACAGCAAAGGCTATCGGCTAAAAAACGGGGAACTCGCGTTCCCCCTGGAGCCAACATAAATAGAAGCTGAAGCACGCCCGGTCGAAACCGACTTCTACACAAACCGGAATGGATCGCCGACCGGGACATGCGTAATCGGCACATCGGGGACGCGCGCACGTAGCCATTCGACGAGATAGGCCATCCCCGGCTCCTCACTGTTGGCGTGGCCGATGACGATAAGCGCCAACCTGCGTCCCTGGGCAATCGCATCACGCACGTATTCGCAGGTTTCCCATTCATGGATCTCGCCGGTCACAAGCACGTCCA
Source organism: Anaerolineae bacterium (assembly GCA_035373625.1). GTDB lineage: Bacteria > Chloroflexota > Anaerolineae > B4-G1 > SLSP01 > DSWT01. The sequence goes on along the minus strand of DAOSNS010000001.1, from coordinate 252,498 downwards.
TTTCTTGCCCACTCATAAAACCGATCTGCCACGTGCCACCGGCTGCGCCCACCATCACCCCAACGCGACGGCATGACATCGCCGGGTTGCCCACCAGCCGCACAGCGGTAATACCCAACTTTGCCTTCAGTTCCGCCGCCAGGGCGTCCACGGTAGTTTCCGGCAAGGTGAACAGAGGTATCGAAGCGTCGGGCAGACACGCTTCCCAGCCCAGCGCCCGCGCAACGCCGATCATGATACCATCCGGTTGGTGCATGTGCCAGTGATCGTGAAAACGCCACACAACGATACCGTGCTCATCCAGCAAGGCGCGCTTTGCCCGATAGATGGGATCGTTCGCCAGCCACCCGGTCTCGTCCAGATGATTGTAAAACGTCGGTTCGTGGGTGATGATGAGATTCGCGCCCAATTCCACTGCACGTTGGATCACCGCATAACTGGCGAGAAAGGTCGTCACAATGCCGGTCACGGGCTGCGTCGGATCGCCGGACTTGAATGTGTCTACGGTGTCCGCCAGCGGCGCGCCGGGAATTTCTCGAAGGATGGCGTCAATTACACTCTGAATAGTTCTGGTCATCGTCATAACCTCCCAAAATAGTCTTGTCGTTGTTAGTCAGATAGTCGGGCGCGGTGTGGCAAGTTCGGCCAAAGCCGTGAGCCGCTGGAGATAGGGTTGCACGGCAGGAAATAGCGCGCGATAGACCTCTGCATACAATTGCGAGTAGAAGGTGTGCCGCCTCTCATCGGGCACGAACGACTGCGGCGTGATGCGCGTCATGGCCTGCGCCGCGGCACGCACATCGGGGAATAAGCCCACGCCGACCGCTGCCAGGATGCCCGCGCCGAGGGCTGCCGCGTCGGCCACGGCAGTGCGATAGACGGGCTTGCCCGTCACATCCGCGATGATCTGAAGCCAGCGGTCACTCTGCGCGCCGCCGCCCATAGCCACGTAACTTTCCACGGGTTGTCCGAGTGCCGCCTCGACGCCTTCCGTATGCAACCGCTGCTCAAAGGCAATCCCTTCCAGAATCGCCCGGTACAGGTGTGCCCGCGTGTGGATACCGCGCCACCCCACCACAATCCCACTCGCTGTCGCATCCCAATACGGATTCATCGCCGAATTCCAATAAGGAACGAGGATCAATCCCTCTGCGCCAGGTGGAATATCGGCAATCGCTGCGTCATACTGATCCTCAACGCGCAATTCGTGATGCGTGATGCGCGATTCACCCATTCGCCGATTCACCGATTCTACTATCTTCTCCACAAACCATGAAATCGTGTACGCGCCGCCGAGGAGCACCGTCTCCAGACTATAGCTGCCGGGGACGGCGCTGACCATCGTGCGGAAGGCGCGGTCGGTCACATAGACATCCGCGTGTGTCCCCGAAACCACAGACGTGCCCAGACTGAGATACGCCTGTCCCGATTGCGTAATCCCCACCCCCAGGCCACCCGCCTGCCCATCGCCGACGCCTGCCACAACAGGCAAACCGACGGGCAAGCCGGTCAGCGCGGCAGCTTCGGGTGTCACCGTCCCCACCACCGCGCCGGGCGGATAAACTTCCGGCATCTGCGCTACGTCCACGCCGAGGTAAGTCAGCAGGTCAACATCCCAGCGGTTGGCACGCATGTCGAACAGGCCGGTGGGATCGGCGCACCCCCATCCCGTGCGCGTATGGCCGGTCAGTTTATAGATGAGGAACGCGGCGACGTCCATATACTTCGCCGTGCGCACAAAAACATCGGGTTCGTGCTCACGCAGCCAGGCGACTTTACTAAGCGTAAGATTGCCGGAGAGCGGCTTGCCGGTTTCACGATGGATGCGTTCCGCGCCATACGCTTGTGCGATGACGGGCAGCAGATCATGGGCACGTTCGTCCATCCACACAATGGCGGGACGCAAAGGCGCGCCGGCCTCATCCACGGGCACAAATGTCTCACGCTGGGGCGAGATGCACAAGGCAGCGATGCGCGAGGTAGTTACGTCAGCAACCGCTGCACGAATCGCCTGTACACATGCCTCCCACCATGCTTCGGCGGGCTGCTCGTGCCAGGTGGGGCGCGGCATCAGCAGCGGCAATGTGGCGCGGCCCGCGGCGAGGGCCGCGCCATGCATGTCCCAAATGACGGCTTTGCACGCGGTCGTGCTGCTATCAATGCCGAGAAGCAGACTGCGGGGCACAAAGATTCGTCCGGCGTCGTTTTTCACGGCTTGTTTCTGATCACCAACGGCAGGAACACCCGGAAGCGGTACTGGGCCTCATAGGCCCCCATGTCCACGATGGGCGGCGTGCCGCTGCCGGCATCGGAAACAAATGGCACGTCCACAAAACGCGGTTTGCCGTCCAGGTCGGTGGTGACGCCGGCCGGCACGGCGGCGTTGTTTCCCGCGTCAATGGCTGGCGAGGTGGAGTCCAGGCGCAGGTTGCCGCTCACAGCGTCCACAAAGCGCGGATCGGCGTCGAGATTGTGCCCCCCATCTGTGCCGCAGGCGACATTCCACGCCCCCGACCCGCCACAGCCCCGAATGTCGCTGTAGGCGATGACCGGCGTGCTGCTGATGTTGTAGATTTCCGGCCCGGTGGGTGCGCTGTTGCCCCACAGGATAACATTCGCCAGTGTGGGATTGCTGGAATTAACGTTGAGCATGCCACCGCCGCGATTGCCGGCCACGTTGCCGCTGAAGGTCACGTTCGTCAATACAGCGTTGCTGTTGATGTGGTTGTACATCCCACCGCAATCGGTAATCGCTGTGTTGCGGCTCAAGACCACGTTCACCAGGGTCAGGCTGCTTCGCTCGTTGTACATGCCGGCACCGTTGCTGGCCGAATTGCCGTCCAGGATCACATTCGCCAACGCGGGGTTACTGGAAAAGTTGTACATCCCGCCGCCGTAGGCGGTAGCCGAATTGCCGCTGAAGGTCACGTTCGTCAACGTAGGGCTGCTGGTATAGTTGTACATCCCACCGCCTTTATTACCGGCCACGTTGTCGCTGAAGGTCACGTTCGTCAATACAGCGTTGCTGTTGATGTGGTTGTACATCCCACCGCAATCGGTAATCGCTGTGTTGTGGCTCAAGACCACGTTCACCAGGGTCGGGCTGCTTCGCTCGTTGTACATGCCGGCACCGTTGCCGGCCGAATTGCCGTCCAGGATCACATCCGTCAGCGTGGGATTGCTGGTAAAGTTGGCCATCCCGCCGCCGTAGGCAGCAGCCGAATTGCCGCTGAAGGTCACGTTCGTCAACGTAGGGCTGCTGGTATAGTTGTACATCCCGCCGCCTTTATTACCGGCCACGTTGTCGCTGAAGGTCACGTTCGTCAATACAGCGTTGCTGTTGATGTGGTTGTACATCCCACCGCAATCGGTAATCGCCGTGTTGTGGCTCAAGACCACGTTCACCAGGGTCAGGCTGCTTCGCTCGTTGTATATGCCGGCACCGTTGCCGGCCGAATTGCCGTCCAGGATCACATTCGCCAGCGTGGAATTGCTGGAATCGAGGTTGTACATCCCGCCGCCGTAGGCGGTAGCCGAATTGCCGCTGAAGGTCACGTTCGTCAACGTAGGGCTGCTGGTATAGTTGTACATCCCACCGCCAGTATGTGCCGAGTTGCCGCTGAAGGTCACATCCGTCAGCGTAGGGCTGCTGCTGGTATGGTTTAACATCCCGCCGCCGTAGGCGGTAGCCGAATTGCCGCTGAAGGTCACATCCGTCAGCGTAGGGCTGCTGCCGAAATTGTACATCCCCCCGCCGCCTTCCGCCGAGTTGCCGCTGAAGGTCACGTTCGTCAACGTAGGGCTGCTGGTATAGTTGTACATCCCGCCGCCAGCATTTGCCGAGTTGCCGCTGAAGGTCACGTTCGTCAACGTAGGGCTGCTGGTATAGTTGAACATCCCGCCGCCAGCATTTGCCGAGTTGCCGCTGAAGGTCACGTTCGTCAGGGCCGGATTGCTGGAATTGCGGTTGAGCATCCCGCCGCCAATATCTGCCGAGTTGCCGCTGAAGGTCATGTTCATCAACGTAGGGCTGCTGGTACGATTGTACATCCCACCGCCAGCGCTGTGGGGAAGGGCCGTGGCGTTGGCTTGCCCGGCAGTGACGATAAAGCCGTCCAGCACGGCGCTAATAACGTTGGTGCTGCTGATGACGTGGTAGGCGTTGGCGCCCACGATGTTGGCCGTGCTGGTCACCACGCCCCCGTCGGTGATGTCGTTCTGGTCAATGTCGCCGCTGAGGATGGTGCGGTTGACCTGCCAGTTGCGCGCGTCGCGGCTGGATTCCGTCCCGGCAAAACCGCCGTAGAGGGCCACGCCGGTCTTCAGGGCGAAGGAATCGGTGCGGGCCGCGCCGGGATAGTGCACGCCCGCCTGCACCCAGATTTCGTCGCCGCTCACCGCTACAGCCAGCGCGCGCTGCAGCGTGCAGGCGGTGGGCCAACTGTCGCAGTCGCCGGTGGTCAGCCCGTTCGGTTTGGCGTAGTGTATTGCCACCAGCTGCCTTTCATACGCCCCCATGTCCACAATGGGCGGCGTGCCGCTGCCGGCATCGGAAACAAATGGCACGTCCACAAAACGCGGTTTGCCGTCCAGGTCGGTGGTGACGCCGGCCGGCACGGCGGCGTTGTTTCCCGCGTCAATGGCTGGCGAGGTGGAGTCCAGGCGCAGGTTGCCGCTCACAGCGTCCACAAAGCGCGGATCGGCGTCGAGATTGTGCCCCCCATCTGTGCCGCAGGCGACATTCCACGCCCCCGACCCGCCACAGCCCCGAATGTCGCTGTAGGAGACAATGGGCGTGCTGTTGGTTGCGTTGTAGATTTCCGGCCCGGTGGGTGCGTTGTTGCCCCACAGAACGACGTTCGCCAGCGTGGGATTGCTGGAATTGAGGTTGAGCATGCCACCGCCGCGATTACCGGCCACGTTGCCGCTGAAGGTCACGTTCGTCAATACGGCGTTGCTGTTGATGTGGTTGTACATCCCACCGCAATCGGTAATCGCTGTGTTGTGACTCAAAACCACGTTCACCAGGGTCAGGCTGCTTCGCTCGTTGTACATGCCCGCCCCATTGCCGGCCGAGTTACCGTCCAGGATCACATTCGTCAGCGCGGGGTTGCTGGTAAAGTTGGCCATCCCGCCGCCGTAGGCAGCAGCCGAATTGCCGCTAAAGGTCACATTCCTCAGTGTTGGGTGACTTGCCTGATTGTACATCCCGCCGCCGCGATTGTGAGGAAAAGTGCCGTTGGCCTGCCCGGCGGTGATGATAAAACCGTCCAGCACGGCGCTGATGACATTGGTGTTATTGATGACGTGGTAGGCGTTGGCGCCCACGATGTTGGCCGTGCTGGTCACCACGCCCCCGTCGGTGATGTCGTTCTGGTCAATGTCGCCGCTGAGGATGGTGCGGTTGACCTGCCAGTTGCGCGCGTCGCGGCTGGATTCCGTCCCGGCAAAACCGCCGTAGAGGGCCACGCCGGTCTTCAGGGCGAAGGAATCGGTGCGGGCCGCGCCGGGATAGTGCACGCCCGCCTGCACCCAGATTTCGTCGCCGCTCACCGCTACAGCCAGCGCGCGCTGCAGCGTGCAGGCGGTGGGCCAACTGTCGCAGTTGCCGGTGGTCAGCCCGTTCGGTTTGGCGTAGCGCACCGTACCGGCAGCCCGGACGGAGCGGGGCGCGGTCAGCACGACCGCCAGCGCCAGGAATAGCCCGGCAAAAAGGGACAACCCGATGATAAGATAGCGTGTGTTACGATTCATGGCACTCCTCCAGATTCAATAGCGTCCTGTCTCCACAAAGTCTCGCACTTTTTGATTCACCTGCGCGGTGGAAGGTAAACGCGGCAACAAATCGCGCAGAATGGCCCGGTAATCAAATCCGCCCGTGTATTTGTCCCAGGGCGTTTTGCGCATAAAGATCATCTGACCGTGGGTATCCTCTAGTCGTTAGTCGGGTAGTCGTTAGTCGGATAGTCGTTAGTCGGGTAGTCGTTGGTCAGATAGTCCTGCGATCATTTTCATGACCGGGGCTGTATTGCAACTATTAAAAATATAATTCAAAAATACAAAAGGCGCAAGGGGATTCCATCCTTGCGCCCTCTTTGGTTTTCCTGTCTCAGCCTCAAGACCGACGGTAGAATAGGTGTGCGTTTCCACACTGGAGCGTGTCGGCGATGGCCCATTGCCGCGTCTCATCGTAAGGGCCGTTGATGTCGCGGTCAAAGCGGCGGTAGATTTCGTCCACGCGCTCGCCCGTGGCGATGTTCTCCAGCAGCGCACTGTAGCACAGGATTAATCCTGTGCTACAATGGCGCTCCGTTGCGTGGAGAGGCGTTTTGTGGTAGACTGTGGATGCCCCGTAGCTTCAGAGTGCGCCGAACGCTACCGTTTCGCCAGAGTTTAGTTCCGGCAGATTTGAACTGCAGGAGGGGTATCCTTGGCAATCCTGCACATCCGCTTTTTGGGCGAGTTCAATCTGGTCTACGGCGACCGGCCCGTGACGACCGTCAACACGGCCCGCTTGCAATCGCTGCTGGCCTACCTCGTGCTGCACCGCGACGCGCCCCACCCCCGCTACCATCTTGCCTTCCAGTTCTGGCCGGATTCGACAGAATCGCAAGCGCATACCAACCTGCGCAAACTGTTCCATCAACTGCGCCAGGCCCTGCCCGACGCCGACTGCTTTCTGTGCGCGGATACCCACACCGTGCAGTGGCGACCGGATGCTCCCTTTACGCTCGACGTGGCCGAGTTCAAAAACGCGGTTAGCCAGGCCGCTGCCTCCAAAGCCCTGTGTGATGCCGTCGCCCTCTACCGGGGAGACCTGCTGCCGAGCTGCTACGACGATTGGATTCTGCCCGAGCGCGAGCGGTTGCAGCAGACGTTTGTGGAGGCCACCGAGCGGTTGATCGCCCTGCTGGAAGACGAACGCGACTATCGGACCGCCATCGGCTACGCCCAACGCTTGCTCCAACACGATCCGCTGCACGAAGCGGCCCACCGCCATCTGATGCGCCTGCACGCTCTGAGCGGTGACCGCGCTGCCGCCCTGCGCACCTACCACGTCTGCGCCACCACCCTGCAACGCGAATTGGGCGTGGAACCCGGCCCCGCTACGCGCGAGGTGTACGAGCGATTGCTTAGCTTGGAACCTGCCACGCCGCTGCGCCCATTGACCTGACGGTGGAGGTGATAGACAACGCGGGCGCGGCGTCGCGCCTGCCATTGAGCCACGTTGCGCCGCTCTCCTCGCGCCTGACCGGACACCTGGGCAAGGCTGGCTGGATGTCGCCCTTTCCGGCGTCTGAACCAGTGTGGCAGCATTACGAATTCCCACTGGCCGATTTTGCTGTTGTCAACCCGGCCTTTCGTCTGACAGAGTTGGCCGAGGTGCGCCTGATCTTTGACCGTAGTGCCGCAGGTGTCGTTGCGCTGGATGAGGTGGGGGTGCGTCCGTAAGGCCGTAGCACAGGATTAATCCTGTGCTACGATGAGGAAGCATCCATGTCCCATCGTGACAAAAGCCCTTACCACTCACAACAGCAATCCCCGGCCTCCAACAGAAGCCGGGGATTGCTCTATGTCGGCAGATTAGTGATTGCGCATCACCAGCGGCAAAAAGATGCGCTTTAGAGTTTCTGCTTCGACGACGGTGGTGACGGCGTCGGGTTGCTCGGGCGCCGCCTCACGATGCCCCACATAGTCGGTCGCTATGCTGTAGAAAGCATAGTGATGGCCGATCTCGCCGATAAAGACGGCCTGCGTCGTCGTGATGTCCGCTTGCCAGAGGACAAAGGGACCATCATCCGTCGCTACATAGATATCGTAAGCGCGGACGCCGGCGCCGCTGTCACTGCCGCTCCACGTGATGACAAAGGGTGACGTGACGGTAGGCGACAGCGGCTCTACCCGGCTGACGGGCGGCAGAAGATCAAGCGTATTGGTGACGACGTTGGTGTCTATTGGTTCGTTCACGTCGAACACGATGCGCGCCTGGTCGGTGATGACCGCGCCGTGAGCCAGGTCGGCGCGCGGGCGGATGGTGAACATCACATAGCCCTCGCCGCGATGGGTGTCATCGTTGGGCGGCAGGAAGCCGGCCAGCGGGTCCTCGGGCCAGTCACCCGTCACCCGGTCCATGGTACGCATGTCCCACCGCACCACGCCCGTTTGCGCATTGATCGAGGCGGTCACGCGCACGGGGTTGGGGTCGCTTGACACGCTCGCCTCGCCGCTCAAGAACTGCAAGCCGGATGGCACATTGACCGTCGTATTGTTGAAGCCGATCCCCAGCAGCTCGAAGGTGGACCAGTCCAGGTTGGCGCTCAACACGTCGGTGATGACCACCTGTTGCGCCGGCGCGGTGGCGGTGGGCACGTTCTCAAAGTGGATGGTGTAGACCAGCCGCGTGCCGGCCAGCACATAGCCCGGCGCGCCCACGCCAATGGTGGCCTTGTCGTTGGGGTCGCCGGAGCGCTTGTCAGGCTTGCTGGCCGAGTCGTCCTTGTTGCGCTCGTCGGGCTTGGGAGGTTCCTTGGGCTTGTTGCACTCGTCTTCCCAGCATTTTTCGAAAGCGTCGCTGGCCAGGCCGGCGTAGAAATGCGCCATGTGCTGCGCGTTGTTGTAGTCTGCCTCGGCATTCTTGAGATCCCGCAGGCTGGCCGTGGTGTCAATCCAGGTTTGAATGGAGGCTTGCAGCGTTTTCAGCGTATCGTTCAATATCCCCGCCTGGCGGGAATAGGGTGTATTAAGCAGTCCAGCGATCATCAGGCTGTAGTCGACCAGCTCGGACGAGAAACTCGCCAGTGTGGACGGGTCCTTGAACAAACGCGGATCCTGGAGTTTTTTCATCAACGTGAGGCTGGCTTTGACCACCTTGCCGCCATAGCGTGCTGTCGCGGTATCGCGCGCCAGGGTGCTTTGAACCAGTTGCATGTGCGTGTTATCAAGGCGGTCAATCTGTTGTTCCAGCATGGCGATGCTGCGCGGGTCGCGTGCCGCTTGAAGCTCGGATTGCAATTGCGCCCGGACGCTGTTGTAACTGGCGCTGGCGGGTCCCGGAGTGAACTCGGTCACACTCAGAAAGTTCGACAGCAGCTTGAGGGTATGGATGGCGGTCAAGCCCACATTCCCTCCCAATTCTTGCATGTAACCGTCCCAACGTTTCACCCAGCCATCGTAGAAACCATCGGCTGCCCGTTGGTATTTGATGGCTATGGCCCAGTACTCCATCCCATGTGGGCAGTCAGGGTCGTAGTGCGGCGGGCGGCTTTGAACCCGCGGCTTGGCCTTGGGCGCGCCCAATGCGTCGCGCAACCATTGGGTGATCCTGATCGCCCAGGCGTTGTTGAATGCTGCCGTCTCGCTCCACCACGTGGTGTCCCCCCACTCGACCTGTGGGGCCTGCGGCGCAAGCAGCAGGCTCAAGCGCGCCGCGCCAGCCTCCTGGCTCAGCACGCCCGACAGCCCGGCCCAGCGTGCCGCCAGGTCGACGTCGCCGCGCGTTTCGCCGGCGGTCAGCGTGATGGCGCGCGGCGCGACGGCAAAGTCCACCGCGTTGGCGCGCAGCTCGAACGTGCCCGGCGCCAGGCTGCGCAGCGTGTAATAGCCATCGCCGTCCGCCTGCGCCAGGGCTACCTGGATGCCTTCGGCCGAGTAGGCCGCTACCTGCGCAAAAGCCGGCGCGCTGCCCGTTTCGTCCTGGATGCGGCCAGAGACGGAAATGGTCGAGACCGGCAGCGCGACGTTGCGCACCAGGACGGCGCCGGCCGCCAGGCTAAAAGCGGGATACTCCACGGGGCCGCAGGGGAGGCCGAGCGTGTCCTCGCGCAGGTCGGCCGCCGCCAGCTTGTAGGTACCCGGCGGCAGCGTCGGAAACTCGAATGCGCCGCCGTCGCCGCTGAGGACTTGCCAGCGAATGGCCGGCTGCGCCGGGTCGTAGACCGTGAGCTGGACGTCGCGCAGCGGCGTCCCATAGCTGTCCGTGACTTGCCCGGCGAGCGTCGCCGGCACGTCCAGGTTCAGACGCAGCGCGTTCGCGCCGGCGTTCACCGTGACGAGCACCTGGTGGGTGGCTTTGCCCGCGAACACGCTGCTCAGCCGGTACACGCCTGGCGTAAGGCCAGAGATCGAGACGGCTCCCGACGTGGGCACCGTGATGATCCGTCCTTCCACGAGCGGCTGCGGCAGATCGGGGCGCCCGAGTATGACCAGCCCGCCGCCGGTGATGAGCTGGCTGGCGGCGAGATCGTAGAAGCTGAGATCCAGCCTGGCCGAGCCGGCCCGGATATCGCCCAGCTCGGTCTGTTGGCCGTCCGTGACCGTGACGTCCGGCAGGCTGGGGAACCAGGCCTGGGCGCTGTTGAACGTCAGCGTGTAGACGCCAGGGCTGACGGGCGAGAAGGTAAAGACGCCATCCTCCTGGCTCAGGGCGATCAGCGCGACCTGGTTGTAACCTGCCAGCGAGACCAGCACGTCGCTGATGGGTGTGCTGCCTTCGGCCGCCAGCAGCCGGCCGCGAATCGAACCGCCGGTGACGATCAGGCTGGCGTCCAGGCTGGCGGGAATGCCGGGGATGTTCACCTCTCGCCGGTGCGAACCATCGTCCAGCATCAAGCGATGCGTGCCCGTGTAGAGACGCGAGAAGCTGAACAAGCCGCGCTTGTTCGTGAGCACATAGTCGGTCGCGCCATCCGGGCGGCGCAAGTTGAGCAAAACGTTTTCAAGCGGCCGGCCGGCCGTCGTGCGGACGACGCCAGAGATCATGGCCGTGGGTGTCAGTGTCACGTTGTAAAGCAGCGTCTGGCCGGCGACCAGCGCCAGCGTGCTGGTGAACACAGGATACTGCGTGTGCGCGAGCTCCAGCGTGTACGTGCCGCCCGCTAACTTGCCGATGCTGTATTCGCCCGCCGGACCGCTTATGCCAAGCCCCACGCGTTTCTCACCCGCCAGCAGGCTGACGACGACGTTGTCCAGAGGAGCGCCCTGGGCGTAGATCACGCCTTGCAGCGTGGCGCCGGTCGCCAACGTCATGTCCACGCCGGCCGTCAGCGCGTTGGCCGAAACGGCCACGTCCGTGATGACCTGCGTCACCCGGTCGGCCGCGGCGGCCGTGACCGAGCGGATGCCGGGCAGCACGCCGTCGAGCCGATAGTGGCCCTGCTCGTCACTCGTCGCAACACGCGACTCGTAGCTCCCGTCGCTCACCCAGACGTGCACTCCCACCAGTGGAGCGCCCGTGTCGCTCTGCCGCACCGTGCCTGCGATCGAGCCGCCGGCGACGGCGACGAGGTCAGGTGCATGCGTGGTCTGCCCTTCGCGTACCTGAACGCCCGCCATCTGCACCGGAACGAGGCTGGTGTCGGCAAAGCGGAGCGTGTAGACGCCCTCCGCCAACCCATCGATCTTGTAGCCGCCCTGCGCGTCGAGCGCGCCCTGGTGAATGTTGCCCTCGGCATCCATCGCCGTGACGCTGTATTCGCCGCCGGCCAGGTCGAAATCGGGTGGGGTGATGACGCGCCCGCCGATCTGCCCTCCCCACATGACGATCCACGTGTACGGCGCAGTCGGCCCAAGCGTGACCGTGACCGGACGCCGGTCCGCCGGCGGCAGGTAAGCCCCGAACTGCAAGGTGTAACTGACGGCGGCCAGACCGGTGAAGCGCACCAGCCCATCCGCCGTCGAGACCGCACTGCCAAGCGTGCCGGTCGTTGGGCCGGCGGCTGTCACGCTCACGCCGCCCAGTGGATGCAGCACGTCGTTCAAGTACACATAGCCCGACAGGACGGTGCGCAGATCCACCAACTTGTCCAGGATGGCATAGCTGAGATGGGTCGCCGGGTCGTGAGTGCGGCTGCCCGTTCGCACGCTGTAGAGCGTCGCGGCGCGGGCCAGCACCTTGACATAGTCACCCCAGCTCGTACCGACGCCCTGGATGACAGCGTTCCAGGCCGTGTCCCAGTCGGGCTCCGCCATTGTGGGCTTGACCTGCGCCTTGATCTGTTCCCAGTCCATAACGCGCGTGTAATCCTCCAGCGTATAGGATGTGTTGAGAGTATTGAGGCCCTGCACGGCCCGCACGTACACCGCGACGCGGCCGCTCTGCCCCGGCCGCAAGATGCCGGCCGGCCCGTCCATGCTCACTGCCTGGAACAAGAGGCTGGCGCCGGTCAGCGTGACCGCCTTGTCCAGCCGTAGTTGACAGCCTGTCGGACTTTCGACCAGCACCAGGGGCGCGTACAGGTCTACATCGCCCAGGTTCGTGTACTCGATCCAGGCCACAAAGTCGCGCCCAGCCCGGATGTTATCGGGCATCAGGATGTGCGTCTTGAATTGCCTGCTGCCGCCCTCGATCACGCCGAACGCGCTGGTGAGTGTCTGGCTGGCCCCCTCCACGCTCACGCGGACGTCGTATTGCCCCGCCGCCAACCCCTGCAAGTCGAACGTGGCGTAAGCCAGGGTCGAATCGGCCACGCTCACGCTGTCTGCCGCGCGCGTGACGCCGCCCTGCACTAGGTGGACTTGCATGCCGGGGCGAAAGCCAACGCCGTTCAGGCCGACCGTCACGCGGCCCAGGTTGCTGCCGCGCGCCAGATCGAGCGAGTTGAGCGCAAACACTGCTTCAGACGCCGTCAGTTGCCAGGTGGCCGGGCCGTTGGGCAATGCTTGCGCCAGGGCCAGCACATAGTACAGCCCACCATCAGCGTTGTTGATGACCACGCCGGCGTCCGGTTGGTTCCACTGGGCGCTGCGGGCGTAAAACTGCTGCGTGGTGGGCGCCTGGCCCCGGCCAATATAGAGCTGCGTCCAGCCAGCACTGTCGGAGCGATCGAGCTGGATCAACACGTCTTGGCCCAAGGCTGGCCGGAGCTTGTAGATGAGCGCTTCGCCCTGTTTGTTGAACGTGCCCGGCAGCGACTGGCCCACGGCCAGCTCCGGCACAGACAGCCTCACGACGCCGGCCGATTGGCCGGTATTGTTGCCCCAGTTCTGCCCCTCGAACACGTCGCCGCGGCTGTTGACGCGCACCTGCCAGCGATAGTCGCCTTCGGTCCCGCCGGGGACGCGCACGGTGGCGCTAAAGGTCGCCGTCTGGTTCGGACCCAGCGTGGCGCCAGAGACAAACTCGCCTGCTTCCAGCGCCGTGCCATCGGGACCCACCAGCGCCAGCGCGTCGCGCCAGGTGTCGGCGATGGTCTGCGCGCCGATGTTGCGCACCGTCCACATCACCTGCACTTGCTGCATGGCCGTCACCTGGAGCGGCCCAACGACCGAGCCCACCACCAGGTCAAGGTTGGATTGCGCTGTCTCGACAAATTCGTAGGCGCCCATATCGGCAAACGCGCCGCCCGGCGCGGCGACGCCGGTATTGGGCGTGCGCGGATCGTCGTAGCGCGGCGCGCCCATGATGTCGGTCGCCGGGGCGACGGCGCCATCCGCCGCGTCAATCATCGGACTGACGTAGCGTAGGCGATAGTTGCCACCAGCGGCGTCTTTGAACTGCGGATCCACCGAGACGTTGCCGTTCAAGCCGGTCTGGTCGGCCACGCGCACGTAATTGGCGCCGGTCGTTGACCAGACATTGTTATAGCGGAACACAAAAGGCGAGTTGAGTACATTGTCAAAGCCTGCTTCCAGGCTGTTAGCGATGACGGTGTTTTGGACCTCCAGATGTCCACTGTGGCCCCATACGCCAATGCGGTTGGCATCCAGAGTGCAGTTGGTCAGACGCACGACCGCCGAGCCATCCGAGTTCACGCCGCGGTCGGCGCGGGCGATGATGCTGTTGCTGACCGTCACATCGCCGCCAGGGTAGGCAGTAATCCCCTCATAAAAGGCGTCGGCGATCAGGCTGTTGGAGAGATTGACAATCGCGCCGCCCACGGTGCGGATAACACCAGTGGTATCCCAGTTGCCACTGGCGGTGCCGGCGCCGTAACGCAGGATGGCATGATCCAGGCTGGCCTGACCGGCGACGTAAATCCAGCGCCAATCGCCGGCGGCGGGCGCGGTGCTGTCGCCGTCGTGGTTGGTGTCGCCACCGAACGCATCGTCGCGGATGGAAGTAAAGACCACCGGTTGGGCCACGCTCCCGCGCGCGATCAACTGCGCGCCGGCTTGCACCGTCAGGCCCAGCTTGGAGCCGAACTTGACCACCGCGCCCGGCTGGATGGTCAGCGTCGCACCGCTGGGGATGGTGACGTCGCCGGTAATTTCGTGGACAAAGGTAGCCTGCCACGTCTCGCTGCCAGCCAGCGCGCCGGAATGGGCCAGCCGGACGTAACGCAGCACGACATACGGGCTGAGATTGACCTGACCCGTGCCCTGAACGCTCAGGCCATTCCAGTCGCCGGGGACGGGCAGCGTTTGATTGCCGTCCAGGTTGGTGTCGCCGCCGGCTGTGTCATCGGCCAGCGAGGTGAGGATGATGGGCGCGTCTGCCACAGCCTGCGCGTTCAAGATGGCGTTGTCCTCTACCACCAGGCTCGTCCCAGCCGCGAACTTGACCACCGCGCCGGCCTGGATTGTCAACGTGATGCCTGTCGCCAGGTTGAGGGGCGCTTCGACCACGTGCACACGGTCCGCCGTCCACGTCTCGTCGGCGCTCAGCCGGCCGCCGTGCCAGGCGACCGAGTTGTTGACAAGCACATTGCGCGTGGCCTGGCCGATAACCTGGCCGTCCAGCTTGTAGAACGTGGCGCGCAGTTCGTACTGGCCATCGGGGACGGAGGTGGTGTCCCAATCGAGGCTGTCGCCGAGCGGCGCAAGACCCGCGCCGAGCGGATAAGGTTGCCCGGCGTTGAACGCTGCAATGTTCACCGTGGCGCTGACCGGGTTGATGCCCAGCGCCGCCCATTCGAGCCGCTCGGTGTCGTAGAATAAAGCATCTACTGGCCTCGACCATATAAAGTAGGGTGCATTGGAAATATACACACTGCCAGGCTGCCCGGGGCCAGCGCCGCCTGTGCCGCCATTGGTCGTCACCTTTGCAGAGAGGAACGTTATATTATCCCAATAGTACACGGCGACGCGCCCGCCGCCGCCGGCGCCGCCGTTGCAGATGCCGTTGCCGCCGTTGGCGGCGATGAGGCCGTTGCCGGAAAGCACCCCCACATTGAGCAAGATGCCTCCCCCGCTGCCGGCCGCATCTCGAAAGTGATCGCACCGGCCATTTTCGCCATTGGCCAGCAGGCTGCCTTCGATGATGGCTGTTCCGGCCGTGATGCGCGCCAGCCCACCGCCAGCGCCTGCCCCGGCATAGCCCCAGCCCGGCCCGCGCCCCGACCCCAGCTCGTTGGGATTGCGATAGTCGCCGTAGGTTGTGTTGGGTTGGCCGTCGCCGTCATAGGTGGCACTGTGCCCCAGCCCTCCGTAACTCCCACCAGCCCCCACTGTTGC
>DAOSNS010000001.1:173814-237008 GCA_035373625.1 Anaerolineae bacterium | reverse complement strand
CATAGGTGGCACTGTGCCCCAGCCCTCCGTAACTCCCACCAGCCCCCACTGTTGCCCCGCCGACAGTGGTGTTGCCCAGCGTGCGCCCCGCCAGGTAGCCCCGCGCTGACACGTCTATCTTGCCTGTCGTGCTGATGAGGAGTGTGCCAGTGATATTCAATTGCAGTGAGTAGGTATCGGTGATGGTGGCAGGTTGATGGGTCAGGTTAGCCCCACTGTAAATGGAGACATTGTTGGCTTGAATGGGCATGTCGTGCTCAGGCGCGGCGATAACGCTGGTGCCCGAGATGATCAGGTGGTCTACGACAAAGATACTCTCGCTGCTCTGTCCCAGCGGCGTCCACATGCCGGTGACCGCACCGTGACTGTCAATCCGCAATACCCCTTCACCATTATTTCGCTTGAGATAGACCGTGCCGACCGCACCGGGGCCCGCGCCGCCATCCCCACCGTGCGCGCGCACATTGGCCAGCAGGTCAAAGCTCGCAACATCGTCATAGTACACGGCGACGCGCCCGCCGCCGCCAGCGCCGCCGTTGCAGATGCCGTTGCCGCCGTTGGCGGCGATGAGGCCGTTGCCGGAAAGCACCCCCACATTGAGCAAGATGCCTCCCCCGCTGCCGGCCGCATCTCGAAAGTGATCGCACCGGCCATTTTCGCCATTGGCCAGCAGGCTGCCTTCGATGATGGCTGTTCCGGCCGTGATGCGCGCCAGCCCACCGCCAGCGCCTGCCCCGGCATAGCCCCAGCCCGGCCCGCGCCCCGACCCCAGCTCGTTGGGATTGCGATAGTCGCCGTAGGTTGTGTTGGGTTGGCCGTCGCCGTCATAGGTGGCACTGTGCCCCAGCCCTCCGTAACTCCCACCAGCCCCCACTGTTGCTCCGCCTGTGGTGGTCAAGCCCACCGTGTAGCCCGGCAGATACCCCCGGCCCGACACATCAATCTTGGCGCCGGCTGTGATCCACAGCGTATCGGTAATAGTCAGTTCCAGCCGGTATTCGGTGTTGGCGGTGGTAGGGGAATGGGCCAGTGTCGCGCCGCCCAATACGGCTACGCTGGCAAAGGTGTGCGCGCCGTTGATGGTGGCGTTGTTGCCATAAATGATGAGATTTTGCCCCTCGTAGGTGGCCTGGGTATCGGTAATGACAACCCCCGCCGAAAAGAGCGCACCCCCATAAGCGTCGTTCGGCTCGCCCGGTGTGCCGTTGTGGTTCTGGTCCATCGGCAGATTGCTCAGGTCGCGGACGTCCGGGCCGATGGCCAGCGAATAGGTGTTCAAGCCCGTCCCACCAGTTACCAGCTCGTAGCGATTGGCCGCCAACTGGTTGAGCGCGGTGGGCGTGATGGTCCCGCCCGGCCCGCCCAGGCTCACGTCGTCCAGCGTGAACGTGCCGCTCAGCACCGCACCACTGAACTGGATCTCCAGCCGGTCGAAGGGAGTGCTCGCGCCGCCCAGCGGCGTGACGCGCGTGATCCACAATCCGTCGGCCGCGGGCGCGCCGATGGCGCTGCTTATCAAAACGCCGAGCAAGAACAGGACCATGGCTGTCAAAGCCAGGCTCGAGCTTGCGCCAATGCGCCGGTCAAGTAATTTGTCAGACATTTTTGTTCTCCTTACTTTTGTCTCATAGACTTTAGCCGGGCTGGAGTTTTGGACGCCGATGAACGCCGATTTTCACAGATAAAAATCAGCGTTTATCTGCGCACTCTGCGTCCAATTCCTGCTTTCCGATAACGTCTGATGCAATGTGGCTTGTCGCCATTTGTGCCTCGATAAAGCGCGCCAATTCTTCCTGGCTGCGAATGTGCGCCCGCGTGCCATAGCGCACACACTCCACCTGGCCTTCCCAGGCCGGCTCTTGTGCGCGCGGGTCAACCCACAAGCGCAGAATAAAAGTGACAAGTGTGCGCATAATCTCCCTTTGGGCAGGTGGGAATACTCTGCCCAACTGGGGACTATTGTAGCAAATCAGGATAACGGGAAAATAACGGGGAAGGCAGACCCTAAAGGTTTAGGAACCCTTCAGGGTTTCGTACAGCGCCTGCGTCTCCGCTGAGGGAGTCACGGCCAGCTCTTCCCGCAAGGCGTGGGCACATGCTTGATAGGCGTGCAGTGCCTCGCTGCGGCGGCCCAGGCGGGCCAGGCAGAGCATCAACGCCCGCCAGACTTCTTCCAGCCAGGGTTCCATCTCCAGGATGCGGCGGGCCAGTTCGGCGCCCTCGCGCCAGGCCCCGGCCCGCACCTGCTCCTCCAGCCAGGCGGTGAGGGTGTTCAGGTACAGGCCGCGCAGCCGCTCCCGCTCGCGCAGCGCCCAATCCGTGTATGGCTCTTCGGGCAGGAAATCGCCGCGATACAGTTCTACCACCTGCCGCGCTGCCTGACCGCCGCGCCGCAGGCCCGCTACAGCATCCAGGCCGATCTGTTGGACGGACTGCATGCCAGCAGCCTGCAGATGCGGGTAAATGAGGGATGTGCAGTGGGCAGCAGCATCCGGGCCATCAACGCCGACGGAACTGTAGAATGTGAGCGGCCAGTAACGTTTTATTACCCCCTGCTGAAACCCCAATATCTGAATCTAGCATCCGTAGATATCAACCTGAAAGGCTTTACGGGCGGTTTTAGTGATGGGCGCTATGCCTACTTCGTGCCGAACTATAATGGCATCTCTGGCAAGATCGCCCGGGTGGATCAAAATAACTTCACCGCCAGCGGAGTGACCGTCCTCGATCTGACCGTTGTGGACAACCAGCTAAAAGGCTTTAATGGGGGCTTCACGGACGGCAGTTACGGCATCTTTGTGCCAAACTACAACGGGAAACTCGTGCGGGTGGAGCTGGATGACTTTAGCCCGACCGGAGTGCAGATCCTGGATCTGACCACAGTCGACAGCGGGCTGAGGGGGTTTCGCGGCGGCTTCTATGTGAACGGCAATTATTACCTCGTGCCGTCTGTTAACAACAGTGGCGACTCGGGAAAGGTGGCACGAGTGAGCAGCCTCGAGTTCACCCCCTTAGGAACGACTGTCTTGGACCTGGCACTCGTGAACGGTTACCTGACCGGTTTCAATGGCGGCTTCACAGACGGGCGCTATGCCTACTTTGTGCCGTATTATCGAGGTTTCTTCCATGGGCTGGTAGCGCGGGTGGATTTGCGCGATTTTTCGCCCAGCGGGGTAAGTTGGCTGAACCTGGGTGAAGTGGATAGCGACCTGGCAGGTTTTGCAGGCGGCTTCACGGATGGGCGCTATGGCTACTTTGTGCCGCACCATAACAACAGCGATTTCTTTGGCAAGGTGGCGCGGGTAGACCTGGCGAATTTCTCCCCCAGCGGAGTGACCGTGCTGAACCTGGCCGACATCGATCCTTACCTGAAAGGATTTGCTGGCGGCTTCACCGATGGACGTTACGGCTACTTTGTGCCGTTCACCTACCACACTTTGGTTCGGGTGGACCTGGCGGACTTCACCGCAAGCAGAGTAACGGCCGTCTATTCCGGAGAAACCGACTATGGGGGCGCCTTCACCGATGGACACTACGGCTACCTGGCGCCATTCACTTTTTCCAGCAGTCCTGACGGCATAGCTGCACGTATCCAGTTGTTTTCTGGGGTAGGCGCGCCATAAGGCGGGTAAGTATTCCGATGTTATCCCTGCGCTTACTTACAGGGCAGCCCCCCATTTGCACCCCATCCTGCCCCAACAGGCAGGCGCCCGCGGGCGTGAATGGGGGGAACGAGAAACCGGAGGTGACCGATGAAACACAAATATCTTTGCTTGGTGATTGTGCTGTTGTTGGCTCTGCTCGTGGTTGGCGTGTCGTTGGCGGCCGACTCCGCTGGCTACGATCTCTCCTGGTGGACAATGGACGGAGGAGGTGGGACAAGCAGTGGCGGCAGCTACAGCCTGAGCGGCACCGGCGGCCAGCCGGACGCCGGGCCGCTCCTGACCAACGACGGCTACACGCTGGCCGGCGGCTTCTGGGGCGGCGCGGCGGTTGTGGTGGCAGAGCACAGGCTTTACCTGCCGCTGGTGCTGCGGAATTAATGAAAACCGGGGGGGCGGTTTGCAAATCGCCCCCCATGTTTCAAATACCATCGCGTCCTCCCCTCACGTTTCACGTTTGATTCCTCCCCCTCCCGCGTTCACTCCTCCAGAAAGGCCAGCCAGGCGTCAGGAAAACGTCAGGAGGGGGAACGCTTGCGGTCGGATAACAACCGTCTGAGGATTGTGTTACAAATGTTGAGCCGGTCCAAGCATAGGAGCACCACAAAGGATGAAAATGCTGTCTATTTTCAGACCGGCACCCAAGCAATGCGCAGGCCGGTCTCCAGACCGTGCCTGCGCATTGCCTGATCAGGGAATGGCGAGTTCACAGGTTGTTGCTGCCATCTATGGGTTCCGCAATACCAGCGGCAGGTAGATGCGATACTTCTCCACCGTGACGACCACGCTATCGCTGTGCGTCAGCCCACCGGTATCTGTCACCGTGAGCGTGAAGGTGAGCACACCCGGCGACGCCGCGAGGAACGTCGTGCGGCTCAGCGTCGGCGTAAAGCTCACCGCCGCGCCGCCCGTCTGCCGCCAGCGGTAGAGCAGCGCGTCGCCGTCGGGGTCGCTGGAGGCGGCGCCATCGAGCGTGACCAACGCGCCCGGCGCGACGGTCTGGTCCGGCCCGGCGTCGGCCACTGGCGGGCGATTCTGCACCGGCGGAGCGGCTACCGTGATAAGCTCCGTATCCTGCACCGTCGTCCCGCACGGACTCGCCACCGTCACCGTGACCACCCGCGTCCCTGCCGCCGTCCACGTGAAGGCGGCTGTGTCTTGCAAACTATTTCCGTAATTCGTAATTCGTAATTCATAATTCGTCGCTTGCCACGTATACGTCAGCGGGAAAGTAAACGGCAGGATCACGGTCATGGTCAACGGCGTCACAGTAGCGGTGAAGATGGTCGGGACGCCCACGGTCGTTGTGGCCGGGCCGGTGATTTGCACACTCGCCGGCGGATTGCACGGCGGCGGCGCGACGGTGAACGCGCGCATCACGTCCGGCGCGGGCGCGTAGACGGCATCGCCGGCCTGGTGCGCCGTGATGGTACACACACCGCTGCCGGTCAACGTGACGGTGATCGCTTGCACGCTGCACACGCCGTCCGCGGTGAACGTCACCGGCAGACCCGACGAAGCCGTGGCAGTGATGGTGAACGGCGGCGCGTTGTAGGGCTTATCGGCCAGCGCGGGGAAAGTGATAGTCTGCGGCCGGCGGTTGATGAGCACAGCCTGGCTCGCCGTCGCGGTGGTGTAGGGATTCTGCACGGTGACGGTGATGGCTTGCTCCCCCGCCGCTGTCCACGTGAACGTTGCCGTATCGGATAGCGCGTGTCGCACATTTTGCCATTCGCCCCCCGCCGTTCGCCATGTGTAAGTGATGGGCAATGTGGCCGTCGGCGGCGCAACGGCAGCAGTGAAGGTAAGCGGTTCGCCGACATAGCCCGTGGCCGGTCCGCCCAGGTCAACCGTCAGCGGCGGCGCGGCACCCTGCACCACGATCACGCCGCTGTGTCCCGCGCCATCCGTGTAGGGATACACGCCCGGCCAGTGGAACTGCCGCCGATACACCCGCCCCGGTTCCAGATAGCCCGCGTCGAAGGCGCGCGTGTCGGCCAGCGGGTCGAGTATGCTCCGGATGCGCAGCACGGGATTTTCCGTAAACCGCACATAGTCGGTCAACGTGGTCGTGGCGGTGACCGTGGAGCGCCACGCCACCGTGCTGCCAACAGGAACGGTGATCACCGCCGGCAGCAGGCTCTCCGGTGTGACGGTGACGGTGTAGACGTTGCCGTTGGTCCACGGCGTGTACGGAACGTTGACGTGGACGATCTGCGTGATGACCTCGATCACCGGGCTGCGCCACGCTTGATAGCCGGGGATGCCTTCGATTTCCAGGTAGTAGTGACCGGGCGGGGTGAAGAAGGCAAAGTAGCCGGTGGTCGTGATGCCGTCGGGATAGGTGGCGTCGGTTACCTGCGGGTTGGTCTGACTGTAAACGTGCGCCGGCCACGGGATCCAGCCGCCCATCTCCGGGGCGGACATATACGCGGTGACGGTGACGCCGGAGATGGCCTGCACCGGATTGAACATCCCACCGGGGCCGGAGTAGTCGCCGCCCTGGTTGATGTCGAAGACAAAGCCGTCGGGGTCAATCAACACCGTGCCGTTGACGCTCTGCGTCCCCGTCACAACCGTGATCGGTTCACCGCCGGGACCCGTCGTTGTCCCTACACACGCACCATGAATGTTGACATTGTGCGCTGCGGCGATATTGAATCGCACATAGCCGAATCCCGTACCGGAGCGAGCGTAGGGTATGCCGTCGGCGGTCACCGTGATGACATAGGTGGGAGCCACGTCCGGGCACGGGCAGACAAAGAGATTCAGGTTGGTATTCCAGAAGCCAAACATGCCCGGCAGTTGCCAGTTCTCGGCAGCATAGTTGCCCTGGGCATCGCGGAAACCATCGAAGCGCACGCGTTGTCCCTGCAGAGGCCCGGCCTGAATGGTGCCCTCCCAGTAGGAACGGTACGGATCCCAGCGATAGTCACTCCGTACCCGGAACGTCGGGCCGGGCGTGCGCGCCGATTCCGTATCGGAGAAGCGCGCCGAAGCCTGGAAGGTGTACTGCCCGGGCGTGTTGAGCACCCCGCTGAAGTTAAAACTGCCGTCGGCCCCGGCCGTCGTCTGGTTCACCGGTTGTCCGTCTCTGAACAGGCGAATGTTCGCGTCCGGTTGCGCCAGGCCGCCCATCGTCACGTTCAGGGGGGTGGCGCAGAGATTGACCGTCGTCCCGACGGAGGGATGTGTCCACAGCGGCGGCACGATGGGGATGACCTCTTCTTTCGTAGTCTCTTCACTGGGCAGGGGTTGTGGTGCATTGTCGGGTTCGAATTCCGCCCAGGCGCGGTTGACGAGTTGGGTCAGCGGCTGCAAGGGGCGGTTGGTGCGCCCTCTCAACAGCAGCAGCCCCTGCTGCCCAACCATCAGTTGGCGGGTCGCTTCCCAAAGTCGGCCGGGAATTAAAACTTTCAACTCCGGGTTGCTATCGAAGGACAGGAAGTTCAGCGCCGCCGGCCAGTCATCCCTGATGGCATAGTGGTCCAGTAGCATAAAGCCACCCCCATAGGTGTTAAAGTACTGGTATCTCAGCAAATACCCCGTATCATAGACCAGCCTGGGGGTCTGGTTTTCATAGACCCACTGCGGGCGTGGCGCCAGTTGTACATCTTCTACGTGCTCCAACCGGAATTGCACGATGTCGGTTCGTCCGTCGGCGATATTGTCGTCGAAGGAACACTCCGGAAGCGGTACCTTTTTCCCCTGAGCGTCCATCGCGTAGGCGATGCTGGCCACATCAAACCGGTGCGGCTCCCAGGCACCGGGGGGCAGGTCCTGGTTGCTCAAGTACAAGCGGATGCGATCCTCATTACCCGGCTGAACCTCGTGGAGATTGCCGTGCCATACCAGGACTCTGAAATCCGCACTTCGCCAGTCGGGCAGCGGATCGGCTTCGACTTCCTCAAAGTTGATAGTGCCGTCCAGCGTCAGCGTGATCCAGGCGTTGGCCGCAACGCCGACGTTGCCTTTCTCGGTGGGCACATTCAACGCCTGGTAGACAATGTCCACCGGATACCTCAGTTCCCCACTCCCATAGTTGTAGTACAGGGGCGCGTTGACCTCGACCGCCAGGGCCGGGCACTTGACCAGCAAGTCATAGCGATTGATCCAGGTATACGGTAATCCGCTGACATCCGCCGCCACGGTGCTCCGGATGATCCCGCAAGTGACGCCGTGGCAAGCATTGACAACGACATCAACGTAGAACACGACAAGGTTGTTGGCGCGAATGATGTCGTATCCCCATATAAAACTTTGCGTCCCTGGATCCCACCTGACGTTCGGGTCTGGTTGCGTCGCTGCCGGTTGTGTTCCGGCCGGCAGGAGCACCTGAACCTGCGTCCGGGCATCCACCGTGCCATTGTTTATCACGGTGACCTTGTAACGCACCTGATTCTCCGCCGGATTGATGCTGTAGACAATAGCCTCCACCGGCACATCCTCTTGCAGCACCTGTTGTTCGATGATCAACTGCACTCCGCCCGTGTCGGAGACGGTGGTCAAGGCGAGCGCCGCGTTGTCCGCCGGATTGCCCTCCCCGTTCGTCCCGGCGATGTGAGCCGTGTTGGTCAAAACGGTGTTATTGCTCACGCCGCCGTCAACCGTGACCGTGATCCCCTGGGTTGTCTCGGCGCCGGGCGCGAGCTGGCCCACCTGCCATACCACCACGCGGCCATTGCGCGTGTAATCGCCGGTCGCTGCCACGAACGTGACTCCTTCCGGCAGCGTATCCGTGACGACCACGCCACTGGCAGCCACGACGCCGCGATTGCCCCACCTCACTTGATAGGCCAGCGTCTGACCGGCTTGAATGTAGGCCGCCGAGGCGGTCTTGGTGATCCAGAGGTCGGGGATGGGGAGATAGACCGTGGCCGTTACCGGCCCGGCGGCGTTGTCGGCCGGGTTCGGATCCACTGCGTTGATCACGGTTAGCCGCGCCGTATTGGTCAACACGCCGGCGTACTGTGCAGTGGGTGTGATCCGTGTGGTGATCAAACGCGCGGCGCCGGTTGGCACGACGAGCGTACAGGTGATGACGGCCCCCGCGCTCTGGCATACCCCGCCCTGTGCCGTGGCCTCCACCTGGGCGACGGCAGCCGGCGGTATGATGCGGTCCACGACCACCACATTCGCCGCAACCTGCGAGGATTGCGCGGCGCTTACGGTCAACGTGTAGGTGATCGGCAGCCCGGCCGGATACGGTCCGCTGCCCTGCACTTGCTTGCGCAGGCCCAGGTCGGCCAGGAGCGCCAACTCATCCGCGCCCAGGTCGGCATACGCCCCCATCGGGCGCGGTTCACCATCCACATCGGTTGCGACAAGGGTGGAAAAGACGGCCGCGTCCACCGCCGCCGAGGCCGCCGTGAGATGATAGCCATCGGCGGCCAGTGCCGCAGTGCCGGTGATGTCGCCCTCGCGCGTGAGGTCTGCGCCGAGGGTGGGCGTGGGCACGTTATCCCACAGCGTGTAACGTACCACCCCGCCGATGGTACTCCCCTGCCTGATGCCTACCGTCTGGTTGTAGAAGAGGTTATGTTCCCAGGTGACGGGCGGACATTCACTCTCAAACAGGTACAGCGTCACCGCCGCGTTATCGCTGGAGGTGTTTTGTCCCAGTGTGGTGTGACGCCAGACGCCGCAGAAGGACGTCTGCAGATAGATGCCGCCACCCTGCCCTGTGGCGTGATTGCCGACCACAGCATTGCTGTGAATCGTCACTGCGCCGTTGTATCCGAAGCGCTCGATGAACAATCCGCCGCCGTTGCCCGTGGCCGAGTTGTTGGCAAAGACGTTACCGATCAATTCACCCGACGCCCGCCACTCTGCATATAGCCCTCCGCCGCCTTCGGTAGCCTGGTTGCCCGCAATGCGATTATGGCGCAGGGTCAGCCGCGCCCACTCGTAGCTGCTTAAGGAGTAGTACAGGCCGCCGCCGGTTTTTGCCGTGTTCGAAGTGATGGTATTGGCGACCAGTGTGGGTCTGCCGTACTGGCTTACGTAGATGCCGCCGCCCGACGCTGTTGCCGTGTTGGTGGCGATGACGTTCTCTTCCACCAGCGCGTCGTCGCTGTCGAAAGCAATCCCGCCGCCGTAGGCCGCGCTGTTTTGCTCTACCGTGTTGCCTCGCAGCGTCGGCGCGCCGCCAACGATGTCCAGCGCCCCGCCCCTGCCATTGCTCGACTCGACCAGGTTTCCACGGAGCAGGTTATCCGCTATCGCCACGCTGCTGTTGTCCAGCGACAGGCCGCCTCCAGAATCTCCGGCGCGGTTATTCAGGAACTGATTGCCCTGGACAAGGACGTTATCGCTCTGACGGATGCGCAATCCGCCGCCTACGCGCGCAAAGTTGGCGCGCAGCGTGTTGGAAAGCACGCGCGTCCCGGGGGCGTTATAGATGCCGATGGCGCCCCCTGCACCGCTGCCGGTTCCCGGCTGCATCCCGTCGGGATCATAGGTGGCGATATTCCCCTCCAGCACGTTGGCTTGCAGGGTCGGAGCAGCCCCCTCGCGCACGAGGATGCCGCCGCCGGCTCCCGCCCTGGCCCCGTTGCCGTTGATGATGCGCAACCCCTCCACCGTCGGCGCGGCGCCGCTGCCCTCGATGAGGAGGACGTGCCCGGACAGGCGAGCATCGAGGGTCGTCGGTTGCGCCACCGGATCGGAGGATGTCCAGTCTAACACAGTGTAACCGCCGCGTACTGTGAGCGTTTTGGTGATATAAGCGATTTCGCTGCCGCGCGCGTTGAGACTATCGCAGTATCCGGCCACTTTGACCAGCGCACCGACCGGTGCCGCGTCCACGGCGGCCTGCAACGAATCGTACACGACGCCGTTGACGTTGGCGAAGCAGTACTGGAAGGCCAACGGCGTCGCCAAAACGTTCCTCGCCTCCACGGCCCGCGCCGTCAGCGTGGTGGTCATGATGCGGGGCATCTGCGCCGGCGGAGGGGGCGTCGTCGTCATCTGCGCCGTGACGGTGATGTACACCGTCGTCCCGCTGGGCGTATCGCCCGGCGTGCAGACCGCGCCGCCGCCATAATCGCCGACCAGCGCGCACGTCCCGCGGCTGCTTGTGGCCGTCAAGGGCCGCTGTTCGGCCGGCAGGGTCGTGGTGACCACCAGATTGGTTGCGTCGCCACTGGCCACGTGGATCGTATCGGCATAGATGACGGTTTCGCCGTGCGCCAACCGGGTCGTGCCGGGTGTCTGCGTCACTTGCAATGCTACGCCGGCGACCTCGTCCGCGCCGATGTCGTAGCCCAGGCCCGCCGGACGCGCCTCGCCGTCTACATCCTGCCAGGGCAATCCCGCGATGGTGCTACCCGCATCCAACGCCGCCGACCCGGCGCCCAGGTGATAGCCGTCGGCGGCAAAGGCCGGATCGCCGGTCAGGTCGCCGCTGCGCGTCGCCGTCCCGGCCACGTCGGTGGTGTTGCCATGCCAGAGCGTCCCGATGAGCGTCACGTCATTGCCTGTACGGACGTTAATGCCGGTTTCGTGGTTGGCAATGATATTGTGGCGGAACTCGGCCTGAATCGCCCCGGTTTGCCAGCCCAACTCCTCGCGGACAAAAATCCCGTGCGCGCCGGTGTTGCCGTTGAAGGTGTTGTGCACCAGCGTATAGTAATAACGCCGATAAGGTGTGCCGCTGTGCGGGGCCAGGTACAGCCCGCTGCCGTTGCCGTCGGCGTGATTGAAAGCGATCACGTTGTTCTCGAATGTGATCCGATACCCCTCAGCATAGATCCCCCCGCCGTTGGCAATCGTGCGGTTGCGCAAAATCAGGTTTCCGGTGACGGTAAAGGTCTGCCCGGCGGTCTGATCGGCGCGCCCTCGCAGTATCAGCGCGCCAGGGTACGTATAATTGCTGCCCCACGTGCCGCTGACGATGTTGCCCGCGATCAGCCCCGTGCCGAGAATCTCCATCCCATAGCGATTGCTCAGCAGCGTGTTACCCTGCACGGTCAGCCCATCGCCGCTGAGATAGAGAGCGCGGCCATCCTGGTTGCGGAAGGTGTTGCCGGCGATCCGCAGCCCCGCGCCCTGCGCGTATACCCCCTCGCCCTGGTTGGCTTCGACGGTGTTATTCTCGAAGCGCAGCGCGCCTTCCTCCAGATAGATGCCGCCGCCCGCTCCGCCCCACGCCAGCGCGTTGCGTGCGATGATGTTGCCCGTGAAGGTAAAGTCGCCGTTCTGCGCCAGATAGGCGCCGCTGCCGCGATAAGTATAGTTATCACTCAGTTCGCTGTTTAGCACCTGCACCGTCCCGCCGTAAACGTACAGCCCGCCCCCGTACTCGGAGGTATAGTCCGAGCCGTCGTCGGCGCGGTTGAAGGCGAGGCGGCTGTTGGCGATGACGACGCTCCCGCCGTTGATGGCCACGCCGCCGCCGCGCCCGCCGCCTGTCGAGATCGTGTTGCTCACCACGGCGCAATTCGTTAGAGTGACGGTCGCGCCGGACAGGTAGACGCCGCCACTGGCGTCGTACCCCGGAAGACCTCCCAGGCCGTTGGCCTTGCCGCCGGTGAGCGTCAGGCCCTCCACTGTGACCGTCGCCGGGCCGATGATGACCAGCGCGCGTCCGGTGTTCTGCGCATCGAGCAGGGTGGGATAAGCCAGCGGGTCAGGCGCGCCCCAATCGCCCAGGCCGGCATAGCCGCCGCGCAGCGTGAGCGATTTGCTCACATAGGCGGTTTGCGTCAGGCCGCCGCGCGTTGCCACGCCACGACACGCGCCCGCGAGTTGCACCACGCCGCCGGGCGGCGCAGCGTCAATCGCCGCCTGCACGTCGGTATAGACCACGCCGGAACCCTGCACCCGCGCCTCGCAGCCGCGCACGGGCACAAGCAACGTGGCGCTATCCTGCCCAAACGTGTTGCTGATCAGCACGCTCACCGTATAGAGACCGGCGTTGGTGAAGGTATACGTCCACGTTGGAACATTCCCGCCGACGTCCACGCCGTTGAGCGTCCACGTGTAGGTGAACGGCTGCGTGCCGGTGGCCGTAGCGGTGAACTGCACCACCGCGCCGGGGAACAGCGGCCCCGCCGGCTCGCGGGTGATCGCCGCCTCACTGGGAGGCGAATCGGCGAAGGCGGGTGTTATGCCACTGCTCAACAGTACAAAGAGGAGAATCAGAGCGCCGGCCGAAATCAGGCCGACCCATACCAGCCGCTGCAAGGGATGGAACCGGGTAGATTGTGCGTTCATTATTCACCTCCCAAATCAGGAAACTGCTAAAAAAGCCGAATCTTCAGCCCTGATGTAACACGAAAGTGATACCTTTGGAGTTAGTGTACACCCCCGGCGTTTACTCAGCGTTTACTCCATGCTATAATATCCGTAGAACCATGATTCATCTGCAGGTCTTGGGCGAACCGGGCATCCGGTGTGAGAGTGTCCCCTTGCCGCCGTTCAAGAGCCGCAAGGTGTTGGCATTGCTTGTGTACCTTGCGCTCAATCCCGGCACGCACGCCCGCAGCCGGCTGGCCGGCCTCCTCTGGTCAGACTCGCCCGAAAAGAAAGCGCTGGGCAATTTGCGCTTTGCCTTGTGGAACATCACCGAGGTGCTGGGGCTTCAGGTGTTCGAGACGGACCGCCTCTCGGTCACGTGGCAGCAGAGACCCGACATATCGCTGGACGTGGAGGAGTTTCTGACGGCGCTCTGGCAGGCCCGACCGGAGCACGCCGAGACACCGGAGGTCATCTCTGCCCTGGAACAGGCCGTGCAAATGTATCGCGGCGACCTGCTGGCGGGATTCGACCTGCCGGATAACGTTTTGTTCAACGAATGGCTGCAGCAGCAACGCGCCTACCTGCACGCGCTGGCGGTCGAGGCGCTCTATCGTCTGGCGCGGCATTACCTGGCGCACCGCCGATTGCCGGCAGCCATCGCCACGGCGCGCCGCTTGCTGGAATTGGAGCCGTGGCACGAGGAAGCGCACCGTTTGCTGATGCTGGCGCTGGCCAGAAGCGGCCAGCGTTCGGCGGCGCTGGCGCAATACATCGCCTGCCGGCGCGTGTTGAGCAGCGAACTGGAAACGACCCCCGCGGCGCAAACCGTCCGCCTCTACGAGCAAATTCGCGCCGCCGACGCCGCGCCCCGCCACGATCTGCCCGTCCCGTTGACCCCCTTTGTCGGGCGCGCGAAGGAGCTGGACGAACTGCTGCGGTGGCTGGATGACCCGCAGTGCCGCCTGATCACGCTGGTGGGGCCGGGGGGAGCGGGCAAGACGCGCCTGGCGCAACAAGCCGCCACCGCGCGGGCCGACGCCTTCCTGAACGGCGTGGCCTGGATTGGATTCGAGGCGGTGGATTCGCCGGCGCGTTTGTTCCCCACCATCGCCGAGCATTTCGGCATCGAGTGGCGGGCAAATAACTTGATGGAACGGCTCGGCCATTTCCTGTCCGATAAAGAGATGCTTCTGCTCCTCGACAACCTGGAGCAGTTGCGCGCCGGCGCGGGGCAGTTGGCGGAGCTGCTCCGGCAGGCGCCGCAGGTCAAGATCCTGGTCACCTCACGCGAACGCCTGAACCTGCAATGCGAGTGGGTTTTTCCGGTGGACGGCCTCTCCTTCCCCCCCGCCGAAACGGCCGACATCGCTGCGTTCGACGCGGTGCAACTGTTTCTGCACACCGCGCGCCGCGCCAATCCCCGCTTTGCCCTGGATTCCTCCAATGTGCCGGCCATCCGGCGCATTTGTCGCTCCGTAGACGGCCTGCCGCTGGCGTTGGAACTCGCTGCGGCTCTCCTGCCGGCACTCTCCTGCGAGGCGATTGCCCAGACCTTGGAGGAGACCCTGAGCATCCTGGAAACGACAGCACCCGACGTGCCGCCACGTCACCGCAGCCTGCGCGCGGTTCTGGCGTCGTCGTGGGAGGCCCTGTCGGACGCCGAACGGGCCGCCGTGCGCCGGCTGTCCGTCTTTCGCGGCGGGTTTCGCCAGGCCGCGGCCGAGCGCGTGACGGGGGTGACGCGCCCGCGCCTGTCCGCGCTGGTGGATGCTTCCTGGCTGCGCCTCACCGCCGACGGGCGCTATGAGATGCTGGAAACGGTGCGTCAGTTTGCGCTGGAGGAGCAAAGGGCAACGGAGGACTGGGCAACGATCCAGGATGCCCACGCGTGCTACTTTGCCGACCTGTTGGCCGAACAACGGGCGGCGTTGCACCTGAGCCAGTCGGCGGCGCTGGCGCAGGTGGGCGAGGAGATCGAAAACATTCGCGCGGCCTGGCGGTGGGCCGTTCAACACGGCGCGGTGGATGTCTTGACGCGCGCCGCCGACGGGTTGGGGGTCTTTTTGGAACTGCGCAGTTGGTTCCAGGAAGGGGCAGAGATCTTTGGCAGCGCGCACGACCTGGCCGTGCAAGCGGGAGGCATAGACGGGGCGCTTCTGCTGGCCTGGGCAGGGCTGTTTGCCTTTCGTCTGGCCGACTATTCCCGCGCCCAGGCGGTGCTGGAGCGTGCCCGTGTGTCGCTTCAGACAGAGCACGCGCCCGGCGTGGCGGCGTTTGTGTTCAACAACCTGGGGCTGGTTGCCGATCGCCTGGGGCAGCGCGAGGGGGCGCGGGTCTGGTTTACCGCCAGCATCCACCAGGCGCGCCTGGCCGGGGATGATCGGGCGCTGGCGCGCGCTTTGAGCAACCTGGGGTATCTCTTCTATCTCGATGGCGACTATGGGCAGGCGCAAATGCTGATAGAACAGGCGCTATCCATCCGTCGCTCACAGGATGACCGCCTCGGCACTGCCAAGACGCTCATCCCGCTGGCCTTGGTCTGGCAGGCGTTGCAGGAAGACGATCGGCTGCAGGCGGCGTATCAGGAGAGCCTGGCCCTTTTTCGAGAACTGGGCAACCGGTTGGGTGTGGCGATATGTCTGAACAACCTGGGGTTCCATGCGTTTCGGCGACAGCGGTACGCCGAGGCCCGGCAGCTCTACGAGGACGCCCTGCTCATTCGCCGCGAGCTTGGCGACCTGTGGGGCGTCGCCATTGCGCTCGACAACCTGGGCGCGGTGGCGTCCGAGTTGGGCGAGTACGCGGCGGCGCATGCATACTATGCCGAAGCGCTCAGCGCGGCGCGCGTCATCGAAGCCACACGCCTGCTGGTCGAAATCCAGGTGGGGCTGGCGCGCCTGGCGGCGCGTGAGGGGAATCCAACGCGCGCCGTGGAGCTGCTGGCGTTTGCGCTGGCCCATCCGGCGCTGGGGAGTGAAGCACGCGAGTCGGCCACGCGCCTGTTGGCCGAACTGGAGGGCCGTTTGCCGCCTCCCGAATTCGACGCCGCCGTGACGCGCGGCAAGGCGCTGGCGTTGGAGCCGCTGGTGGAGCAGGTGCTAACGCACAACCCATAGGGCCTGCTACAGG
Source organism: Anaerolineae bacterium (assembly GCA_035373625.1). Lineage (GTDB taxonomy): Bacteria > Chloroflexota > Anaerolineae > B4-G1 > SLSP01 > DSWT01. Next base: position 220,977 of record DAOSNS010000001.1, on the reverse strand, counting down.
GCTTTATCATTCTCGTTACAGCAACTTCATTTGGCTTCAAGCGGATCGCCAGATCCGCGTTTCTCGCTAAAAACGGGGAACTGGCGTTCCCCTCGGAGCAAGAAGGATAAGGCCCTGGGGCCTGCTAACGCCTCTTTGTCCCCTCTATTTTCCTGTGCTATAATCCAATCAGCGCCGGGATGTTCGCCGGCCAGCCGCGTTGCATTGCGGCGGGCTGTTTTTTCACGACGTGCAGAGGTTGCCGATGTCCCTGAACGAAGCCGATACCCGCGCCCAACTGATTGACCCCCGGCTCAACCGCGCCGGCTGGACGCGCAGTCAGGTGACGCGCGAGCATTATTACCGCCCGGACTGGCAGTACACGCCGGGGCGGGTGGTGCTGCGCGGCGGACGCGCCCAACGCGAAAAGCCGCGCATCATGGATTACCTGCTCCGTTACACCGACGCCTTTCCCATCGCCGCCGTGGAGGCCAAAGCCGAGAGCCTGCCCGCAGCCGCCGGTCTGGAGCAGGCCATGCAGTACGCCCGTGAAAACAATCTGATGTTTGCCTATGCCACCAACGGCCACGAGATCATCGAGTGGGATGGCTTTAGCAACACCACCCGCGAGATCGCCGAATTTCCCAGCCCCGAAGAGCTGTGGACGCGCTGGGTGTTGAACACGGGCATCACCGATCCGGGTCAGGTGGCCTCCAGAATCGGCGAAATGCGCCCGGTCTATGACGCCGCGCTGGCGGCTGCCCGCCGCCGCAACCCGCTCTTGCATCCCTACGCGCCGCCGGAATTGACGCGCGGCAGCGTCCCGCGTTATTTTCAGGAGGCCGCGATCCGCGAAACGCTGGTGCGGATCATGCGCGGTCAGAAGCGCATCCTGTTGACTATGGCCACCGGCACCGGCAAGACGTTCACGGCCATGCAGATCGTCTGGAAGTTGATCAAGTCGGAGTGGCTGTACGCGCAAAAAGGCCGGCCGGGACGGGTGCTCTTTCTGGCGGATCGCCTGGTGTTGCGCGACCAGGCGTACAACACCTTCAGCCCGTTTGTGAGCGGCCACGGCGACCCGCGCTTCAATCTGGACGGCAGGCAACCGTTGAGCCTTCACCACGATCTCTATTTTGGCATCTACCAGACCCTGTGGGGAGAAGACGCGAACGGCGTGCGTCTCTTTGAGCAGTTCCCGCCCGACTTTTTCGACATTGTCATCATTGACGAGGCGCACCGCTCCGGCTTTGGAACGTGGAAAGAGATTCTCGACCATTTCGCCGGCGCCATTCATTTGGGGATGACCGCCACGCCCAAGCAGGATGAGAACGTGGATACCTATGCCTACTTTTGCGCCGAGGAGGTAGGGGCGGTAGAGGCAAGGCACGCCTTGCCCCTACCGCCCCACCGCGCCGCCTACACTTACAGCCTGGGACAGGGCATCGAAGATGGCTTCCTGGCGACGTACAAAGTCCACCGCGTGCGCACGAATCTGGACCTGGACGGCCTGCACATTGCGCAGGTCATCGAGCAGGGGGCCGAGGTGATCGCCCCCCAGGAGGCCGCGCTGCGCGATGACTATTACACGCCGCAGTTCGAGCGCGAAATCCGCCTGCCCGATCGCACCGCCACGCTCGTGCGCCACCTGGCCGGGCTGCTGCGGCAGTTCGGCCCTATGCACAAGACGATGGTCTTTTGTGTGGATATGGAGCACGCCCGCGAGGTGGCCCGCCTGCTCAACAACGAGTTTGCCGACCTGGGTCTGGGCGAAGATTACGCCGTGCCGATCATCAGCGAAGAGGGCGAGCAGGGCCGCCACTGGCTGGCGAGTTTCCAGGACAGCGACCGTAAGCTGCCCGTGGTGGCGACGACCGCCGAACTGCTCTCGACCGGCGTGGATGTGCCGGCGTGCCGCAACATCGTCTTTATGAAGACCCTCTCCTCGCCGATCCTGTTCAAGCAGATCATCGGGCGCGGCAGCCGCATTGATTCGGCCACCGGCAAGCTGTGGTTTCGCATCATTGATTACACCGACGCCACCCGCCTGCTCGACCCACGGTGGGACCGCCCGCCCGCGCCACCCGTCGAGACGCCGCCCCCGGAACTGCAGACCGCCGCGCTGGAAGGCACAGTGCGCCTGGCCGAGACCGGCGACGTGATCCAGGGCGCCAGCGTGGCCGTCATTGCCGCCCCCAACGATCAGCGCGGCCCCATCCTGACCGACGCCCAGGGTCGCTACCGCTTTGAGAGCCTGCCCGCCGGCCGCGTGAGCGTGGCTGCTTTCGGCCCGCGGCTCAACCGGGTGCAGCTCACGGTCACCACGCTCGCCGGCCAGACGGTGACGCTCGATCTGGAACTCGCCCCGGCCGACCCACGCGGCGACCGCACGATCACGGTCAAGAACCTCCAGGTCACCATCGCCGAGGAAGCGGTCTTTATGGTCGCCGGGCTGGACGAGCCGCTGACGCTGGAGCAATATGTGGACTATGCGCGCGAAAAGGCGCTGGCGCTCCTGCCCGGCTGGGAGCAGTTGCAGCGCGTCTGGCAGGACGAAGGCGAACGTCAGCGGGTGCGCCAGGATTTGGAGCGGGTCAGCGTCCATCCCGACGTGCTGGCCGAGGTGCTCGCCATCCCTGAAGCCGACCCCTTTGATGTGCTGGCCTATGTCGCTTTCCAACGCCAACCGATCCTCACCCGCGCCGAGCGCGCGCAACGTTTTGTGGAACGCGAGGCGGATTGGCTGGCGACGTTGCCCCCCAACAGGCGCGCCGTGGTCGAGGCGCTGCTGGAAAAATACCGGTTGAGCGGCGTGGACGAAATCACCAACCCGCGCGTCTTTCGCCTGCCGCCCTTCAAGGCGATGGGTGAGCTGCGCGGCGTGACGCAACGCTTCGGCGGGGCAGAACCGCTGCGCCAGACGCTGGCCGAGCTGCAGCGGCGGCTGTATCAATAGCGGCGAGACAAGACCTCGCCCTGACGGAAGTGATGCGATGGAATACGGTGATACCCATCCCAAAGCGGAGCGCGTGCAGATTGCGTTGATGCGCACGGCCCCACCCTGGCGCAAGCTGGCGCTGCTGGGCCAGCTCAATGCGACGGTGAAGGCGCTGGCGCTGGAAGGTCTGCGGCGACGGCATCCCCAGGCTTCGGAGCAGGCGTTGCGCCGCCTCCTGGCCGAGCAACTCCTGGGGCCGGAACTCGCCGCGCGGGTCTACGGCGGACAGCCTCCGGAGGAGCAAGAGCATGACTGAGATGCCCTTGACCGAACCGCTGGCCGTCACCTTGCGGGTTGTCGAGGTGCTGGAGGCGTTACAGGTTCCCTATTTCATCGGTGGCTCCCTCGCCAGCGCCGTGCATGGCGTGGTGCGCACGACGATGGACGTGGACATTGTCGCCGCGCTACAACCCGAACATGTCGCCCCGCTGGTAGCGCAATTGGGCGCGGCCTTTTACGCTGACGAAGCCATGATCCGCGACGCGGTGGCCCGCCGCAGCAGTTTCAACCTGATCCATCTCGACTCGATGTTCAAGGTGGATGTCTTTGTGACGACCGGGCGGCCCTTCGAGCGCGCCCAGTTTGCGCGTCGGGCTTTGCAAATGCTCTCCCAGGAGCCACAACGCGCCGCTTATGTCACCACCGCCGAAGACATCATCCTGGCCAAGCTGGAATGGTATCGGTGCGGCGGCGAGATTTCCGAGCGGCAATGGCGCGATGTGGTCAATGTCGTCCAGGTGCAGGGAGAGGCCCTTGATCTGGAGTATCTGCGGCACTGGGCCGCGCAGTTGGGGGTGGCAGATTTGCTGGAGCGTGTGTTGGCAGCAAGCCGCGCGTGAACTCCCGCGCCTGGATGATTCCACTTGATGACATTAGAGGTGATGCCTTTGGCAATTTCTGTGACGCACCTGAACGAGAACCTGAGCAACGAGATGTGGCGCGCCTGCGACATTCTGCGGCGCGATAACAACGTCGGCGGGGTGATGGCCTACACCGAACATCTGGCCTGGCTGATGTTCCTCAAGTTCCTGGACGAAGAAGAAAAGAAACGCGCCGAGGAAGCCGCCTTTGCGAAGGAATCCTATACTCCCGTCCTGCAAGGCGACCTGGCCTGGGATGCCTGGGCCAGCCCGGCGGCGCTGGAAAAGTGGGACGCGCAAAAAGGTGAATTGGTCGCTTTTGTGCGCGGACGGCTGTTGCCCGGCCTGGCGGGTCTCTCCGGCTCGCCGCTGGCACAGACCATCGCCAAACTCTTTTCGGATGAGACGGTCGGCGACCAGACGGTGGTGCGCAACGTGCCGGTCTGCGCCTCGGATTACAACCTCAAGCAGGTCATCCAGATCATCAACGAAATCCATTTCGACCGCGACGAGGATTTCTTCACCATCACCCGCTTTTACGAAGACCTGCTGGCGCGCATGGGACAGGAAAACCAGATCGCTGGCGAGTTCCACACCCCGCGCCCGATCATCCGCTTTATGGTGGAGGTGATGGACCCGCAGATCGGCAAGACGGTCTATGACCCGGCGGCCGGCTCGGCCGGCTTTTTGGCGCAGGCCTACCTGCACATGATGCGGCAGGTCAGGACGCTGGAAGACAACGAGACGTTGCAGAGCCGCACCTTTTATGGGCAGGAGAAAAAGGGGCTGGCGGCGCTGTTGGGGACGATGAACCTGGTGCTGCACGGCGTGACCACGCCCAACATCGCCCGCGTCAACACGCTGGAAGAGTCGGTCAAAAGCGCGCCTGCCGTCCGCTATGACGTCATCCTGACCAATCCACCCTTTGGCGGCAAGGAAGGCCGCCACATTCAGGAAAACTTTTCCGTGCGCAGCAACGCCACCGAACTGCTCTTCTTGCAGCACATCCTGAAGAAACTCAAGCAGACGCCAAACGCCCGCGCCGCGGTGGTCGTGCCGGAGGGGACGCTCTTCCGCGGCGGGGCTTTTGCCGAGGTCAAGAAAACCCTGCTGGAAGATTTCCACCTCTTTGCCGTGGTCAGCCTGCCGCCGGGGGCCTTTGCGCCCTATTCGGATGTCAAGACCGCGCTGGTGTTCTTCCGCCGCGCCGAGGCCTCCATCACCCGCAACCCGCTGGCGCGCGAGGAGACCTGGTACTACGAACTGCCCCTGCCGGAGGGCTTGAAGAAATTCAGCAAGGGCAGCCCGATTTTGGACGAGCACTTTGCCGAGGCGCGCGACCTGTGGGCGGCGTGGCAACGCTGGATAGACGGCGTGGGCGAGCGCCCCTTCCCCCTGGCCGCCGACCTGCGCGCCAACCCCCAATCGCCAATCGCCAATCCCCAATCGCCAATCGTCAATCGCCAATCCCCAATCGTCAATCGCCAATCCCCAATCGTCAATCGCCATGCCTGGGTCGAGACGCTGGCTGACCTGCGCGCGCGCGGCTACGACCTGAGCGCCCGCAACCCCGTCGCCGCCGAGCGCGAGACCCTCCCCCCGCCCGCCGAACTGGTGGAACGGATTCTGGCCGACCAGGACGACCTGCGCGAACGCCTGCTGCGCTTGCGCGAGTTATTGAATGGGGAGGGAGAGTGATGGAGACATGGACATTGCCGGAGGGGTGGGAATGGAAAACCATCCCCGATGTCTGTTCGATCAATCCCAAGCGCCCGCGCATTGAACGCGATGACGAAACGCCCACATCTTTCGTTCCTATGCAAGCCGTAGATGAGCGAACCGGCACGATTGCGGATATGCAAACTCGCCCTTATGGCGAAGTAAGGCGCGGCTACACCTACTTTGAAGAAAATGATGTCTTGATGGCCAAGATTACGCCATCTATGGAGAATGGAAAAGCAGCCATTGCCAGAAACCTGATTGACGGCATTGGTTTTGGTACAACCGAATTCCACGTCTTTCATCCGCATTCAAATATACTGCCTGAATGGATTTTCTACTTCATCCGCCGGGAAACATTTCGTGAGAGAGCCAAAATGAGTTTTCGCGGCGCAGTAGGGCAACAGCGCGTTCCTGAGGATTTTCTCGTCAACCAAGAAATCCCCATCCCCTACCCCGACGACCCGGCGCGCTCGCTGGCGGAACAGCGGCGCATCGTCGCCCGGCTGGAGGCCATGCTGAGCGAGGTGCGCGCCCTGCGCGACCTGCTCCAATCCATGCGCCGCGATTGGTCCGCGTTGATCGAGTCCGCGCTGGCGGAGGTGTTCCCGTCTCACGGGCAGGCGTTGCCGGAGGGGTGGGAGATGGTTGCTTTAGGCAATACTTGTGACATAAGCATTGGTAAAACTCCACCCACAAGTCGAACAGAGTACTGGGGAGGCGCTCATACCTGGGTAACCATTGCTGATATGGACTCACGGATTGTAACTCGGTCACAACGCACGATTACTGACAAAGCCATTCAAGACAACAGAGCGCGTCTTGTCAAAAAAGGTACGTTGTTAATGAGTTTCAAATTGACCATAGGCAAGTTGGCGTTTGCTGGCAAGGACTTGTACACAAATGAAGCTATCGCCGCGCTTGAGATAAAAAGTGAGTACACGGGAGTTCTGTCTTATGATTACCTGTATTGGGTTTTACAAGCGGTGCCACTTGAGACAGAGGCTTCATTGGCTGTGAAAGGGAAAACCATTAACCAGAAAACAATGCGTAATATCCATTTTCCACTTCCGCCCCTGGCCGAACAGCGGCGCATCGTCGCTTACCTGGGGGCTGTGCAGGAAGAGGTCAATGCAGCGCGGCGGCAGGTGGAAGAGGACGAGCGCCGCGTCATGCAGTTGGAGCAATCCATCCTGGCGGCGGCGTTTCGGGGGGAGGTGTGAGGTAGTCCAGGATTAATCCTGGGCTACCTGTCTACCGGCGGGCAGGAACACCCGGAGGCGTGGTTCGAAATCCGTCAGAACTCCCGGCAAAATTCAGAGTATGGACGCCAATGCAGCGTTAATGTCCTATACTCTACCCCACCCGCACCCGCCCAACCTCCGGCGGCGATGTGATCAGTCCGAGCGGCGACAGACGCAGTTCGCCCCCCGTCACCGCCAGCCGCCCAAAGACGGCGGCGATGGGCTGGCGGGTGAGGATGCCCAGGATGCGCCACCCTTCGGCCAGGGCGATGGCCTGTCCCTCGGCGTCCAGGAGATAAATCTGGCCGCCGTCCCCCAAAAAACGCGCCGGCGCAAAGAGCGCGTATCCCTCCGCCGGAGCGAGCGGATCGGCTACGGCCGCCTGGAATTGACGGAAGAGGTTGGCCGTCGAGCGTTCGGCGTGGGCCAGGACCTGCTGCCAGTCGTCGGCGGTCGGCGGTGTCTCGGTCACTTGCAGCAGTTTGATCCGGCGCGGCGCTGCCCCCGGATAGAGGCCGATGCTCCCCTCCAACCGTCCGCTGTAAGAGGGCTTGCGCGGCTGCTTTTTGAGCTGCACGGGGACGATCTGCTTTTCGGTGTAGAGCACGCCGTCGTCCAGCGCGAGCAAGTAGCTGGTGTCCACGATAAAGCCGGTGTCCAGCGTGATCGTCTCGTAGGCCAGTTCGAGCAGGCGCACGCGCTCGCGCCGCTCCAGGTCGCCTTCGCGCCACGTCTTGCCGATGAGTTCGTCCAGAAATGTGGGGTCGGCAGAAGGGTCGGATAGCGCGCGGCGGGTGGCCTGTGCCGTCAACCAGGCGTCGCCCAGGAGTTCGGCGTAAGCCGTCTCGTCGAGCGGCTGCGCGCTCTGGATTGCGGCCTGGAGCATCCCCCCGATCCGCCCCACCAGCCGCGCCAGGCGGCGCAGTTTGTGCGATTCGACGGTGTGCGCCAGGTCGTTCACCCGTGTCACGTGCGCCTCGGTCAGCGAGAGCAGTCCGTAGGTCGCCAGCTCCACCAGCAGCGCCTCGACCTTGTCCAGCCCTTCCATCTGCACCTGACGCGCGTCGCTTTTGGGCCTGGAGGCGCGGCGCGCCCGGCTCTCGACCGGCGGGGGGACGGCCGGGGCTGCGCGCATCACGAAACGCTCCGGCGCGCGCACCCAGGCGATGAGCGTCGCTACCACGTGTTTGCAGAACGGCCGCCGGCGCTGCGCCGGACAGGTGCACTTGGGGACCCACGTCCCGCCCCGCAGCTCCACGCTCACCTGATAGGGCTTGCTGCCCGACCCGGCGACCAGCGCGTGCAAACCGGTCTCGGTCTGCCACGTGTCGGAGACCGTGTTTTGCTTGAAATAGCTCTCGCCGTTGCGATAATCGTCGGCCTGACAGAGCGATTTTACCTCGTGTTCTGTGATCGGTTTCATTTTTCTCTCAACATATCCTCGATCAACTCTGCCAACTTGCCGGGCGTACAGCCAAAAGCGGGGATGTCCAGCGCGCGCACCTGCTGGGCAAGGCCGTGGTTGAACGAGGGCCGTCCGGTGTCGTCCAGCGCCAGCAGGCAGAGCACACGCACGTGGCTTTCGACCAGCGCGCTCAGCGTGCCGAGCAAGGCTTTCTCATCGCCTCCCTCATAGAGGTCGGTGATCAGGATAAAGAGCGTCTTTTCCGGCTGGAGCACCAGGTCGGCGGCGTAGGCGACGGCGCGAGCAATGTCGGTGCCGCCGCCCAACTGCGCGCCAAAGAGCAGCTCGACCGGATCGTCCAGCAGGTCGGTCATATCGGCGATGTCGGTATCGAAAAAGATGAGATGGGTACGCAGCGCGTCGAGCGAGGCGAAAATGGCGGCCATGATGGAGGCATAAACCACCGAATTGGCCATCGAGCCGGATTGATCCACGCACAGGATGATCTGCCACTCGCGCAGACGGCGCTGGTTGGCCCAAAAGTAGAAACGCTCCGGTATGAGCACGCGCCGCGCAGGATCATAATGCTTGAGATTGCGCTCGATGGTGCGTTTCCAATCCACGTTGCGGTAGACGGGCAGCACAGAGCGCCGGTTGCGGGCCAGCGCGCCAATCACCGCCTGACGGATTTGCGGCTCCAGCTTGTCGCGGATCTGCTCAACGATCTCGCGCACAACCTGGCGGGCGGTCTCTTTGACCTCGTCGGGGATCATTTTTTGCAACGCGATGAGCGTCGCCGCCAGCTCGACGTTCTTCTCAAGTTTGGGCAGCGTCTCTTTTTCCAGAAGCAACTGACGCAGGCCGCGCCGTTCAATGGCGTCTTTCTGGATCATCGCCACCACGTCGTTGGGAAAGTAGCGCCGCACGTCGCCGAGCCAGCGCGGGATATTGGGCAGCGAGGCCGCCGCGCCGCCCGGCCCTTTTTCGCCGCCATAGACCAACTCGAGCGCGTCGTCCAGGCCGAACACGTCCTGCTCCGGCGCGACGGACGCCAGCCCTCCGAGGGCCATTCTGCCGCCCAAGGCGCGCTCGGCTCTTTGCCCCAGCGCCAGTCGCCAGCGCAACAGCGCACGTTGTTGATCGCTCGTCAATTCCATTGCACTCCTTAGCCGGCGAACACACGTACAAACCGACTTCAGTCAATAAAACACAGGCAAATTTTAATCTATGCCAAAAGCACCTTCACATCATAAACATCCAATTCAACTACGCCGCACAATGCCGCTCCGGTCAGCAGATCGGTGTACGTCACTGCGCCCAGGTCAACCGTCACAGGCTCAGCGTTGAAGTTCATCAGGAAGACGTACTTCGTCTCGCCGTCGGTGCGCAGTTGCGCACTGACGCCGTGCGGTAGTTCCGCGTCGAGCGAGCGCAACAAGCTCAGCTTCGCAGCGAGCGCGCCGTAGAAATCGCGCAGAAAGCGGTCGTCAGGGTTGGACGCGAGATAGTATGCCTTGCCGCTGCCGTAGGCGTTGACCGTCAGTACCGGCCGTCCGGCATAGAAATCGCGCTTGTACGTCGCCAGCACATCCGCGCTTTCCGGGTGGACGAGCGCGCAGTAGTCACGTAGTTCGTACTCGCCCGCAAGGCCAAGCACGTTATCCGTGCAGGGGACAGCGGCATTGCGGTCGTTCTCATACAGCGCGTCAATTTCCTCGTCCCAAATGCCCAAGACCTGGCGCAACTTGCCGCCGGGCCAGCCGCCCAGGATGACCAGATCGTTCTCATCCACCACACCGGTCAGATAAGTGGCGACGAATGTTCCGCCCGCCTCCACAAAGGCGGCGATGCGTTCATCCACACCGGGACGCAGCATGTAGAGCATCGGCGCAATGACCAGCTTGTAGCGGCTCAGGTCCTGTTCCATGTCAATCACATCCACGGGGATGCCACGCTCCCAGAACGCGCGATAGTGGCGTTTGCAGGCGTCCAGGTAGCCCTTGTCGCCACGGCGCGGACCTTGCGCGTCGTTCATCGCCCACAGGTTCTCCCAATCGTAGATGATCGCCACATCGGGACGCACCGTCGTGCCGATCACGGCGCTCAGTTTTTCCAGCTTCATGCCGACATCGGCAACGTCGCGGAAGACGCGCGTGTGCTCGTGCCCCACGTGATCCACCACCGCGCCGTGGAATTTCTCCGACGACCCCCGACTCTTGCGCCACTGGAAATACTGCACCGTGTCCGAGCCGTGCGCCACGGCCTGCAGCGACGACAGCGCGTGCATCCCCGGACGTTTCACTTTGGCGGACGGCACCCAGTTAGTGGCGCTGGGCACGCTTTCCATCAGCATAAACGGCTTGCCGCCCTTGAGACAGCGATTGATGTCGTGGACAAAGGCAACATCAGAGGCCAATGCTACATCGTCGTCCTTGTGCCACATCGGGTAGCTGTCCCAGGAGATGACATCCAGGTACGGCGCAAAGCGCCAGTAGTTGAGGCCGGGGAACGTGCCCATCATGTTGGTTGTGACAGGGACATCTGGCGTGAACTCGCGCAGCGCGGCAATTTCGTGGCGCATGAAGTCCACCGTCTGATCGGTGACGAAGCGCTTCCAGTCCAGATTCAGGCCATGCACCGACTGCTCGCCGATAGGACTCGGCGGCTCGATGAGGTCCCAATCGGTGTACGTGTGGCTCCAAAAGGCCGTCCACCAGGCGTGGTTGAGCGCGTCCAGCGTCCCGTACTTGCGCTTGAGCCATTCGACGAAGGCCGCGCGGCACAACTCGCAGTGACAGTCACCGCTGTACTCGTTGGAGAGGTGCCACACAGCCAGCGCGGGATGATCGGCGTACCGCTCCGCCAGTTTGCTGTTGATGATGCGCACCTTCTCGCGGTAGACAGGGGAGGTGAGACAGTGATTGTGCCGTCCACCGAAAAGATTGCGCTGCCGGTCGGCGCGGACGCGCAGCACTTCCGGGTACTTGCGCGCCAGCCACGCCGGACGCGCGCCGCTCGGCGTCGCCAGCACCGCCACACCGCCGTTTTCAGCAATCATATCCATCACACGGTCGAGCCAGTCGAAGTCAAACTGCCCCTCGGCGGGTTCGAGCCGCGCCCAGGCGAAGATACCGACGGACATCGCGTTGCAATGCGCGAGTTTCATCAGGCGCATGTCCTCTTCCCAGACCTCGGCGGGCCACTGATCGGGATTGTAATCGCCACCGTGCAGAAAGAAGGGAAACTTCGGGTTGATCGGGGGATACTTATCTATCATCGTTATGCTCCTTTGCAAATAGTCGCATAGTCGTTAGTCTTGTAGTCGAATCGCCAATTTGCATCCTCGTTAGTGTGGCTTACCACATGGCGACTCCTCCTAATCACCGGCTTTGTAGTGCGAGTTGGCAACTCGCACTATGCCGCGAGTTACCAACTCGTGCCAAAATCTTGATCCAGCCACCTTGAATGCTATTCGTCACGCCTCCCGTAAACAGCCTCGCGCAGTCCCTTGAGATAGCCAATAGCAAAGAGGCGTCCCACCGATGAGTAAGACGGATTATCGTTGCTGTCGCCTTCCATCGTGGGGACGTGGTCAGGACGACAAACGCCCTCGAAGCCGATGTCGCGGTAGGCTTGCATGCACGCCAGCATATCGGTCTTGCCATCATCGTGAAATGTCTCGACAAATTTCTCCGGCGTGCCGCGCACGTCGCGGAAGTGAACGAAGAAAATTTTCCCCTGCTTACCGAAATGGCGAATCACAGACGGCAGGTCGTCGGTCATCAGCGTGAAGTTGCCCTGGCACAGCGCGATGCCGTTCACCGGGCTGGGGACGAGATCGAGCAACCGCTGGTAATTTTCAACACTGCGCATAATGCGGCCCAAACCACGGATAGGTGAGAGTGGAGGATCATCAGGATGCATCGCCAGCTTGACGCCGGCCTTCTCCGCTTCGGGCACGACCGCATCGAGGAAGTACTTGAGGTTGTCCCACAACTGCTCCTCGGTGACGATGCCGTATTCGGTAAGCGGTGCGTTGCGCATCAGGTCGTGATCGTAAGCGGTCGCCAGGGCCCCACCCCGCGCGGGCGCGGTAGTCGAGGTGCGCATCCAGTTGAAGACGGGCATCCACTCATAGCACCACACCGGGATACCCAACGCGCCCATGTTGCGGATCAGATCAATCGCGTGCTGGATTTCCTCGTCACGCCCCGGCAGCCCCAGCTTGGCCTTGTTGAGCGGCGGGCGGCTCTCGATCACGTCCAACCGGAAGCCACCATCCTCATAAGCGGTCTTCATCCGCACCAGCGACATATAACTCCACGGCAAAGATTCCTTGTCCACATCCAGGCCACGGCGAAAGTCCATCGTTCCAACGACGTAGTTCACACCGCACTGCTTCACCATCCGCCACAGCGGCGTGGGATAAGGGGGTAATACTTCAGCGATCTTAATCATTCTCGTTGTCCTCTTTTAGTGATTGGTAATTTGTAACTGGTAATCGGGGATGCGTAATTCGCCGATCGTTGCATCCCGCTTCTTACATCCTGCCTCATTTCCCCATCGCTCTGAGCGCCTGGAGACAGCGATCCACGCACTCCAAAGGCGAATAGGCATAGCTCTCCTGCTCGACGATATACCACTCGGTTACAGGGTCAGCCTCGCAGATGTGGAAGACCTCGGCCCAATTCACGTCATCTTCGCCGATGAGAGCCTTGTCATTCGTCGCGGAGTACGCTTTGAGGTGTATGGTTCGTGCACGACCCGGATAGCGTTTGAGGAAAGCCACCGGATCCGCCCCGCCATGCATTGCATTACCGAGATCAATCTGCATCACCACTTCGGGTACGGTGTTGCTGAAGAAGATGTCCCAGGGTAATTCACCCTCCAGCAGCGTGAACTCGATGTGGTGATTGTGATAGCCGGTATACATGCCCTCCGGCTTCAACTTTGCCGCAATTTCGTTGAACAGGTCGGCGGTCTTGTGCCAGGCGTCGTGGGAATTGCGGTACGACTCCGGCAACCAGGGGACAATAAGAAACTTGTTGCCGAGAACATGATTGAACTCGACCGTTTTTGCGAACTCATCACCGAGCAGGGTCTGGATGCCGGTATGACACCCGGCGACTTTGAGTCCCAGGTCATCAAGCATCGCCCGGAGTGTGGCTGCGTCGTAGCCATAATATCCGGCAAAGTCCACGCCTTCGTAGCCCATTTCGGCAATGGCTTGCAACGTGCCGGGTAGGTCTTTTTCGCAATCGTGGCGAACAGAATACAACTGTAATGCGATCGGTATATGTGTCATTGAGTTCTCCTTTTAGTTACATGGTTCGCTTCTTTGGGCATAACTTACGGAATAAAAAGCCATCTCCTCACAGTATACATAACTTCGGTGTAACATTCAAATGTCATCTTTCTTGTAGGGCTATCGCATTTGGGAAACTCTGTCCCATCTTGCCGTCTGTTGTATCGCTAAAGCGGCGTATTTAGAGAAGGTTCTTGTGGCGGGGCTTCGCCCCGCCACACCCCACTTTCCCCGGCCGCCAGGCCATATTCAGTTGTCGGAAGCGACCAAATGCGATAGCCCTCTCTCTCTTGCCGACAAAACAAAGGTGCATATAATGACCTTCAACAATTCGGAGAGAACGCTGGAGGTGGTAGTGTTCAAGTCGCTCGAAGAAGCACAACGTTATATCCGTGAGCACGCAATTGCGATGGTAGACCTCAAATTCTGCGATCTCTGGGGACGCTGGCATCACGTGACGATCCCGGCTGAGCAATTCACGCCAACGTTGATGGCCGAAGGCGTCGGTTTCGACGGCTCCAGCGTGGGATTCAAATCCATCAGCGCGGGCGATATGGTCGCTGTGCCCGATCTCAGCACAGGCGCAGAGGATCCGTTCTGGGATATACCCACCTTGAGCTTCATCTGCTCGGCAAAGGAAGCCGACACGCGCGAGATTTTCCTCTACGATCCGCGCAACATCGCCCTGCGCGCCGAGGCTTATATGCGCGCGGTCGGCATCGCCGATACCAGCCTCTGGGGTCCGGAATTCGAGTTCTACGTCTTCAACAGTGTAGGGTATCACAACAGTATGAACTCGGCCTTCTACCGCGTGGAATCGGATGAGGCGAACTGGAACGCGCAAGAGATGGGCTGCGGTTACGCCATCCCGCGACACGGCGGGTATCACGCCATCCCGCCACAAGATCGGCTGTACAACTTACGCTCGCGCATCAGCCAACACTTGATGCACATGGGCCTGGACGTGAAATACCACCACCACGAAGTCGGCGGGCCGGGCCAGTGCGAGATCGAGACACCGATGCTGCCGCTTCTCCAGGCAGCAGATGGGGCGATGCTGGTGAAGTACGTGGTGCGGATGACGGCGTTCAAGGAGGGGATGACCGCCACGTTTATGCCCAAACCGCTCTACGGCGAGGCCGGCTCCGGGATGCACTTTCACCAGCATGTCTGGAAGGACGGCGAGAATCTGTGTTACGATCCGGTGAAGTACGGAGCGATCAGCGACCTGGGCCGATACTACATCGGTGGCTTATTGCGACATGGCGGCGCGGTGATGGCCTTCACCAATCCGAGCACCAACTCGTTCCGGCGATTGATCCCCGGCTACGAGGCGCCCATCAGCGCCATCTACTCGCTCGGCAACCGTAGCGCCGCCGTGCGCATTCCCAAGTACGCCAACCAGCCCGCTTCGGCACGCTTCGAGTTCCGCCCGCCCGACGCGACCTGCAATCCCTACCTGGCGATGGCAGCGCAGTTGCTCGCCGGTCTCGATGGTATCCTCAAGCGGATGGACCCCACCGAGATGGGCTTTGGGCCGGTGGACGAGGACATCTTCGCATGGCCGGCGGAGAAGCGCGCAAGGATCAAGGCGCTGCCCACGTCGCTCGGCGCGGCGATGGATGCGCTGGAGGCCGACCACGACTTCCTGCTCGCGGGCGACGTATTCAACGAAGAACTGATCCAGCGCTGGATTGCCCGCAAGCGGTGGGAAGAACAGCAAGTCAACAACCGCCCCCACCCTTACGAAATCGAGCTGTATTACGACTTGTAGGCAGCCTTTCACCACAGAGACACGGAGAACACAGAGTTTTAGCCACACCAACGGGGACGAAAATTGGCGGTTCGACTACAAGACTGATGACTATGCGACTATTTTCGAAGGAGTCGCCATGTGGCAAGCCACACCAACGGGGACGAAAATTGGCGGTTCGACTACAAGACTGATGACTATGCGACTATTTTCGAAGGAGGAGATAATGACGGAAAATGAGGCTATTACACCACGGGATTTTATCCGCGCAGCAGTCGAGGAAGATCTGAAAAGCGGACGCTTCGGTGGGCGTGTGCACACCCGCTTCCCGCCGGAACCGAATGGTTACCTGCACATCGGGCACGCCAAGGCAATGGCGATTGACTTCGGCGTCGCCAAGGACTATGGCGGCAAGTGCAATCTACGCTTCGATGATACCAACCCCGCCAAAGAAGCCGATGAATACGTGAAAGCCATCATCGAAGATGTGCGCTGGCTCGGACACGACTTTGGCGACAAAGTCTATTACGCCTCCGACTACTTCGAGCAAATGTACGCCTGGGCCGAGCAGCTCGTGCGGCAGGGGCAAGCCTATGTGGACGATCTGAGCGCCGACGAAATCCGTGAGTATCGCGGCACGCTCACCGAACCGGGCAAGAACAGCCCCTACCGCGATCGTTCCGTCGAAGAGAACCTCGACCTGCTGCGCCGGATGCGCGCAGGCGAGTTTCCCGCCGGTTCGCGCGTCCTGCGCGCCAAAATTGATATGGCCTCGCCCAATCTCAACCTGCGCGACCCGGTGATGTACCGCATCCTGCATACCCCCCATCATCGCACCGGCGATAAGTGGCACATCTACCCGATGTACGACTGGGCGCACGGCCTGGAAGACTCCATCGAAGGCGTCACCCACTCGCTGTGCGATCTGGGTTACGAAGACCACCGCCCGCTCTACGACTGGTTCCTTGACGCGCTGGGCATCTATCACCCGCAACAGATCGAATTTGCGCGGCTCAACCTCACCCGCACGGTGCTCAGCAAGCGCTTCCTGCTGCGGCTGGTGAACGAAGGCCACGTGCGCGGGTGGGATGATCCCCGGATGCCCACCCTGCGCGGGCTGCGGCGGCGCGGCTACACGCCGGAGGTCATCGCCGACTTTCTGGAGCGCGTCGGCGTCGCCAAAGCCAACAGCGTCGTGGACATCGCCCTGCTCGAACACTGCGTCCGTGACGACCTGAACGAGCGTGCCCCGCGCGCCATGGCGGTGCTCGAGCCACTCAAAGTCGTCATTACAAACTACCCGGAAGGGCAGGTGGAATACTTCGACGTGCCCAACCATCCACAGAAGCCTGAAATGGGCACACGGCAGGTGCCGTTCTCTCGCGTCATCTACATCGAGCGCGACGACTTCATGGAGAGTCCGCCGCCCAAATATTTCCGCCTCTCACCGGGGCGCGAGGTGCGGCTGATGAACGCCTACTACATCACCTGTGCAGAAGTGCTCAAAGACGCGGCCGGCAACATCGTCGAACTGCATTGCACGTATGATCCGGCATCGCGCGGCGGCGCAACGCCCGACGGGCGCAAGGTCAAGGGGACGATCCACTGGGTCTCCGCCGCCCACGCGCTGGACGCCGAAGTGCGCCTGTACGACTATCTCTTCACCAAAGACGACCCCAGCGATGTCGAAGAAGGCCAGGACTTTATGGCGAACCTGAACCCCAATTCGCTGGTGATCTTGCCCAATGCAAAGGTGGAGTCTAACCTCGCCGGAACACAGCCGGGCGACCGCTACCAGTTTATGCGCAAAGGCTACTTCTGCACCGACCCGGACACGGCAGAAGGGAAGCTCGTGTTCAACCTCACCGTGTCGCTGCGGGATAGCTGGGCGAAGGTACAACAAGAATAGCATTGATCAAGAAGTAACAAAAAGACAGCGTGCGGCGGATTGTCAAATCCGCCGCACGCACATTTCAAAAATCTGCTGAATCTGCTCAATCCGCTGATAAAAATATCGTCCCCCTGCCAGATCACACTCCGGCATCCCGCAATCCTTGCAAAAACCGGATCACCGTCTCGATGCCCTTGTAAAACGCCGGGATGTGGAACTTCTCGTTGGGCGAGTGCAGCCGGTCATCGGGCAGGCCGAAACCCATCAAAATCGTCTCGATGCCGAGTGCTTTCTGGAACGTCGCCACAACGGGGATGGAGCCGCCCTCACGCATGAAAATCGGTTCGACGCCGAAGGTCTCGGCGTAGGCGCGGAACGCTGCCTTCATCGCCGGACTGTCGCGGCGCACGATGGCACCGTCGCCGCCGTGCAGGTCGCGCACCTCCACGGTCACGGCGGGTGGCGCAATGTGCAGGAGGTACTCCCGCACCAGCCGCGCAATCTCCTGCGGGTCTTGATCCGGCACCAAACGCATCGAGATTTTGGCAAATGCCTCGCTGGGCAGCACCGTCTTCGCGCCGGGCTGCGTATAGCCACCCCAGATGCCGTTCACGTCCAGCGTGGGCCGTGCGGATGTGCGCTCGACGACGGTGTAGCCCGGTTCGCCCCAGTCCGCTTTCACGCCGGCCTCTTCGAGCCAGGCGGCGTGATCAAAGGGCACTTTTGCCAGTTCCACATGCTCGTCGGGATCAAGCTCGCGCACTTTGTCGTAGAAACCGGGGATCGTGATGCGCCCATCGGCATCCTGCATCTGCGCAATCATCCGGCAGAGCGCGTTGATGGGATTGAGCACCGCACCGCCGTAGATGCCGGAATGGAGATCGTGATCCGGTCCGGTCACGTGAACTTCAAGATAGGCCAGCCCGCGCAAAGCATAGACAATGCTCGGCTTATCCATCCCCAGGATGTGCGTATCCGAGATGAGCGCCACATCTGCCGCAAGTAAGTCCGTATGTGCGAACACGAAGGGATTAAAACTCGGGCTGCCGATTTCCTCCTCGCCCTCGAAGATGCACTTGAGATTGACGGGCGGCGCGCCAACCGTCGCCTTGAACGCTTCGGCGGCTTTGAGGTGGATAAACACCTGTCCCTTGTCGTCGGATGCGCCGCGCGCGACGAGATTGTCACCCACGACCGTTGGCTCGAAGGGGGGCGTATGCCACTGTTCCAGGGGATCGGGGGGTTGTACATCATAGTGCCCATAGATGAGCACGGTTGGGGCGGCGGGACCGGCAGCCAGCCATTCCGCATAGACGATGGGATGCCCGGGAGTGGGCATAACCTCAGCCCTGGTGAAGCCCACATCCAGCAGGGCATCGCGCAGCCATGTCGCGGCACGTTCGATATCGGGTTTGTGTTCGGCCTGCGTGCTGATGCTGGGAATGTGCAAAAAGGTTTTGAGTTCGTCCAGGAATTTGTCGTGATGTGTCTGGGCATAAGTCAAAGGATGCATAAAACCTCCACGAATGCTAAGGTTCGGTCTCTCCCAACGCAAAAGCCTGTTGGAGCGGAACGCCGAGCTGTTCCAATTCGTTCAGGCGCGCTTCCAACGCCGTGATGCGCTGCGTGAGCCGATCGAGTGTATCGAGCATCATATCAGGCAGTTGCTCATGGTGCAGGTCGGGCTTGAGGCGGCACGCGACGCCGCCGATCTTGACAACGCGCCCCGGCACGCCGACGACTGTGGCATACGCGGGCACCGGTTTCACCACCACCGAGCCGGAGCCGATCTGTGCGTTTTCCCCCACCTCAATCGGCCCAAGCACAATTGCATCTGTGCCGAGCACCACCCCTTTGCCGATGGTAGGATGGCGTTTCGTCTTTTCCAGCGAGACGCCGCCCAGGACAACGCCTTTATAAATCAGGACATCGTCGCCCACCTCTGCCGTTTCACCGATGACCACGCCCATGCCGTGGTCAATGAACACACGTCGTCCGATGGTCGCTCCGGGATGAATCTCAACGCCGGTCAACCAGCGTGCAATGTGCGAAATGAAACGCGCCAGGAAGTAGAACTTGCGCACCCACAGAGCATGCGCCACACGATACATCCAGATTGCATGTAAACCCGGGTAGCAGGTCAACACTTCGAGCACGCTGCGGGCTGCGGGGTCTTTAGCGAAGACGGTGCGTACATCCTCACGGAGTCGCTGCAGAAGGCCGGGATGAGGGACCGGCCGTTCTTCCTCCGGCAGACAGACGCACTCACCGCAACACACGCCACAAGCGGGATGTGTCTCGGCCGGGTTTTTGAGTTGCGTCTGCATGGTATCCATAGTTATCTCCTCCTATCCTCTGGCAATCTTGGCATACGTCATTCTACTGTAAGCGGCATTTCTGTCAATGCAGGCTTGGGTGGTGACAGGGCCTTATCGTCCTTGCTCCTTATCATCCTTGCTCCTTATCATCCTTGCTCCGAGGGGAACGCCAGTTCCCCGTTTTTAGCTAAAAACGCGGATCTGGCGATCCGCTTGAAGCCTGTCGAAGTCGAAGCCTGCCGAAGTCGCAGCCTGTCGAAGTCGCAGCCTGTCGAAGTCGCAGCCTGTCGAAGTCATGGTAACGAGCATGATAACACTCCTGGAGCTTGCCACACTTGCCCTTTGGCTTCATTTGAGTATTATTAAAGTTAGCGCATAGAAATCTCAAACTCTGCAACGGACTGAGCAAAAGGAATCGAAATTATGGATTTGGATATATGGCGTACTCCGGGGGCATTTTCTCTGGAATTTCCCCTGGAACTACCGAGCATTATCCTGATGATCATTTATGGATGTCTTTTTGCATGGGTTCTGTGGCTACGTCGCTCAGATTTCAAAAAGATGGACATAAAAGGCTGGCTGTTTTTCGGTCTTTGCCTTTTGCTCGCTTTCTTCACCCGCTCACTGTTCGTTCTCTATCGTGTCTTCAAAGTGCTTCCCGCTTCCCCTATAAGCGTGTTGCCTTCGGTGCCCACCCTATCATTAGTGGGGCTTTTCCTTGTGGCCCTGGTTGCCATCTGGCTTGGTCCGGGGCCGGCCTTGCTCGTCAATCTGGAAGTCGGGCTGACGTGGGCATGGTTTGGGCCTCTGACATTCACCGATCTGCTGGCGTTTTCGTCCTGGGGATTGGCGGTCGGCTATCTTTTGCACCAATCCTACAAAGGCGAATTGTACGACGTACTGCGCCGTCCACTGATAGCCCTGCCGACAGCGGTGTTCCTACCCCTGGGATTGTTGTCCCTCAGCCGTCTGGCAGCCAACCTGCCGCCCGGCGGGCTGTTAGCGATTGATTATCTCATTGCCATTTGGGACAACGAACTGCCCTTGTGGCTCGTCGGTACGCTATGCCTGGGGATAATCTTTCAGATACTTTTCCGCAACCCGCGCTGGCGCGCCTTCCAGCGGGCCGATACCGTCTCCCTGTACAGCAAATCGGTACGCGCCCGGCTCATCATCCTGATCATCCCCCTGGTGCTTATGAGCACCATCTTGTCGGTGGTCGCCGTCACCACGCGGGCGATCAACCTGGCCCGCGAGCAATCGCTCAACGAAATGCGCCGCAGCGCCGAAAACGCCGCAAACAGCATCACTTATTTCCATCTCTCAGGGCAAAACCTGATCAGCACCTTTGCCGAGGACCCGGCTTTGCTCTCCGACGATCCCCAAAAACGCACCACAGCCCTGGAAACAGCCCGTCAGGTTGTACCGTTCTTCCAGGAATTGTTGTTGGTTGACCAAAACTTGAAGATCACCGAAGCCGTTCCCCAGGAAGCCAGATCCCTGGGGCTAACGACCGATGAGAAGCTGGCCCTCGAACGCGCCCAGTCGGTGATTCCGTTCTCTTCGGTAACTCACCTGACGAAACTGCCGTCAGGCCAATACGGCATCACCCTCGTCGAACAGATCTTCAGAGATGGCGATGCCCCACAACAGCTGCCGGAAGCCTTTCTCCTGGGACGGGTGCAGTTGGATATGAACCCGGAAATGCGCCGCGCTCTGAATGTGCTCCAGGCCACGGCAGGGTCGGGCTATGGGTTCATCCTGGATGAAAATGGCCTCATCATCGTCCATCCCAAACCCGAATACGTGCTCAGGCCGTGGTCCGTCAATGAAGAGGCTGCCCGTTACGCCAAGCGCATCGGCAACGGGATAAGTTATGAAGACATCAGCGCCGATGGGTACCGCATTTTGATTTATGTGCTCAACGTTGACGGCACGCCCTACAAGGTGGTATTGCAACTGCCCTTCACCACCGTCCTGGAGACCGCAGCCAAAATCTCCAGTCCGCTGCTGCTGGTGCAGATTTCGGTCGGTGCGGCACTGCTGCTGGCGATCCCCTTCTTCGCCACCCGCATTATCCGCCCACTCAACACACTGGCCGAAGCGGCCAACCACATCGCACGCGGCAATCTGGATGTGCCGGTGGACATCGCGGGTGAAGATGAAGTCGCCCAACTCGGCAATGCCTTTGAGCAGATGCGGGTGCGCCTGCAGGCTCGCTTGAACGATTTGTCGCTGTTGCTGAACATCTCGCAAAGCGTCTCTGCTACGCTCGACCTGGAGCGTGGTGTACATCCCATCCTCGAAGGCGCATTGGATGAGACCGATGCCGTGGTGGCGCGCTTTGTTCTCCTCAGCAGCGGGGATCGCCCGCAGCGCGTGTTCGCCGCTGGCGACGAGGATGACAGCTTCGCGGAGCTGGATCGCGCTTTCGCTGCCGTCTTGATGCGGCGCCGCGACCCGCTCGTCATCCAGGATCTCACGCAAGCCAAAGGCTCAGTGCTAACCAGCGACAAACTCCAGAGTGTGGCCATCTTCCCTGTCCGTCCGCAGAACAGCACCGTCGCCGTGTTATGGGTAGGCACCGACAGGAAGGATGCCTTCGATGAAGCGCGGGTGAATTTCCTTTCTACGCTTGCCGGTCAGGCTGCGGTGTTGGTTGAAAACGCCCGACTCTTCCAGGCCGCCGAAGGAGGACGCCGGCGGCTGGCCGCAATTCTCGCCAGCACCACGGACGCCATCCTGGTGACCGACGCCGAAAGCCGGCTCTTGTTGACCAATCCGGCAGCACAACGGTTGCTGGCGCTGGATGAATCGGCTTACGGACGCCCGTTGAGCAGCCTGGCGCTGCCCGAACCGCTGAAGCACGCCCTGATCCAGGGCAAAGACGAAAAGCAACATCCGGCGGTCGAAGTGCCGCTTGACGACAAACGCACGTTCTATGCCAGCATCGCACCCATCACCGGTGCTGAAGGGGCAACACTGGGCATGGTCGCCGTGATGCGCGATGTCACCCATTTCAAAGAACTCGATGAGATGAAATCCGAGTTCGTTTCCACGGTTTCGCATGATTTGCGCGCGCCACTGACGTTTATCCGAGGATATGCTACCATGCTGACAATGGTCGGCGATTTGAACGACAAGCAACACGACTACCTGGATCGCATCCTCGAAGGGATAGACCAGATGAGCGCGCTCATCGGCGATCTGCTGAATCTGCGGCGCATCGAGGCCGGCGTTGGGATTCGCCAGGAGCCGTGTCGCCTGGGGCTTATCCTCGTCGAAGCCGTGGACACGATGCGCGCGCGCGCGGCCGCTAAAGGCATCACCCTGCGATTGGAGCCGGCGGAAGGTGCCCCCACGGTAATCGGAGATCGCACGTTGCTGCGTCAAGCCGTGAGCAATCTGGTGGATAACGCGATTAAGTACACGCCCACATCCGGTCAGGTTAGCGTGGGACTAGGAACGACGCACAAGGAAGCCGTCATCCATATTACCGATACCGGCATTGGTATTGCTCCAGAAGACCAGGTAAGGCTCTTTGAAAAGTTCTACCGGATCAAACGCCGTGAAACCGGAAATATCCAGGGGACAGGATTGGGCCTGGCCCTCGTCAAATCCATCATCGAACGTCATGGTGGGCGTGTGTGGGTTGAGAGTGTGCCCAATCAAGGGAGCACCTTTTACATTGCACTTCCGCTGCCAGAAGAAGAAATACAGACGCAATAGATGTAACCTATGCCACAGCGCTTGGTTTATCGAGGACATAGATGAAAATAAGAATTTGGGGTACGCGCGGTTCAATTCCTTCCCCCCTTGACTCCGGGCAAATCGAGGAAAAGCTCTATCAGGCCATCCTGGGGATGCCGGCGATCAATACCCAAGACCCGGAGGCCGTGCGCGCTTACATCAAAAAGCTTCCGCCGCTGATCCGCGGCACCACCGGTGGCAACACGCCCTGCATCGAAGTTCAGGCCCATGGACAATTGATCGTCCTGGATGCCGGGTCGGGCCTGTACCCATTAGGTCTGGAACTCATGAAAGGGCCTTTCGGCAAAGGCAAAGGGACGCTGCACCTCTTTATCAGCCACACCCACTGGGACCACATTCAGGGATTTCCGATGTTCACGCCCGCTTTTATCCCGGGCAACCGGATCTTCATCTACGGCGCCCATGACCTGAAAAAGGTCTTCGAAATCCAACAAAACCCTTTGACATGGCCGGTAACCCTTTCCTACATGAACGCAGACATCCAATTCATCCATGTCGAGCCGGGAAAGCCCATCAACATTGGAAAGGTGCGCGTGGAGACTATCAAGAATGCACATCCCGGCGATGCTTACAGTTACCGCCTCGAAGACCAATACAGCACTTTTGTCTACGCCAGTGATGCGGAGTACAAAAAGTTGGAGGGCGACGTCGTTGACCCTTATGTCGCGTTCTTCCGCAACGCCGATGCGCTGGTGTTTGATGCCATGTATACGCTACAAGATGCCTGGCTGACCAAAGAGGATTGGGGGCACAGCTCCGCGATGATCGGCGTAGACCTGGCCCAGGCGGCCGGCGTCAAACGTCTGATCCTCTTCCACCACGATCCCTCCTACTCCGATGCGACCATCGAACAGATTTACAAGAGCGCCGTTGAATATCAAGCCCAAAGCGCCACCCCTGGGGCGCTGGAGATGATCATTGCCTGCGAGGGCATGACTCTCGATTTGACGCCGGCCGGCGCCGTTGATCTGCAATTTACGCCCAACGGCGAAACCGCAATTGTGACCCCAACCAGCGTTTTCGATGAACACGGCGTAGACGAACTGGCGCGTCAATTGACCAGGCTACGCGATGCTTATTCGCCGACCAGCTCGATCATTGACCTGTCGCAGGTCGAGACGTTCACCACCGCCAGCCTAAAATCCCTGGTTGCCTTCCATCAAAAATGGGGGGGTAAGCCCATCATTTTGACCGCGCCGTCGGAGAAAGTCAAGCAAATCATCAAACTGGGCGGCTATGGAGACTTTTTCACCATCTATCCCACCGTAGAGGCCGCGCTCGCCGCAGTACAGGCCCGCGAAGCCCTCAACCTGCCCGGTCAGGTTATCAAAAATCGTTATCGGATTGAGGCCAAGATCGGCGAAAGTGCCCTAGGCACCGTTCTGAAAGCTACGGACATCGAAACGAATCAACCTGTCGTCCTCAAAATCCTCTCACCCGCCTTCAGCGCCAAAACGATCGAGTGGTTCATGCATCAAACCCCCCAGATCGTGGCCCTGGATCATCCCAACATCGTCAAAGTGTATGCCTGGGATAAGGAAGAGAATTACGTCCTGGGTGTGGAGGAGTATGTCCCCCACCCCACATTGCAAGACATTCTGGATGAACAATCCAATTCCCATGACCAGGAGCAGCCTTCACAATCTGTGTTCCCGGGGGCAACACGATTTCTGGACATTGCGCTGGATATCATCCATGCCCTGGAATATGCACACAGTCATGGCGTGATCCTGGGAGACCTGAAACCGCAAAACATTTTCATCACGCCACAAGGGGCACGGCTGAGCGGTTGGGGCCTGGGGCGACTTGAAGAGGGCCGCAACCTTCTGGATACGCCGAAGCTCTTTCTAACCGCCGCTTACCTGGCACCGGAACAAATCCTGGGCCAAACGCTCGATGCGCGCACAGACTTATATGCCTTTGGTGTGATCCTGTATCAACTCTTTACCGGACGGCTCCCCTTTGAAGCATCGGCGAGTTCAATTCCAGGAACAGTGACTACAGACAGCCCTGAACAAATGGTGATGCGCAGTCGCCTGCGCTATTCCCCCCGTTCACCCAGGGAATTCAACCCTCACATCTCCATATCATTGGAACACTTGATCCTTAAATTGCTGGATCAAAATCCCAACAACCGTTATGCCAGCGCCCAGCAAGTCAAGCGCATCCTCGCCAACTTGCTCAGTGACATAGAATATGCCACACGCCCACGCGCACGATTGTTAGTAGGGCGCGAAAAACAAGTGCAAATCCTTCGCGCCTGCTGGGAAGAAGCCAGCGCCGGTCATGGACAGCTTGCTTTCATCACCGGTGAAGCCGGCATCGGAAAGACCCGCCTGGCCCAGCAAGTCGCAGCGCAGTGTCATCCGCCCGTGCTGCTCACCGGCCATTGCGAAGATGTCGAAGGCCGTTCGGCTTACCGTCTGTTTACCGAAGTACTGCGCACCTACCTCGGAACGGTGCCGCCGGAGTTCTTTGACGCCGAGGCCCGGCAACAACTCAGCAACTTCACACCGCTGATTCCCGAAATCCATCAAATGCTGCCGGATCTGCCCATCCCGCCGGCGCTGGACCCCAAGCAAGAACAACTGCGCTTGATGACCAGTCTCACGCAATTCATCCAGCGCGCCACACAGGAACGCACGTGGTTCCTCATTCTCGAAGACCTCCAATGGGCCGACCGCAGTAGCCTGGAACTGCTGCTCTATCTGGGCCGCCACCTTCCTACGATGCATATCTTCATCATCGGCACCTACCGCGATACCGAAGTGCCACGCGGCCACCCACTCCTGGAAACATTGCGCGGTCTGCGTAGCCACCCCTCTTACCGGCACATCCCCCTGGAACGCTTGAGCCAGGAAGAAGTAGCTTTTGTGCTAACGTATATCTGGCAGCGGGCTGTGCCCCAAGCCCTGGTCGAAAGAATCTACGAACATACCGCCGGTAACCCCTTCTACGTTGAAGAAGTCGCCAAAGGGCTAGAAGATGAAGGGCTGATCCCACCTCCCGGTGAGATGAACACCGATTCCGAATGGTACGAACGGGCGCTCGAAGAAGTCCGACTTCCCCAGAGTGTGCGCGAGACAGTCTGGCGACGTATCGAGCACCTAAGCACTGAAACGCAAGCGCTGCTACGCCAGGCCGCCGTCTTGGGGGAAACTTTCCGTTTCGATGACCTGCAAAGGATGAGCGACCTTTCGGAATGGGAAGTCCTGGAACACCTGGATGAGGCGTTGGAGCGGCAACTGGTCGAAGAAGTCCCCGGAGGAGTGGCTTTGCGCTTCCGGCAGTCAGAAATCCAGTACGTCATCTATACCGAATTGGGGCCACTGCGGCGGCGTCTGCTCCATCGCAAGGCCGGCGAGGCGCTCGAATATCGTGCGGCGGGGCACACCGCTCTCCTGGCCGAAGCGCTGGCCCATCATTTCAGCGAAGCCGGCGAACCGGCGAAAGCAATCCGTTACAGTCTACAAGCCGCACGTCAGGCACTCCTGGCCTACGCAAATGAAAACGCGCTGCAATGGATCGAACGGGCGCTGACGATGCTGAGTCAGTTGTCTCCCCAGGACATCCCCGAATATCAATCCCAACTCCTCCTGGCGCATCAACTGGGGGGAATGGTGTTGACGTTAACCGGACAGTATGACGAGGCACTCAAGCACTATGCGGCAGTCCATGCCTTGCTCAAAGCCCAGACACCCTCCGTTGAGCAACGGCGACAACTGGCCAGCCTGTGTTATGAGATTGCCAATATCTATGAGCTGCGCGACGAATACAATGCCGTCTTCGCGTGGCTGCGTCAGGGATTGGATGCGGTTGCGGACGACGAGCCGACCGTCGAGGCCGCGCGCATCTACCTCCTCGGTGCCAAAGTCTACGCTCGCCAGGGTGAAAATGACAAGGCTCTGGCCTGGTGTCATCGCAGTCTGGAGATTGCCACGCGCATCCCCACTCCCGAAGGCATCCAGACCTTCGCGGCGGCGCTCAACACCCAGGCAAGTATAGACATACGCCTCGGCAATCTGGACAATGCCGCGAAATTAAGTCAGGAAAGCCTGCGCGCCTATCAACAAATCGGCGACCTGGTTGGTGAATCCCATGCCTATATCAACCTGGCCAGCGTTTACGAGCTTCAGGGAAAATGGGATCAAGCCGATGAAGCCTATCAATGCGGCTGGGCGATCAAGCGCGAAATCGGCGATGTCTATGGACAAGCCGTCAGCAGCAACAATCTGGCGAACCTCTATCTCAAGCGCGGAGAATGGAAAGGGGCACAGGAGCTTTACGAGCGTTCCCTCGCCATCTGGGAAACCATCCACACGCCGCGCGGCGAAGCTGCCGCGCTCATCAACCTGGCGCAGGTCTACATCCACCTGCAACAGTGGGAGCAGGCACAAGGCGCCATCGAACGCGCTCAGAAACTCCTCAACGAGATCGGTTCCAAAGAGTTCCTGGCCGAGTTGGAACGTCTGTGGGGCGAATACTACCGCCACACCGGCGATCTGGAACAGGCCCTGACGCACATCCAGAAAGCCATCGGGCTGGCCGACGCTTATAGCGACCCGTTGGAAAGGGGCATCGCGCAACGGGTATTAGGTGAAATCTACCTGAGCCGCGGAAATCCGCGGTTCGCCGCCGCAGCCTTACAGACTGGCCTGCTCATCTTTAACAACCTGAATAACGAGCACGAGGCTGCCAGGACAAAACTGGCTTTAGCACGTCTGGCTTTGACCTCCGGCGACATAGCGGGCGACACCGCTCAAAATTATCTAGAGCAAGCCATCCGCAGCTTCGAAAAACTGGATGCCCGGGATGACCTGGCGCAAGCGCAGGCGTTAAAACAACAGCTCGCCTGACCTGCCTTAACAGCAATTATTGTACTCAGGTACAAGGGAAAATCTGTCCATGTGCCTGATGACAAAACCGTCTGGCTTCCCTATAATAAGCATAGTTTTCGACTCTATCAATCCGTTTCATCCGTTCAATCCATTGACATTTATGAGGAGCATACTATGCAAGAAAACCGGCATCCTGCAATTTTCAACGTGTGGCCCAAGTTGTCCCTGGCCCATGCTGTCGTGACAGGGGTCAGCGTCCTGCTCTCCGAAATCGTCGGCCTGGGTCTGCTGGCCTGGCTACAGGAAAAGATGGTCTGGGGCGTTCACATTATCTTCGTGGCCATCGGTGCGGGCTGTGTGGGGTTGCTGCTGGGCATACTCGTCAGCCAGCCGCTGGCACGCCGCTTGCAGCGCATCCTCGAAATCAGCCGGGCCTGGCTGCGCGGTAATCTGGCGCTGCGCATCCGTGATACCCATCACGACGACATCGGACTGTTGGCCGAACAACTGAACGCCCTGGCAGAAAACCTCGAAAAAGATGAGGAAGACCTGGCCATGCTGCGTGAGCGTAACGCCCGTTTGACCGATCAGGTGCGCGCATTAGCCGTCGTCGAAGAACGCAACCGGCTGGCCCGTGAGCTTCATGACAGCGTCAAACAACATCTGTTCAGCCTGGCGATGACGGCCAGCGCCATCCGTACCCACTTCGACACCCTGGAACGCACGGCGGGTCAGACGACCTCACTGGACATCGCCGGGTTGGCCGAGATGGTGCGTGAAATCGAGAAAGCGGCCCAGACTGCCCAGCGCGAAACCACCCGCCTCATCGAAGATTTACGCCCCGGTTCGCTTCAGGAACAAGGGTTGGCTACCGCGCTCAACGACTACACGCTGCTCTTCGGCGCGCAGGAGCACCTCCTGGTCTATCTGGAAACGCAGGGCGATGACAAACGCTTGCCCTCAGCCGTCACCGAGGCCCTCTACCGTGTGGCCCAAGAAGCCTTACACAACGTTGCCCGGCACGCTAAAGCCACCCGCGTAGACGTCCACCTGCGCTGTGGCCCCGACCGCGCTATTTTGACCATCGAAGACAACGGTGTGGGATTCGACACGACACAGACCGGCCACGGCCTGGGGTTAACCAACATGCAAGAACGGCTGCTGAGCGTCGGCGGACGCCTGACGGTAAAAAGCCAATTGGGGGTCGGCACCACCGTGCGCGCCGAGGTCGAGTTGCCCTATACTCCCACCCTGTCTCCCACCCCTACCGGCGCTATGCCATACCGTCCCGATGTGAGCCTTGACAATTGGGCCTGGTTGGGCGCCAAACTGGAAATCCCGGTAGGACAAACATGGCCGTGGTTGCCCGCCGATTTGCGTTACCTGCGCGACCCTATCTTGGACCCGGATGTCACTCCTTTGGTCTGTCGCCGGACGCCGGGGTTCCTGGGACTGGGCAAGACATACACCCTGACAGCCGGGGACCAGGACGAGCCGATTGTGCGCCTCCATCAAGGCGCATCAGGCTTCGAGTGGGAGGCCGATGGCGCTTCGTGGGCTTTGCGACCGGTCCGCGGCCTCAGCGGCAGGATGGTGTTGCGACGTAACAAGCAGCCGCTGGCCGCCATTCAATATCAAGGGCGTCAGATGCACACCTGGAGCGAGATCATCTACGATGGACGCGGTTACCGGCTGGCTTATGCCAAGGGAGAAGCACATACCGCCAATGCTACATGCACCTTCACCCTTACCGACGAGAACGGGCAGGAACTGCTGTGCTTCACCGGCAACGGTGCCTATCACATCACCTTGCAGACCGCGCTCCCCCTGCCCTTGGTGATCATGGTCACGGCACGTATCATTAACGAGTTGTCGGGAGTGTAGCCATCAGGTGAGAAGTATCGGTCCACTATGGGGGCCGCTCACCTCTTGGCCGGGTTGCCTTATCATTCCTAAAACTATTCACAAACGAAAGGAGTCCCATGAGAACGATTTACAGTATGATCTACACCTTGAAACCTTATGAACGTGGCATTAAAGAGACACTTGGCAAATATGACGGCTTCGTGATGCCCGGTCTCGGATTTCAGCTTCCCTTCTTACAGCTTGTCCGCGTGCGCGACATCCGCGAGCACACGATGGATATCCCCCCGCAGCCGGTGATCACCAAAGACAACGTCGAAATCCGCGTGGACGGCGTGATGTGGGTGCGCCCCAAGTCCGATGAGGAATCCATCAAACGCACGTTCTACAACATTGACAACTGGAAGCGCGCCGTCATTCAACTGGCGATGACCAACCTGCGGCAGGAGTTCGGCGATTTGACGTTGGATGAAAGCCTGGTGGCCCGCGAAAAGATCGCTACCAACCTTCAGACTGTGCTCAATCAGTTCGCCGCCGATTGGGGGTTGGTGGTCAGCAAAGTCGAGATTATGCTCATTGATCCGCCAGAAGACATCAAGGCCGCCATGCACAAGCAAAAGACCGCCGAGCAGGAGCGTCGCGCCATGCGATTGCTGGCGACCGGTGAATTTGAAGCTGCCGAACAAAAGAAACTGGCGACGATCCAGCGTGCCGAGGGTGAACGGGAAGCCATCATCCGCAAAGCCGAAGGTGAGCGCGAAGCCGCCATTCGCGTCGCCGAAGGCCGCGCCGAGGCCATCCGCCTGGTCAACGAGGCCGCCGAGAAATACTTCCAGGGCAACGCGCAATTGCTGCGCCAACTGGAGATGACCGAGAACGCTCTCAAGGATAACGCCAAGGTCGTCGTCACCGACCACGGCGTCACGCCCACCCTGCTGTTGGGAGAACTGCCGGTTTCGGTGTCGAAGAAGTAGATTGGTAATCGGTAACTGGTAACTGGGGATTGGGGATTGAGAGGTCTGCCCCCAATCCCTGATTACCGATGACCAATCCCTGTCCAGGAGAACCTTATGCAAATCACGATGATCGGGCACAGCACCACGGCATAATCTTTTTTGTCGGCGGCTAACCCGCACAGGACAAAGCGATGACTTCAGAAACGAACGGCGAACGCATCACCGTCTTTATCGTTGACGATCACGACGTGGTCCGCAAAGGGCTGCGCTTCTATCTGAGTGCGCACCCCGACATCGCCATCGTCGGCGAGGCCGGCGATATGCAAAGCGCCATCGCCGGCGTGACCGAGCTGGTGCCCGATGTCGTGCTGATGGATCTGGTGTTGCCGCTCAGGCCGGGGGCACAGCCTTCAGATCAGGGAGGGGTGCAGGCGACACGGCAGATCCGACAAAACAGCCCACGCACGCAAGTCGTCGTCCTGACAAGCTATGCGCAGGATGAACTGATTTTCTCGGCCATCAAGGCAGGCGCCCTTTCGTATCTGCTGAAGGATGCCGACGCCCAGACGGTGCTCCACGCCATTCATGCCGCCAGCCGCGGGGAAGCCATCCTGCATCCACGTATCGCCCGGCGGCTAATGGCCGAGGTCAGCACGCCCGGCCCGGTTCAAGACCCCGCTGCCGAGTTGACGGCGCGCGAGATGGAGGTGCTGCAACTTATCGCACAGGGACAATCCAACGCCGAAATCGCCGCCAAACTCTTCGTCACCGAGCGCACCGTCAAGGCGCATGTGAGCAATCTGCTCAGCAAACTGCATCTCTCCGACCGCACCCAGGCCGCCATTTACGCCTGGCGTGAGGGATTGATTGAGAGATCATGATCCCATTTGCTATGCGCGCGTGGCTGCTTCCAAAACCAGGTCGGCAATGTCATAAGCCGCAAGGGGCCGTCCGAGACGTTGAGCATAGCGCGCGCGTTCGGCAAGTAATCGCCCATCGTGCTCAAGCCAGTGGTACAACGTCTCTAAGGCCGTCAGCGGGTCTTTGATCCGCTCCCCTGCCCCATTGCCAATGACGTAATCAGCGTTGCCGGTTTCCTGCCCCGGAAGAACATCCACTAATAACATCGGTAGCCCACAGGCCAGCGATTCCGAAACAATCAGCCCCCCCGCCTTGCTCATGACGCAATCGGCGGCATGCATGAACAGGGGCATGTTTTCGACCATACGGTAGAGATGCGTTTCGAGATGCCATGTGATGGCCGAAAGGTCGTGGTAGAGTGCCTCGTCGCCGCCCGCCACAACCGCCAGTTGTAAAGGCAACCGCGTATGGTTGAGCGCGCGGAGCACGTCGCGGATGTTCCTGACGCGCTTGCTCGCCACTACCAACACCGTCGTAAGGTCCGGACGCCATCCCAATTGCGACCGCAGGGTTGCCTTGTCACCATGCTGACGCGCAAAATCGGGGTGTACCGGAATCCCCACCACCTTCACCTTGCGCGCCGGTACGCGATAGTCAAGTGCCAGTTGTCGCACGGCCTCGGTAGGCACAATACACAGATCGCTCGTGCGCTGAAACCACACCCGATGCACCGTGACCAGATCGGTGACAACGGTGATCAGCGGAGCGCGCCTGCGATGCAGGCTGTACACGGCAGCAAGCGGTGATTGATACAGCGGATAGGTGGTCACAACCACATCCGGCCGGTACTTGCGAATCAGGTCCGCCAACACATTAAACAAAATCATGACCATCGCGCCTTCGATGACCGTGCTGATCGGCGCCATGTCGCTGGTTTCATACCCAAAGCGGTACAGTTCCGGCATAGCGCGAACCAGCTTGTCATAATCGGTCTGGCTGTCACGCACAAAGGCCGGCACCCGTTTATCGTCCAGCGGATTGGCAATCTCGACCGTGCACAGGTCTGCATACACCTCGCGCAACGCGGCCGCGATCGCCAACGCGGCTTTGCGGTGTCCAAAGCCGGCGTTCGCCGTAAGGATCAAAACCCGCTTCTGTACTGTATCGTTCATAGAGCCTCACATCCACGCACGTTTGCGCATCCAGATATACATCCCAACAGGCACAAGGAACATTAATGCCAGCATCGCCACAAACGCGCCGCGCCCCGTCCAGTTATCGAGGGTCAAGGCCGGTTGAAAGAAATTCATGCCGAAAAATCCGGCAATAAAGGAAATCGGCATGAACATCGTCGTAATCACGGTCAGCGTTTTCATCACCTCATTCATGCGGTTGCTGACGACGGAAAGATAGGTGTCCAACGCGCCCCCCACGAGATCGCGCAGGCTCTCGCTGATGTCATACAGGCGCACGAGATGATCGTACACATCGCGGAAAAAGACGCTGTAATCGGGAGGGATGACGGCATAATCACCGCGCCCCAGCTTGTTGAGCACTTCACGCTGCGGGCCGATGATGCGACGCAGAGTCAACAGAGCACGCTTGAGGCCAAAAATCTGTTCCAGGACGCCCGGCGCCGGGTTGCCGAACACCTGATCCTCGATTTCATCAATCGTTACATCAATGTCTTCAACAACGGGCATATAATCCGCGGCCAGCTCATCCGCCAGTTTGTACAATAAGTGCGCCGCTCCCTTACGCAGGTGTCGCTCGTCCCGCTGACACAAAGCCCACACCCGATCCACAGCCTTCAGCGGCGTCGTCTGATGGGTGACAAGATAGTGTGATCCTACAAAGACGTCCAGTTCCAGCGTATCAATGTGATTATCCTGGGGATCATAACGGACGGCATGGAGTACCAGATAGAGGTATTTGCCCCAATCGTCAATTTTCGGCACATGGGATTCTTCCAGGGCGTCATCTATCGCCAGGGGATGAAAAGCGAAGATGTCACGCAAAATGGGCGCACAGGCGTCCGGTGACTCTTCGCGCAGGTCCAGCCACAACATGCCGTCTACGTCCCGCAAAAGGTCCGGCAAAGATTCCGGCGCAGCGTCGGCGCGGACCTCTCCGCTGCCGGAAAAATACAGAATCCGCATCATCCTCTCAACCTCCCTAATCCCCAAACAATCGCGCCAGCAGCGGCGGGCCGAGGACAAAAAGCCCGGTCACAATTGCCATAATTGCCGTCACCAACACCGCACCGGCGGCCACATCTTTCACCAGCTTGGCGAGCGGGTGGTAATCGGGACTGGCTAAGTCTACCAACGCCTCGGCGGCAGTGTTCACCATTTCGGTAACTAAAACGATGCCGATCACCAGTGTCAAGATGGCCCACGCGGTATAAGGCAGGCGCAACCATATACCGACGATGATAACCATAAGTGTAGCGACGAGGTGAATGCGAAAATTGCGCTGCGTGCGCACCGCATAAGACAGCCCCTCAGCCGCGTGTTTGAGGCTAATCCAGAAGTTGCCGTTGCGTTGGGGGGTCATTCTGGTAACCGGATATTCGCGCCAAGCATGTTGAGGATCGCAGCCTGCGCCGCCCACATCGCCGCCTTTTCCGCCGGTTCGGCGTGATCGTGACCCAGCAGATGCAAAACACCGTGGACGGTGAGCAGTTGCAGTTCTTGCATCAGGGTCCCGCCGGCCGCCTCGGCCTGAGCACGTGCGCGATCAATCGAGATGACGATGTCGCCCAGATAGCGCGGGAATTGTCCTCCACCGCCCACGAGGGGACCGCGGGTATCGTCGGCAAAAGAGAGCACATCCGTCGGCTCGGCGATGCCGCGGAAACGGGTGTTCAGATCGCGCAAGACTTCGTCATCGGTGATGACGACCACGACTTCACATGGCTCGGTCACGCCCTGGTAAGTCAATGTGGTACTCACAGCCTCGCGCAGCGGTTTGACATCAACCGGCCCAACCTGTTCTTCCACTTGAATATCAATGATATGACGCTTGGCACACATAGATTTGCCTCTCAACTCCTCATGATGATAGCCTTTGCTCTCCCAGCGTCGGCTCTTTAAGTTCAGGGTACTGGATACGGGGATGGAAAGCCCCCCGTAACAATTCAATATAGGTGGCTTTAACGATATGCAATTCCTTCATCGTAATCGGGCAATCGTCCAACTGCCCATCTATCATCCGCTGCTCAAAGATAGCACTGACGACGTTTGCCAATTCCTCCGGTGTAGCGGGGCGACGGGCGCGCGTTGCCGCCTCCGAACCATCCGCCAGCATGACCAACAACGTTTCACGGCTTTTGGGAATCGGGCCGGGATAGCGAAACTGCGATTCGTCAACCAGGTCGGCTTCGCCGCCAGCGGCCTCAACGGCTTTGCGATAGAAGAAACTGGCCCGCGTCGTGCCGTGATGCTCGGGAATGAAGGCGCGCACGCGCGCCGGCAAGTGGTACTGTCGCGCCAGCTTGATGCCGTCCCGAATATGCCCTTTGAGCACATCCACGCTCGTGTAAGGATCGAGCCGGTCGTGAGGGTTGCTCAATCCTTGTTGATTCTCCACAAAAAAGTAAGGCCGTGCCAGCTTGCCGATGTCGTGATAGTAGGCTCCGACGCGCGTGAGCAATGTATTTGCGCCGATGCGCTCGGCGGCCTGCTCGGCCAGGCTCGCCACCATCATCACGTGGTTGAAAGTGGCGGGGGCCTCACGCAACATTTGCTGTAGCAAGGGATGATTGGGACGGCTCAACTCCGTCAGCCGGAAAGTCGTCGTCAAATCGAATAACGGCGCAAGCAAGAACAATCCACCGATCGTCAGCCCGCCGGAAATGATCCCGCCCGCCACGCACCCGCCGGCCCGGAGCAACAACGGCAACGGCTCGGTCCGAAAATCGCTGGCGCTGAAGGCAAACAGCGTCGCCGCACCCAATAATCCGCTCAGCAACCCGGAACGGAAAATCGTGCCGGTCTGTTCATAGCGGGGCAGGGTCAACGCGCCGACGACTCCGCTGAGCGTCACAAACACGGCAAACCCCAACGAACGTCCGGCAATCCAGCCGGCAACCCCACCCATAAAAATCAGCGCCCCGACCGCCGAGGGCAGCCCAACCGTGGTGGTCAACAACATCGCCAACGCCGCCGCAGGGAAGAGGTACGGCAATATATCCCCTGATTTAATCAACACCCGCGCCAGGATCAAAAACAGGGACAGCAGAAGTACAAATAAAAATTCCGTGGACACATTGCTCAACACATCTATCTGGAATCGCCACAGGTAAAACCCCAAGGCAAAGACGGCAATCCCGGCGAGTAAGAGCATGAAGGCAAAACCCCCCCAATCCCACGTCTGGGTCAGCAATCCCAGCTCGTGCAATGCCTCCATATCCAGCTCGGAGACAACGTTGCCTTCACGCACAATGATCTCCCCGCTGCGTAAGGTGTGGAACGCAGGGCCAACCGCGTTCCTCGCGGCCTGACGCGCCGCTTCCGTTGCGGCCTCGTCGTAGAAGACGTTCGGCTTCAGGAAACGTTGGACCAGTTCATCTACCACGAGAGCCTCATCCTGCCCCAGTTCCAAAGCGACCAGGTTCGACACATTCATGCGCACGCTGGTGAGGTCTTCTTCACGGATACGCTGCTGGCGCATGATCTGATCCAACAGGCGCAACGTTTCCACCTGCACACGATTCCAGCTTGCCTCGGGCATATCCAGGATCAGATTGACCGTGCTCAACGACAGATCGGCCAGTTCCGGCACGGCCAGAACCCAGGCATACCCCTGCGCCTCGGAAGCATAGATGTCGGCGCGCAGCTCGCGCAGGTAAGCCAACACCTGCCGCGCACGGTCGTATTGCTGTCGCGCCAGGTTGAAATCGGGGGACGTGTACACCGGCGCAACCTGGCGGACGGCTTCTTTGCGCGCCTGTTGGGTGCGGATTTCACTGACATAGGTGAAGTCCATCGGCGCGCGTATATCGCGCGGCGCGACGGCGCCGACGACCAGGTTGTAATCATTGGGGAACGAGAAAACGAGGACAAAAGCGGTCAACAGGGTAAGCCAAAGCCAGAACAGACTTTGGCGAAACCCCCAACCCCGTGAAATCTTGCGCGAATACGTTATGTCCATCGTCAAATAGCACAAGAGGAGCCCCCCGCCGGGGCCCCTCTTGCTTCGACGTTCAGAGACAAGGGCCAGGATCAGGCAGAGAGCAAATCACGGACGATTTGACTGACCATACGTCCATCCGCTTTGCCCTGTACCCGAGGCATGAGCACCTTCATCACTTTGCCCATATCGGCCGGCGTAGCCGCACCGGCCTCGGCGATGGCCTCGCGCGCGATGGTCGTCAGCGCTTCCACCGTCAACATCTGCGGCAGATAGGAACGCAAAATCTCCAGTTGCGCTTCATCCTCGGCGATCACGTCGGCGCGACCCGACTGCCGGATCATCTCCAGGGCGTCTTCGCGGCGACGGATCTCCTTGCGGATCGCATTGGCAACTCCCTCGTCGTTCAGCTCTCCCCTGGCCTCAACCTCTGCCAGTTGAACAGCAGTCAGGGCCATGCGCAGGGCCGACTTGCGGCGTTCGTCACGTGCACGCATCGCCTCCTGCAAGTCATGTTGAAGTTGATCTTTAAGGCTCATACATACCCGACCGATTTAATACTGTTTGCGACTATCTTTGAGCGAAGTCCGGCGACTCTTGCGTAACTTGGCTGCGCGTTTGCGTTTCCGGACGATGCTCGGCTGTTCGAAATAACGCCGTTTGCGAATCTCGGAGAGGATGCGGTCACCCTGCACCTTTTTCTTGAAACGACGCAGCAATGAATCGAAGGATTCATTGTCATCCGCATAAACAAAGGTCACTCTTCTCACTCCCTTCGTGCTCCCGGCGACTGCCGGCTAGGATTTCTGGGCCATGCATGCCCTGTCTCAAAATCCACAGGTACGCTTTCACCCTGACTGTTCTTCATTTTACCGCAAAAATAGCGTTTGGCAAGAAATCATCGCCAATCATAAATCAACGCCAGGACGCGCCCATCCGCGCTCATCACTTCCGCAACGGTACCACCGGGGTAGGCGGATTGTACTGCGTCAAACTCGCTAAGACGCTCGCGAACAAAAACAAAACGCGCCGGTTCGATGACGGACTTCGGTATCTCGTCAGGGAACACATCCACCCCGGCCTGTCCGCGCAACAAAAAGGCCAATCCGCCGAACTGCCAGTAGAGATGCGGCGCGCCGAAGAAGTAAATCATACTATGGCATGGGGATACTCCCGCAGCTACACATGCGGCATGAGGATGCTCTAAAACATAATGTGCCAATGCGGTGGCGACCTCCGCCGTGGGATTGCCGTAGACACGACGTGGTGTGTAGATGCCGAAGTAAAAGCCGAGGTTATACAGTGCCATCACGCTCAAGAGGATGCCGAATGTGGCACGCGCTAACCGTGGGGATTGGAGCGCTTCCCACAATGCCTCCACACCCCAGGCAACCAGAAGCGCCACTGCCGGGACGAGCAGCAAGCCGCGCTGGCTACTGGGCGGGTTTTCGGTCATTCCCCATGCCATCAACAGGGTAGTGACATACCAGAGCAACGTCACGCCCTGTGAAGGCCAACGCACGCGCCACAAGGCGGCCCCTAATCCTACCAGCATAAGAGCGCCGCCGATAAAGTCCAGCAGTGGTGCCTGGGGTAAGTACCAGAATGTGGGATCCGGTGTGAGATGAAATGCTGTGGCCGCCTTCCACAACTGCCGCAACAACAGGGAAAACACCGACTTGCCGGTAACGGACACCTCGCGTTCCAGCCAGCCAGAAGCAAAGATGCTCACGGCGTTGTAACGCTCCGTCAGCGGTGAAGGGTGTACCGTGTACCAGCCGAGCAACGGCAGGACAACGATCAGCCAGCCGGCTGCAAACAGCAGCAGCCCCCGGCGGTGGCGGGCCAGGAAACGCGGTTCAACCAGCATCCGCCAGACAATGATCATGCCGATGAGGGCGGTGACCCAACGCGCGCCAAAGTAAGCGTACCATCCCATCCCCGTGGCCAGGCCGGAGAGTCCCCAGAACGCTGTTGGCGACATGCGCGGGGCATTTTCGGCACACAAACGAGCCTTCCACGGCGGCTCATCTGCTTTTAACGCCATCCACAACAGCCAGATTGCCAGTGTGCCGATCAAAGGATCGAAGATTTGATTGGAAGCCAGACGGCTGAAATGGATGTGGTAATGCGAAAAGGCAACGACCAATGCGGCCACCCACCCTACACGCCGTCCTCCCAACGTTCGTCCCAGGAGATATGTCGTCAACACCGTCAACGTGCCCGCAATGGCCGAGAGCATACGTCCACCCACCATCGTCGCCCCGAAAAGCCGCATCCCCAGGCCATACACCAGAAAGGACATCGTGGGCACCGAGTACCAGCCGGTGGCAAAGGGATTGTCCAGCGGCGGTTCTATCAGCTCCAGAGCGGCCAGCAACTGCGTGCCCTCATCACCGCCGAGATTGGCCGGGATACGCTCCAGAGCCAGGGCGCGAAACAGAAAGGCGAACAGCAGTAATCCCACAAGCGCGCTCCATTCCCACCGGAATCGAATGGCCGTGCGCATGCGCCAGAGCCACGGCAGCAAGAACGTCGCGGCAAAGCTCAAGATGGCCAGAAACCACCAGAGCAACAGAGCGGTGAAATCGCGCCCGGGAACATCCTTACGCGCCGAGAACGCTACAGCCGCAGCGACAAAGAGAGCGATCAAACGCACCCATCCGGGAAGGGTACGGGGGAAAATCTGCTTGAGAGACACGGAAGCGGTTCTTTCAGGGGCGTACCTGTGCGCGAAACTCAGCCACAACCCACCGCCGGCGATGATGAGCAGCAAAAAGGCGTCCCATATGTAGCGGTGAAAAGCTAACAGGCCGCTCGCCACCAGAAGCAACAGAAACGAGAATGCCGTCAGCACGATCATTGGCTACGCATCCACACAGGCGTTGGCAAAGC
This sequence comes from Anaerolineae bacterium, assembly GCA_035373625.1. Taxonomy (GTDB): domain Bacteria; phylum Chloroflexota; class Anaerolineae; order B4-G1; family SLSP01; genus DSWT01. The sequence continues at coordinate 181,188 of DAOSNS010000001.1, read as the reverse complement.
ATACACCCGACACTACACCTTACAGATCTGCGCAATTCGTTCTGCCGTCGTGCGCGCGTGATGGCGCAACAGGCCCAAAGGCGCCGCGCCACGCACCACGACGCCCATGATGGCGTTGACATCCACACTCAGGGCATAAAGCATATAGTTGTCGCCGGTGATGCTTTGCTCAAAGCGCACCTGCTCGCGGCCCAAAATGCGCGCGACCTCGGCAGAGGTTCGCCACCCGTGGACGATGGCCCGTGAGATGGATTCGGCTTCGGCCTGCGCCAATCCCCCAACCCACGTCAACAGTCCCCCACCATAGGTCAGCAAGACCGCGTCAGCACCAACATCTTGCATCAAGGTATTCATCAAACGCTCGACTTCCAGCCGACGGTTTACAAAAGCGTCATAGGACAGGCCGGACGTTTCCTCTTCCATCACCGATGCCGCAATCGCCTGAGGGATTCCGAGGGGGATAGCCTGAGACGGAGCAGCGGCGTGCAGTTCTACCTCGTTCTTCGGCGTGACGCCGATCTCAGGCCCGAAAATATCCGCCTCGGGTTCAGGTTCAGGCGCAGGCGCAACCGGCGTCGAGGGTGTGGCCGGCGCCGCCGATAACGGCGATAAGGGCGCCGCAAGGGCCGCCTGAATCAGTCCCGGCAATTCCGGCAGGAAAAAGGGCTTGGGCAACACGCCCTGTACCGAAAGAGAAGCCGCTTCAGGAGAGAGAGCTTCTCCCATCAGCGGGATAAGCATCAGCCGTATGTTACCATCTATATTGCGCAGTTGTCGGGCAAGTGTGAGCGTGTCCGGTCCGGTCAGGGCCATATCCAGCACCGCGAGATTGATGGGGTGGCGACGCGCCGCGACAAGCGCGTCCGCGCCGCTTGTGCACGTATCTACATCATAGCCTTCGCGTTTCAATTCTTCAGAGAGCAGAGTCGCAAAAGCAATGTTTGGATCTACAACCATAATACGCATAGTCTCATATCCCTCATCGTCAAATGTGATCCGCAGTATCTATTGAATCTGTAACCGTATCTATAACGAATGGGCCACGGGTTTTCACGGATTCGACGGATAAATAATCATTTAAGGATTTAAGAGCATTGTAATAGGAGCACAGGAAAAGGCAAATTGCATGGTATACTGGCCGCAGGCTAAAAGGGACTTATTTCATCAATGGATTGAACGGTTTTCTGGCCGATTTACCCGAAATTAGTGAATTATGAAACCCGAAAGAAAACCTCGCAAACTGTGCATCGTTCTGGCGATTGCGGTCCTGCTGCTGGCAGGCTGCACGCCGAAAACACCGCTGCCTGCTCCCCCCTCAAACGATACAATCCAGCCCACCGCCGACCCTCTGAGCATCGCCGCACAGCATGTCACCGCCGGAGAATATACCGCCGCCGTGAGCCTGTATCGTCAGGCGTTACAGGCCGCCCCCGACGATCCACGCCCGGCCCTGGAACTCGCGCGACTCTACTACACATGGAAACGCCCCCAATCGGGTTTGATCGCTTTGGACGAAGCCACCCGCCGTAACGCTTCCACCGAAGAAACCGCCCCCCTCCGGCTGGCGCTGCTTGCATTGGACGGGGATTGGCCTCGCGTCACCACCGAAGCCGAAGCGCGCCTCGCCGCCGTCCCCGATGATGTTACAGCGCTGGAATGGCTGACCCGTGCACAATTGCAACAGTACGAATGTGCCGCTGCCGCCACAACCGCGCGCCACTGGTACACCGTCGCGCCGGATAACCGCGACGCGCGCATCATCCTGGGGGCGCTTGAAGATGACGCCGTATCCCTATGCGAAGCCGAGGCACGTTTCTGCACCCTTCCACAGGTCGAGGGTACGGTCCAGTTGGGGTCCCTCCTTGTCCATGACGGAAACTGGTCCCTGGCAGCCTGTGTGTTGACACGCGCCGTCGCCGCAAACGACGCCTCCGCAGAAGCCCATGCCTGGCTCGGCGAAGCTCTGACGCGGATAGGGCGTCCCGAAGAAGGCCGCCCCCACCTTGTCAAAGCCATCACGCTCGCGCCTCAATCGCCCCTTCCCTGGTTGCTCCTGGGACTGCACGATCTCGGCCAACAGCGCACCGACACCGCCGCCCAAGCCCTGCAACACGCGCGCAGCCTCGACCCGACCAATCCACTCATCTACCTGAGCATGGCCGAGGTCAAAGCACAAAGCGGCGACTACGATGAGGTAGATGCCTGGATCGCCGCCGCGCTCAACACCGCGCCTAAAGATGCAGACATCGCCAAAGCCGCGGCCCGCTTCTATCTGGAACGGCATCTGATCCAGAACGAGTACCCCATCCGCCCCATCCAAAGCGCCATTCAGATTGCGCCACAAGACGGCGAAGCGTATATGCTTTTGGGTTGGTACCGGTTGATGACGAATGATTGGAACGGCGCCAGAGCAGCATTGGATGAGGCCATCAAACTCGCGCCGGATTTGGGACAGGCGCACTATTTGCGAGGACTGGCACTCCAGGCCACCGGCGACGCCGAAGCCGCCCGGCAGGCCATCACCCGCGCTGCCGATCTGGGATACTGGCCGTGAACTCAGCGCACGGTCAGCGTCCCTATCACGATGGCATCCTCACCTGTAGCCGTCAACAGGCGTGGGCCGTCCGGTTCATACCATCCTACCCGAATGACGTAATCACCCGGCGTTGCGTTGCCGGGGATGGGGATCACCCGCTCATCCAGCACCACTTCGTTCACCGCCCATCCCGGTGTCGGACGTGTCCAACCTGCAGGCTCACCGTCATTCTGAGCCAGTATCTGCCCCTCGACCCCGACAATATGAACGAACACCCGATAGGCGGTCTCCATCTCTGCGAGTGCCTGCCATGCGAGCGTGATTTTCACCGTCTCACCGGTTTCCAGCGTGTAACCGGCCAGGCGAATTACATCGCCAAACACGACGTCCGCCGCCGTGAAACCATCCGGTACATTCCAGCGGCGCTCCGGCGCAATAACGCGCAAGGAGATGGCCGCCAGTTCATCGCAACCCGGTAAGCCGAGGCGCAAAAGGTAGGTGCCGCTTTCCAGAGATCCCGGCAGGCGCACGATGGGACGTCCGACCCAACGATCACCTTGCTTCCATTGATCGGTGGGCCACCATGTCGCGGCAGGGGGAAGATACCATGTCCGCAAGGCCGCGCCGTTGGCATCGCGCAGGCTCAGCGTCGCCATTGACGATACCGGCGGCGTCTCCACGGCTTCCCACACCCAACGCAGCGCCACCACGTCACCCGGCGCTGCCTGCGCGCGATCGGCCTTCATCGCCCACAATCCCAACGCGCCGCAACGCTGCAATGTCGCATCCTCCGCGACCTCCAATTCGGCCAGCGTCGGCGCTTGCCGGGGTGACAACACCCGCACCTGTCCCAGCACAAACTCTGGTCCGGTCGGATTGCCATCTGCGCCCAACACCGACGCGGGTTCAAGCGTGTTCCGATCAAACAGCGAGAGCGCCAACGTATAGTCGCCCGGCGGCATGCCGGGGCGCACATCCACAAGGGAATCCATGCGCGCGTATTTCTCCGGCGGCCATTCGGAGAGCGGCGGCGGGTTGCGGCTCCAACGTGCATCGCGCAGCCCTACGGGAGGCCAGCGCGTGCCATCCGCCCCGATGAAAACCAGGCCCACACGCCAGTCCCGTCCTTCCGGGTTTAGCCCGCGCCAGTACAGTGTGAATGTCGGTGCCGCATCGGCGGCAAATGTCGCCGGTATATCGTAGCCGAGCAACAACGCCCGTCCGCCGAAGTTGACGTTCGCCGGTGTCTGCACTCCAGCGATCGTTCCATCCGCCCGCAAGCGTGTGGCACGCCACAAAACGACGTTCTGATCCACCACCAGCAGCTTCAGCACGACAAGCGCCAGTCCCACAACCAGAAAGCCGATGGAGGATTTTAGATTTGGGATTTTGGATTCTGGATTCTCAATTACTCTTTCCTCATCACTCTCTACTCTTTTCCCACTTCCCAACAACACAACGATGCCTAAAAGGACAGCGCTGAGTATGGAGATGCCGTCCGCGACCAGGCGCAACGGGGTTTCGCCGAACCATACCACAATACGATGGGCGCCGGCGGGGATGGGGAATGTCAGCAGGCCGGTCTCCGGCTCAGGTGTCACCGCAACAAGCGCGCCGTCCACTGTGACCTGCCAGCCGGGGTAGTAGAACGCCAGATAGCGGGCCTGAAATGCGGTGGGCGTCTCCAGGGTAATCGAAGCCCGTACCGCGCCATAATCGGCGGAGATTATCGCGGCTCCCACCGGAAGCGTCTCCGCCGACAACCGCTCAACAGGGCGACCTGCGACATAAGCAGCATCCAACACATCGTCCGGCATCCGTTTGACCCAGACAGGCAGGTATTCACCTTTCGCGGTCGTCCCCAATGTGTCGGTCGCCCGCTCCCAGGCGATCATCCCCGCCGGGGAGATGTCGGCGGGTGGCGCGCAGGACGCGGGGAAAAACCAACCCAGATTCGCTGCAATCAAAGCTACCATCAGGCCAAGTGTGGCAAGGAAATGGAATCCCCGGGCAACAGGCGAAACGACTCGCGCGACCGTCTCTTCCGTCGAAACGGCGGCCCCCGCGAGCAGTGCCAGGCAAAATGCAGCGGGGCCGAGATAACGCCAGGGGAACTGAATATACGACAACAACGACAGATGTTCCCATAATTTCACCGAGGGCGATAGCACAAGGAACGTAAACGCCAAAGCCAGAATCCCCAGCAGGATGACGTACCAACACGTGGCGCGCGATAACCGCTTCCAGCGGAGCAGAGGGAGCAGCGCAATCAGGAGGGGAACCAGCCCCAGCGATTTCTGCGGCCAATCGTTGATTAAGTATGGATCGGCAGCGCGAGGCAACGCCAGGACATGTCCAAGTGAGAGGAAATTGTAGTGGTAGTCGAAGACCCACGTGCCAAGCAGACGCTCCGTCTGCACAAAATCGCGTTCCAGGAGCGGGGGGAGCCAGAAAAACGCCACAAGGCCCAATCCCAGGCCGCCGAGGAGTACGCCGCGCCACAGCACACGCCAATCACGTGCCAGATACCCCATCAACAACACCCACAGGGCCAGCAGCGGGGCAAAGAGAAAACCAAACGGATGATGGCTAAGCATCAATGCCGCAAGGCCCAGCGTCCCTGCAATTAAAAAGCGCCGTTCCCGAAACAGTGACCAACGCCGCAAGGCCCAGAGGATCAGCGGTGGAAAGGCCCAGGCGACGGATTCCGACAGGCTGCCACGATTGAAGACATCGTAAGCCAGAAACGGCGCATATACGTAGCCGACCGCGGCGACCATCCCGGCATACGTCCCGAACAAATCGCGCGCCAGGCAGAACATAAACAGTCCACCGGCAATCATTCCCAACGCGAAGAGGCCGTTCAACGCCACAGGCCAGGACAATCCCAGGCGGTGCAGCAGCGCCGCACCAATCGCCGTCCCCGGTGGCATGAAATTAAAAAGTGGGAATCCGAAACCGTGAGCCATATCCGGCGCCCAACGGGAATAAAGCACGCCCTGCGCCCACAGGTGATCAACCTGCACGGCGCGCCAGAGATGGAAAACATTGTCGTAGCCACACGTGAAATCGGCGCACAGCAGCGGTTGCAGCGCCGGCACAAAGAACAACAGGAGCGCCACCAGCAACAGCGCAACTTTTAGCACGTTTTTAGTATATTTCACGCCCAAGGCTCACCCACGATCAAAAAGTTTGGAGAGAATGTAATCCACGGCCAGGAAAAGCAGGACGCCGAGGATCAGAAATCCCCACCAGGGCATGTGGACGAAGACCACAATCCGCAGTTTGCTCCAAATCAACCAGAGCGTGATCAACAAAGCAATGGCGGTCAACAGACTCCCTGCACGTCTACGCATAAATGCCTCCCTCAAAACCGTTGGAACACCTGAACGTTCTAACGTTTGAACGTTAAAACAAAAGCATCTTCACCACCAGCGGTGAGCAGACGCGAGCCATCCGGCAGGTAAAGGCCCACACGCAACACAATCTCGCCTGCAGGAAGGGTCGCAGGAACGGGGATCTCGCGCGTCTCAACGACGACTTCGCCGACGGCCCAGCCGGTCGTCGGGCGCGTCCAGTTGGCCGGTTCACCGTCGCTTTGCGCCAGGAGACGCCCATCGCTGCCGAGCAGATGCACGAACACACGATACGACGCCGTCATCTCCGTCACCGCTTGCCAGGCCAACCGCATGGTCAATGGGGTGTCGGCAACGGGTGACGGCGGATCAAGGGTGTAACCGATCAAACGCACTTCACCACCGAAAACCACGTCGGCAGGAAGCAGATCATCCGGCGCTTGCCAGCTCCGCTCCGGCGCGACGACTTCAAGAGGGATTTCCGCCAGCGCTGCATCGCAATCGGGCAGGCGCACGACCAGACGATAGGTGCCGCTCTCCAATCCCCCCGGCAGACGAACGATCGGGCGGCCCACCCACCGCTCGCCGACCGACCAGCGCTCTGTAGGCCACCATGCTGCGGACAACGGCAATGTCCAGTCACGCAACGCCGCGCCGGCGACATTCTCCAACGTGAGATGGGCCATCAAAGCCGTTTCCGGCATTTCGAGGGCTTCCCAGACCCAACGCAGGCCGACGATCTCGCCCGGTGCGACACGTGCACGATCCGCCGTCATCATCCATAAGCCCACCGCACCGCAGTATTGCAGGTTGACGTTTGCGGGAACACCCAGGCTCTGCAAATCCGGCCGCGTCTGTGGGGGCGTGATTCTCAACGTTCCCAGCTTCAGGTCAGGGCCAACGGGATTGCCATCCGCATCCACAACGGACGCCGGGGTCAGCGTGAACCGGTCAAACAGACCGACAACGAGAGTATACTCGCCCGGCGGCGTCCCCGCTAACGGCTGCACGATATGGGGGTCATAGGCATACTGCCCCGGCAACCACATCGTCGTAGGCGGCGGCGGCTCGTAGCCACGCGGACGCAACGTTCCCGCAGGACTCCAAAGCTGTCCCTCCGCATCCATGAGCAGGACGACAGCACGATATTCGACCGTCGGAATCTCACGGGCCTGCCACAGCAGGTCAATCTGCACTTCCCCATCAGCAGGAACCCCGGCGGAGGTGATCGTGTAACCTAGAAGCGTCAAACCGCCGGCGAAGGGTTGAGACAGGGATGTGGTGACTTCGGGTAACTCACCCGCGGCCAAACGCGAACGATACACAGGATTCGGAACACGCGCAACGACGAACAGGTTGAGCAACAGCAACACGATGGCTAATAGGGAATGGAGAATGAAGAGTGAAGAGTGGAGAATGAAGAATGAAGAATGGAGAATAGAGAAGGGAGAATGGAGAATAGAGAAGGGAGAATGGAGAATA
>DAOSNS010000001.1:0-173714 GCA_035373625.1 Anaerolineae bacterium | reverse complement strand
AGAATGGAGAATAGAGAAGGGAGAATGGAGAATAGAGAAGGGAGAATGGAGAATAGAGAAGGGAGAATGGAGAATAGAGAAGGGAGAATGGAGAATAGAGAAGGGAGAATGGAGAATAGAGAAGGGAGAATGGAGAATAAAGGAAGGGAGATGCCATACTGCCAGGCCAAAGGCAATCAAAGCCACAGCGGAAACGACGGTTACCCATAAGCGGGACAGGGTCATCCCAAAGCGCACATCGAGCGTGTGCCGTCCGGCAGGCACATTGAAGGTCAGCAGGCCGGTATCCTCTTCCGGCGCAGGCGCAACCGGCGCACCGTCAATCTCCACACGCCAGCCGGGGAAGTAGAAAACCAGCCAACGCGCCCGAAATGCCACCGGCGTTTCCAGAGTGACGGTCGCCCCCAGGGGACGATAATCTGCCGCAAGGACGCGCGCGCCTTCCGGCAAAGCGCCGGCATCCAGCCGTTCCGGCTCCACGCCACGCGCAAAGGCATCGGCCAGCGTCGTAGTGGAGGGTTGCACTTCCACCCAGACAGGGAAATAGCTCCCTTCGGGATCAACGCCCATCCACCCTTGCTGCTCGTAGGCGTAGAGATCGGCCATGCCAGGATGAGAACTCATCGCACAGAAGCCTTTGGGGGGATAGGCATCGGGCCAGGAGAAGAAAACGAGAAGCACCAGGGAAAGTAGACGGGAGACGGTAGACGGGAGACGGGGGGGGAGGGGCAGGGATAAGAATTTGGGGGTGGTAGATGAGGGTTGGGGGTTGGGGGCGGCGAGACGTGGGGTGAAGGCAGCAGCGGCAAGGCAGGCGACGGGAAGCAGGGCGCGCCCGACAAGGCGCCATGGGAATTGAACGAAGGCCAACATCGGGAAGGCTTCCCAAAGCCACACGGAGCCGGGCGTGCTCATCCACAGATAGGCAAATGCCACCAGCACAAAGAAAACCACAGAGAGACGCACCTCACGGGCGTGCGTGGCCGTCTCGTCACCTGCATCCTTTCCAACACGTGTATGCAGCCAGCCAACGATCACGCCGATAGCCGCCAGCGCCGTTTGGACGACACCGAGCGGCACACGCATCGGCGGATTGAGATAGTTGGGGTCGTAGGACGCGGGCAGGGTAAAAAGCATCTCGCGCCACGTAGCAAAGTTGTAGTGGAAGTCGTTGTTGCGCGTAGTCCGCGAGAGGTGTAACTGTACGGTGGATTGCTCGGTCAACGCGGGGAACCAGAACCAGGCAGTCAGCATCACCGCCAGGAGCGCCGCCGCGAAGGCCCACGGCCATGCCTTGCGGGCGCGATACACCCACGCCAGCAGAATCACATAACCACCCAAAAGCGGCGCAAAGAGCAATGAGCTGATGTTGTGGCTCAGGAACAACGCCGCCAGCAACAACACCGAGGCAATGAACGGGCCGCGTCCGCCACCGAGGATCACACGGCGGAATGTCACCATCAACCAGGGGAGCAAGGCCAGCGCGACCGACTCCGGCATATTGCCCCGGCGCAGCGCATCCAACAACAAGTAGGGTCCCAGCCCATAGGCCAGCGCCGCGATCCAGGCCGCACGTTCACCGAAAAGATCGCGCGCCCACACGTAGGCACCCCAGGCCGCAGCAACCAGGCTCGCCGCATAGAGCAAGCCGAGTACCAGGGGAAGCGCCAAACCTGTCCGGTAAAGCAGTGCGCCTACCAGATAAGGCAATGGCTCGCGAAAATTGAAAAAAGGATAGCCGTACCCCAGCGCCAGATTGGGGATCCAGCGTGAGAAAATCCACCCCTGTCGCCATGCGGCATCAATCGCGGTGATCCGATAATAGTGCAGGGCATTATCATGCGTGCAAGGCAGGCCATCGCCGCGCAACAACGGCAACAGGGCCGGAAGCAAGAAAAGCAGGAGCACCAGCACAGACCAGGGCGGTGTCAGAATCCGTTTTTCCATAGGGGGAATTGTACCACGAATTCACCGGAATCCCCATCCGGCGAACCGAAAGAGCGCATTTCAAGACAGAGGCGATTTTTCTCACCACAGAGCGCGCAGAGTTCGCGGAGATTTCTTACAGGAAATGACCAGGCGCGTAACGACGATCAGGGGGTTTTTTGCGATTCGCGGTAGACGTACCACACGCGCTGCAAAACGGTGATCCAGGTGAAGATCGCCATCACGATCAACGTCGGGCGCACCCAGCCGATGATCAAACCCACACCGAGCACCACAACGCGCTCCAGGCGCGTCAAAATGCCGACTTTGCAATCGTAACCGACCCCCTCGGCGCGGGCACGGGTATAGCTCACCATCACACTCCCCAGAAGAATGACAAAGGTAAGGTAAATTTCGACCGTCGCGCCCTGTCGCAACAGCCAGGCCAGCAAACCAAAAAGCAGGGCGCCCTCCGAAAGCCGATCCAGCGTCGAATCGAGGAACGCGCCAAAGCGACTTTTCTCGCCGGAAACGCGCGCCAACGCGCCATCCAGCGAATCCACCGAAGAAGCCAGCAACAGAAACACCCCACCCCATACCAGCCGTCCAGACGCCAGAATCGCCCCCGCGCCGAGATTGAGCAGAAATCCCAGGAGGGTCACCGTATTGGGATGCAGGCCCAATTTCTCCAAAACCCGCGCGATTGGGTGTGTAATCACGGTTGCCTGCGTGCGCAAGAAATCTGTCAACGAATCATATTGCTTAACTTTTGTGCGTTCCATCCATTCCCCTTTCAAGTTGAACATCGGGTCCGCTCAGTCCGGGTTATCCGCCAAAGAGAAGCCCAAGACGTTCTCAATCTGACCGACCAGATCCCGAAGAGCTGTCGGTTGCAGGCGATAGCGCACCTCACGCCCCACGCGCTCGGCGCTCACGAAGCCGGCTTGCCGTAGTTGCGTCAAATGCCAGGAAAGCAACGGCTGGCTGACCCGCAATTTAGCCTCTAAATCCCTGACATTCGATTCGTTCTGCGCCAGCGCCGACAGGATACGCAAGCGCAGCACGGAATGAAGCGCCCCAAAACCACGGGTCAAACGCCGCAGTTCTCTATCCGACATGCTGTTATCTGCCATCGCTCACAATCCATAAATAAAAATTTATCAATTATTCCCATCGTAACCCGAACAGAGAATTTGTCAATGGCATATTCTCAAATACAGGACTTACGCAGACGTATCCATTTTTCACCGCCGAGGCCGCTGAGAACGCCGAGAAATGAGAAAATCTCCGCGCTCTCGGCGTGCTCTGCGGTAAAGTTCCGCCAGTTTGCGTAAGTCCTGAAATATTGAACGGGGAACTGGCGTTCCCTTTGGTGCAAGAATGATAAGCCCCCCCTCAAATGCTTTGCGCTTCAAAAAAGAGAGTATAATGATTATAAAGGATGGTCGCCTATGAACACTCAAACGCGGACAAAACAGCGATTTACATTGCCTTACTGTCGTCTAGTGCAAGTTTTTATTATCGTCGCGCTAGGATTTGGCCTGCTGTGGTGGACAACCCGAGGGCAACCGACCCAGGCATCCAGTGACACAATTTATGTGCGCCCCGACGGCGACGACCATCTATGCACCGGTGAAACCGACGCCGATGTCACAGCCGCTCCTGCTTGCGCCGTCAAAACCATCGCCCAGGGGATATATTCGGTCACGACCGGCGGAGAAGTCATCGTCCGGCCCGGCGTGTATACAGAGTATGTCACCATCGGTAAGCCGCTTACGCTCAGGGCGACCGGTCTCGTCACGCTCACGGCTTCTGAGAGTGATGCCAACGCCACCCTTATCAAGGTGATTGCCGATTATGTAACTGTGGATGGCTTCACGCTCCTTCTCAATCGTCCCCATGCGGTGGCCGGGATTGTCGCCGGCATGGTCACCACCGACGATACGCACGACGTCCACGCGCTGACCGTGCGCAACTGCACCATCCGGGATAGCCTGGAGATTGTTCCGGGGATGGGCACCGGCACATTCAACAACCGTTACAATCTGCCCACCAATGCCATCGGTATTGCGATCCTTTCAGCAGACGACGCCAATATCGAGTCATTCGTCCTGACCAACAATCGTATCACGCTCAACGGTTGTTTCGAGTTCGGCAGTTTCACCCTGCTGATGGGCGGGCTGACACGTGGTATCTGGCTACGCGAAGTCTACGGGGAAGTCAGCAATAACATCGTTGAAGGATTGGCCCACGATGCGCTTATCCAATTCGCCTATGGGAGCGCGACGATCCTCGACAACAACCGCTTCAGGGGCGCCGGGGTGGAAATCGTCGAACCGCACAGCGGCCCGATGGTTGTCGAAAACAATACTTTTATGCCCTGGACGCCGGACTTTGCACAGTCTTTGTTGGTCAATCACAATTACAGGCCGCTCGGCAACCCCACCCCCGTGGCCGTTAACATTATCTCCAATACGTTTACCGGACACACGGTAGGACTCCTCAGCGCAGCCTCACGCGGCGTGATCGTCCAGCGTAACATTTTTATCCCGGCCAATGCTGCCACAGTTTTCACCCATACGCAGGTCAACACAGCCTATCCCACAGAAGGTAAACAAAGTGCGTTGGGCGGCGCGAACTCGATCGTTTTCACCAACAATACTTTTCAGGCATCCGGCGCAAGTGGCTTGAACGGCACCGCCATCGAAATCCGCAACGATAATTCCAAAGGCGCAGTGGATTTCAATTCCATTCTCATCGGCGGGGCACCCTCGGCGGCAAATACTTTCCACTACGGCCTGGCGCGAACGGTATGGTTGGGTGAAAATGTCACCCGCACCAATCCGGCGATCAACGCTTATTGGAATGATTGGGGGTACGGAACAGTCCACGAGATCGAGGCCACTTTACATCATCAGGCGGACGATAGCACGCTGGCAAAAATCAATTTCTACAATGTCACACTTGCCGCCCTGCCCACCACACAATGGGCGGATGGCGTCTCGCCCGTTCAAGCTACCGCAGTCATCACCGGCTTCTTCACACCGGGCAGCGGCAACGGCGTCGCTTTCGCGGCAAGTTCAGGGAACATTGCACCCCCGCTGGATACGACAGACGCCTCCGGTCAGGCAAGGGCCATGCTGACCTCAAGCGTCGCCGGCCCGACATGGATCACGGCTACCGCCGGGCTTACGGTCAATCATCCCGTAAGCGCTGCCATGAGCGTTATGTTCACCCCCAACGTAGACCTGGCTCTCACCAAGAGTGACGGCGGCGCTCCTGCCAGCCCCGGCAACACGTTGGTCTACATGCTCACCTTCACGAACACCGGCACACATCAGGCGACTCAAGTTGTCATCACCGAGAGTGTGCCGATCCACACCGTTTTCAGCCAGGCTGCCAGCACACCCGGTTGGACCTGCCCGGACGGCGCGTATGCCGGAAGTATCTGCACTTATCCCATCGGCGCTCTGGAGGCAGGCGCAAGCTCCACTGTCATTTTTGCCGTCAACGTTGTCTATCCATTTCCGTCCGGGGCGACGTTGATCACCAACACGGCTCTGATCGCCGATGAAGCCATCGGTGCGGACCCTACCCCCTGGAACAATAGCTACACGCTGACCACAACCGTTGATGCCGCGCCCCATCTTGAGATCGGCAAAGACGATCTGCGTTTGACCGCCCGGCCCGGCGATACGTTGGTGTACGCTATTACCATCACCAACACCGGCAACCAGGATGCTGCCGGCATCCTCGTCACCGATACCTTGCCTGTCAGCGTTACTTTTAGCATGGCCTCAAACAACGGAGAAGAGATTGAACCGGGCGTCATTGTCTGGCCTACCTTCAATCTCAGCGGCGGCGGGGCCAAAACTTCGCGTCTGCTCGTCGTCACCGTGGAGGCGCCCTTGCCCGCCGGGGTCACCGCCCTCACCAACACCGCCACGCTGCGCGATCAGCGCGGCTCCACCGCCGCGGCTCTGGATGTGGACGCCGTGGACGCCCGCCCCGTCCTCGTTCTCGCCAAGACCGGCGTCGTCACCACCACCGCCCCCGGCGACCTGCTCACCTACACCCTCACGCTCACCAACACCGGCAATCAGGCCGCCGTCGCCGTCCGCCTCACCGATACCCTCCCCGCCGAGGTCACCTTCGTCGCCGCTTCCGACGGCGGCGCGGAGAGCACGCCCGGCCTCGTCACCTGGCCCCCCTTCGACCTGCCCGGCGGCGCCAGGGTCACCCGCCAGCTCACCGTCGCCGTCAAGCCCACCATGCCCGCCGGCGTCGAATGGCTCATCAATGCCGCGCAGGCCGCCGATCGGCAGGGCAACGCCACCGTAGCGCAGCACGCGACTTTCGTGCAGGCTGCCGCAACCTTAGTCCTCGACAAATCGGACGACTTGCTCGTCGTCACGCCCGGCCAGACGCTCACCTACCGCCTGGTCATCACCAATACCGGCAATCGCACCGCCACGGGGGTGCGCCTCACCGACGCGCTCCCGGCCTACACCCTCTTCGTCGCCGCTTCCGACGGTGGTACGGAGAGCACGCCCGGCTCCGTCACCTGGCCCGCCTTCGACCTGCCCGGCGGCGCCAGGGTCACCCGCCACCTCACCGTGACCGTCGCCACCCCCTTCCCCGCCCCGACGAACGCCATCACCAACACCGCCTCGGTCACCGATGAGGCCGCCAACAGCGCCACCGCCACCGATACCGACACGGTTGACGCCGCCCCCGTCTTGCAGTTGACCAAAGACGACGGCGTGACCATCACCCGTCCCGGCGCAACGCTCATCTATCGCCTCAGTGTCACCAACACCGGCAACCAACTCGCCACCGCCCTCGTGTTGACCGACACGCTGCCTGCCCATTCCACCTTCGTCCTGGCCTCCGACGGCGGCGCGGAGAGCACGCCCGGCCTCGTCACCTGGCCGCCCTTTGACCTGCCCGCCGGCGCCAGCGCCACCCGCCTGCTCGTCGTCACCGTGGAGGCGCCCTTGCCCGCCGGGGTCACCGCCCTCACCAACACCGCCACGCTGCGCGATCAGCGCGGCTCCACCGCCGCGGCTCTGGATGTGGACGCCGTGGACGCCCGCCCCGTCCTCGTTCTCGCCAAGACCGGCGTCGTCACCACCACCGCCCCCGGCGACCTGCTCACCTACACCCTCACGCTCACCAACACCGGCAATCAGGCCGCCGTCGCCGTCCGCCTCACCGATACCCTCCCCGCCGAGGTCACCTTCGTCGCCGCTTCCGACGGCGGCGCGGAGAGCACGCCCGGCCTCGTCACCTGGCCCCCCTTCGACCTGCCCGGCGGCGCCAGGGTCACCCGCCAGCTCACCGTCGCCGTCAAGCCCACCATGCCGGACAATGTCGAGCTGTTGGTGAACACCGCGCGCGCCAGCGAAGATCGTGGTTCTACCGTTATGGCCCAACATGGGGTTCGCGTCATCGCTGCGCCGGATCTTACCATAGCCAAAACGGATCACGGCGCCATTCCACGACCCGGCGAGGTCTTGCTTTATACCCTCGCCTATACCAATGCGGGCAACCAGGAGGCTGCCGGTGTTGTCATCGCCGAAACTGTACCGGCGCACACCACTTTTGATACCGCCGCCAGCAGCCCAGGTTGGATGTGTGCGTATGGTGCGCCGGCCGGAACCCCATGTACCTATGCGGTTGGTGCATTGCCGGCGAGCGACTCCGGTGTGATCACCTTCGGCGTGCGCGTGGTCAACCCGCTGCCCGTGGGGGTCACGCAGACGGAGAACACCGCCTCGATCCACGATGACGGCAGTAACGGCGCAGATACCGATCCCACAAACAATGCCGACAGGGTTATGACACCGCTCAACGGAACGATTGATCTGCTCATCGGCAAGGATGATGGCGATGTAACAGTCGAACCCGGCGAAACCATCGTCTACACCCTGACCTACGCGAATATCGGCGATCAAGTAGCCGGCGGCGTGGTCATCACCGAGATCGTCCCTGCGCTCACTACCTTCAATCAAATTGCCAGCAGTCTGGGCTGGATGTGCGTTCACGGCGCACCCGCGGGGACAATGTGTACGTACTCGCTCGGCAATGTCATCGGGAACGGAACGCGGATTTTTGCTGTGGATGTCGTCTTGCCGTTCCCCGCGAACACAACAGAAGTCACCAATCAAGTGCACATCGGCGCCGACGCCAATAACAGGGCCGATGTCAATCCAGACAACAACACGGCCTCGACAACGACGCCCATCCTCACCAGACCCGATCTCAGCGTCAGGAAGAGCGACGGCTTCAGCGTCGTGTTGCCGGAACAGCAGCTCACTTACGTCATCACCATCACCAACGTGGGGACGCAAAACGCTACCAATGTCCAAATCACCGACAGCTTGCCCCCTTACGTCACCTTCGTCAGTGCTTCAGATGGCGGAACGCAGACTGCCCCCGGGGTGGTGACCTGGCCTCCCATCGCGCAAATAGCGCTCAACGAGACGAGCATGCGCACGCTGAATGTGAGGGTCAACAGTGCGTTGCCGGCCGGCGTGTCCCACATCACCAACACCGTCACCGTCTCTGACGACGGCACGCACGGCCCAGACCTGAACCCCGATGACAATACGGCTGCCGATGTGGACATTGTGGGCGCTATGCCCGATTTGGTGCTCTCCAAAACGGTAGACCGGGCGGTCGTCCACCCCAATGACCTGTTGGTCTACACGCTTCGGGTTGCAAACACCGGCTCGCGGGGCGCGACAGGCGTGAGCCTCGTGGACACTTTGCCCCCCGAAGCGGGCTTTGTCAGCGCGTCAGATGGGGGCAGCGAGATAGCTTCAGGCATCGTGACATGGCCGCTTTTCACGCTCGAGGTGGGTGAACAGGTGACGCGGACGCTAACCGCGCGTGTCGCAACGGCGCTGCCGGAAGGGCTTGTGTTCACCAATACCGCCAGCGTGTCCGATGACGGCACAAACGGCGAAGATCCCCTGCCGGGCAATAATACAGGGACGGCCAGTAGCCGTATCAAGTGGCCCGTCGTCTATCTGCCACTTGTGCAGCGGCGTTATGCCGTCGGGCCGGATCTCGTCGTGGATAGTGTGGTGATTGCCAACGGCGACATCACCATCACCATCAAGAACCAGGGGCAATACCCGGTCACAACAGCCATAGGATTCTGGGTTGATCTGTATGTCAATCCCTCACCTCCGCCCACGCAAGTGAATCAGACGTGGGATCTCCTCGCGCCTTACGGTGCTGTATGGGGCGTGGATCGTGAAGCCTTGCCTATCCCACCGGGCGCAACGCAAACTATACGCCTGTACGATACTTACTACAAACCCGACTACAGCCACTTGCCGGAGGCGCTCCGTGTTGGTGATGTGCTCTATGTGCAGGTGGACTCGGTCAACTCAAAGACGAATTATGGCGCAATCCTGGAAAACCATGAGATGGCCGGGACAGCGTACAACAACATCCTGCGCGTCACCGTAGACACTTACCAGCCATTGAATCCGCCGGTCACGGGACTTTATGCACCGAACGCGGCGGAGTCTTCGCACCTGCCGGAGAGGCGTTAGCGGTATGCCGATCCGTCTTCTGCCTGAAGATGTGGCCGCCCGTATCGCCGCGGGTGAGGTCGTTGAGCGTCCGGCCTCTGTGGTCAAGGAGCTGGTGGAGAACAGCTTAGACGCCGGGGCCAATCGTGTGGAAGTGGAAACGCGCGGCGGCGGGCGTGACCTGATCCGTGTCCAGGACAACGGCACAGGCATCCCGGCGGCCGAAGTCGAGCTGGCGTTCCGTCGCCATGCCACAAGCAAGCTGGAAACCGCCGATGACCTGGAGCATATTGCTACGTTAGGATTTCGCGGCGAGGCGCTCGCCAGCATTGCCTCCGTGAGCCGGGTGACGTGCATCACCCGGCATGCTGCGGAAGAAGTCGGCCTGCGAATACGTATCGAGGGTGGCAGCATCGTCTCACGCTCCGCCGTAGGGCGACCACGCGGCACCGAGCTGCTGATCGAAAACCTGTTTTATAATGTCCCCGCGCGGCGCAAGTTCCTGCAATCCGAACGCACCGAGCGCAACCACATTGACGCTTTCCTCACGCGCTACGCGGTTGCGTATCCCCACGTCGCCTTCTCACTGCGCCATGATGGCCGGGAAATCCTGTCCACATCGGGCAGCGGCAACGCCGCCGAAGCGTTGCTTCAGGTCTATGGCCTGGATTTGGGAACCAGCTTGTTGGAAATTCCAGCGGTGCTTACGGAGGGGCAGGACATCCAGGTGCAGGGGTTCGTTGGCCCTACCGATGTCCATCGGGCCAACCGGGGCTACATCACGATCTTCGTGAACGGACGTTGGGTGCAAGATTTGCGGCTGACTTATGCCGTTATCCAGGCTTATCACACCCTGCTGCCGATCAACCGCTTTCCGGTGGCCTTTATCAGCGTGACCATGCCCGCCACGGAGGTGGATGTGAATGTCCACCCGGCCAAAACGGAGGTGCGTTTCCGTGACGGCGATGCGGTCTTCCGCGCCGTGCAACGCGCCGTCCGTGCCACAGTGACTAGTGAAGCGCCGGTAGCCACCGCCTGGCAAGCTCCCCCCGCCCCTTCCGGCGAGGGCGTTGCGACCTCCGAGGCCGATTTGGCGACGCGCGCCCGTCTCGCGGCTCTGACACCGGCGGTACGACAAATCACCTTCTCGCAGGATGAAGAGCGAACTGACGCGCCACCGATCTACCTCTCCGGCGTGTCGTCCATGCCCCAGAGCGAGACGCCTGCGCCGGAGAGGCCGCGTTCCACCACGGCGCCCACACTTCCGCCACTGCGCGTCATCGGGCAGGCCTCGACGATGTTCATCATCGCCGAAGGCCCCGACGGTCTCTATCTGATTGACCAACACGCGGCCCATGAGCGGGTGCTCTACGAGCGGATGTTATCCGCATGGATGCAGGGGCAACTTGCATCACAGCCGCTGCTGGAACCGGCGACCGTTTCCTTGCCTGTCGCCGATGCCGCCTACCTGGAAGAATTGTTGCCGGCACTCCAGGCTCTGGGGATGGAGGTAGAAACGTTTGGGCCGGGCACATTCCTGGTACGCGCGTTGCCGGGGTTACTGGCCAACGTGCCTGCCGGCGATCTGCTGGCCGACATCGCGGCCAACACCGATGAGCGTTCACCCATTCACACAGGGCTGGAAGAGCTGGTCATCCGCCGTATTTGCAAGCGCGTTGCCGTCAAGGCCGGGCAGGTGCTTTCCCGTGAGGAGATGGAACGTCTGGTGCGCGACCTGGAACAGACCGCCAATCCACGCACCTGTCCTCATGGCCGCCCGACCATTGTGCAAATCTCGGTCGAACAGTTGGTCAGGCAATTTGGACGCGGGTAGTGATGCTCTTGAATGTTTTGTCGGAGAGTATATAATTGAGAATGTTGGCTTCCCCAGCACGGGGAACGTCAAACACTTGTAAATGGCGGAGGCAAGAGCGTGGCGTTATCACCCAACGATCAAAAACGCATTGAGGACCTGGCGATAAAGCTTGTAGAGCATTACGGCTTCAAACGCCCCCCCATACCGGTGGAAAAGATTCTTTCCGACCCTCCCGAAGGGTTAAACAGCGTGGATATCAGCGACCTATCGCTGGTTTTTGGGATCGGGGAACATCGCTACGAGTACCGCATGGCGATGGCGCGTTTGCTGTACCGCGAAATCTGCCGCGCCAGCGCCAATTGGGAGCAGAATTATCCCTACAGCAACGACGCTGCGCGTTATTTTGCCGCGAGTCTGCTCATCCCGGCACAATGGGTGCTCAAGGCTGCCTGGCGACCACTCGTCACGTTGCAGCAGTTGAGCGAGGATTTTCAGGTGCCGGACTATGCTATGTCCAGCCGGCTGGTGCAGTTGGGGAAGCGCGTCAAGGGGATGTGACAGGTTAGCGCAGGATGAAATGTAAGCACAGAAAAGCGATCAACGCCGGGATGGCAACGGCAGCAATCAGCACCAGCAATGTGTACAAGCTGTAATTGAAAAAATCCGCCCAGGTGAAGCCTGTTTTTTCATCCATTACGCGCGGTTGAACCCGCGCCCCACACGCCGGGCAGCGTTCCGTGCCATCGGCAACCATCGCGCCACATTTTGGACAAAACTCCGGCATGTCAAGCCCTCCATACCTCAATGATTTGACGTCCCATCCACGTCCATTGACGGCAAAATTCCTCAAACGGTTGCCATGTCATCCCAGAAGGATGTGTCGTGGCCGGATCCACAAACCCCAATCCCCGCTCAGGTTCCCAAACGCTAAGGATTTTGTAGTGCGACCAGCCAGCCCATTGACCTTTGACAAAGCGCAAAGGTTCCCCCACGATGACGATCGTAATCCGGTCGGCCCGCAGGTTATCGAACAGCCGCGCCGGGCGCACCCCCAAGCGCCAGCGCGCGCGCAGTCCCAGCCGATGGAGCACCTTCACAAGCCCCCACGGCAGCGTCAGCCACTCAGGGATGCGCTCCGGGAATCCGCGCTGATCCAATTCTTTGGCCAGCATGTTCGCGCGAACCAGCGGCATGCCGTACAGACCGTTAGCCACCATAGCGACACAATACGGGCCGCAATCATTCGTTTCCCCCTGGTGCGCGTGGAAGCGCGTCAGTGGATGCGTTAACTTAACCGTATACTCCGGCGCTATCACTTTCAAAGGGACTCTCCCGGAACGTTGGAGCGCACAACCCACGCGCTCAAAGCCAGCAACACGCCGACGTGCAAATGAACGTTATTCACCAAAAGGTTATCCACGAGGCTATGCACGGCCAGATGCGTCCATGCACCGATAAGCCCCAATGCCAGGCCACGCGGCCAGCCGGTCAAGCGCCGCGACGCACGCCATAAGGCGATCATCACGCTGCCAAACCATACCAGATAGGCCAGCAACCCCAGAATGCCGGTTTCGGCAAGCAGGTTGAGATAGTAATTGTGCGCGTGCCCCAGGGCGAGTGGCCAGTTGGCGAGCCGGTACGCCGGATAAGCCGGCTCGTAACAGCCGAAACCCACGCCAAGCCAGAAATGCGCACGCCACATCGAAAGCGCCGACTGCCAGTGCGCCATACGCTCGATCACAGCATAGTTGGCGTCGTTGATGCCCGCCCCGCGCACATCCTCAAAGCGCGTGTATTCCAGGAAGCCGGTCAACCGTGAGGCGATGGATTCCGGCAACAGACCGGTCGTATACAGTCCCAGTCCGCCGACAACCACCACGGCGACCAGCACTATCCCCCACAGGCTACGACGTGGCAACGCAATGACAATGGCCAGCAGTGCGGCGGCAAATCCCATCCATCCGCCCCGCGACCACGAAGCCAGCAAGCCCGCAACGATGGCTACCAGGGTAAACAAGAGCAAGCCAAATGAACCCGTAATTCGTAATTCGTGATTCGTAATTCGTAATCCGTGATTCGTAATTCGTAATCCGTAATTCGCCATCCAGTCCCAGACAATCCCGGCCAGCAGGCCCGCGGGAAGTGCGCCGATGAGGCCCAGGAAGCCGGCGTAAGGGTTGGGTTGCTCAAAGGTGCCGTAGGCGCGATAGAACCGCGCGTCAATGGCAAAATGTTCCGGCACATCCTCACTGATGCCAAACTGCCACAGCCCCACGAGCACCTGGAACACCGCAACGCCTAGCAGTAACGCCAACACCAGAATCACGCGCTTGCGTCCATCCGTGCCGCGCAGCCGATCATAGACTAACAGGAACATGACCAGGATTTGCCCCCACTTGCCCCACTCTAAGGTTCCTATCCACACATCGGCGGGCTGCCACAGCGACAGCAATACCATGCTCATAAACCCCAGAAGTGGCAGGAGCAGCGGTGGCAAGGGGATATGCAGCTCACGTCGTAACAGCCCACGCACAATCCAGATGCCTACCGTCAGCAAAAAAACGCTTTGCCCGATCAACGCCGGAACCTGCGGCAGCTCCATACGCAGCCACGCCCACAGCGGTCCCAGGAAAAGCGCCGCGCCGACGCCCACAAGCGGCTCCCACAGGCTGCTCACGAGAACAAAGGCCAGCGCCGTCAACAACAGGCCGTTCAATAAGGAGAGCCGCGCCAGTAATAGTCCCCACACCACGCCGATCAACGCCAGCGTCGTCGGGATACGCCACGCGGCAAATCCATCACGTCCGAGACGTTTTAGCCCGGATATTCCGTCCACGTCACCAACCTGAGCGCCGCATCGTAGACAAATTTCGCCTGGAAGACGCCTTCCTCCATCCGCAACACGCGCGGGGCGAAAATCATGTCGGCCTGCGGGATTGGCAGGTCGTTCAAATACGTATGGATTGGCATCCAGGCGAAGTCACCTTCACGTTCATCGGGACGCACAACGCCCGAAAAGGTCCTGGTAGTGTAGATAAACAACATCCAGTTCCATGCGGGCAACGGCGAGACTTCCGTACAGAAGCCCCGCAGGCGCAGATCATCCACGAGCAAACCGGTCTCTTCCAACATCTCACGGCGCGCCGTCTCGTGCGGTGACTCGCCAAGCTCGACCTTGCCCCCCGGTGCAATCCATAGCCCCAGGTTCGGCTCCTTGTTGCGACGCATCACCAGTACCTCGTCATCGCGGCGCACGTACACCAACACGCTGAGCACGTAGTCGGTCATGCCAGGCCCAGTTTCACGCGGAAGTAGTCCGCCGTCTTACGCAAGCCTTCTTCCACCGGCACACGCGGTTCCCACCCCAACAGCTTTCTCGCTTTGGTGATGTCGGGACAACGCTGCTTGGGATCGTCAGCGGTGCGTTCATCTGCGGGATTGACAAAGACGATTTGCGATTGGCTACCGGTCACTTGCAGGATCAGGCGAGCAAATTCGAGGATCGTCAACTCGACGGGATTGCCGAGGTTAACCGGCCCCTCAACATCCGCCGCCATCAAGCGCACAATGCCCTCCACCAGATCATCCACATAGCCGAAGGAGCGCGTGCGCGAGCCATCACCGTAGACCGTCAACGGCTCGCCGCGCAACGCCTGGCAGATGAAATTGGGCACCACGCGCCCATCGTCGGCGCGCATCCGTGGCCCGTAGGTATTGAAGATCCGCACGATGCGCGTATCCACACCATGATAGCGATGATAAGCCATCGTCAGGGCTTCGGCAAAGCGTTTGCTCTCGTCATAGACGCCGCGCGGGCCAACGGGATTGACGTTGCCCCAATAAGTCTCGTCCTGGGGATGGATCAGCGGATCGCCGTAAACCTCAGATGTGGAGGCCAGCAGGAATTTCGCGTTCTTGGCCAACGCCAGTCCCAATGTGTTATGCGTGCCGAGCGCGCCCACCTTAAGCGTCTGGATGGGAAAATTCAAATAGTCCACGGGGCTGGGCAACGACGCCAGATGTAACACCATATCCAGCGGCCCGGCCACATAGATGTAGTTGGTGACGTTATGCTTGATGAATGAAAAGCGCGGATGCCCTGCCAGATGCGCGATGTTATCCGTACTGCCCGTGCTGAGGTTATCCATAGCGATGACCTCATGGCCTTCCGCCAGATACCGATCGCACAGATGCGATCCAATAAACCCCGCCCCACCGGTAATAAGAATACGCATGGATGTCCTCCAGAAGTTAGAAATGAGAATTTGCATCTTTTCCCACCGGCATTATACTCCAAGCCGTAAACAGGCCAATCGGAGAAAGCATGGGAAAGACATTGTTGTTGACCGGACATCCCGGCATCGGGAAAACGACGATCATCCGCAACGTCGTGGCGCAACTGGGCAAAAAGGCCGGGGGATTCTACACCGAGGAGATCGTCGGTCCCGGCGGACGCAAGGGCTTCCGGCTGATCACGCTGGACGGTCGGGAGACGACCATCGCCCACGTAGACCTGCGCGATCCCAAAGCGCCGCGCGTGGGACGCTACGGCGTGGACCTCAAGGCACTCGAAAGCGTGGGGGTCGCCGCCCTGCAACGTGCGATGCAGGAAAAGAAACTGGTGGTTGTAGATGAAATCGGGGCGATGGAGCTATATTCACACGCCTTTTGTGAAACGGTGATGCTGGCAATCCTGGGACCGACGCCGGTTCTCGGCACCATCATGAGCCGTCCCCATCCCGAAAGTGACGCTTTCAAGACGTTGGCGCAGGTGACCCTGTGGGAGGTCAACCGTACCACCCGCGATGATTTGCCCGTTAAGGTATTAGCGTGGGTCAATAAGTATTTATAAAAACGTTATAACGCGCAAACGATCTTAATCAGGGAAAAATACTGAACCTATGACGGCAGATTCAGGAAGAAAGCAGCGTGAGCCAACACGTCGCTGGGGCACAACCACAAAGGTTATCGTATCCGTAACCCTGGTTGTGCTTTTCGGCCTGTTCTTCTACTTGTTCCGCGTCATCCTGGTTCCCTTACTCATCGCCACCATCATGGCGTTGATTTTTTATCCTATCGCGCACCGTCTGAGCATCACCACGCGCCTCTCACACAGCAGCGCCACAATGCTTGTGTATCTGATCCTTGTCGCGCTGATCATCCCCATCGTACTGCTCGTCGGACCGCAAATTGTGAATCAGATTTTACGGGTCCAGAGCGACTTGATAGACCTGATTCAATATCTCGACAAAGTCAGCATTGATGACATCGAGTTTATGGGGTATACCATCGTCATCGGTGACGTGATCGGGCAGGTGACCGCCGATTTGACTTCGTGGATCACCCGTACCGCCACCCGCGCCATCGCTTTCGTGATGGGCGTGGCGCGAACCGGCTTCCTCGGCGCATTTTCATTGGTCATCGGGTTTTACCTGACCCGCGACGCGCCGAAATTTGTCAACTGGGTTCTCAACCTCGCGCCGCCACCCTACCGGTCCGACTTTCAGCGCATCGCCATAGAAATCGGCAAGGTGTGGAGTTCATTCTTCCGTGGCCAACTCACCCTCTGCCTGATCGTCGGTGTGATTCTTGGCGTCGCCAGTGCGGCCCTGGGGTTGCCACAACCGATCCTGCTGGGCGTGTGGGGGGGCCTGCTCGAACTGCTGCCAAGCATCGGCAACACGATTTGGGGAACGACGGCGGTGCTGTTGGCGGTCTTCTACGGCTCCACTTACCTGCCCCTGCCGCGGTTTGCCTTTGCGTTGCTCGTCTTTGCCGTCTATTTCGCCTATATCCAACTCGATGCCAACATTCTCATCCCCAATATCATTGGGATGCATATCCGCCTGCACCCGGTCGTCGTGATTCTGGGCATCATCATCGGGCTAGAAATCGGCGGCGTGCTGGGAATGGCAATTGCTGCGCCGACTATCGCTTCGTTGCGGGTCATCGGGCGTTATGTATACGCCATGTTGTTCGACCTTGAGCCTTTTCCCGAAGAACCCGAGCCGGTCAGCAAACCGCACAAGAATCGCGGTAAAAGTAACGCTGCCGCACCACAACCGCCAGACCACAATACCAACACATAGACGGCCCCTGACAGGGGCCGCCTATGTGTATTGCTGCAAAGCGGGCTTTTCGGGCTGCTAGGCGCCGCTGCCGACCAGCGAGTGAAGTTGCTGCTTCAGCGCGGCGATCTGCGCGCGGGTTTTCTCGATCTTGTCGAAGATCTCCTGGCGGTTCTGCACCGATTCCTTGAGCAAGCGTGCGGCGGCCTTGCTGCGTGTCTCGGCAACACCGGCCTCGACCAGCAAATCCAACTGCGCCCGCGTGACCTTGTCCACGTGAACCACCATCAGATTCGAGATATCCTGCGAAGCCTTGATGAGCGCCTGGCCCAACGATTCCATCGCCTTTGCCGTCTCACCCACAATTTTGCTCAAAGTCGGCGACACGGTCGGCGTTGTCTTGGCGGGTTCGGCAGTCTCGACAACCTCAACATCCACAACTTTTTCCTCAGTCATTGTTTTCCCTCCTCAATTAAAAATAGTCGTTAGTCGCCAGTCCGGTAGTCGGATAGCGATATCTAAGCCTCGGGTTCCAGCTTGACCTCTTTGCGCAGTTGTTCGCGTAACTCCGAAATCTGCTGCGTGATGTTGCTGATCTTCTCGAAAAGGGTCTGATTGGCCTTGATGCCCTCGGCAATGAGGAACGCTGCGCTCTCCGAGCGGCTCTTGGTCACTTCGGCGTCCACCAGCATATCCAGATGCGCCAGCGCCTCATCGTTGACCCGTACCATGACGACGTTGCCGCGCGCCTGCAAAGCATCGCTCAACGCCTGACCGAACGATTCCACTTGCTTCAGCGCATCCTTCAAGGTCGCCGACGCGGGCTTCTTGGCCTCCGGCTTCGCAGTACCTTCTTCTGCCCCTGCCGGGGTCTCCACAACCACTTCTTCCACACATTTCTCTTCGCTCATTGTTTTGCCTCCCTGACAAAAACTCGGTCTTTTTTGATTACCTGTAATTGTATTACGTATGTCATTGTAATATGGTTTCATGGTTTTGTCAAGAGATAAAAAACTGGGCGGATTTTGATTCCGCCCAGTCGCCGTGTTCCTGCTACATCGTTAATACTTCCGCATCACCAGCGGCAGATGGATATACCAGACCACCGCCAATTGGTGCCGGGCGTACACGCCGGTACGCGCAGCGCCGGCGGGATCGGCGCGGCCGTCTTCCCAGGCAAGTAGCCATTCCCTGCGTCCTTCCCGCGAGACAATGACCGGCCAGCGACGCGATGAATCCGCGTCCACGGTGATGGGCAACACATCCATCGTCGGCGAGCCGTTGCTGTGAAGCTGCCGCGCGTAGATGTCAGGTGCAAAGCCCGCCCCACCCTGCGGCGCCCCATGCCAGGCCACCAGGAAGCTCCAGGACTGTGTGTTATAAGCCACATCCGGTGCTCCCTCATAATAGCCCGCCGTCGCTGCAATCGAAATCGGTGTCCCCTGTGGCTGACCACTGGCATTGATCATCCGCCCCAGCACGTCCGGCGCACCATCCGCGCCCGGCGACGTGTCCTGCCATACGACCAGGTAATGTCCCGCCGGGCCGGCGGCCAGGCGCGGCGCCTGCTCGAAGTGATCGGTAGCGGCTATGGGATACTCCATCGGCAGCAACGTGCCGGTGTCGCCGGCCACCCGTCGCCCGTAGATGTCCCACCGTGCATCGAGGCGGTTGTCCTGCCAGACCGCCAGGAAGCTGCGGCTGGCCGCATCGTAGGCCACATCGGGATCCCGTGCTGCATGCTGTTCGCCGGGCATCGTGATCACAAAATTCTCATCCACATTCGTCAACAACGGCGCACCGGCCGTATCAAGGAACTGCCCGTACAGATTCGTCGTCTGGGAAAGCGTGTCTGTACTCTCGAAGACCACCAGGTAACGTTCCAGCTCACGGCTGAAGGCGACCTTCGGTGTGCATTGCGGCCCCGATGCTGAAGAGACGACGAACTGTTCACCCAGCGGCTCACCTTCATTCGTCAGCAGTTGGCCGAAAATGTCAAAATCGTCAACACTCCCCGGTTGGATATCGCTCCACACAACAAGGAAACGATCATTCACAGCATCCCAGGCCGCATCCATAGCCAGATCGGGTGTCTGAATGTTCGCCGTAACGGTAAACGGACGCCAGAACAGCGTCCCATCGCCGATGGTGCTGTAGTAGTAGGTGTAGGCCATAATCCGCGCGCCACCAGGATCAAAGTGATACCAGGCTGCCAGGTAACGATCCGAGGTGGCACTGTAAGCGATCACCGGCCGCGCCTGCAGGCCATCCAGCGGCGTCAGACCGATGGGCAACCCAACCTTAAGAGCGTCACCGTTCAAGCGTTGCCCGTAAATACCGGCGGGGCCGCTCCGGTAATCCTCCCACACGGCCAGCACGACCGGTTGCGGCGCAGTCCGTCCCACCGCAATTGCCGGGCGCGATTGGGTATGCGGCTCGTCGTTCACGATGAATGTGCCGCCGATCAACTGCCCGTTTCCGGCGACACGCTGGCCGATCACGTCGCCGCGTCCGGTGCGTATCTCCCAGATGACAAAGAACACGCTGTTCCCCGCCGTTTCCCAAACGGCGAGAGTTGGCATTTCTTCATGCTCAAAGTTGGTGCCGATGAGGATGTCATCACTACCGGCGAAAGTGTTATCGGATTTAAGATACTGGCCGTAAATGTCACGTTGGTCGTCGCGCCAGTCCTCCCAGACGACGAGCGCCGCGTCATCCGCCCCACCTGCCGCAACGGCCGGCCACTCCTGGGACCGTGGAGCCTCGGTCACGGGAATGTTACCGCCGTCCAACGTGCCGTCCGGCAACACATGCTGAGCATAGATGTTCTGGCTCCCTATGACCCGCACGTCGGCCCAGACAACCAGGTAGCGGTCGGCAGCCGGACGATAAGCCACATCTGCCTGTCCGGCCCAACCGACGCCGTCGGAAATGTCGAAGCGCGAGCCGAGCAGCGCACCGTCGCCGCCGACCAATTGCCCTTGAACGCGCGAGGTAGTGGCGTCGGCGTTGCCCCACACCACCAGAAAGGCGTTCGCGCCCGCAGCAACGCGCGGTGTGACCTGTCCGCCTGAGTAAACGGCAATGGGGAAAATGTCGCCGTCAAGCGTGCCGTCGCGCCGCACCAGTTGGCCGTACACATCGGGCGTGTCGGTGATGTTGCGCGAGTCCTGCCAGACGACCAGGTAGCGGTCCGCAGCCGGGAGGTAGGCGACGCGCGCATAGTCCTGGATGGTGTCATCGCTTGTCACAGCCACGGCGTTCCCCAACAAGCGCCCATCACTGCTCACCCGTTGGATGTAGATGTCGGGCAGGCTGTGGACACGGGAATCACGGTAAGCCAACAGGAATTCGTTATCCTCAGGGTTGAAGGCCACCGCCGGCGTGCTCTGATAGCTACCGGCATCGGTGAGGAGGAAATCCTCGCCGATGGCGCCAGGATTGGCGGGCGGCGAAACCGGCGGGGAAACCGGCTCACGTGCCGTCAACGAGACATCGTCCACGTACATGCCGGTTATTCCCCCACTCCCATCGTTGTAGACGCCAAAATGCACCCAGATACTCCGGCCGATGTAGGCACTCAAGTCAAAAGTGTACGCCTTCCACATCCGGCTGTTGTCCAGCGTCCACAACAGACGTTGAAGGATTTTTTCATTGTCATCCATAATCAGGATGTACTGCGCGTCGCCGGCCGCCGGCGCAGCCGGCATCGCGCCACTCAACGCAGTCGCCATTTCCGAGGAGAATGTCGCCTGGCGTTTTTCCGTCGAAACCGGATAGAGCCACACGCTCAACTGTGCGGAAGTCGCCGTCGCGGGCAAGGTCACCCGCTGCCGTGCAGAGGAATACGCATACGTGTTCGCCGTGCCCACAATGCCCAGGCGGATGGAACGTGCACCGCCGTGCGCCTGCGTGGTCGTGTAAATTGCCGTCGCCGGGGTGATGGGGAAGGACCAGCCCTCGTCAAGCTCGGCGTTGCCGTTGACGATCCATTCCCAGGCGTCGTTACGCAATCGGTACAAGCCTTCAATCGTGGGGAGGAAAAACAGATTGCGCGAGGCAACCAACAGCCCCTGTGGTGTGGGGTCAGGCGCGCGCCCCTGCATCCACCAACGATCGCTGCCGTTGGGTGAGCGGTAGAACATCCACGGCGTCGCGTCATATTGCAAGGTACGTTGGATCGCATACAACGACCGATCGGCGGGGTAATCCGGCGAAACGGCCAGTCCCAGAATCCAACCGTCCAGATAATCCACGTGCAGACCGGTGTTGACCTTCTGCCACGTCACGCCGAAATCGGTGGAACGCACGACGCCGTTGGGTGGTATATCCCCCTCCCCACTGCCCTCGACAAAGAAGTAGCTCATCCACAGCGTTCCATCGGTGACGTAGTTGGGCGAGAAGACGATCTCGCGGGCAATGTCTACCCATTGAATCCTGAGGGTTTGCCAGGTCTGGCCACCGTCGGTCGAACGCAGGGGCGGTCCGTAGCCGGTGATATAAACGGTATGATCGGCAACAAAATTCGGCGAGGGATAGATGCGATAGAAGTTTGTGTAATCCTGCAAACCGGTGTTCGCCAGCACCCAGGTATCGCCGCCATCGGTAGAGCGCCATACAGACGGCACATCAGGCGAGAAGCCCACGGCAAAAACGACCAGGTTGCCGTCCGCAGCCCGCGCGGCGGCAACGTCATAGAACAACGTACCCGATGGCGCAAGCACACTTTCCCAGGTCAACCCATCGTCGGTAGAGCGAAAGACTTCCCCATGGTCATAACCCACATTGCGCGTGACGAACAACGTCGGCATCGAGGCCGCGCCGGGGGCCACGGCCAGGGCGCTGATGTGAAGGGACTCGGAGTACGGGGTTGTGGCGAAGATCGTCGTCCAGGTATCCCCGTCATCGGTGGAGCGGCGCACCGCCTGGTCGGTGACGATGTAAAGGGCATGATCGGTCGCGTAGTTGGGCGAACGCAACACGCGAATGACGGCTTCATGGACAATCAATTCCCAGTTGAAGATGGCGTCCGGCGCAGTGGATGCCGGTGTCACGGGCGCCGCCAGCAAGGTTATGCGGGAACCATAGCCGGCGGAAAGTGCCAATAAAGCCAATGTCCCCATCAAACGCAGGAAATTCAGCCCGGTTTTCATAACTTACCCTCCTTCAAAAATCTTTACAGTTACCACATAACTACATTCAGTATACATCGGAACACATCCTTGAAGTATTTCATTTAGGTGCGAAATGTGTTTCAGTTGAAATTCTTCGTTTTCTGAAGTGATGGGGGTTTAGAGCTACCGCATTTGGGGGACTTTGTCCCGTCGTGCTGTCTGTCGTGCCGCTAAAGCGACATCTTTAGGAAGGTTTCACTTGTTCATTTTCTGTGTATGACTATAATGGGGATGTGGTGTAAACTATTCACTTATGCCTGCGGCAAAAACAAACTGACAATTTATCCCACACAGTTACTTTAACTTGTACATTTAGTAAGAAAGTTCGGGATCGGGGAACAGGCTACACCATTCCTGACCTCCTAATCCCCAATCCCTAACCCCGAATTCCTAATCACTACCAGGAGGAAAGACGATGAACCTGCACGGAAAATTGATTGCAGAATCTCCGATCTATCGCGGCAACGCGCGCAAGACACTCTTCACGCGCGATGGCGACGGGACACAGCGGTTGGTCTCGCTGGCCGGCGAAATCTCCGGCACGGCCGAAGCGTTGATGGATGCCTTCATTGGCACCGACCGCAGCGGGCGCAACACCGGGCTGCTGGAACGCCTGTGGCGTCGTCTGTACGGAACTGCCATGCCGCGTGGCCTGCTCACACAGGTGACATGTGAATTGCAGGCAGGGAGCTATACACGCGATCATTTCTTCGACCTGCGCATGGGGCTGCGTCTGGATGAGGACCGTTGGGCCTCCGAGGCCAACGCCAACTACAAAATGGAAACCGTTTTCCGCAACGCCGTCTTCGATTTTGCGATGCGCGTGAACGACAACGTGTTGAAGGAGGGAGACAACGCCGCGTGCCTCTATTACCTGCTCGAAGAGCTGCGCGCCGGCCGTTTCTGGTTCGGCGCGGGCAAGAGCAAGGGTCTGGGCCGCCTGCGGCTGGAACTGGATAAACCATTGCCGACACCTGAAAAGACGCCATCCGTTTCTCCTCAGGCCAATCACCTCAAAATCACGCTGACCTTCGACGCGCTCAATCCGCTCCTGGTAGGCTGGAACTGGGGCAAAGTGGACCCCGGGCAATCTTCGTTTACCGCCGTCGAAGGGCAGGTGCTCATCGCCGCAATGCGCGATCTGCCCACGCCGATCCGTCAACGCCTGGAAATGGTCATCGGCGGGCCGATTCTGAACACGGCGGACTGGAAGCGCAAACTGGCGGGCTATCTGCCGCGCATTCTGGCAGTCTGGCTGCGCGAGCAGTCCATCGGCGAGGCGGAAAGCTGGGTGCTGACCGACAAAGCCCTGGATAAATTGAGCAAGGGCAAATACGCGCTTGCCAAGAAGGTCGTGGAGGCCGCTGCCCCGCTGTGCAACACCCTCTTCCCCAGTCAGGAGGCCGCACAGCAAGCGTTTGAGGCGGCACTGGGCGACAAGGCGAACATGGCCGGGCGGCTGGTCAAGGCGATGGAAGTCCATACCGAGACGCGCACCGAGTTGAATCCACAGGTCTGGGCCGGAGTGGCCGAAGCGTTCGGGTGGGACGACGCCATCAAGGGCGAGGTCGCGCAACGGATTCACGACGAGAGCCTGCTCACCGATTATCTGACGGAAGCCTGCCAGGTTGTCCTGCCGCGCCTTTACGAACAGGTGGATCAACAGGTCAAGCTGCTGCAGAGCGATGCCTGGGTAGACGCCGAAATCAACAACCGCGAGGCGCATCTGGCGATCAAAACCCTGTTGCTCGAAGGCAAACTCAGTGAGGCGCAATGGAACAGCCGCACGCCACCGGAAGGCATAAACGCCACGGCATGGCGCACCTTCCAGGAGGAACATCGCCGCGTACGCTACCAGCACATGCTGCACCCCGGCAACCTGCGCAAGAGTATCGCCAACGACCGCAACTTTATCGCCTTCCTCGAAAGCTACCGCGATCGCACCCGGCAAGAGCTGGCGCAGTCCTACAACGTGGATTTTCGCACCGGCGGCCCCGCCAACCGCGAAGTGGCGCGCAAATACGGCAAGCCCTACGACACCGTCTTTATGCGCATGCTCACCTGGTCGCCTTCGACGCAGGAGGCGGGCGCGTGGGAAATCTACATCCCCGGCAGCACGCTCAAGGGCGCGTTCCGTCGCCGCGCCTCACAGGTGCTCAAAACGCTGTGGGGCGAGTCGGCCCAGACGGAAAAGGTGCTCAGCCGACTCTTTGGCGAACAGGGACGCATCGGCATGGTGTACTTCTCCGACGCCTATCTCGCCGACCCGCTGGATCCCAATCGCGCCTGGTGTTCGATGGACGGCGTGCGTATGGATCCCGCGACCGGTCAGCCGATCGAAAGCTCCAAAACCGACTACCTTTTTGCCTACGGCAACCAACTGGTCTTTCAAATGCAGTTGGACATTCAAGACCTGGCGGAAGATGATTTGCCCGCTTTTGCCTTGCTTTGTCACCTGCTGGACGATTTCCAGCGGGGCGACATCCCCCTGGGCGGCGAGAAAACCAGCGGGTTCGGGTGGGTGCAGGCCGACATCGCCGCCGTGGATTGGTACACCGGCGATCCGCAGGATGTCATCACCACACAATTTCTGAAAACGCCGGCCCTCTCTCAGGAAGGATTGTGGCAGCATGTCACGTTGACCGGCGAGGCAGCCGCGGCGGCGCTGCAGGGAACACAACCGCTCACGTTGCAACAGTCCATTCAGGTGCCGCCGGTGGCACAGGCAGGCTTTATCTCACACCGCGCTTTTGGCGGCAATTGCGGCATGCTGTTCCTGGAAGCCGAAGTGCTCACCCCGCTGCATATTCATGAGAGCGGCGCGCCTTCATTCCAGGCGCAACTGAACGATGGTCCGGTAAACGGCTGGGACTTTTTCTCCATGTCGCCGCCGGACGCGGCCTATCGCCCTGAAACGCGGGTGTATGCACTGCCGAGTCGCAGTCTCAAGGGCATGGTGCGTCACATTTACGCCATCGCCAGCGATGCGCGCACACCCAGCAGTGACCTCAGCCGCCTGAATCCTGCCGATAGCCTCTTCGGCTGGGTGGGCGCGGGGACCAATCAGGCGATTATGGGGCGTCTGTCCATCAGCTTCGCGCTCTTCGAACAGCCGGAACTGGCGTGGTTCAAGGTGCCCTATCCCTATTCGGGTTGGCTCTACGCCCCCGCCGAACGCACCTGGATACACACGGCCGGCAAGAGTGTGCCCAAACACCGCATTGCTCAGACCTGGCGACTGTTCCCTCACGCGCCCCTCGCGCCGATCGTGAAGCCACTGGAGACCTTCACGCCGGACACGGTGCAGGCCAACTATTTCCGCGCCATCCTGCCCGGCGCGCGGGCGCGCTTCAGCGTGCGCTTCTGGAATCTGGAGGACGAGGAATTGCAGCGTCTGCTGTGGTGTCTGACCCTGGAACCCAACCTGGCCCACAAGCTGGGACTGCACCGTTACCTCGGCTTTGGCAGTCTGCGGTTGCGGCTTTTGCCCGAAAGCTACATCATTGACTGGTCACACCGCTACAGCAGCGACGAATCAGCCTGGCAACGGCCATTGGACGCCGGGCAATGGCACAATCCGCGCATCATCGCCAATTACGTCAACCTGTGTCAATTGCTCAATGCTGACACCCTATGATTGGCTGCGCCAGAGTCGCACCGGTAGCGAACTCCTGGCGACACTGGAATTGCTGACGACGTGTCCCGACCTGTTTGCGGCTACGGAGGCCGAGGTCGGGACGCCGTCTTCGGCATTGCACGGGCTGTGTGAGCGTTGTGGCGTCTATCCGCGCCGCACACCGAAGCAGCCCTACTGCGATACGTGCGGTACCATTATCAACAGTGCCAAAAGTCTGGGGCAGACTTCGCGTTACGCCACCGTCATCTGGGGATATGTGAACAAGCTCCCCCGACAATTGCGCGCCGGCCAGGGATTCACGGATAGCCATGTGCTCGGCGCGTATGCCCACGATGCCAACCACTTTCTGCTGGTCATCCCGCGCCGCGAGTTGAAGACCTGGCTTCAGGAATTGCTCATTTACCACGGGACGGATCTCAAAGGGTTGCTGCAAATCTTCCCCACAACCGGCGGGAAATTCGTCGCCATGCACGACCTGTTGCGGCGGATGCACTACTACGAGGCGCGCTTCCCGATGGACTGCCTGCGGGTGCGCTTCATCTTCGCCCCCCATCAAATCTTCCACCTGCGCGAGTACGACCGCGCCGGCGTGTTGACCTTCGAGGTCGCCGAATTCGTCAACGTCCTGGAAATGGCCGCCGTCTTCCGCGCGGTTTTGCGCCCCGAAGAACAGGTCGCCCTCCGCCAGTTGCTGCAAATTGAAGATGAACAAGAGGCACAATTCCTCTGGGGACGATTCGTGGGCCAGCTCAGCGCCGAAGCCAAAGATATGCTGAATGCCTGGAAAATCCGGCGCTGGCCACAAGCTCAAATCAGACTTCTTTACGCATTGACCGATTATGTCACCTATTATTGAGGCCCTACCACTGATCCGCTACCTGATTGTCTGGCGGATCAATCACACGCTGGTACAACCGCCGGACGACCTGGCAAGCGCGCTTTCGACGGTGCTGGGCACGTTGATCGCCGAACGCTTGCCTTCGGCGGAGGCGCGCGAGTGGCAGAAAACACGCAGTGTGTGGGAAAAGGCTTACGGCGCAGCCGATGCCGCGCCAGAAGACGCCTTCGCGCTCACCGCCGTCCCGGCGTCTCCCTGGCCGTTGGATGTGGTGTTGTACCCCTATCCCCTCAAATCCTCCTACGGCGAAGGCGAAAAGTTGGTCTGGGAACTGAAGCTGTGTGGGACGAGCGCCGAGCACGGCGTGTTCCTGGAGTACCTTCTGCCGGCGTTCGAGGCCGCCGCACTGACGACCGACAGCCGTTGGAAGGTCACCAACGGGTTATGGGGACATTTCGACATCCAGGCGGTGTATGTGGCGCGTGGCCTACAATGGGAGCCGCTCGTCACGGATGGCAAATTAGACCTTAACTATCGCGCCACCCCCACGCAATGGGCTGAGGGGCGGACATTCGAGGCAAGTGGCCAATCGTTCCGCCGTCTTACCTGGGTGACGCCGTTTGATTTCGCTGCTCCGGCCACGGCCCTCTACCTGCGTCGGGAGCAGCAAAAACAAGAACAACGGAGAAAACGGCAGCACCAACAAACCAAAATTTCCGAGAGCGATATGCCCACCCTTGAAGGCATCATCCATGCCCTGATGTTACGCCTGACAACCCTCTTGCCGGGCCAATATGCCACAGAAGAAGCAGTGTGGGCGTTGTTACCGAACGAGATGCAAGCACCGCTCTGGGAGGCTTTTAATGCCTTACAGCAGGCCGGTCAACACCGGCAACACGAGATGCATGCCGTGCCCAAAGGGCACTGGGGACGCTGGATCGGTTGGCAGACCTTCGCCACGCCGATCCCCGAGGCTCTCATCCCTTATCTGGAACTGGCTTCGATCCTCCACGTGGGGAACTACACACATTTTGGATGTGGAACATTCACGCTCGGATGAGGATATAGTCACTACTCACATATTCCGCGTCGTAGCCAGTTTCATGGCTTTCTCATACGCCGCAAACGTCTCCCGCGCCGTCGTCTCCCAGGTGAAACGCGCAGCCCGCTGTAGGGCGCGGCGGCGCAGTTCGGCGTGGAAGGCGTCATCGGTCAGCAAGCGGACAAGGGCAGCCGCCATGCCTTCGATGTCGGCGGGATCGAGCAGGATGCCGCCATCACGCACGACTTCCGGCAGGCTGGCGGTGCGGCTACCGACGACGGGTGTACCACACGCCAGCGACTCCAACGGCGGCAAGCCAAATCCCTCATAAAGCGAGGGGAAGAGGAAAACTCGCGCCTGCCGATAAAGCGCCGGTTTGACGGTTTCGGGTACGAATCCCACGAAATGGACTCGCCCCTCAGGGATACCGGCTTCTTGCGCCAAACGGCGCGGATCAGGCGTGAACGCTGAATCTTCCGCCGGCAGTTTCCCCGCGATCACCAGATGCGCATCCGGCACAGTTTGAACGACACGCGCAAACGCGGCGCACATCCCACGCACATTCTTGCGCACATCGAAGCCTCCCAGATAGAGCACATATCCCGGCTGTACCCCCAACTGCGCCAGGACAGCAGCGTCTTTTGCGGCAGCAATTTCAAAGCAGAATGAGTGGGCTTTGGGATCATCTCCATCCGTTTCATCCGTTGACCTAACCGGCACATAGATACGATCCACTGCCAGATAAACCGTCTGCACACGGGTCGGCGAGACGCGCAGATGGGCCACAATGTCCCGCCGCGAGGCTTCCGAATCCGTCAACAGCAATGTCGCACGGGAGGCGGTGGCGCTAACAAAAGCCGTGTACATGCGCACCGGCAGCGTCCCACGATAGGGCTTCAGCAACAACGGGATGAGGTCGTGAATGGTAACCACGGCAGGTAAACCTGCGTACAGCGGCGGCGCCCAATACGGCACGTGCAACACGTCCACACCGAACCGATGCACCGCCCTGGGAAGCGTCACTTGCTCCCACCACACTTTGCCGACATTCGTGCGTTTTCCGGGAACGGTAATGAATTCAACATTCGGCGCACAGACGGTTTCAGGCGGCGGTGTTGGCGTCAGCACCGTAAAACGCGAGGCAGGTGCCACGTCGGCCAACGCCGCCGTAAGATAACGCAGGTATTGCCCTGTTCCGGTCTCCGGGTAATCCCAGAACCAACCGCTCAAAGCTACGCGCATTTACAATCCACACCCCCTGATCACCAAGACGATTTACTCGCGCAGATGGACGTTGACGGCCTGCGGGCCGCGGTCGGTGCTGATCACCTCATACCAGACCGGCGCATTTTCGCGCATCACCTGCTCCGGGTCCCCAACAACGCCGGTATGGTGAAAAAAGATTTTGCTACCATCGCGTTGCATAATAAAGCCGAAATGCTTATCCTCACGCACCCATTTAACAACGCCGGCCCGTAACCCCGGTGCGGAGGCCGTCTGCTTGCGACATTCAGGGCAGAGGTCGGGCATTTCCACAGGAAAGCCCAGTTCTGCCTGGTAACGCTGTTCTTCAATACGATAAATGAACGTTTTACCACAGGCTGCACACGTCAAAAGTTGATCTTGAAAAGTCATTGTGTTACTCCTCAGAAAATCTAAAAATCAGCAAGTCAACGGATCGGCAATGGCAAGTCAGGCAATCGGCGAGTCAACCAATCAGGATGAGGACTCGATACGCTCAATTTGGAAAACGACATCCACAACCACATCCTTGCCCTGCAAAGCGATGATGGACTCCCCGCGTGTCGCCCGCCCTTGCTCCGGGATACTTTTTCCCGTCACAGTCTTGGATGCGCCGCGCTGCGTCACCGGCATCAGACGACTCGCGCCGGTAATTATGCCTATCGTCGCCACTTTCTCGCCGGCCGCCAGTTTGGCGATCTGCACGCCCTTACCACTGCGTTTCTGGATCGGGAAATCGTTCACGGGCGTGCGCTTGGCAAAGCCCTGATTGGTGATAGTGAAGAAGGCCGCACGCGGCTGCACCACGGCTATCCCTACGACCGCATCGCCCGCCTCGAGGCGCATCCCGCTCATCCCCCCGGCCTTCGCTCCTGTTGGCCGTACCTCGCTCACGTCAAAGCGGATTCCCTGGCCCTGGGCCGTCCCCAAAATCACCTGATCGGATTCCTTCACCCAGGCCACGCCAACCAGGGCGTCGCCATCATCCAAACGCATCACCTGCATCAGCTCACGTCCCACGCCGGGGAGGTCCTCTGGTGACAAACGCTT
The DNA here is from genome assembly GCA_035373625.1 of Anaerolineae bacterium. Lineage (GTDB taxonomy): Bacteria > Chloroflexota > Anaerolineae > B4-G1 > SLSP01 > DSWT01. The sequence continues at coordinate 143,374 of DAOSNS010000001.1, read as the reverse complement.
CACCTGACCGGTGGTGGTGGCAAAAAACAGCGTGTGACCCTCCGGAAGGCTCGTCGGCAAGGCCAGCGCCGCCATCAGACGATGCCCGTTATCAACGCGCAACAGCGTAGACCAGAGCGCACCGCCGCCGTCCCAGGCCACGCCCTCCGGGATCTGATGCACCGGCAACGCAATTGCCTCCCCACTCGTGGTGAACAGGTAGAGCACATTGCGCGTCGAAGCCCCCAGCAATGCCAGCGGCGCTTCGGCCGGCCGCGCGACAACCCGTGGCGGCGACTTGCCATCGTCGGGGATGCGTCCGATGCGCCCTTCACGGCTCACCGTCACCCAGACCGGCTGATCGGGGGTCAAAGCTTCGGCCTCGACCTTTGCGCCCCGCACATCCAGAATGTGCGTGCGTCGCGCGTCCGCATAGCGGGTGCGGATGTCCGCCAGTTCGGCGCGGATTGCCGCGCGCTGTTTCTCCGGCGATTTGAGCAGAGCTTCCAGCTCCTTGATGGTAGCCAGGAGTTCCTGATATTCGTCCTGAAGTTTTTTGCGCTCCAGGGCTGCCAGACGCCGTAACTGCATTTCCAAAATAGCCTGGGCCTGGATTTCGGTGAGCTTGAAGTTCTTCATCAGGTTCTGGCGCGCGGTATCCACGGTGCGCGAACGGCGGATAGTGTCAATGACGGCGTCAAGGTTGTCCAGAGCAATCAGCAACCCGGCGACGATATGCGCGCGTTGGCGGGCATGCTCCAAATCGAAGCGCGCGCGGCGTTGGAGCACCTCCAGCCGGTGATCGAGGAACAGTGTGAGCGCGCGCTTGAGCGACAAACGGCGCGGTTCACCGTCCACCAACGCCAGCAGGATAATGCTGTAGCGCGTTTCCAACGCTGTGCCGCGGTAGAGGTCGTTCAGCACCTTGTCGGGATCGGCGCCCTGCGTCAGCTCGATGACAATACGCATGCCCTGACGATCCGACTCATCCCGCAAATCGGAGATGCCCTCCAGGTGTCCGGCACGCACATCTTCGGCGATGCCTTCGATAAGCGTGGTCTTGTTCACCTGATAGGGAATTTCGGTGATGATGAGACGCTGTCGCCCACGTGTGGCTTCTTCGACGTGGGCGCGTGCGCGGATGGTGATGCGCCCGCGTCCGGTGGCATAGGCTTTGACCAGCAGGTCTTCGCCATCCGCGCTGTCCTTCCGATAGACCAGCCCGCCCGTGGGGAAATCCGGCCCCTGGATGAATTTCAGCAATTCGGCGATCTCTACATCGTCAATTTTTTTCCAGTTATCGAGCAGGTAGATGAGCGCGTCCACCACTTCGCCCAGGTTGTGCGGGGGGATGTTGGTGGACATGCCCACCGCAATCCCCGATGCGCCGTTCACCAGCAGATTGGGCAACCGCGAGGGCAGGATCAACGGCTCTTTGAGCGTGCCATCGAAATTGTCGGTCCAGTCCACCGTGTCCTTTTCGATGTCCGCCAACAGCTCCAGCGCCAACGGCATCAGGCGCGCCTCGGTATAACGCATCGCGGCAGGCGCGTCACCATCCACGGAGCCGAAGTTACCCTGCCCATCCACCAGGGGATAGCGCACCGAAAAGTCCTGCGCCATGCGCGCCATCGCCTCGTAGACCGCCGAATCGCCGTGCGGATGGTACTTACCGAGCACTTCACCGACGATACGCGCCGATTTTTTGTACGGCTGATCGGGTTTCAGTCCCATATCGTGCATCGCGTACAGGATACGGCGCTGCACAGGTTTAAGGCCATCACGGGCATCGGGCAGTGCCCGCGCGACGATCACGCTCATCGCATAATCGAGATAAGCCCGTTGGACCTCGGCGTTAATATCTATTTGTCTGACAATTCCGACTTCCATGCGCACTCCTTGAAGATCGTTTGAACGTAGGCCCATTGGCACATTCATTTCTCACTAACTATAAAGGAGGAGTGCAGTTTTAGCAAGTGGGGAGAAAGGCCGGTTGAAAGACAACTTGATTTTTCTTTTCTTGTGGCTAAACTTAGGGTAATGCGCACCATAACCACCGTTCAATGGATTAACAGAATAAGCGTCGCCATAGTGTTGGTGGCGCTGGCTTTGCTCTTGAAGTATGAAGGGCCGCCCCCGCAAGATCTGCAATTTCGCCTGAATGTAGCGACGGCGCGGCAGGCCTTCGATTTCACGTCGTGGGAGATAGAAACGCTCGCCCGGAAAATTGCGTTCGGCATCCTGTCGCCCCAACGCTGGATGGACGATGCGGAACGCAGCCGCTTTGTGTTGGCGTATCTGGATCAGGTACGCGAAGCCTCCCGCCTCAGTGATGAGATCAGCCGCGCGTACAGCGACCCGGAGGTCAACGATCCGGCACAAACAACCCATGAGCAGCAAACGACGTTGACCGACTTGCGCGCACGGATGTGGCGCACCGGCCTGGTCGCCGAAGCCATCCTGGGTGAACAGGTGAGCGCCGTCCTGCGCCAAGGGGGCTTCGGGGTGCTGGCGCAAATCCTTCCACCGGTCAGCGGCACGTTCACCCCCCTGCCCTATATGCTGATCGTCTCACCGCGCGAGACGATCCAGACCGTCTATCAGCGCTCTCTGGTCGCCGGGTTGACAGCAGCAGAACAAGACGCCATCGAGCAAGACCTTGAGGCCCGCTTCCCCGACAAATCCTGCTATGTCACCGCCATCGGGGGGCTGGCAGCTTATCCCGCGATGTTACTCGAAAGCAGCGACATTGACTGGGTCAGCGAGGTCATCGCGCACGAATGGACGCATCACTACCTGGTTTTCTATCCGCTGGGTTTTTACTACGACAAATCCAGCGAAACGCGCACGCTCAATGAAACAGCGGCATCCCTGCTGGGCGAGTGGGCCGGGCAGGAAGTGATTCTGCGTTTTTACGCCGCACAACTTCAGCGCGTCAAGCCGCTCCCGGAGGCACTCACTGCCATCAAGCCCACCGAGCCTCCCCCCATAAGCCCGCCCCGTTTTGATTTCAACGCGGTGATGCATCACACACGCATCACTGTGGACCGCATGCTGGCGGAAGGGAAAATCAAAGAGGCCGAATGGTACATGGAGGCGCAACGCCGCTATATCGTCGCCAATGGCTATCGGCTGCGCCGACTGAACCAGGCATATTTCGCCTTCCACGGGGCCTATGCCAGCTCACCGGGCGGTGGCGCCGCCGGCGAAGATCCCATTGGTCCCGCCGTGCGTCAAGTCTGGGCAATGAGTGAAACACCGCGCGATTTCCTGCGCACTCTTAGCCCCGTCACCACATTGGCGGCGCTGGGAGTAGGGAGCAGGAAGTAGGGAATCCGCCATTCGCCATTGCGACAGCACGGGGCTATGGTATAATCAATAGGGTGGGTTTGATTCGATAGATAAGAACATAGAGCGAGGAAACGCTTGTTTAATCCTATAGACTGGCTGCTAGGGTTATTTTCCCTGGACATAGGCATTGACCTGGGCACGGCCAACACATTGGTGTACGTGCGGGGCAGGGGCATTATCAGCAACGAACCTTCCTGGGTGGCCGTAGACAGCAATCGGCGGGACTACGTGCTCGCCGTGGGTGCCGAAGCTAAGGAAATGGTAGGCAAAACGCCCCCCAACATCATCGCCATTCGTCCTCTTCGTGACGGCGTGATCTCCGAATTCGACATCACCGAAGCCATGCTGCGCCATTTCATCAGGCAGGCGCACAAGCAGCTCTTCATCCCCTTCCCCCGGCCGCGGGTAGTGATCGGCATCCCCAGTGGGGTCACCGAGGTGGAGAAGCGCGCCGTGCACGATGCGGCCATTGAGGCTGGCGCGCGTGAAGCCTACCTCATCGAGGAACCAATAGCCGCCGCAATTGGCGCCGGGTTACCCGTCACCGAAGCACAAGGCAGTATGGTCGTGGATATCGGCGGCGGGACGACGGAAGTTGCCGTCTTCGCCCTGAAAGGCATCGTCGTCAGCAAGAGTTTGCGCATCGCCGGCGATGAGATGGACGAAGACATCGTGCAGTACGCGCGCCAGAAGTACAACCTCGCCATCAGCGAGCGCACCGCCGAGCGCATCAAGATCAACATCGGCTCGGCTTATCCTTTGCCCGAAGAGCGCACCATGGCAATGCGGGGGCGCAACCTCATCACCGGCCTGCCGGAAGAAATCGAGATCAGCAGTATCGAAATCCGCGAAGCCTTGAGCCGCTCAACCAACATCATCGTTGACCTGGTACGCGACACGCTAGATGAAACGCCTCCCGAACTGGTAGCGGATCTGATGGAGACCGGCATCTGTCTCACCGGCGGCGGCGGATTGCTCAAGGGTATGGCCGAACGGATCGCCGAAGAAACCCACATCCGGGCATGGGTCGCTCAGGACGCGCTGACATGTGTGGCACGTGGCGCGGGCATGGTATTGGAGAACTTTGAAGTCCTTAAGGCCACCCTGTCGAGCGATGACCGTCGCCATCCGGGCGGTTCGGCGTCATAACCGGTGGCGTGGTCAGAGGCCGGCCACTGCTAAGCAGTGTGGCACGGTCAGAGACCAACCACAGTTAAGAGCGTAACCACAGTCAAAACACTAACTGACAACTGACGCCTGACAACTGATAACTGACAACTGACGACTAAAAATGAGACGGGAAAGTGGGCCATGGCTGCCCTGGGTGTTGCTCGGCGTGGCGTTGCTCTTCCTGGCCTTGATTGAAGCCGGCGTGTTTAGCCCTCTGGAAAGCCTGTTGGGCTACATCATTTCCCCTGTCGAACGCGGCATCTCGACGATTATCGAGAGACTCGGCGGCCTCGGACAGACAACACGCGAGGTCCGGCAACTCCAACAACAAGTCGAAGAGCTACAGCAGGTCAACGCCACCCTCATCCAGGAGAACTTCCGCCTGCGCGAGTTCAAGGCCGAAAACGAAGAACTGCGCCGCAAGCTCAACTTTGTCCAGGATAACCCCACCTACAGCTACGTCGGCGCCGACGTCGTTGAATATGGATGTGGCATCTTCTCCTGCGCTACGGTCGTCGGCAAAGACACCAACCCTTATTTGCAATACATCATCATCAACGCCGGTTCGCGCGATGGGGTGGCCGTGGGTATGCCGGTCGTCACCAGCGGCGCGGCGATGGTCGGACGCATCGCCCGCGTCTCCCGCAACCTGGCTTACGTGCAGCTCATCAACAACCCCCAGAGTCAGGTTGCAGCCATGCTTCAGGAATCTCGCGTCAGCGGCGTGCTGATCGGGACCCCAGAAGGCGGACTGAGTATGATAGACATTCTCCCCGACGAAAAAGTCGAGGGCGGCGAAACGGTGATGACCTCGGCGGTGGGCGGATTGTTGCCGCGCGGCCTGATCCTGGGACAGGTGGAGAGTGTCACGTATCTGGAGTCCGACCTCTTCCAGCGCGCCGTCGTCCGCCCGGCGATTGACTTCCGACGTCTGGAAACGGTTTTGGTCATCACCGACTTCCCGCGCGTCAACCTCGAAGAAATCGAGCAGGGGCCGTAACCGTATGAGCCTGTACTTCGGCATCCCCATCCTGTTGCTGGCAGCGGTGCTGCAGAGCGTCTGGTTGGAAAACATCCAGGTTCTCGGCGGACGGCCGGATCTGGTGTTGCTGCTGGCGGTGACGTGGGGCATCATTCGGGGCGCGAACGAGGGTGCAGTCTGGGGCTTTGTGGGCGGCATCTTCTGTGACTTGCTCTCCGGCGGAGAGTTCGGGATGTGGACATTTGCACTGACGGCGGTGGGGTTCCTCGCCGGGCAGACGTGGGTTCACGCACTTGGGCCGACACTCATCCGGCTGGCGCTGATGTCGGCGTTGGGCACACTCATAGGACACGGCATACTTTTAGGGACGATGGCGGTACTCGGCTATAGCGTCAATGTAGGGCAAAGTGTGCAGAAGGTTGCCGGGCCGGCAGCCCTGCTGAACTTCTTGCTTTCGCCGTTCGCCTTCACCTTCCTGGTTTGGTTTCACAGACGCTCCCAACCACGTTGGGGAGGGGCGGGCTTATGAACTTCCTGGATGGCAACCGCGCACGTCTCCCACGCACGCGGGGACTGATCGAGACGGAGGCCGCACGACCTCCGTGGATTCAGCGCGCCCCACGTATGGCAGTCATAGGATGGATCATCTTATTGGTTTTAGGACTCTACCTCATCCGTCTGTGGCAATTGCAGTTTCTCGAGGGTGGCGCATGGAAAACGCGCGCTGAGCAGCAACAAAACCGCCTGGTCATGGTCTCGCCGCCGCGCGGCGTCATCTACGACCGCGAGGGCAAAATTCTGGTGCGTAACGTTCCCGCGTATAACGTCACCATCACGCCGGGCAATCTTCCCGAAGACCCGGAGCGCGAACGTGCCGTACTCATGCGCCTGGCACAGCTCATTGACATCCCCTACAGCACCACGCAAGGGCTGGACATCCCCAAATATCGGGGCGACCTGCGCATCGCGGGGCGGGCGGCATTTCCGCCGTATGGCAAAACACCCGAACCGGGGCTGCTGGAGATGGTGAATGAAGTGCGCTGGCTGGAACCGTACAAGCCGATCGTGGTCGCGCAAAATATTGAGCGCGAGCTGGCATTGCTCATTGCACAAGAGGGCAGTGTCACCATGCCCGGTGTGGGGATCGAAATCATCCCTCGACGGAACTATGCCCACGGCGAGCTGACCGCGCAAATCCTGGGATTCCTGGGGCCAATCCCCTCCGAGCAGGTGGCCGATTACGAAAGCAAAGGCTACGATCCCAGCGTTGACCGCATCGGCTATGCCGGTGTGGAAGCCCAAATGGAAGAATACTTGCGCGGCACGTCCGGGCAGCGTCTCGTCGCCAAAGACGTGTTGGGACAGGAACTACAGGTCCTCAGCGAAACGCCTCCAAGCTCCGGCGACAATGTCTTTTTGACGTTGGACACAGAACTACAGCAAGTCACCCAAGACGCCCTCCGCGCCGGCCTGGAGGCTGCCAATTCCAAACGCGGCGTCGCCATCGTGCTGGATCCACGGGATGGGCAGGTGCTCTCGATGGTGAGCCTGCCGACCTACGATAACAACATGTTCAGCAAAAAACTGGATATGACGGCCTACCGTGCGCTGCTCAACGATCCCCATCGCCCGCTGATCAACCACGCCATCGCCGATCAGGTCCCGCCCGGCTCCACCTTCAAGATCATCCCGGCGACAGCGGCGCTGCAAGAAGGCGTCATCAACCGCTACACCATCATCAACGATCCGGGCATCATCCGTCTGCCGAACAAATTCGCGCCCGACGATCCCAAGCTGGCACAGCCCTTTTATTGCTGGATCCAACTGCAAAATGGCATCGGGCATGGGCCGATGAACGTAGTGGACGCGCTGGCGCAATCGTGCGATGTATTTTTCTACGAGATCGCCGGCGGGTTCGAGGAAACCAAATTTGAGGGCCTGGGCATCGAACGATTGGCCGCGTATGCACGGAAGTTCGGCCTCGGCGCGCCCACAGGGATTGACATCCCCGGGGAAGCCGCGGGCCTGGTTCCCACGCCCGCGTGGAAGCGCAAAATGTATCAGGAAACCTGGACCACCGGCGATACCTATATCACCGGCATCGGCCAGGGCAATTTGCTGGTCACGCCGCTGCAAATGACCAATGCTTTCGCCGCCGTCGCCAACGGCGGCACCCTGTACGTTCCACAGATCATCCACCACGTCGAAGACGCAGAGGGCAATGTCATTCGTCCCTTCACCCCGATTGTCAGCAGCACCCTCAACATCGCCGAATCGGTCTGGCAGATCGTGCGCGAAGGGCTGGACCTGGCCGTCTCCGAAAAAGGCACCGGCAAGCGCGCCGATCTGGTCGAATTGGGCATTAACGTTGCGGGGAAGACGGGTACCGCCGAATACTGCGACGACATCGCGCTCAAGGCCGGGCGCTGCGATGTTGCGGAAGGGAAGACGCTGCCCACGCATGCCTGGTTTGCCGCCTATGCTCCCTTTGAGGCGCCGGAGATTGTGGTTGTGATATGGATTTACGATGGTGGCGAAGGCTCTGTCACCGCTGCGCCCGTGGCGAAAGAGATTATGGAGTTCTACTTCAAGCGCAAGCTCGGCCTGCTGGAGACGCCGGAAGGAGAAACGCCGCCGGAGGGGACGCCCTGAACGCTCGGCAGGATGGCGAACAAGCCCGGCAACACACCGCGGCGTGGCTCCTCATCGGGCTGTGCGGGTTGACGTGGGGAACAGGCCTGGCACGGGCGCTGGCATTGGAATTGCACAGCCCGTTTTTCTTTGGGATCGTCGGCACCGGGGCAAGCGGAATTCTTGCCGCAGTCCTGGCGTTCCTCATAGCCACCACAGTGCGGCGTCACATGCCTGCGGTTGGGGATGTGGCGTTCCGTATGACGCCGTTGCTCCTCCCCGCGATAGACATCCTCAGCGGGACATTTCAGCCGTGGCGCGGACCGGCCTTGTTGATCGGTGGCCTGGCCCTGACCGGGTACCTGATGCTGCGGCGAACTCTATCGCGGCGGGTGGGCTTCGTCATTGCCGTTCTGCTGCCGCTGGCCATTTATCTTCCCGATCTCTCCCCTTATGTGGGGCGGGCCGACACCTTCGAGTTTCAAGTGGTCGCGCCGCGCCTGGGGATCGCCCATCCAAGTGGCTATCCACTCTACATCCTCATCGGCAAGCTCTTCTCACTGCTGCCGTTCGGTACACCGGCCTGGCGGGTCAACCTCTCGTCGGCGGTATGCGCCGCCCTGGCCTCCGGCGTGCTGTTTCTGGCGATAAGCGAGTGGGGAATGGGGAATTACGAATTACGAATTACGAATGGGGAATTACGGATGGCGAATCCCCAATTCCTAATCCCACTTTTAGCAGCATTGACATTGGCGTTCTCGCCTACGTTGTGGTCGCGTGCGATCGAGGCGGAGGTGTACGCCCTCAACGCGCTGTTGACGGCGCTCGGTGTGTGGCTGGCCGTGCGCCGGGCAACCGGGAAAGTGTCCTCATCCCGCGCGCTACTCTTGTTCGGCCTGCTGACGGGAGTAGCGATGGCTTCACATGTGACGTTGGGGGCGCTGGCGTTCCTGGCATTGCCGCTCCTGCTCACCCACCCCCGGCCTGATATGCGTACGCTTGTCAAGGCGGTGGCGTTGGGATGTGCAGGGTTGGCGCTGTACGCCTACATTCCACTGCGCTGGCCCGCCGTCAACCACGGTGAAGTGATGAGCCTGGCGCACTTTCTGCGCTTCGTCACCAATGCGGATTCCGGCGGTGCCCTGCGCCCCCTGGCGTTCATCCACGATCCGACGCGCTGGCCGTTGGTCCTCCGGCTGCTACGGATACAGGTGGGCTGGCCGGGGCTGGCGCTGGCAGCGGTGGGACTGATCCGGCTGCTGCGTCGCCAATGGCCGCTGGCGGTCGGCACCCTGTTGGCTTTCAGTGCCTGGGTGTGGTTCAACCTCAGCTTCTACGTCGCCGACCCCGATTACTCCGCGTTCCTCATCCCCGCGCACGTGATGCTCGTTTTTTGGATGGGAGGAGCAAATGGCGAATGGCGAATTACGAATAACGAGTGGCGAATTACGAATGGCGAATCCCTAATCACCGCTTTTTTTGTTCTCCTGGCCCTGAGCCGGCTATGGATCACCGGGCCGACGTTGGATACGCGCTCCATAGGGCACAGCGACGAAGCATGGGCGCGCTATGTGTTGCGCCAGCCGCTGGCCGAAGGCGCGGCCATCCTCGCCGACAGTGAGAAGTTCCCACCGTTGTACTATCTGCAACAAGTCGAGGGCTTGCGTCCCGATCTGGAGCTTATTATGCGCTTCGATGAAACGCAGTACCGCGAGGCGCTGACAAGTCGCCTGGCTGCCGGACGGCGTGTTTATCTGGCGCGTTATCTGCCCGGCCTGGATGCCTACGGCGTGAGCGCCGTCGGCCCGCTGGTCGAAGTCGCGCCGCCGATCTCCCCCACCCTCGCGCCAACGCCGGTAGCCCGCTTTGGCGACGCGCTTGAATTGAACAACTTCCGCGTCGAGCCAGACCCTGAAGGGCGCGCCATGCACCATCTGACGCTGGTATGGTACGCGCGCGCCGCCATCGGTGCGGACCTGGAGGTGCGCCTGCGCCTGACCGACGCCGGACATCCCCTCTGGGAAAGTGCCGCGACGCGCCCGGTCAACGGCTACACCACCACGCAAGCCTGGCAAGCCGGTATGGTCGTCACAGATTATAATGCGTTGTCCTGGCCCACGTGGATCGCCCCCGGCGAATACAGCCTGGAGATCGGCGTGTTCCCCCGTTTCGGGCAGACAGGGCTGGCGGTGAACGGAACGGACCTGATGTGGTATACACTCGGAACAGTCACGATTGACAGGCGCGCTCCGGCGTCCCTGCCGCGCCGCAGCCACGCGCAATTCGGCGACTGCTGGCTGACAGGGATGGACTTTCCCGAAGAGACCCACGCCGGCAGCGTCATGAACATTGATCTGAGCTGGCAATGCAGCACGACGGCACCCGACACACTGGAAATCCACTGGGTTCGTGAAGGTACCGTCATTCAACGCGCCCCACTCCACAACAACGGCGCCTTCACCTGGACGCCGGGTATTGCCCAAATCGTCCGTTACACCGTCAGCGCGCCCCAGGAAACCGGATGGTACGAGTTAGCCCTCAGCCGTCAACCATCAGCCATCAGCGATCGGCCGTCAGCCGTCAGCGATCAAACAACAACCGGTAGCCACAATCTAACGCAGTGCGGGTGGCTGGAAAGCCGGCGCGCGGCCTGCGTCCTCGGCGAAGTCAACGTGCAACCGTCCAATGTGGGATTAGCCAACTTCGGTGACCGGATCGTGCTTCTGGATGCCGTGCTCGATGCCAACGCCGCGCCGGCCGGCGGGCAGGTCTATGTCACCCTGCGCTGGCGCAGCCTGCGGAAGCTGGACCGCGATTACACCGTCTTCGTGCAAGCCGTCGGTCCTGACGGGCAGCTTTATGGGCAGGCCGATAGTTGGCCGGTGCAAGGCACACGTCCCACAAGCGGTTGGGCCGCGGGTGAAGAACTCAGCGACCCTTACGGCTTTTATCTGAAACCCAATGCGCCGGCGGGCCAATATCAAGTCATCGTGGGATGGTATCTGCTGGCCGATATGAGCCGTTTACCCGTCATCAACGAGAGCGGGCAGGCTATCGGGGATTTCTACACGGTGGGAACATTCGAGATGCCGTAAGGGTGTCAACGGATTCAACGGATGAAACGGATTTTTCTCGTGCCATCCGCCAGGTCATCGAAGCCGGCATCGCCATCGTTTACCAGGGTGTCAACGGATTTAACGGATGAAACGGATTTTTCTCTCTAATCCGTTAAAATCTGTTGACATTGAACTGCTATTTTCTCAACAATCCGGCGATGCCTTCAATCAAATAAATGGCAAAGCCGATGAGGCCCACGGCGAGCGTCACGGCGTAGACCGAAAGCGTCATCCCGGCGGCAACGGCGTCGGGCACACCGACCGAGCCGAAAAGGGGCTGCGCCACCCAATCCCGCGCCCCAAGCCCTCCGACAGAGATAGGGATCAACAAGGTAAGCGAGAGTAGCGGCACGAAGACGAAATAAAAGCCCAGTTTCACCGTCATACCGACGGCCAGGCCACAAAGCCAGTAGACGGCAATGTTGACCAGGTTGAACAACGTCGAGAGCAGCAACGCCAGCCACACAGCACGCGCGCCGGATCCGGTCACGGCAGCGTAAATGGCCGCGAGCTTGCCTTCACCGGCGAGCGAGAGCGCCCGTGGCAATCGCGCCGTGACCCGCCGCAGCAGCTTCCCTTCCAATAGCAGCGCCCCACCTGCCAGCCCACCGACCGCGATGGCGATGAACATCCACACCAGCCACGGCGCCAATCCACGGGTAAACGGCAGGACCAGCAGCCCCAATGCCATCAGGGAGAGGATGCCCGTCAGCCGGTCCACCACCACGGTACCTACAGCCGCCGCTTGCCGGTCCTGCTGCGCCAGTTCCAGCACGCGCACCACGTCCCCGCCAAAGCCGGAGGGCAGAATGGTATTGAAGAAGTTGCCCACCAGATAGAGCTTGCACAGCAACCAGAACGGCGGGCGCACGCCCAGGCCGTGGAGCAGCGCCCGCCACCGGAAAACGCGGATGACAATGCCGACGAGGAACAGCAAAGCCGCCAGGCCAAGCCAGCGCAAGTCGGCGCACCGCAGAACGCGCGCGACCTCATCTCCGCCGACCTGATGCAATAACAAGGCCAGGGTGCCCAGGCTCAAGGCGATACGTGCCAGGTTGAGCCAGCGTTGTCGGGCCTTCTTCACTGCGCTTCCGGGCATGTGGCATCGTAGCGGAAATAATCGAACCACAGGTCAACCGGCGTCACTTCCCACGAACCGCCGATCAGGCCGACCCTGTCGCGGGGCATACCCGGAATATCGCCGGTCGCCAGCTTCACCCCGTTGACGTACACATCCACCACGGGGCCACGCACGACTACCTTGACGGTGTTATACCCACTGGTGGGAATGAGCGATAAATCGCAGGGGTATCCTTGTTTATCCTCACACCACGGAATAATAGGAATCTCAACGTTGACCTGGGTGCCATCCAGGGGCTGATGATTGCCCGGATACTGGTAATTGTGATAGCGTACCGCGCCGTAGTTGTGATTGGCGTTGACCTGGAAAGTGTACAACTCGGTCATACTCTCGTTCGCGCCGAAAATGACGCCCCAATGTGCCCACCACGGCTGATAATTCTCCCATGTGTTGGCGATTTTAGCCCGCGCCTCGACGCAGTAACGCTCCGGCAGCGTCCCAACGTAACCGGGCAACGGCGCAGCCTGCGCCGGCCATACAAACCAGGTATCCACATTTCCTTCACCACCCTGCCATGAGACCGGAACGTAAATGCGATAATTGCCGGAATGGTAGCTCATATAAGCCACTTCCTCATAGCCCGCATGACAATCCCATCCCCAACGACACCATTCGTTGTAACGCAAGGCGACACCGGTGTTCCAGCCGCTCGCGGGATCGTTGAAATCATCCACATAGACCGGTAATGGAGTTGGCGTAGGGGTTGGCGTCGGCGTGGGATCGAGACGCACAAGCGGCAAATAGGTCTTCGAGCCGTAGTTGAATTCGAGAACCAGGTTGTCTACCAACGATCCGGCGGCGACCTCTTGTCCATCGCTGACAAAGCGCAATCCGATCCACACCGGGCCGTCGAGATACTCTTTCGTGGACCAGCTTATCTGTTGCCATTCGGTAAAGGGCACGGACAAAAAAAGCCCACCGAAGGCTTGATGCGGATCATCAGATAGTCCCACAAACAAGCTATCGCCGGCCGCCACGCGGTTCTGCACGTCCAAACGCAAGCGCATATCCCACACCCGCCCGGTCGGTGTGAACGGCCCGGCGATGGCCCAAACCTCGATGTTGTTCGTGTAGGTTCCCGTAGGCCAGGATTGTGTGCTTCCCACGGTGCCGCCGCCGGCACTCCAAAATCCCTGATCCATAACAACCGACAACCCGACGCTCCGTGTATACGGTTCAACACCCCATCCATAGCGGTCGGTCAAATCGTTATACAACGTCCATGCCGGTGATAAACTATCGAACGTGTCGGTGAAAACCGGTTGCCACAATGCAGCTTGTGTTGAAGCCGCAGAGACGCCGCTCCATGCGCTCATCGTGGCGACCAGTAATAACAAGCCACACAGTCCACTAAAACCGACCAGCAGGAACGAACGTCTTTTCACAATATCCTTCATTTTACTCCTTAATTCTGTCCGATTAAGGGACGCAGTTAGGTTCGTAATGGAAATAATCAATCTGGAGGTCAACCGGCGTCACTTCCCAGGACCCGCCGATCAAGCCTACGCGCTCATGCGGCATGTTGGGTATATAGACCTGGTTAAGAAGACGACGATTTGCATAGACGGCCACATTACTGCCATCTACAACGACTTTGAGAGTATTGTATTGATGGGTCGGCAGCAAATCAGCCATATCGCCATTCGACCACGGCACAATGGGAATCTCGACATTGATATCTATACCACCGCCAAGCGGTTGCCGGTTGCCGGGGAAAACATAATTGTGGTGATGTAAAACGGCTGCGTCGTGGTTCGCATTGACCTGGAAACTGTAAATCTCGCTCATAGCGGCGTTCGCGCTAAAGACAATGCCCCAGTGCGCCCACCACGGTTGATAATCTTGATCAAGGAAGTTAGCAAAGACGCCTCGCGCTTCAATACAATACCGCTGCGGGAGCGGATAATAGGAGTCCGGCAGCGGCGCAAATAACACCGGCCACACGAACCAGGTATCCACCTTACCATCTTCGTTCCCGTGCCAGGTTAAAGGAACTTCAATCCGATAATTTCCGTTGAAATAACTCATTGTGGCGACGACTTCCCAGCCCTCGTGACAATCTATATCCCCATAACGACACCATTTGTTATAGCGCAACGCCGGCCCGGTATACCAGCCAGAAGTCGGAGCGTCGAATGTGTCAAAGTAAACCGACGAAGGCGGCAAAGTGGGGGTAGGCGTGGGAGTAGGGTCACGTCTGACCAGAGGGAGATAGACCGCAGTGCCGTAATTGAAAGCCAACGTCAGGTCGTCCACCAGTGGCCCTGCCGCAACATCCTGCGCGTCGCTGGTGAAGCGCAAGCCGACCCACACCGCCGCGCTGTTCGTGTAAGCCCGCGTGGACCAGGTGATGTTCTGCAAAGCCAAAGTACTGACAGTCACGGTTATCCCCTCAAAATGGACACCGTCGTCAGACAAACCCACAAACAGTCCATCACCAGGGGCAATATCGTTATAGACTGCCAGGCTAAGCCGCATATCCCATACACGTTGGGTAGGTGTGAACGGTCCGGCGATGGCCCATGTCGTCATCGAATTCGTATACGTACCTGTTGGCCAGGTCTGCGTTTGCCCAAGTGTACCGCCGCCGGCCGCCCACAGACCATGCTCCTCTACACGCACCGTCTCCATCTCCGCCACATAAGGGGTGACGCCCCATTGATATGTCCCGCTCACGTTATCGGTGATCGTCCATACTGTTGATGGCATCTCGAAAGTGTCGGTAAACACCGGCGTCCACGACACCGCCGCTGCCGTTAATTGCCGGGCCTGAACATACAGCGGTCCTAAAAATACCCCCCCTAAAAGTAACATCGTCCCGCCGACCAGAGCAAGCGAAAGCCACACCCGATGTCTTATGATCACATTCCACCCCCATAAACTAGAGACACAACTCTTATTAAATTGAGGGGGCAATCTTACAGCCCCCTCAATTGTCAGGACAACATGTTCTTATTTCGGCGTAACCCTGAAGTCATCAAACCGCGACTCTACCGGCGTGCGCTCCCACGAACCGGTCATCAGCCCGATATTGTGATAACTGGCAAGGTCGTTGTCGGTGAAGGTGCCGATGCTCGTCCCGTTGATGTACACGGTCGCCTTGTTGCCGATCACCACCACCTTCACCAGATTGTGCTTGTCGTATCCTGTCGTGAGATTACACCCACCCCCCCAATTCCGCAGATAAACCACATTTTTGAACGGATCAACGATCATAGTGGGGAAGGTCACATTACTGTACTTGGATACCGCACAGCTACCCTCAAAGTTCCATTCGATGACGTAGACCACCGAATAATTGCCGTTCGCTCCGAAAACCAGGCCGGCTTTTCCGGCTTCGGGCGGCACAACCTGATCTTCGGCCTTTGCAAACCGGTGATCCACTTCGATCTCATAGTTGGTGAAGGGATTGACGTAAGGCGACTTCACCACGCCCATGCGTTTGTTGTTCCAGCTATCTTTATTCAACATAATCTTGGCACGGTACGAGCCGTTCTCATAGTTCACGTCGAACACCGGCCCATCCACCGGTTGCGTGCCACGCCAGTATACTGCGCGCGGCCAGCCACTGGCGGTGTTCGAGAAATTGTCATAGAAGCCCCGCAAGTTCACCACAACAGTTTGCACGTTGCTCCACGGGCCGGCGCCATAAGAGTTGTTGCCCCGCACACGATAATAATAGGTACCCACAGCCTTGCTCGTATAAGCCCGCGTGAAGGTCGTAGATGACCAGGTCTCATTCGTGGGACTGGTAAAGTTGGCATCCGTCGCTTCCTGGAGCGTATAGCTTGTCGGCGCAAAGGGATCGGTGGACGGGGTGTAGCTCCATCTCAACTGATAGTTGCCGTAAGTATCGTTGCTCTCCACATTAAGAGCAGGCGCGTAAGGCACCGGCGGATAGCGTTTAATGATCCCCGGCAAATAAACATAGCGGATGCCGTTGCGGATGTTCACCGTGATGGTATCAATCCTGGTCGGATCCCAGGCGCCACCGGCCCCCTTGGCCCGCACCTGAATAACATATTGCGCATTGTCCTCGATAGGTAAAGTCCAGTTGTATGTCCAGTCCCACCAGCCACCACTGGAGGAAGTCATATCTGTCACCCGTACCCAATTATCCGGCACCGTCGCCCCGACCTTCTTGATGTTGATCTCTACAGTGGGGGGCGTCGTCGCGGTTAGCAGTGGAACAGAATCGGCCTCCGAGAGCACGGCCGGTAGCTCAGATGACACACCGGTTGGGTTAACGGTGACCGATTGGATGATGCTCCAACGACTCTCGTAGACATCTTTCAATGCTTTAACCCGATAGTAGTAGGTCTTGCCGCGCGCCTGTCCGGTGATGAGTTGCTGAACGGTGGGGCTAACCACGGGACTGAATTCCTTGATCTGTGCGAAATACGGGTCACTCGATTCTTGCAAGATGTAAGCAATCGCGCCGCCGACAGGCTCCCATTGCACCGTATACCAGTTATTGGCGCCACTGTTGTTATTGATCGGCTTCAAAAGCGGCGGTTCGGGGAACGCCGGATGCTCACCGGTCCACGCGCGGCCTTTGATCGCAACCGTTCCCCGCCCGGTGAACAATTGATTGTTCCACGGCTCGTTGATCTGTGCGCTTGGATAATCCTCAATCGTAATGGCCACAGAGCGGGTGAAGGCTACGCCGCCTTCGGTAATCGTCGCGGTATTGGTGATGATGTTACCGGGCAAAACTGTGTTCGCAACTATCGCCTGAAATGACAATGTTACTGTGCCACCGGCAGCAATCGGGTCAACTGAAAACCGCACGTGACCACCGGAAAATCCGCCCATACCTCCGCCACCGATGACCACTGCACTCCCTGTAACATACGTCAGTTGCGGCACCAGGGGATCGGTGGCCTCAATGCCGCCGGTTGTACTGACCGTGCTGCTATTGCGCAGCACGATGGTGTACAACAGCGTTCCGCCTGCCCCAATCTTTTTGGGTGTTACATCCTTGTACGAAGTCTCAAGTAGCTGTGTCTCCTGCGCGCGCGCATGCTCAGAGACGCCCATCAGCCAGGCCATTCCGATAAGGATGGCCCCGAGGAACGTCAGCAATACCAACATCTTCTTCCGGGGTGCAAGTAACTGTTTCATCATAAACTCCTTTTGGTTTGATTTAACTTTCGGGGACATCGCCGCCCTCACAGCCCCGCCCGGCTCACTGTCCCCACACAACCCACGCGGGTCATATATACCATAAGCGATACAATCCGCAACCTGAAGGGCAACTTCAATCGCTAAAGTACCACCAATGTAATCCGGTTATACAAATCCTCCTCCGACTGCATCATGACCTCAAGATAGTTATCCGTCAGCCCGTGCCAGTAGCCGGCATCGTCGCGGCGCTCCCAGAGCACAGGAAGCGACTGACCGATAAAGCATAGACGGTAGTTCGCCGCCAATTGTTCCCCTAAGGCGCGCATTTGTGCCGCACGTTCAAGCCGCACCGCTTGCGGAACGACATCCGGCAGGCGAACGGCCGGTGTCCCGGGACGCTCAGAATAGGGGAAGACGTGCAAGCGGGCAAAGGCCATCTGTGCGACAAAGTCAAGGCTGGCGGCAAAGTCGTCTTCGGTCTCGCCGGGGAAGCCCACCATCACGTCGGTGGTGATGGCAATGTCGGGCGACACGGCACGCACGGCCTCTACCAGTGCGGCGAATTGAGCAGCGGTGTGGCGGCGCCCCATGCGCTTGAGGACAGGATCGGCGCCGGATTGCAAGGGGATGTGCAGTTGACGGCAAAGACGCGGGTTTTCCCACAGGGCGATCAAGGCGGCGTCCACGTCCCACGGTTCGACCGAAGAAAGGCGCAGACGCGGAAGGTCGGTCGCCCGCAAAATGGCCGACGCCAGCGTCGCCAGGCCGTGCTCCAGCCCAAGGTCGTGGCCATAGGCGCCCAGGCTCACGCCGGTCAACACGATTTCCTGTGCCCCCTGCGCCACCAGGTCGCGTGCGGCCTGTACGGCGTCATCTAGCGGGCGACTGCGCGCCGGTCCACGCAATATGCGGGTGATGCAATAGGTGCAGGCGTGATCGCAACCATCCTGCACGGCAAGGAATGCGCGCGTGTGCCCCCACCGTCCCGGCAACCAGGCCGCAGGAGTCACTTCTGCGCCGGTGATAATCTCCACCGCACGTGCCTTGTCTATATTGGGAATCACCCATGTTACACCGGGAATCCGCGCGGCGACCCCGGCCTCTGCCGTGGCCCAGCAGCCGACCACGGCGAGACGCGCCTGTGGATACCGGTGATGGAGGGTGTGCAACCGATGACGGCTCTTGCGCGCGGCTTGCGCCGTGACCGCACATGAATTCAACACGATGATGTCGGCGCGATCTGGGGTATCTAACACGCCATAACCCGCTCCGGCAAAGCGGCGGGCCAGGGTTTCAATTTCGGCAGCATTGAGGCGGCAGCCGAGGGATTCAAGGTAAACTTGCATCAATGGGCACTACGAACGGCGATACCGGCCTTCTTCAAACGGGTGCGGATTTCATGCAAAATGTAATCGGCCTCCTCTTCATCATCATCTGTGACCATGATGATGCCAGAGCGCGCATCCGCCGCGATAATACAATCAGGATTCAGTTCGCCTTCAAGATCATAGAGAATGTCCCACACCCGAGCTTCAACATCCGCATTTTTGAAGGAGGGGACCAGGAGTGTGCGCGCGGAGTAAATGCCGCCTTCCCCTTCCTCCTCGTCAAAATCCTCATCTTCTTCAGTGTCAACATTTTGATCAGCCGAAGCTCGTTGCGGGGGCAGTGGAAAAAACAAAAAAAAGATAAAGGTGACAATCACCAGCGCCAAACCCGCAAGGATATACAAAAATCCCCGAAACAGGGATTGGAAAAAGGCCCGTCCGCCGGGGGTGGGGAAATGCCACAGGAACACAAGCAGCGCGCCGTACAGCACGATGATCATCAATGCCCGCGCCCACGGGTAACGATAAGTTTTTTCTTCCGCCGTCGAATTCTTTTCCATCGCTCTTTCACCGCACCTCACGGCAACGGCTTTACCTCCAAGTTATCAAAAGTGATCACCGTATCCCCTTCGCTAAACGTGCCGGCATAGAGGCCAATGTCTCCCTTAGCGTAGGTCGTGTCTTCAACCTGTAAAACCTGCACACCGTTTACCCGGAAGGTCAACGTTGCGCCGGATGCTTCAACTTCCAGCACATTCGTCGCTGCGCCTTGATGAATGGCTTCACTGGGCGACCAATCAGGTCCCAGGACGAGCCACGCAGAGCCATTGTAGCGGGCAGCACGCACGTAGCCATCGCCGCTGATCGAAAAAGCGTAGAAATGCTGGTCATCTTGCATGCGCACCAACACGCCGTACTCGTTATCATCCGGGCCGGAAATCTGCGTCGCCTCCACGGTAAGCCGAAAATCGCCATAGGTGCGCCCCGCCGAAGCCCATGCGATCTGTTCCGCTTCAAAGATATGAACGCGCAGGCAGCCGTCCTGTACGACGGTCTCCGCGGTGGCATCGCTGCTCAAACGCCAGTCGCCGGGTGCGTCAAAAGTCTCCGTCCAGGCAGACGATGCGCGCCCGGTGCACGCCGCGATTACCAACAGAATCAGCAATGTCAGCCCTTGCCCCATCATCCGCTTCAACATTATGGTTTGTCCACCTTCAGATCATCAAACCAGACAATCGTGCCCCCCTGCCGCAATGTCCCCGCAGCCATACCGATGTCGCCGCGTTCCAGCCGTTCGTCTTCGACTTCCGCGAGCTGCTCGCCGTTGA
Source organism: Anaerolineae bacterium (assembly GCA_035373625.1). Classification (GTDB taxonomy): domain Bacteria; phylum Chloroflexota; class Anaerolineae; order B4-G1; family SLSP01; genus DSWT01. The sequence goes on along the minus strand of DAOSNS010000001.1, from coordinate 123,221 downwards.
CATAAAGGGTGAGGCGTGTGCCTTCGCACACCGCAGATAGGCGATTCTCACTGCCATCGGTGTGGATGAGCGCCGAACGCAACATCGCCTTACCGGTTAAGGGGAGCAATTCTCCATCCTTGTTATGGTAAAAAATGGCATAGTAACCATCGGAGCTGATCGCAAAGTAGTAAAACTGCCCATCGGTATAACGACAGAACACACCGTAGTGATTGTCGGCCACCATCTCAGAACGCACCTTAATCTCTACCGCGACATCCTCGTAGGTGCGCCCGGCAGTCACCCATACGAACCAATCAGGGATGTCAATCTGCATCAAGTAGCGTCCCTGCTGGTAGCCGCGCACATACGTCTCGTGCGAAGATGCACCCCATCCACTTGCCGGATCGGAGAAATCATCCTCGAAAGGCGGTGAGAGCCTCGAACAGCCCATCAGTATGGCAACGCATAACACGAAAAGCAGAGTCAATCTCGTTCGCACTGCGCACCTCCGCCTTTAGTCAGATAGTCGGGTCGTCTTTAGTTTTCGTCGTTAGTCGAATCATCAGCCTGTACACGGACATTATACAACATAATAGGGAATAGGGAATAGGGAATGGAGAAGAGGTTCGAGGTAGGGCCTGATCATTCTTGCTCCGAGGGGGACGCCGGTTTCCCTTGAGAAACGCGGATCTGGCGATCAACGCGGATCTGACGATCAACGCGGATCTGGCGATCAACGCGGATCTGGCGATCCGCTTAAAGCGGTTGAGAAACGCGGAGCTGGAAACGCGGATCTGGCGAGCAACGCGGATCTGGCGATCAACGCGGATCTGACGATCAACGCGGATCTGACGATCAACGCGGATCTGACGATCCGCTTAAAGCGGTTGAGAAACGCGGACCTGGCGATCCGCTCGAAGCCAGATGAAGTTGCTGTAACAAGAATGATAAAGCCCTGGGTTCGAGGTTCCGGTCTTGTGATTCAGCCTTTTTGTGGTAAAATGCGTTTTAGTTCTCATGCCCCTGTAGCTCAGTTGGATAGAGCATCGGCCTCCGAAGCCGGCGGCCCGCGTTCAAATCGCGGCAGGGGTACTTGTGTTACCGATGGCCCGATCAAGAGATCGGGCTTTTTTTGTGATCCGTAACCCTTGATTGTGATGGGGGAGCGAGGGGGGGCGAATTACGAATTACGAATGGCGAATGGCGAATTACGAGTCATTGAGCATACTGGAACGGGCAATCTGCACCGAGGCGGTCGCCAGGCCCACAATCAGCCAGAACAGCGTCACCGAGTGGTGAAAATCCAGGCTAAAAAAGTAGTGATCCGATACCCCCGCAATCAGCCCAGCGATAATTGCGGCGTGAATCCCATACCACAACGGCTCCAGGTCCGGTAACGTCTCGGCGACTTTGCGCCAACGCCAGAACCGCGCGAGCAATACCCCGGCGATCGCCAGGAAGACCACCAGACCGATCAACCCCATTCGCTCGGCGATGGTCAAATAGACGCTGGCGACGGCGGTGTAAATATCAATGTCCGGCGCGCCCGCAAATCCCACACCCAGCAGGGGATAGCGGCGGATGAGGATGAACGCATCTTTGTATTCCCCCAAACGCATCTTCATGGACAAGTCCTGAAGCTGAATCCCCTCGACAAAATGCCGGATGTACCCCTGTGTCCAGGGCAAAATCAACACCAGGAGCAGCGCCACCGCAAACCAGGGCAACAGCTTGCGGTAGCGCAGGACACTGATCGCCAGGACGGCCAAAACCGCTGCCGCCATTGAACCACGCGAAATGGTCAGCCCCAGGCACACGCCGAGCAGGCCGAGACAGGTGATGAGCACCCAGCGCGGCAGCAGTGGACGTCGGGCGAAGAGTTGCGGAACCGTCATCACCAGAGCGAGGTTGAGGAGGCTACCGAGTACGTTCGGATCAACGGATGTGGATGTGGCACGTTGCATCAAGGAAGGATCATCACGGATGTAACGCAGCACGCCCACGCCGGTAGGGTAGCCGAGTCGTCCCAATGCAGATAGGATGCGCACTGTCAACAAATCCGGCAAAAAGTACAGGATGATCCCCAAAGCTGCGGCTGCTGTAGCGCCCAAAATCAGCCAGCGCATCAGTCGCCCCAGGCGTCCGACATCGCGCACCGTGTTGACGACGAGATAAAAAAGGGCGATGCTCAACAGGGTCTCTGCAAAACGGCGGATCAAGGTCACAGTCAGCGCGGCGTGGCCCAAACCGGCGACAAACGTGCCGATGGCGAGAAACGCAAAGACAAGCACCAACGCCCCCAACGGTGTGGCGTCGAAACGCTGCTCTTCACCCAACAGATAGGGCAACAGCCAGACAAGGAACAAGCCACCCAGTGCAAGGTCCAGAAACGTCGGTTTGAAGCCGATGCTGAAGGGCAACGAGGCAAAGGGCAAGAGGGTGATAACGCCGATCACGCCCGCATAGGCGATTTCGATGTCCCGCAGGATCCAGACGAACAGCCCCATGGCCACCAACAGGACAATAACCGGCAATGCGCCGAGTTCCGCAATCAGCCAGCCTCCGCCGATGCTCAACGCTGCCGCCAACAATACGGCCATAGCGACCAACAGCCAGCGGCGTCGGCTAAAAAACAGCGGTCGCAGTGGGCTACTCTCCAGCAGGTCTTGAACGGTCGTGCGCCAGTTTATCATCTCACCTCTGGCGGGATTATACCTGTCCGTGAGTGTGCGTCAAGAAGGCACATTTCAACTCCAGGGCTTTATCCTTCTCGTTACAGCAACTTCATTTGGCTGCAAGCGGATCGCCAGATCCGCGTTTCTCAGCCGCTGCGAGCGGATCGCCAGATCCGCGTTTCTCAGCCGCTATCAGCTAAAACGGGGAACTGGCGTTCCCCTCGGAGCAAGAATGGAGCAAGAATGATAAGGCCCTGTTTCAACTCATTGACTTACATAACAGGGAGCTATATAATCCCCATAAGCTCTTTCGGAATTCCTGTGTCGGTGTATTGAAGGGCCGAACCCGGCCAAAGTTTACATGCAGATACTTCAGCGAGGGGGAGTTACAATGAAAATCTCCACGCGGTTGATTCTATCTTTTTTGCTGGTGTCCTTGCTGCCACTGGCCGCCATAGGCTATGCGGGACTGCGGGCTATGGAGCGTATCCGCAGCCTGGCAATAGAAGAAAGCACCGCCGCGCTCAAGCACCTGGGCGAAGAAGCCATCCGTCAGAAAGCAGAGGACGTAAGCCGCCAGGTATCCATCTATTTACAGGCGCATCCCCAGGCAACACTAGAGGATCTGCAAACCAATGAAACCTTTCGGAATATCGCCATGCAAAAAGTAGGTGAGACCGGCTACACCGTGCTTTACGAAGCCGGTACAGGGATGGTGCGCCTGCATCCCAACGCCACCTTGATTGATCACCCAATGCGTGAACTGGCCGAGAAACTTCCTTCCTTCTGGGCCGTCTTTGAACCCAGCCTTGTCGGTGCAGAAACGGCCGGTTATTACGATTGGTTGGACCCTGACAATTCTATCCGCGAAAAGTACATGGTCATGACGCCGGTAGCCACACCGTTCCACGATGTCACCTTTATGATTGCCGCCACCACATACATTGACGAATTCTCCCGACCCATTCAGGTCACCAACGCCAAAATCACCTCGCTCACCCAACAGATCCACACACAGCTAATCCTTATCCTCATTGTCGTGGCCGGGCTGGCAATCAGCATTGCCGTTGGACTGGCACGCAGCATCGGGCAACCGCTGCGGCAGTTGACCTTCGCGGCAGAAATGTTGGAACGCGGTGATTATCACATGGGCCTGTTACTCTCGGAAATCCGGCGACACGACGACCTGGGCCATCTGGCACGCATCTTCGACCGCATGGCGCAAGAAGTCATCGCGCGCGAGACCCGCCTGAAAATCCAGGTTATGGAACTCCACATTGAGATTGATGAAGTCAAAAAGGCCCGCCAGGTGACGGCCATTACCGAGACTGAATACTTCCAACAATTGCAGCAGAAAGCCGAGCAACTGCGCGCACGCAGCCAGGCAACGAACAAAAAGCTCAAAGCGTAGACTTTTCGATTTTGAGGTTTTGAGGTATCATCGAAAGTTATACGGTGCATCATTCTCTGACAAGATGAACACACTAAATTATCCTTTCAGGAGGGGGATTTCTTATGCAATACGGCTACTTCGACGACAACGCAAAAGAATACGTGATTACCCGGCCCGATACACCGTTATCGTGGAGCAATTATCTCGGCTCGACCGAATACGGCGCCATCATCACCAACAACGCCGGTGGCTATGGGTTTTACAAATCCGGCGCACGCGGGCGTTTCCTGCGCCTGTTCTTCAACAGTATCCCTATGGATCAACCGGGGCGCTACTTCTATCTGCGTGACTGTGAAAGCGGCGATTACTGGTCGGCCTCATGGCAGCCGGTCGGCAAACCGCTCGAACAGTACCAAAACATCTGCCGCCACGGCACGGCCTATTCGGTGTTTGAATCGCACTATGCCGGCATCGCCACCGAGACCACGTACTTCGTCCCCCTCGGACAAACCTTTGAATACTGGCGGCTCAAAGTGACCAACGAGAGCGACCGCCCGCGGCAGGTAGCCGTGTTTACGTATTGCGAGTTCACCAATCAGTGGATGACCTTCCAGGATCAGGTGAACCTGCAATACTCGCTGTTCATCGTACGCGGCACCCTGACGGATGAGGGACTGTTGCGCATTGCCATCGAAGATCACCTGCGCCCTCGTGATGAGGCAGCGCTGCTCCAATACAAGTTCCATCAAAGCTGGATGGCGTTGATCGGCGCGCCGTTGGAAGGCTACGACACCAGCCGTGAAGCGTTCATCGGTCCCTATCGCAGTTATCACAACCCGCTGGTGGTGGAACGTGGCCAATGCACCAACAGCCTCGCCTACGGCGACAACGCCTGCGGGACTATGCAAACCACGCTCACCCTTCAGCCGGGCGAAAGCCGCGAAGTGCTGGTGATGCTCGGCATTGGCGATGCACGGGCGGTGGGCAAACGCACGGTGGCGGAATTCGGCTCACTGGAACGCGCCGCCGTCGAACTGCAAAAGCTCAAGGAAGCCTGGCATGCCAAACTCGGCAGCCTGGTCGTCGAGACGCCGGACGAAGAACTCAACCACACGATCAATGTGTGGGGCCTCTACAACTGTCTCATCACCTTCGCCTGGTCACGGGCCGCCAGCCTGGTCTATAACGGCGAGCGCGACGGCTTGGGCTTCCGTGACTCGGTGCAAGACATCCTGGGCGTCGCTGCGGCCATCCCCGAAGAGGCCCAGGCGCGCCTTGAACTAATGCTCACCGGTCAGGTATCCAGCGGCGGGGCCATCCCGGTCATCCGTCCCTTCGAGCACAATCCGGGCCACGAGTCCCCACCCCCCGATGAAGATTATCGCTCCGACGACTGCCTGTGGTTCTTCAATGCCGTCCCGGCGGTCGTGGGGGAAACCGGTGACCTGTCGTTCTACGACAAGGTGCTGCCTTACGCCGACAAGGGCGAAGCGACCGTCCTGGGGCACCTGCGCCGCGCTCTGGAATTCAACCTGGAGCGCACCGGCAAGCACGGCTTGCCCTGCGGTCTGCACGCCGACTGGAACGATTGCTTGAAGCTCGGCTACTACGGCGAGAGCCTGTTCGTGGCCTTCCAGGTGTACTTCGGGCTGAAGGTGTACGCCGACATTGCAGAGCGGCTCGGCAGGCCGGAAGAGACCGCGTGGGCTATGGCGCAACGCGAGAAGCTGGAAGCCAGCATCCAGGCCTGTGCCTGGGACGAGGATCGCTTCATCTGGGCCATCACCGAGGATGGGACGGTCTATGGCACCCGCAAGTACAAGGAAGGGCAAATCTACCTCAACACCCAGCTCTGGGCCATCATCAGCGGCAGCGCCACGCCCGAACAAGCCGTCCGCTGTATGCAGACTGTCAAGGAGCATCTGGCGACGCCCTACGGACTGATGCTTTCTGCGCCACCGTTCGTGGATACGCCGATTGATGTGATGCGCGCGGTCGTCTTCAATCCCGGCATCAAGGAAAACGCCGGCATCTTCAATCACACACAGGGCTGGGGGGTGATGGCGGAATGTCTGCTAGGGCACGGTGACCAGGCGTATGCTTACTACCGCGCCGCCATGCCGGCGGCCTACAACGACCGCGCCGAAATCCGCCAAAGTGAGCCTTACGTGCAAGCGCAGACGACCTATTCCATCTACTCGCCGCGTCCGGGCAACACGCGCACTTCGTGGCTCACCGGTGCGGCGGCATGGGCTTACTTCAGCGCCACGCAGTACATCCTGGGGCTGCGCCCCGAAGTGGACGGCTTGCGCGTGGATCCGTGCATCCCCAGCACGTGGCCGGGCTTCAAGGCCACCCGGCGATTCCGAGGGTGCACCATCCACATCGAAGTCAAGAACCCTCACGGCCTCTGCCGTGGCGTTCACGCGCTCACGCTGAACGGCGAGGTCATCCCCGGTAGCCTCATTCCGGCGGAGCGGCTCAAGGCGGAGAACCACGTCGAAATCGTCCTTAGCGATTGAAATCGCCTTCTTTGGACGCTTCGCGTCGCGGGTCGGCCTACGCCAATACTTCTCACGGGCGATGGCATCGGGGGGATCGGCGAAGGCCGACCACGTCAAGCAAGGTCAACCCGGATTCGTATCACTTCCGGTGGCTTTCCTGGCTCCAAAATCAAATGGGCCAGCGAGGGAACATGGGGGGCGTTGAAATACGCAGTGCGCAATGCAGCGCCGGGATTGATCAACAGGGTTTTGCCCCAATACGCTTGATAAAAACGGTGGGTGTGACCGAAAACGATGATGTCGGCTTGCGGGAAACGCCGCACGAGGGTACGGGAAAGCACGCGATCGTAAGTCGGCAACGTCCAACGGCCACGGATGTTTTGCAGCAGCATATAGACCTTCCAGAACCAGGTGGTCAGCCCGATTTTGTGGCCGTGAGTCATGCCGATATGGAAACCGGCAACATCCAGTTCAACAGACTCGGGCAGCGAGGCGCCGCCGGAGGAACGGTCAAACACGTGGTAGTTGCCGCGAACCGCATAGACGGGCGCCAGTTCCCGCAACACATCCAACGCCCAGGGTTCATCCACATCGCCCGCATGAAGGATGAGGTCAACTCCCGCAAGGGCCTGTAAAACCGGCGCCGGGATTTCAGAGGCCCGATAGGGAATGTGGGTATCGGCGATTAAACCGAGACGCATACGAAAAGGCCACCGTCTTGCCGGTGGCCTTTGGGGAAAACAAAATGAGAGTTACTTGCCGGCGGCCATACGTTTCTCAACGTAATCCACGGCCGCCTGAACGGTGGTGATGCTGCGGGCATCCTCGTCGGAAATGCGCCCACCGAATTCATCCTCAAAAGCCATGATCAATTCGACCAGGTCCAGGGAATCGGCCTTCAGATCGTCACGGAAGCTCGCTTCCGGCGTCACTTTATCGGGGTCGGTCGCCAAAATCTCGACGATAATTTTCTTCACGCGGTCAAATACATCGCTCATTGTCAATTCCTCCTCAAGGTTGTTGTTCTGCTTGATGATAAATCCGGTTTTGGAACAGTGCCGCTTATTTTATCCCGTGCATCCTAAAAGTCAAGAATGAACACTTGAATTGACGTGTTGCGACTTTACGATATAGTGTCACGCAACAAGCAATCAAAGCAAGGGAAATCCAATGTCCAACCGCCAAACCGGCTTACGCAAAGACGAGCACGTGCGCATCAATCTCGAAAAGGATGTTTCCTTTGATCGTGTGACGACGGGCCTGGAACGGTACCAGTTTGTCCATCAAGCCGTGCCGGAATGTGATCTCGCCGATGTGAACCCACAGACCACTTTTCTGGGCCATCGTCTGACGTTTCCTCTGTTGATCGCTTCTATGACCGGCGGAACACAATGGACAGGCAACTTCAATCGGATGCTGGCAGAAGCAGCCCAGGCGATGGGCATCGGCATGGGACTTGGCTCGATGCGGGTGCTCCTGGAAGAACCGGAAACGGCAGTGACGTTCCAGGTGCGCCGTTACGCCCCCGACATTTTGCTTCTGGCGAATTTGGGCGCCGTGCAACTGAATTACGGTTATGGGGCCGAAGAGTGTCGTCGCATAGTGGAAGTTGTGGAGGCCGATGGGCTGTTCCTGCACCTCAATCCGCTTCAGGAAGCCCTGCAACCCGAAGGCAATACCCGTTTCAGTGGGCTGTTGCGGCGGATCGAAGCGGTATGCCGTGCGCTGGAGGTTCCGGTCATCGTCAAAGAGGTTGGCGCGGGACTGTCGGAACATGCAGCGCGTCAGCTCATCAACGTCGGGGTCGCCGGTTTGGATGTTTCGGGAGCCGGCGGGACTTCGTGGAGCCAGGTGGAAATGCATCGGGGACAGGATCCCTTACAACGTGAAGTCGCCGCAGCCTTCCGTGACTGGGGCATCCCCACCGCCCAATCGCTGCAGATGGTGCGCCGGGTCGCACCGGACATTCCGTTGATCGCCAGCGGGGGTCTGCAGACCGGCCTGGATATTGCCAAGAGCCTCGCCCTCGGCGCCGATGTAACGACAATGGCCGGCGTGCTGCTTCAAGCCGCAGCGCAATCATCGCAGGCGCTCTGGGAGCGATTGGAGATCATCCGCCGCCAACTAACCGTCGCCATGTTTGCAGTCGGCGCGCCCGACATATCACGTCTCAAGCATGCGCCGCTGTTGCACATTTGAACTATCCCCTGCTCCGGAGGTAATCATGGACCCCTTTACTCGTTATTTACCGGCATTGGAAGAAACCATGCAAAGTGTTATCGGCATCCGACCACCGGAGTTGCTGTATGGCATGCTCCACTACCATTTAGGATGGGCCGATGCGGATTTCAAACCCGTCACACAGAAAACCGGGAAACGGCTGCGCCCCATCTTTCTATTACTGGCGTGCGAGGCGCACGGCGGTGACTGGCAAGCGGCACTTCCGGCCGCCGCGGCCATCGAGTTGTTGCACAACTTCACGCTGATCCACGACGATATTGAGGACCGCGACCGCACCCGTCGTGGACGCCCGACGTTGTGGGCGGTGTGGGGTGAACCGCAGGCCATCAATGCCGGAGACGCACTCTTCGCGCTCGCCTACCACAGCATTATCAATTTACAGGCAAGCGCATTGCCATCAGACTTGATTGTACGGATCATCAGCCATTACTCAAGGGCCATTTTGAAAATCACCGAAGGGCAATGCCTCGATCTCTCTTTCGAGACATGTCAAGAAATCACCGAGACCGCGTATCTGGCAATGATCCACAACAAGACAGCCGTGCTGATCGGGCTGGCCTGCGAACTTGGGGGGATGATCGCCGGAGCGTCAGAGGAACAGGTCATCGCTCTGCGCGAATTCGGCGAACATCTGGGGATGGCTTTCCAAATGCAAGATGACCTCCTCGGTCTATGGGGCAATCCTGAAAAGACCGGCAAACCGGTGGGGTCCGATCTGCGCAATCACAAAAAGACGCTGCCCATCCTCTACGGTATGGCGCACAGCGCCGATTTCGCAGCGTTGGTGACGACTTGTGATACGTCGGACGATGCTGCTATTGCCAGGGGACTGGCATTGCTAGAAGCCACCGGGAGTCGGGAATATGTCCAGGCCCAGGCGTACCGCTACCACCAGGCCGCGCTTGACGCACTGGCGCGCTCCGGTGGCAGCGGTGAAGCGCAAGCCGCCCTCTATGAGCTGGCCGGGCAATTGCTGGGACGTAACGCTTGAATTGATACGGTCGTCGGATGGCCGTCAGTCCATAGCCTCGGCCAGATTCAGCAGTGCCAGGTTCAGCGGTTTGAGTGTCTTCACGGCTTCCGCAAGGGGATAAGATTCCAACTCGTTGCCACGTATGGCCACCATTTGGCCACTTTCGCCGTTGATCAAGCGATCGGCGGCATACGCCCCCATCCGCGTTGCCAGAAGGCGATCATACGCCGAAGGACTGCCGCCGCGTTGCACATGCCCCAGCACCGTCACGCGCACATCGAATCCCAGTTCATCTCTGCGTGCGCGCAGATATTCGGCCACGGCCTGAGTTCCGGGCTTCCAACCCTCTGCGATCACCAGAATACAGTGAGACTTGCCCCGCGTGTACGCATCCACGACGTCCCCGGCAATCTCCTCGAAAGTAGGGCCTTCCTTTTCAGGGATCAGAATCATCTCGGCGCCGCCGGCGAGGCCGCTTGCCAAAGCCAGGTAGCCACAGTCGCGCCCCATCACTTCAACGAGGAAGGCGCGCTGGTGCGAAGCCGCCGTATCTTTGATGCGATCAATGGCATCCAGAATCGTATTCAAGGTCGTGTCCACGCCGACGGCCATATCGGTACCGTTGATGTCGTTGTCAATAGATGCGGGGATGCCAAATGTGGGGAAACCCATCTCATGCAGGGCCAGGGCACCCGTCAGTGAGCCGTTGCCGCCGATTACCACCAGCCCCTCGATGCCAAACTGGTTGAGTTGGCGCAGCGCGGTGCGACGCACTTGCAATTCCTTAAACTCGGGACAGCGCGCCGTCCCCAGGAAAGTGCCTCCACGATTCATGATGCCCCCCACATCACGACTGGTCAATTCGTCAATTTCACCGTTGATCAGCCCCCTGTAGCCCCAGCGTACACCGTAAACCTTCACGTCATGCCGCAAAGCCTCACGGGTGACTGCGCGGATACACGCATTCAGGCCCGGCCCATCTCCACCACTTGTCAGAACAGCTATTCTACGCATACGCAACCTCCTGGATAGTTTTCAGTTGTCAGTGGTCTCATAAGATAGCAATTCCTTCACTCGTTACTCGTTACTCGTTACTCGTTACTCGTATCCATCACTCAGATTTTCCGCTCACCGTCATCCGGTAAGGGTCAAGCAAGGTTGTCAGGGTCTCCTCAGGCAAGACGCCCCACGCCAGGGCAACTTCGCGGACGGTTTTGCCGGTGCGCTGGGCCTCCTGGGCAATTGCGGCGGCTTTGTCGTAACCAAGCACGGGCGTCAACGCCGTCGCTAACGCCAGATTGCGTTCAACGGTCTCACGGCAGCGTTCAACATCGGCTTCCAGGCCGGCAATACAACGGTCGGCAAGCGTCTGTGTGGCGTTGGTCAACAGGGATATCGCGCTCAGGATGTTATGGGCGATGAGTGGCATCATCAAGTTCAGCTCAAAGTAGCTGCCCAGGCCGCCTAAGGTGATGGCAGCGTCATGGCCGATGACCTGCGCACAGGCCATAATCACAGCCTCAGGGATCACCGGGTTGACTTTCCCCGGCATGATGGATGAACCGGGTTGCACGGCTGGCAGGCGCAACTCGCCCAGGCCGTTGCGCGGCCCCGATGCCAGCCAGCGGATGTCGTTGGCGACTTTGTGCAGGCTCACGGCAACCGTCTTGAGCGCGCCGGAGGCTTCGACCAGAGCGTCGCGGGCGGCGTTGGCTTCCACGTGGTTGCGCGCTTCGACAAAGTCCGTCCCCAACGCCGTGTTAAGATGGGCGATCGCGCGTTCCGCAAACCCTTCGGGGCAGTTGATGCCCGTCCCCACGGCCGTTCCGCCCAACGGCAGCTCGCGCAACGCCGCCATTGCCCGTTGCACCCGCGACAGGGATTGCTCGATCTGTGCCGCGTAACCGCCGAAGACTTGCCCCATGCGGATGGGGGTTGCGTCCTGCAAATGTGTGCGCCCGGTCTTGACGATGGCGTCGAAGGCCGTAGCCTTGTCCAACAGCAGCGTGTGGAGGTGCGTCAATGCCGGGAGCAGATCATCGCGCAGCGCCAATGTCGCCGCCACGTGGATCACGGTGGGGATCACATCGTTGCTGGACTGGCTCATGTTCACGTGGTCGTTGGGGTGCACCGGTGATTTGCTGCCCACTTCACCGCCAAGAAGCTGGATGGCGCGGTTGGCAATGACTTCGTTGGCGTTCATATTCGTCGAGGTGCCGGAACCGGTCTGGAACACGTCAAGCGGGAAATGGGCATCGAGGGTGCCGACAATGATTTCAGCACAGGCTTGCAGAATTGTCGCACCCAGACGCGGATCGAGGCGTCCCAGGTCCAGGTTGGTGCGCGTGCAGGCAGATTTCACCTGCCCCAGCGCAGCGATAAACCGCCGATCAAATCGTTGGCCGGAGATGGTAAAGTTTTCGACGGCGCGTTGGGTCTGCGCGCCCCATAACGCCCAGGCCGGCACACGGACTTCACCCAGGGCATCGCGTTCAATACGGTATGGTTCTGATAACATTGGGTATCTTCCTTAAAAAAATCAAAAAATCCGTTGAAACGTTACTTCAGGTTTGAGGGAGAGCATCCTTGTCACGAAAGCGATTTTGTTTCAACTCGCGGAAAAGAAAAACAAGAAAGACGATCAACGCAAGGCCGAGAAGGATCAGGACCGGCGTCAACGGAATCCAGATTAGAAGAATACCGGCGTCAAGAAGCGCCAAACCGGCTAACAAGAAACCATCCGCACGTGCGGTCCCCTTTTCAAGGATGGCCTCCTCGGGGTGCAGCGGATCATAGTAGACAACAACTTCCTGTCCTTTGGGATACTTCGCCGCCAGCCTGTCCAGGTTGCCGAAGAACCAGGCGAAGCTTTTGAACCCCACCCGATTCCCCTCATAATCAACGCCATCCACGCGGTAGGCATAGGAAAGCTGAAGTACTTCTTTAACGACTTCTTTGCCGCGATAAAGCTGTGCCACATTTGAAAGCAGAATCACGCCGGGCGTCTCGCGCCAGTCGGCGGTGCGCAGCCCACGCAGAATTCCCCGCGCCACGTAATACGTGCCGTAAAGGAATAGCGGCAAAGCCAGGGTCAGCAAAACCAGAAAGACAACCAGCATAAAGAATCGGCCAATCGGCGAATGAGCAAATCAGCGAATCAAAGAATGAGCGAATCGGTGAGTTCCACCATTCACTCTCAACCCACAACCCTATTATAGCCGAAAGTTGCCAACAGACACGTTGCGAATTCATCCATCAACGGTATGATAGCAGGTATGTCCAAACAGCATGAGACTCTGAGGGCCGTGGGGCGGCGCGCGGTCGGTGTGGCGTTCCTGCTGGCATTGCTTGTGGCGCAGATGGCGTTGAGCAGCGCGCGCCAGTCCGCCGCCTTCGATGAGACCTATCATCTCGTCTCCGGTTATGCGTACCTGCACACCGGTAGCCCGCGCCTCAGTTGGGAACATCCACCTGTGCCGCAAGTGTTGGCGGCGCTTCCCTTGCTGCGTAAAGCGCTGGCCCCCTTCCCTACCGGACATCCGGGCTGGCAGGCAGGCAACGCCGAGGCTTTCGTGGACGATTATCTGTGGGTGGACAATGCCGCCATCGCCCCCGCTTTGATCCAGGCCGGGCGGGTTCCGTTGATGGTGTTGACGGCGGCTTTTGGGCTTGCGCTCTTTGTCGCCCTTTTCACGCTGGTCGGCGAACCGGCAGCCTGGATAGGTCTGACGTTGTTTGCGTTCGATCCCAACATCATCGCCAACGGACGCATCATCGGCAACGATTTGGCCGTGGCCGGCTTTATGTTCGTCGCCGTGTGGCGTCTGGGCGCGTATTTTCGGCGCCCTACCCCGCTGAACTTGTTGCTCACCGGCGTCGCCGTCGGTTTAGCCATCGCCAGCAAACTCACCGCGGCTTTCCTCGTCCCCGTTTTCCTGCTGCTCACGTTCACCTCACGGATGACGAATCACGCATCACGAATGACGAATTACGGATCACACATTCTGGCGCTGGTAGGGATGGCATTGGTGGCAACCTTCACGGTCTGGGCGGTCTTCGGCTTTGAGGTCGGGCCATTATACGAAGGCGGTTTCCCCGTGCCTGCCCCGACTTATCTGCGTGGGCTGCCGCGCATGTTTCAGCGCGTCGCGCGGGGCACCCCCACCTTTCTGCTGGGACGCACCAGCGATACCGGCTGGTGGTACTATTTCATTCTCACCTTCTTGCTCAAAACACCGCTGCCGACGCTGCTGCTGATGGGCATCGGTCTGGTGCGCGCGGTCCGCAACTGGCGCGAGACGGCACTGTGGTGGCTACCCGCCGGACTGTACCTGCTGATCGCTTCGGGGAGTACGCTGCAAATCGGCTATCGCTACATCCTCCCGACGCTGATCTTCGGCATCGCGCTCGCTGCAAGTGGCTTCCCCACGTGGCCACGTGTACGCCGCCAACAGATAGCTATGGCACTACTCGGCCTATGGCTCGTCGCAGATGCCGTGTATGTCTTCCCCGATCACCTGGCGTACAGCAACGCCCTTGCCGGCGGCCCCGATAACACCTGGCGTCACTTCGCCGATATGAACGTGGATTGGGGGATGGATCTGGTGGCTTTGCGGGAGTACATCGCGGCGCACCCGACGGAGAATGTCTATCTGGCCTACTTCGGCAGCGCATACCCTTCGGCCTACGGGGTGACGGCGCGGCTGCTGCCGGGCTTTTCGCGATTGCTCAGCGGGCCGGAATACGCGGGGTTCAATCCCTACACGCCGGAGCCGGGGACGTATGCCATCAGCGTCACCAGTCTGCATCTGGGCCTGCTCTACGAAGGCCGGGAGCTATATGCTTTCTTCCGCAACCGCGAGCCGGACGCCCGCGCCGGACGTTCGATCCTCATTTACCGGGTGAGCTATCCGCCGGAGATGCCCGTTGTCCGCGCCGTCGTTACCGGCACGCCGATCTGGCAACAGCCGCCGGAAACGCTGGGGGTGAGCGCTGGACGGCGGTTGATCGCCAGTTGGGCCGGCGCGGGGGCTGTCGTACTGCCCGTCAACGGGCCGACGCGCTTCATTGTGCAGGCCGCCATCCCAGAGACGGAACCGGTGCGCGTCGCCATCGCAAGCGGAGACGTGCGCGCTGCGTTGGCGAACATTCCCGTCGGTACAGCCACGACGCCGGGAAGTCAATCGGTCACACTGCCGGTGCGTTTTGAGGGGGGGCCGTCGCTTGCCGGATGGGAACTGAACACCACAGAGGTCGCGCCGGGCGAGACTTTGCGGCTGATCACATACTGGCAGGTCAAGGGGCCACTCACGCCGCCGCTGTCGGTGTTTGTGCACATCATAGACACGCAGGGCCGTCCGATCGCGCAATGGGATGGTTGGCCCGTTGCCACATCAGGCTTAGAACAAGGGGACATCGTGGTGCTGGAACACCCAATCACGCTGCCCGCGGCTACACCGCCAGGCGATTATCCGCTCCAAATCGGCCTCTACCGTCCTCCCAACGGCGCACGCCTCTCTGTTCTGGGAGAAGATAGGCTGATATTAACTCAGATCAGGCTTCATTGATCAAAAACACAAATCTATGCTATACTTAAGTTGTGGTACGAAAGGAGCAAATCATGCCATCTCTTCCCAGTTAAGACCGACTTCCACATCCACTTTGAGGGGAACGACCATCTCAAAGGCTTCGCCCATAGCCTCACGTAACAGTGCAATGACGGCCTCACGCTCGTCCTCGGGCGCTTCAAGCACCAACTCATCGTGCACCTGAAGGATCATCCGTGCACGGAGCCGACGCTCCCGCAGCATGCGATGGGTACGCAGCATCGCCAGCTTGATAATATCCGCCGCGCTTCCCTGAATCGGCGTGTTGATCGCCATCCGCTGGGCAGCCTGACGGGCTTGCGCCGAAAGCTGATTATTGGGGGCAAGCTCCGGGAAGTAGCGCCGCCGATGAAGCAGCGTTTCCACATACCCCTGCGCCACGACTTCCCGCTGCACACGCTCCATGTAGTCACGCACGCGCGGGAAACGTTCGAAGTAACGCTTGATGAACGCCTCTGCCTCCTCTACGGTGATACCGACTTGCCGCGAGAGGCCATAGGCACTCTGACCGTAGATCAAGCCAAAGTTGACAGCTTTGGCAATGCGCCGCTGTTCGTAGGTGACGGCATCCAGTGGAATGCCATAAACTGCCGCAGCCGTTGTAGCGTGGATGTCTTCGCCGCGCTCGAAGGCCGCGATCAACCCTTCATCCCTGGAGACGTGCGCCATCACCCGCAATTCGACCTGCGAATAGTCCGCACCGATCAAAAGGCACCCCTTTTCGGCGACAAAAGCGCGCCGCACGCGCCGCCCTTCCTGCGAACGAATGGGGATGTTCTGCAAATTGGGATTTGACGACGAGAGCCGTCCGGTAACCGTACCGGTCTGATTGTAGGAGGTGTGCACGCGACCGGTACGCGGGTTAACCAGCGACGGCAGCGCCTCCACATACGTTGATTTGAGCTTGGACAGCTCGCGGTGCGTCAGAATCGCGTCCACAATGGGGTGCGTGCCCTGTAAATCCTCCAGCACGCCCGCGCGCGTGGAATAGTGTCCCGATTTGGTCTTGCCGATCCCGCGCGTCGGCAAACCCAAACGCTTGAAAAGCACATCGGAAAGCTGCTGGGTCGAGTTGATGTTGAATTCAACGCCCGCGTGATGGTAGATCTGTTGTTCCAGGTCTAAAAGGCGCGTCGTCAGTTCAGCGGAGAGGGTTGTCAGCCAGTCTACATCCAGCTTCACCCCGGTCATTTCCATATCCACCAGCACCGGCAACAAAGGCATTTCCAAATCCTCGAAGAGTTGTGCCTGTTGACGGGCTGCCAGTTCGGGACGCAACACGCCCGCAAGACGCAACGCCACGTCGGCATCGGCGCCGGCGTAAGAAACGACTTGCGCCAGAGACACCTGATCCATCGTTTTCTGCTCGCGCCCGGTACCGATCAAGGCACTGATCTCGGTCATTTGCAGGCCCAGACGCGCCCAGGCCTGATTTTTGAGGCCCAGGTTGCCCGAATCGGGGTTGAGCACCCATTCGGCAACCATCGTGTCGAAGAGTGGGCCGGCGACATCCAGGCCGTGGCGTTTGAGCAATTCAATATCGTATTTGAGATTATGGCCCACTTTGGCAATCGCCGGGTTCGCCAACAGCCCGCCGAGATGACGCGCCACAGTTTCCACGCCGAGGGTGGGTTCACCGGCAGGCGCGCGCAGGGGAATATACCACGCCGTCCCCTCACGATCGGTGATGGAGATTCCCACCAGATCGGCGAGCATCGCATCGGTGCCGGTCGCCTCGGTATCTACGGCAACGACGGCAGCCGCGCCAAGCTGCGTCGTCAGCTGCGCAAGCGCGCTTTCATCGGCAACCAACCGGTAATCGCCCAATCCGGGGACAGGCGCAGGCGATGTCGGCTGTGGTGCCTCCGGTTCACCGAAGAGCGAGAGCTGCTGGCCTTC
This sequence comes from Anaerolineae bacterium, assembly GCA_035373625.1. Lineage (GTDB taxonomy): Bacteria > Chloroflexota > Anaerolineae > B4-G1 > SLSP01 > DSWT01. Next base: position 105,948 of record DAOSNS010000001.1, on the reverse strand, counting down.
TGCCGGCGCAGATGCCTGGACAGGCGATGGCGCTTCGCCGCCGGGTAAGCGTCCCAGCAGTGAGCGGAATTCGAGCTGGCGCAGCAATGCCAGCAGTCGCTCACGGTCATAATTCCAGGTGGCGCGTGCTGCCTGCAAGTCCAAGTTGACCGGTGCATCGCGCACAATGCGGCCCAGGCGCTGGCTGAGATAAGCCAGTTCGCGGTTCTCGGCCAGCGCGCTCTGATAGCGTGCCGCCAGCTCGTCAAGGTGAGCGTAAATGCCATCCAACGAGCCATACTTTTGCAGCAGGGCAATGCCGCCCTTTTCCCCTACCCCACGCACACCGGGGATGTTGTCGGAAGTATCCCCCGTGAGCGCCTTGAGGTCAACAAGCTGCTGCGGTTCCAGACCGTACTTTTCGCGCACGGTTTCCGGGGTATAGCGCAACGTGTCCGAAAAGCGCCGCCCCGACGTCAAGACGGTCGTGTGTTCATCCACCAACTGCAAGGCATCGCGGTCGCCGGTGACGATAAGCACATCCAGACCCGCTTCAGCGGCTTGACGGGCAAGCGTCCCCAGAAGGTCATCGGCTTCATAGTCATCAAGCTCCACAACGGGGATGCCGAGTGCGGCCACGATGTCGCGGATACGGCCCATCTGCACCTGCATCTCAGGAGGCATTTTGACGCGATGGGCTTTGTATTCGGCGTACTCACGCACGCGGAATGACGGCCCTTTGTCGAAGGTGACGATGACGTAGTCGGGCTTCTCGTCTGCCAGCACGCCGAGCAACATTGAGGTGAACCCATAAGAGGCGTTGGTTGGTTCACCCGTCGAGGTTTTCATATCCTCCGGCAAGGCGTGAAAAGCGCGATATGCCAGCGAATGGCCATCTACCAGGACAAGTTTTTGCGCCATAACTTCCTCCAGAGGAAAGAATCAGGGATGATTCCCACTCCTTATCTAACGCTTGGCAATGATCAGCCCCGAGGGTGTGCGATTTTCCGCCGGTGGCGGTGGAGGTGGGGTTTGTGGAGTCTGCGCCGGCTTCGGGGGCTGCGGCTCGGCCTCAGCTTGCGGTGCCTGAGCCTGCGGTGCATAACGCTGCGCCAGGACGCGAATGTGCGCCAATTGCTCGGCCGTCTGCGTGTCGCCCTGCTCCCGTGTGGTGGCTTCGAGGCCCTCAAGGAACTGGAAGAACTGCGGATGCAACAAATGCTGGTTGTTCTGCAACAGGGCTTGCGCCTGCTCGTCGGTCGCCATCAAAAGCCGCCGCACCAGGACCACTTCGCCGGGCATATTCTCTTCGGCCACCTGGCTGACAACGTTGGCGATCCGTTGCAAGGCTTCTACACGTTGCTTGTCCCCGCGATTGCGGGCGGCCATCATTTCGGAGCGCAAAACCAGCGCGAAGGTATCATCCAGCTCCGAAAGGTAACTGCGTGCCATCTTGAGTGGGTCTTCGGTGTTGACGAGTTTTTCAAGGAGTTCCGCACGCGAACGGGCGATATCCTCGCTGGCTTCAGCCAAAGTATCGCGGATTTCGAGGATTTTGCGACGCAGTTCGACCAGGCGCGCTTTCTCCAACGGGTCTTCTGTGGACTCGATACGGTTGACCAGCAACTGGAAGAAGGTGTAGTTCATCAGCGAAATGCCCGATTGCACCAAAACCATAAGCGTTTCGTCATCGGGTGCGGCAATCATGGCCTCAAGCAACGAGTTCTGGTCGGGGTTATCGGCAAAGGTGCGCAACACCTCACTGCGCTTGTTGAGTCGTCGTCCAAAGGCAGTATTTTCGACAAGATAATCGAAAGCCTTTTGTACTCTACCGTAATCGCCACTTTCCGTCCCGGCCATCGCCACGATCTGCATCGTGTACTGCAACAGACCGAAGAAGTTCTCATCAATCAGGGCCTCGTTTTCGGCAATGAGTTGTGGCCAGTCTTCTTCCAACGCCGAGAGGAATTTATCCAGAAATACACGTTGTTGTTGATTGCGCGCCAGGTCCTCTTCGGTCACCCCCTCCAGCTCCAGGACACGCTTGATGAGATTTTCTATCGTCAGGAAGACTTCCGGTTGGAAAAGATAACCCTTGCGCTCCTCCTGGGGCATGGCATCCATCAACTGGCGGGTCAGCCGCCCGGCCGCCTGCTGACGCTGGACTTCGGTGTTTCCGATTTCCGCCGGCAGGTAAAGCAAGGCCACTTCCTTCTCCGGGTCATGGTAAATAAACGGCAGATTGAGCATGCCGCCGGTGCCGCAAGCAGGGCATAGAGCGACATTGACGCTCCCGCTCAACAAGCGGTTTTTCACTTCAGGATTCACCCGCACGTCCAAAATTTGTTCAATAGGCGTCTGGAAACGAGTTCCGCAGGTCGGACACGCGACCGTAGCATAGTACCTTTGTGGCATTGTATTCACTCCTTTAGTCTGATAGTCTTTAGTCTAATAGTCTTTAGTCTGATAGTCTTTAGTCTAATAGTCTTTAGTCTGATAGTCTTTAGTCTGTAGTCTTTAGTCTGTAGTCTGGTAGTCTACAGCTCAATAACTTTGGATCTGATCGCAATAGTTACGAGGGGGATTGGGATGAAGTCTCCCCCTGCCATAACGCCAAGCCGGTTTCGCGGGGCAAAGCGATATAGAAGGTCGCGCCCTGTCCGGGGATACTATCCACCCAACAGCGCCCGCCGTGAGCACGCACAATGGCGCGGGTGAGGTACAGCCCCAACCCCGTCCCGGAAACGGCGCGCGTCTCCGGGTTCTCCACGCGATAGAAACGATCGAAAATGCGCTCCTGGTCTTCCAGTGGAATTCCCACACCCTGATCGCTCACAGAGAGGATGACCTCAACCGGCGTGGCTTCACCTTTGATGCGCACCTCGCCCCCGCGCGGCGAATATTTGATGGCATTGGAAACCAGGTTATCGAGCACCTGTTCCAGGCGTTGGGGGTCGCCGCGAATGGTGGGGAATTCGCCGGAAGGGCCTTCGGCAAAATCCAGGATCAAGGTGTGCTTCGGCGACTGCGGGCCATAACGCTCGATCACCCGCCGGGCAATGAAGCGCAAATCCACGTCCTCCACATCGCGGAAAGGCAAGCCGCCGGCTTGCAAGCGCGAAGCATCCAGCAGATCATCCACCAGGCGCGCCAGGCGGTCGGCTTCTTCGGTAATGGAAGTCAACATTTCTTCGACCAGGGCGGGGTTGCGACGCGCCTCCGGGCGGCGCAACGTTTCGGCGTAGCCTTTGATGATGGAGACCGGCGTCTTCAACTCGTGCGAGACGACCGAGATGAAGGTATCCTTAAGCACATCGGCCTCGCGGAAACGGGTAATATCGCGCACGGTGCTGATGATATTGATCATCCGCCCATTGCGCGCGAGCAACGGCGCGTAGGTGATCCCCACCGAGACCACACTGCCGTTGCGCCGACGCATTTCGCCCTCGACGTAGAGGGTGCGGCTCTCGCGCGTCGGCCATCCCTGCGCAATCGCCTGGCTCAACGTGACATCGGAGCTTTGCCGCGCCCACACAATGACCTCATCGTGCTGCCGTCCCGCGGCCTCCTGGGCAGACCAGCCGGTGAGTGAGGCCAGCGCGCGGTTGAGACGCTCGATACTCAGGTCAGGGCGCAAGACCATAATGCCGTCGGCGCTGGATTCGAGCAGCGCATCCAGCCGCCCCCGCTCGGTAACCGCTGCTTCGTACAATTGCGCGTTGTTGACCGCGATCGCAGCATAGTCGGCAAAACTCTTGAGAATCTGATAATCGTCCTGGGAGAAACTGAGGCTATGGGAGCGAAAGATAAACAGTACTCCCAGGAAATCCTGTTCGACGAACATCGGCAAGGCTACCACCTGCCGCAACAGCAGCCCGGTTTCTTCGGCGATCTGGGCGAGTTTGTCCGAGAGATCGGGGATTGTGAAATCTTCCACTTTCTCCACAATGGGAACATCCTCAACCAGGGGCTGAAAAGCATCCACCAGCGCAGGCGGCAAGCCGTAACTGGCCCAAAATGTAAAGGGCGCGCCTTCATTGTGCAACGCGATTAGACCAGATTGACCTTGCAACATATCTACTGCGGCCTGCAAAATCAAACGCAACACCGCACGCACGTTCAGGCGTGAGACCATCGCCTGGGCAATGCTCAACAGATAATCACGCTGTCGGATTCGATAATCCAAAAAGTTAAGTGCCATAGTCTCGTCTTCTAGGAGGTGAAGAAAGTAAAGCCCTCGGCCATTTGCAGTACCAGGTGGCTAACCGATTGCGGGAAAACCCCTAATAGCAATGCGACGCCCATCAGCACGATAATCAAGACCAAAACAACAGGGTCTTCTCGAGAACGCACCTGAGTCGCAGATTTAGGAAGGGGGGCCAGCAACACGCGCACTACCCCGATCACCCCCATCATCACCCCGGCGCAACCGGCCAGGGCCACGACCGCCTGGAATATGTTCGTCGCGGAGATCACACGGTAAAGTCCCCAGTGAGCGGCAAAGTTCAATGAAAACGGGAACCCGGCCATAGCCATCCCCCCGACGAGCAACGCCAGCGCACGCCAGGGTGCCCGTCGGGCTGCGCCTGCCAGGGTCTCTACGGTGTCATCGCCACTGCCCAGACGCCGCAGTCCATCCACCCCCAACGTCATCAGCCCCAACGCCAAAGGGCGAGCCAGTAACAGCATCACGGCAAGTGCCACACCGGAAACATGCCGCGTCCCCAGTGCGACCAACATCGCTCCATTGTCCACCAGCGTCGCATAGCCCGCCAGACGTCCCAAACGCCGCTGCGAGGCCGCCAGCAGCCCCCCGCCGACCATCATCAATAATCCTATGGTAGTGAAAAGTGTGCCGAACGACGCCTGCGCGCCCAGCCAGCTATAGGACTCCAGGAAAGCCAACAGCACAAACCACACCGTCCCCAGGTTCACGGTGAAGAGAAAGGTGACCACCGGCGGCGAGCCATCGGTGGCAACCGTCGAAAGCCAGGCCTGAAAAGGCACCGCGCCCAGCAGTATCGCAAAAGACAATCCCAACAATACCGTGGCCGCTTGTAACAAACCTGTATCATTTGGAAAGATGGCGAAAAGCTCCAAGAGTAACTGCGTCACCATCAAACCGGGCAGTGACAGGGTCACGTAGGCGATATACTGCGCTCCCCCTTTCGCATGTCGGACACCCTGATCTCCGACCGGTTCGTATAAGGGAATAATGGCAAGGACGGCAGCCAGCTCAAGCAACAGAGCCGTATAGACAACCTGCTTGACCAACAAGGCGCCGGCAAGCAAGGCGACCATCGCCAGGCCCGTTGGGAAAAAGTTAGAATGGGGCAGCAAGCGCCAGGCGATGACGAATAACATGGCTGCCGTGAGAAAGATGAAGGTCAACGGTAACCTGTCTACCGGCTCGATCACCAACACGCGCCCCAGGATATTCAGCGGCTGCTCCATAGCAATCCGCAATGTGTCGGAGGGGATGGTCTCGTGCAAGGGAACAAACGATACCAGCAGCCCACAAAACAAAGCCGTCAGCATCGCCAGCAACGCCATCAGTGCCGTCCAGCGACGCAGCAATTGTAACACTGCCGCCATCGCCAACGGTACGCCGATCAATACCAGCGGGCCGGGGATCGTCATTCCGTTACCTCAACCACGGCAAGATATGATGTTGCCAGAGCGATGAGCAGGCTGACCATCACCAGAAGTCCCGTAACCAGCAAGCCCGGGTCCTGCGACGAATAGAAAATATCCAGCGCCGCCACCAGGTTGAGCACCCCTACGCCCGTAGCCATCACGTCGGTTTCCTCGGTGCCGATGAAAAGAATCGCCAGGGCCATTAAAATGAAACAGGCCAGGGTCAGATCGGCAGAGACAAAGGGCAACGGATAGCGCTGCGAAGCCAGATACGCCACGACTGTCATCCCCATAAGCGAAAGAAGGCGAAAAGGCAAACGGGAGGACCAGCGTAAGTGCAAACCGGTGCGGCTGATGACCTGTCCACGCACGCGCGCACTGATCAGAAAGGTGCCGCAGATCAACCAGCCGACCAGGATTTTCAACAAAGCCATCTCCGGGCGGGTGTCGAAGATCCGCGCAAATAGAATCCCGACGAAGAAATACTGCACCACCAAAATCAGGAAGCGAATACGCCATTCATTGATGAGATAGATGAGCGCGCCGGTCAAAAATATCCCCCATGCTGCCGGTCCGGCAGCAAACGAGGAGATGCGGCTCAACCAGAGATTAAAAGGATTCATCGCTTTACAATCACCAGTAGAATTAAGAACAAGATCAACAGGGACCACAACAACGCACCGCTCCCCTCGATCACCTCGGCGGAGAGGCGCAAAATGCCCAACAAATGCTCTCCACCGCGCCACATGGAGCGGTAAAGCCACTGCATATCCAGGAACTCCAGCAACGGCTGACTGTAGCTCAACCACTTGCGCAACGGTTTTCCCCAACGCGCCAATGCGACGGCGCCGAGCATCGCTAAAAACCACAGGCCGAATCCCGACCACGAAAAGGGATGCACTTTGACCCAAGCCGCCGTGAGGCACAACATCACGCCGAGCACGACAAGGCCGACGCTCAATGCAACGCGCTGCTCAACGGTTGGCGGCGTCCCCGCGCCAAGCGGGCGGCGGGCCACGTGCCGGAGCAAAACCGCGCCGACCAAAATCATGGCCAACCACAGCGCCAGGCGTAGCGTCCACGGCAAAACATCAAACAGCGTCCACAGCACCGTCCCCACAGGAGAAGGTGACGTTCCCAGAAGAAACAGCACGGCCAACCACACCGGCCAGCTCCATCCCGGCGCGCGCCGGTCATAGCCACGCGCCAGCGCCAGCAGTGCGCCGGCCGCAGCCCACATCCCGGCAAGGAACAACAGCGATGCCGCAGAGCGCGTCACCCAGGCAGCCGCCACCAGCCCGACGAACAAAGCGTGACAGGCACCAACGCCACTCTGCTGCCGATGACCGGCCCAGGCCATGCCCGCACCCCATAGCAGCGACAGAATCCCCCAGCCCGTCACCCAGGCAGGAGGAGATGACAATCCCGGCAACAACAGGAGGCGGTAAAGCAGCGCCACACCCGTCACCGGCCCCATAAAGTAAAGCAGACTTAACGAGCGTGTACTGCCGATGGTTTCAGGGAAAGCAACTTGAAATGGATAGAAGCCCATCCGTATCAACGCCGCGATCAGGAGCAAGGTCAACATTGGCGTGCTTGGCCACATGAGCCACCACAACTCACTGACCCCGCCCTGCAACAAAAACAGCGACACCACCCACAACAGTATGGATGAGATGCCGTGCAGCGTCAGGCCGAAAATCACCCGGTCGGTGTTCGCGCCAGACATCAAGCCCGCGATGCTCCACCCCACGTCGAAGACTGCCCACATCGCCAGCATGGTGAGCACCGAACCACTGGCCAGCATCATCCACGTCACCAACACCAACAGCAGCACCAGCATGCCCGATAACGGTGGTGTCTCCCGACGCTGCGCTACCTCTACCCAGGCCACACCGCAGAAAATTGTCACCAGGCTCAAGCTCAACCACCACGTCGCCGGCGTCATATCCAGCAGAATTTGACCATCTAATACAGAGCCGGGTGACCATAAGGAAAGCAGCCAGCGTCCTTCTTGAGGCAGCATGAGCCACAGAAAAACCAGCCATGTCAGCCAGGCGGCAGTTACCGGCTTATGCAAGGGGCGCAAGCGCGGACTTGCCGCCAGAACGAGCAACAGCAATCCTCCCGCCAGGCCGGTATACAGTAAAAGCGAGAACATTGTCGCCATAGATTAGAACTCCAAAAGGTGATTCTAACACACAAAATCCCACTGACAAGCCTTGTAAACCTGGCTCTATAAATCCGATCGTGCCATTGACTCGAGCATAAAAGCAAGCTATAATCATTTCAGGATTTGACCATGAAAGCCATGCTTTTGCCTAAACTTTGCAATCTTGCCGAGGAGCATGCTCCTTTGACGCTGACGGAATTAGCTGACCCTGTCCCGGCAGCAGGCGAAATCCTCGTGCAGGTCTCGGCCTGCGGGGTATGTCACACCGAGTTGGATGAAATCGAAGGGCGCACGCCGCCACCACGCTTGCCCATTGTGCCCGGCCATCAGGTCGTGGGACGAGTTGTGGCGTGTGGCCCGGGTGCCCATATGTTCGAGAACGGTGCGCGGGTCGGTATCGCGTGGATTTATTCGGCGTGCGGGACATGCAAATTCTGCCTCTCCGGCAATGAAAATCTGTGCGCGGACTTCAAGGCCACGGGGCGCGACGCCAACGGGGGCTATGCCGAGTACATGACCGTTCCTGAGGCGTTCGCTTATCCCATTCCCGACGATTTCAGCGACGTGGAGGCGGCGCCGCTGCTGTGCGCGGGCGCGATCGGTTATCGCTCGCTGCGCCTGACCAGTCTCCGTGACGGACAAAATCTCGGTCTGGTTGGATTTGGCGCCTCGGCGCACCTTGTTTTGAAGATGGCGCGATATCGCTATCCCCATGTCGCCGTTTTCGTCTTTGCCAGGAGTGCACAGGAACGCGCGTTCGCCAAAGAATTGGGGGCCGTCTGGGCAGGAGACACCGCAGACGTGCCACCGGTGAAGTTGGATTGTATGATTGATACCACACCGGTATGGACCCCCATCGTTGAGGCACTGCGGCATTTGGAACCCGGCGGGAGACTGGTCATCAATGCAATCCGCAAGGAAGAACTCGACAAAGAGGCACTCCTGCGGCTGGACTACCCGTTGCATCTGTGGATGGAGAAAGAAATCAAGAGCGTCGCCAATGTCAGCCGCAGAGACGTATCGGAATTTCTGAGCCTAGCGGCGGAGATGCACATCCGGCCAGAAGTGCAAGTATTTGCTCTGGAAGAGGCCAACACAGCTCTGCTCGAACTCAAAATGCGCAAGATTCGCGGGGCAAAGGTTCTGAAAATCGGCTGATCCCTCTTAATGCTGGACGGCGTTGGTCGTTTCCCAACATTCGCAAGCGGTGCGCGTCTCCCCGGCTTTGGAGAGTACGCCGTCGTAGGCCTCGCCCGTCGAAGCCGGCACCCATCCTGAAAGGGTCATCGGCCAGCGCGGATCGTCCGCTGCGATCCAGATGCCATTGTAGCGGCGCGCGACGTGCAAATGCGTGGCATTGGAAACACCGCCCTCGCACGAGGGATGTCCGATTTTGTCCCCCACCTTGAGCATTGTCCCCGTCTGTACCCGGCCTTCGGCGGCCACGTGCATGTAGAGCAACACCCATCCCGTGCCCACAAAGCCATCGTTGTCGAGGTCTTGTAACACCAGACCTTCCCGGCTATGGACGACGAGGCCGGCTGCCATCGCTGTAGCCCACTGAGTGCTCACAGCACAGCCGATGTTGCGTTCAGCAGTGGTGAAGTCCAATGCCGCAAGCGCCCCCTGTGAACCATACCCCGGATGCGGACCGCCCGTGTAGTACCAGGTTACGCCCACGGGCCAGGGCAGGCGCAACTCCGGCGCCCGCAGATCGGGCGGCATCAGCGGCTCAACCGCCAATGCAAAAGGGTCGCCGAAAAGCCGCCGGTACACCTCTGCAAACCGGGTCAGATCTGTAAGCCAGGTATGGTAATCTGCGGAAGCCGGTGCCAGCGCCCGCTGCACGCCTGCCGTTCCGGCGTTAAGCTGTGTGGAGAACTGAATATACGTGCCATCGCGCGTCCGCACCAGCCAGAGGGTGTCCATCCACCAGCCGTAAAACCCCACATTGAGCGCATCGGCGGCCAGACTCAGTTGTTGGAAAAGGCCGGTTCGGTAAGTAATGTCTGTGTAACCGAGCGGGTAGGTCAGTTGTTCGGCGGACAAATTGGCGCCGGTCAGCCAACCGCTGCGCAGCTCTAAAAGCGCCAACAGCACCCGCGGCCCGACGCTGTAACGTTCGGCGACCAGGGTGACGATCTCCGGCGCGGTCATCCTCACGCCCTCGACCTCTTCACTGTAACTCTTAAACAGCTCCGAAAAGGCCGCCGTAGCCCGTGCCACGTCGAAATCTTTGTAGGCGGGGCCGTAGATCAGCTCACTGTCGGGGATCAAGAGTGTGCCCGGTCCGGTGTATTGCGCATTCAGGGAAATCTGCAAAACCTGTCCAATGGCCAGTTGATCGGCGTTCGCCATGCCATTGAGGCGGATCAACGCTTCAACCGTCGTCCCGTAGGCAGCGGCAATACCGGAGAGTGTATCACCTGGACGAACGGTATAGGAGACAGCCGTAGTTGTCGGAGCGGCGCGGGTGGGTGTGGGTGTTGGTGTATTCACGACGACGGTCGGGGTAGCGGTTCCGGCAGCTCTCGCCGTGGCGGTGAGCATGGCAGGTTTGGGCGTGCGCGTTGGGCGCATCGCAATGCTGCCATCTTCATTGAAACCGACCTCGCGGCGGCAGGCGGCTAAGATAAAGAGCAAGAACAGGCCACGCAACAACAGGATTGATCTTTTCAAAATGTGCCCTCGAAAAATAGAATCAGGGATTTGAGATTGGGGTATTGTACCAAAATATTCCCACAGGCAAAGGCACAATAAAAAGCCCAGGCGTTGGGAGATGCCGCCCTCACAACACCTGGGCCTGAGAAAACAGCGTTGTAACGTAACTACGGAATGATCAACTCTTGCCCCGCCTGGATTTTGTTGGGGTCTTTGATGACCGCTTTGTTGGCTTCGAGGATTTCCTTCCAGCGGGCGGCGTCGCCGTAGAACTTCTTCGCAATCGCGCTCAACGTATCTCCGGCAACTACAACGTACTTCTGCGGCTGTGGCTCTTCTCGCTTTGCCGGTTTGGCATCCTTACGCGCCATCAATTCAGGTTCAATCTCACTGCCTGACATCATCTTGCTCATAATCACACCTCCCTGTCAGAATGATTCGCTGACCATCCCGATAATGGTCATACTGATCTCATTGTACACACCTCAGGTTAAAGTGTCAACAATCACCCACCCTGCCTTATGCCATTCTGCCAACAGCCAGCATGTAGACTGCGGCTTCCTCCTGACCATCCACGCCCACAAGTGCATTGAGCGCGTCATCGTCAAACGCGCCGACCGCACACGCGCCCATCCCCAACGCCGTCGCTGCCAGGTAGATGTTTTGTCCGATGTGACCGGCCTCCAACAAGGCATAGCGATACGTGCGCTCGCGGTATTTCCAACGCAGGCGCTGGAAGATGGCAGTCACAATCAACACCACGTTCGCTTCTCCCAGAAAACGCTGCAACAATCCGGCGCGCATCACCTCGTCACGCATATCACCCGTACGGAGCTGCATCAGCGCGTGATCTTGCACGGCGTAATGATACACGCCCGCTTCCAATCCCTCGACGCGGTGAACCACAACGTAGATTTCGAGCGGATAGAGAGCACCGGCGGAAGGTGCAGCCCGCAGGCGTGTGCCCCATTGTTCGGCGTTGATGCCATCGGCATAAAAGAGCAGCCGCGAGAGCGTCTCCTGAGATATGGACGTCGCAGCATAGGAACGTATCGAACGCCGTTGCCGGATCGCCTCGTCGAGAGACAGACCCTGTGCGTCCCCGGGCGCGGGCAACGAGAGGCGCGGCGCCTGAGGGTAGACTTTGTACTGGGCGGGACGCTTCCCCCAATCAAGAATCGGCGAGAGGAAGTTGGAAAACCCCGGCTTGCTCCAGGCATGATACTGTATGCCCCAATCGGTCTCACCCTGCATACGTTGCGGCGAAGATGAGCGCCATCCGCCCGCAAACCCTATCGCACCGCCGACAAGTACGCCGATCAGCTCGCGGCGCGTGATGAGGGGCGGCGTGGTGCGAGATCGAGCCGGGGCGGGGGCAGGGGTTAGCACCGGCACAGGGGGAGGAGACGTCTCCAGGGGAGTTCGTCGGCGTAACCGCACCCGCACATAAGCCCACAGGCGGGGCCATTCCAAAAGCGTATGGACAAGCGCCAGCAAGGCCATCGTGTAGCCACTCCAGGTGTGGATGATGAAGGTGTTTATCCCCCACACATCGGCCAGCCAACCGCTGAAGCAAGCTACCGTAGCGGCGATAAGCAGCAGGACAGAAATCAGATAACGCATATCGTGTTTCAGCGACTTCTTCATTTCTGTTTCCTTGAGAATCGTTGGAAGGTTGGCATGTTAAAACGTTGTAACGTTACAACGTCATCCCACCCGCGTCAACGTCTCACCGCCAAAGGGGATAATGCCTACCGTCGCATCGCATCCCATAAAGTCATAGGCATACTCCAACGCGGTTTGCACATCCGGCGCACGATCGAAGGCCAGCAGCCGCACGTCCTCCGCGGTAAGGTGATTGGTCACGCAGATCGTCCGCTGCACGCGATTCCGCACCATAGCGTGATAAAGCGGCACGTTCAACGCCACAATGTCCGTTACGGCGCCACGCTCCACTGCCGCGATTTGTTCTTCGACCGACAGCGGCAGGTAGGCGCGCACGACTTCATCGTGCGAAGGTGCGTCTCCACACAACCTCTCCGATCCGTCAAGCAAGAAGATCAGCACACCGCCTTCACGCACCGCAAGATGGGCAAAAATGTACGGTTTGATCGCCTGCCAGTAATCGAAATGGCACGGATAGGCCGAAGCGATCACGATGTCCGCCGGTTTAGGGATAGGGACGACCATCACCCGTTCGGCCAATGCCACAGCCGCACGATGAGCCTCGATGTAATGTCCGGCAAATACGCCCACCATACGCTGATGTTCATCCAAAACCGTGTTCACGATGAAGTTCAAACCGATCTTCCCAGCGATGTCATCCATTTCCGCACGCGCGCGGTTATCCCGCACGCCGATGACTTCCAGCACCGGCTGCCCCAGGCAGGCCGCATAGTGCATCCGCGCCACCGTTTTCTGGCTGCACACGCCCGGCAAGATGATTTTCGAGCCGCCCCCCCACCCTGACGTGATGTGCGGAACGATGTTGCCGATGGCAAGGCGGAAATCGGCCTCAACGATCTCGCGGTTGACCTCGATGGGCACACCGCTTGCGGTCGTCCCCAGGTCAATGTAATCCCCATTGCGGTAATCGCGGTTGATGACGCGATAGCGCGCCAAAACCTCGTCGCCCAATTTGACGCGCAGTTCTTCATCTGCCATCGGACGGTGCGTGCCAAGCGCTATGAAAATGAGGATGTCCGCGTCGGAAATACCGGCCCGCGCTAACCGTTTGAGAATCGGCGGCAGGATTTGCGTCGTAGGCGTAGGGCGGGTGATGTCATCTACGATGATGACGACGCGGTCGCCCGGCGCAAGGGTGTCCTCCAACCTAGCGGCCCCGATGGGATGATCCAGTGCGTTCTCGACAACCGCACGTTGATCGGGCAAGGTTTCTGACCTGCGTTGTACGGCATAAAAGAGCAAATTGCGATCATCCACTTCAACGTGTGTGGTCAAGCCGGGTTTGAAAGGCAGTTCAAAGGTCGGCATGAGATCTCCTCCAAACGATAATGAGTGATTGGCTTTTCCCGGTCTAAATCCGTGGTATAACTTTTATCGGTATAGGCCGTCTCGGGTGAACGCGTGTTTTCCCTCCAGGCCCATTGACATTATCGCATAGGACTATTATATCCCAAATACACACTAAAACTACCATAAACGTCTGGGGCTTTATCATTCTCGTTACGGTGACTTCAGCTGGTTATGAGCGGATCGCCAGCTCCGCGTTTCTTTTCTCAACTCTATCAGCTAAAAACGGGGAACTGGCGTTCCCCCCGGAGCAAGCATGATAAGGCCCTGCATAAACGTCCAAACGCGCCAACGTTTCAACGTTCCAACGACTTTCAGGGAGGAAATGACAATGCTGAACGAACAATCCATCATCAAGATCATACAAATGCGTTCTTCGTGTCGCACTTACCAGGAAACGCCGATTGCGCCAGCGGTGCAACAACAACTAACGGATTTCATGGCCGCGCATGCCGTCGGGCCGATGGGGACGCCGGTGCGCCTGTTGCTCATCGCCGCGACGGAAGAAGACCGTCAGGCTTTGCGCGGGTTGGGCACGTATGGCTTCATCAAGGGCGCGACCGGCTTCATGCTTGGAGCGGTTCCACGCGGCAAATTCAACCAGGAAGACTTCGGCTACGTGATGGAGCACATCGTCCTCTACGCCACCGCCCTCGGCCTGGGCACATGCTGGCTCGGCGGCACGTTCACCAAAAGCCGCTTCGCCGCCAAACTCGACGTGCGCGAGGGCGAGCTGCTGCCGGCGGTCATCGCCACAGGCTACTGCGCCGCCAAACGCCGTCCGCTGGAGTCATTCATCCGCCGCCAGGCGAACGCCGACTTGCGCTTGCCCTGGGAGCGACTGTTCTTTGAGGGGGAATTCGGCGTTCCGCTCAGCCGTGAGGCCGCCGGCCCTTTCGCCACGGTCCTGGACATGGTGCGCATCGGGCCGTCGGCATCGAACAAACAACCGTGGCGCATCATCAAGGATGGCGAGATGTGGCATCTCTATTTGCAACGGACGCCCGGCTACGCAAAACGCAATCAGCTACTGCTGGATATTGCCGATATGCAGCGCCTCGATATGGGGATTGCGATGTGTCACTTTGCGTTGAGTGCGGAGGAACTGGGACTTCCCGGCGTTTGGAGGGTGTGTGAACCTGCCCCGCCCATCGAAAAACCCGACGCGCTGACGGAGTACGTCGCCAGTTGGGTATCGCCGACCTGCGTAATGGCATCGCCGAAGACGGCCTGCGCGTAACGGAACATCTGCTCTGCATCCAAAGGACGCAACGGATGGAGCATCACGTGCATCGGCAGCGGTAACTGGTGTGGCCCGACCGACTGAACGTAATGCACGCCTTCCAGAAGCCGCGCCCCCTGCCGCCGATAGAAGGCGATACGCCGTTCGGCCAGCCGGCGCTCGGCTTCTGTGGATGCCAGGTCTGGGCGCTCTACCTCAAGCAGCATGGCCACCGTCCCCACAGGTAGACGCCCGACAATTTCGCCGTAGAATGTCGTGCCGACGCCGCGATTGCGCACTTCCGGCATCACCGCGAACATCCACAGCCAGGCCAGATGGTGCTCCGGGATGAGGACGTAATGCGCCAGGCCCACGAAATGGCCCTCTTGTTGCGCGGCCAGCAAATGATGGTCAGCCCACAAACCCAAAGGTTTTTCACGCAGCATCCGCAGGTAAAAGGAAACCAGCATCCGCTCGGCAGGCGGGAAGGCCGTCTCGTAGAGATCAAGCCAGGGGAGCAGCCGATCGTCATGGAGATGAGTAATCTCGGTGATGTCCAGTTTCATTGTTAGATGGCAAAATCGGCCAATCAGCCAATACAGTCCGTTGAAAAATGTCTGTCTGCGGTGCGGAAAACAAAGATGTTTGCCGAAAATACTTGTGGGTCGAAGGGAGCACCGGCATAGTTGCCGAAGTGCGCCAGGCTCACGAAGCCACGTTCGCGGTGCAACCGTGCGATTTCTGCCGCGCGCAGTGGATACAGCGGCGTGACATCCTCAAAGATGATCTCTGCCCCGGCTTGCAGGCGCGTATGGAACATGACCTGCGCCTCCGAGACCAGCCGGTACGTGCGATGAAAGGTCAAACCTTGCGAGGTTTCGATGATGGGGAAGACGAAAGTCTCACGCTCCAACACATAATCCCAATTCATCACCTGAAGAATCCACGGCGCGTTGGGTTGGAGCACATCTCTCAAAGCGTCAAGGAATTGCGCAAACTGCGCCGGCGCAAGATGGGCAGCGGTATTCCCGATACAAAAGGCAGCCTCAAACCGCCCCGATTTTTCCACTGCCCCCGTCTGAGTCGTTGAGAGCAACGCTGCAATATCCAGCATGTTCAGAACATGAAAGGTCGCCTGCGGGTAACGACGGCGCGCCTGAGCGATCATCGCCGGGTCCAAATCAATGCCCACGGCCTCAAAGCCATCCGCCGCCAGCCGGCCGCAATAGTGGCCGGTGCCGCAACCTACATCCAGGCAGCGGTGATGCTCCGGCGCAATGTAACGGCGCAGCAAAGTGTAGACCGTCGCATCAAACGGGAAAATCGCCTCATAGTATTCGGCAAATGCCGCATAGAAAGACATCAAACCTCCAAAAGTGCCCGGCGAACATCCTCGATATGTCGGATATTACGGCGGCGCAGGTCGGTAAGGAAGCGCGCATAGAAATGTTCATCGGCTGGGGAAACGATGGCACTCTCAACCGGTCGGCGTTCAAACGTCCCCCGCCGATCCCAACGCCAAAGCAGATGATCTTCTGTCCCGTTGCTCTCGTAGACGAGGCTGACACGCCGCCTCACCGTCCACCTATCGGCAAAATCCACGTGCAGATACACCTTGAGCGTGACCGCCGCCAGGTGTGCCGGCGCGACGCCGTTTTCCAAACAGAGCTGGTCGCGGGTCTCCTCAAGGGTATCGGCGTGCAGGTTACCCGCGATAACATGCCCGCGCGCGGCCAGGGCAAAAAAATCGCGGGCTTCTTCACCCCAGAGATAGGCGTAGTAGAAGCCATCGCCGATTTCATGCGCCAGATAACAGGTGGCGCCGGGCGTCGGGTCTTGCACGGCCAGGTCCAGCACCGCACGGCTACCGACGGCGCGAATCGTCATCCCATTGGGCAGGAAGTTGAGCAGCGCGCCCATCACCGCCGTCTTGCCTGCACCGCCGGGGCGCGCGCCAACCAGCAACGACGCGCCCCGGCGCATGGCTGCGGCAAGATAGGCGGCCAACGGCAAATCTACCGTGCCAGCATCGAGCAAGTCAACCAGCGAGAGCATCCGCCCGCCGCGCTGATTGCAGGCGTCCAGGGCGTAGACGTGCTCGATGATGGCGGTTTCATCCATAGAGATTATTGCGGCTGATTGACGTTCACCGTGGGCGCAATGCCGGGGCCGGGTAGGACAATGGTCGGCGTACTGCCTTCGACGGTGAAGATGATCTTGTCGGTGGCCGAAAGTGCAGAGGCATTCAGCTCGGCAATCGTCACCATTTGGAATTCCGGGTGTTCAGCGTAGAGCTGCGCCAGGGCTTTACGCAAAGCCACTTCACCACGGGCGGCAGCTTCCATCGCATCGGCTTCCAGCTTGCGGATCTGCAGGTTGCGCTCGGCGGCCAGGATTTCGTTGGCTTTTTCCGCCTCGATCCGCTGCCGCTCGGTCTCCAGTTCGGCCAATGTGTTGGCGCGTTGCGCTTCGATGACGGCCAGTTGCGCCGCCACACGCTGCCGTTCGAGTTCGGCCAGAACGGTCTGTTGGCGCGTGGTCTCCTGAATGCGCGACTGCTCCACGCGGATTTCCCCCTCGACGCGGGCTTGCTCGGCCTCGGCCTGAGCGATGGCTTTCAGCTCATCCTGAGCCGCTTTCTCGGTTTCCAGACGGCTGCGCACGATGGCATCCAGGCCGGCCTGCACATCCGGCGAAAGGATGATGTTCGGCACGACAACATTGCGGACGACCAGGCCCACCGATTTAGCCAGATCGTTCAGCTCGTCGTCAATGCAGGCGCGCAATTCATCACGGGCGCTGCCGATGGTGTTGTCGTCAAAGGTACGTCCGCCAATGCAGACCTTCATGGCCTGCCGGGCAAAATCTTGCACTCTGGCGACCAGGATCGCATCATCGGTATACAGGCCGCGGTACTTGGACCAGTTCTCACGCAGGATGTCCTTTTCCGTCTCGCCGGGGCGGAAGATGTCGCCGCTGACGACCGCGCCCATCCGTTGCTTATCTTTGGTGATGATTTCGGCATCCTCAACCGAGAACGGTATGGCCTGGCTGGAAACCTTGACCATGCTGACGAAAAGGCCAAAGTCGCTGTAGACGCCGGGGCCGACCACATTCTTGATGCGCCCACTGGAAAACTGAATGCCGACTTCCTGGGCATCCACTTTTTTGAAGAGGTAGAAGAACTGTCGGCTAAAGCCGAGGAGCGCGAAGACCACGATGGCAACCACCACAACAAGAATGACGCGAGATACATTTCTGGTACTTGGTCTATAGTTTTGCATGGTTATATCCTCCTTTTTGAAAACCTATTGATCCAAAAAATGTTCACCGTTAAAGTGAATCAGGTGATCGGGAGTTTCTGCAATCCAGACCTCGGTTTCCCAAGCAATAACATCAGCAAAACTCTTGTATGTCGCAAAGTCCGGAAATGCTGTTATATAAATGATAATGGAGGCACAATTCGCAAACATTTCTTCAAGCTCAAGACGGCGTTTAGGCGAAATGGGGCCGTGCGAAGTTACAGCCTCGATGAGAAAAACCCGATCTCGTTCCTCATCATAGAGGACAATATCGGGCAGTTTGTCATGATTGGTTATCAAAACACCCAAGTTTGCAAATTTTGCCTCATCAAGGATCAGGATTTTGTTAGTGGTATCGCCCAAATACAGCAATAAAGCACCGGGCGCAAAACGCGGTCCAAATTCCTCAACAATCGCAGCCTGCAAAGCATTATGCCGACCCGGCGAGAGATGATAGACTTCCCCTTCAGCCAAACGTAAAGGGACTTTGTGAAAGTCGCGCGACCTTTGATAAACATCCAAGAGTGTTCCTTTCGAGACCACAAAGGTTTCTAGAGCCTGTCTCCATTGAGGAGATCCGTAAGCGCGTAACGTATCAAGAGTGAGTTCATTGAGGGCATAGTGCGTTCTTGGGCTATTGGTGGGCAATCCAGGGTCATCGGGATTCCGGACAATCAAACCTGCCTGCTCAAACTGATGAATAACCTGTCGGCGAATTGTTTCACGCGTATTCTCAGCATATTCGCGGCCATAGAGTTCGCCGATCGCAACAAGGATGTCATGAATTCGCAAGCTTGGGTTCCGCGCTTCATTCCACGGAGTATTTTCTGAAAGGTGCGCCAATGCTAAAAGAGTCAAGGCGGAGATTTCGTTCTGTTGTGCAGCAGGTAAGCCAAATAAGCGTAAAATTTCTTGAGCTTCCTGTATCTTGTTCATCGTTATACGCGTCTCCTTAATCGTTGGAAAAGTCTTTGATAAATAGCCTGTCTTCCGTAGTAAGGTGAAAACGATCTGGTCAATGTCTGGATTAGAGTCACTTGCGGCTATGGTTTGGCCTATCTGTTGAATGACTTCCCAGGGAGGCAAAGGCAAGGCGCGTAACTCAGCAGCATTAACCTGAGTATTGCCGTTCACAATGCGGAAATAGCGATCCATAAGGGCACTGTTTAACAACGCACTCAGTCCAATGGTTTCCTCTACCGTTAATTCTCCCTGTTTTCGATAAATATAGTTCAGATGATTCTCCAAACCAATCCATTGACATCCCAAACCCGAGCTAAATTGCCGGGCAATCAATGGAGCAGCAGTCAAACGGCGACGTTCTTCTTTTGCGCTAAAACGACGTAGCAGAACGTAATTCCGCACAGGCACAAGCAGCTTCTTATCCATGGCCGCAAGCAAAATACTCTGAGGTTTATTTCCTCTGCACACCGGCCATTCTATTTGTTGTTTATGAACATTATGTATCCAGAGTAAAGGAACTGCTTCTGTGACTTTGAGATCTGTCCTTTCCACAAGAAAAGCCTTAGCACGAAAAGCAACCACCGGACCGGTAGAAACGGCAAGACCGAATTTTTGCAGAGAGCCAGACCATAGATCAACAGTATCAATGATATGTCTATCAAGCTCATTTACAGGAAGACGAAAAAAAGTCGCGCCATCGCGTTTGCCCAAGAAATATGTTGAGGCAACCTTATGCTTTGTTAGCCTGTCAATGAAATCTACACCATCCTGCGAGGTCGAGATATTGACGTGAAAGACTCGGGTTGCCGATCTGGAAACAGTAGCTTGTTTTTGAAAAGTCAAAATGATGTTTTCCTGCAAGACCTCGTAATGTTTGAACACTGTATTCCGTGATTCAAAAAGGTGAATAGAAACAGGTAAAGCCTGGTGGATAAAATCTTTTCTGAATGTAGCAAAATACGCTCCAGAACAAAAGCTACGAGGCACTATAAAACAGGCCCACCCCCAAGATACCAATAAGTTAAGTGATAACGCCATAAACAGAGTATAAATGTTGGTATGCCCCGGAACCTGTCGTCCCGCAATTTGAATGCGATGGTCTTCTTTATTCAGCTTAAAATATGGTGGATTGGCAATAACATGATCATACGTTCTTGAAAAACCGCCCGCCGAATCAAACAATGGCCCCAGAGAAGTGCCCTCACTGGTGAAGTCCCTATTCAGAATTCTCATACGAATGTTAATACCGGCTTCTTCAGCTATCGGGGCAACTTTTTCTAAAATTTCCGTCGTCGCCCGGGCTAATTCAGGATCAACTTCATAACCATCAATTTGAAGCGTAAGAGGATTTCCTTCTGCCATCAATCGCTCGATAACCGCACAAACAAGTACACCCGAACCGATTGCCGGATCAAGAATAGCATCACTTTCACGAAATGGCCCTAACTGCCGTGCCATATAGCGTGCTACAGCGGGCGGCGTAAGGAATTGCCCCAGGTGTTTACGCTCTGCCTGAGAACGCCGCGCCAGGATTCGCTCTCCTACATCAAAGCTGTACTGCACAATGTCCATAATGCCTGCTAATACAGTGGCTTGTTCACATTTTTATCATTCTCTGAATGTGGATTATAGATTCAACATCCGCTCCGCTGCCAGCACGCAGAAGATGTAGTTTGCCGCGCCGGACATCACGTATTCCGTCTGCTGCCAGAGAAACGGCCACGGTTCCTTGAGTTCAGGGAAATCCGGGCGGATGAGCGCGACGCCGGAGACCATGCCACCGGGGATGTACGACCAGTCGGCACGATTGACGCCGTAGGCCGTGGTGAGCGAGTGCGCCCCCACCCCCGACGTAAGCGAGACGTTTGACGCCGGATGACAGCCCAGGACGTAATTGACGACGCGAAGAACAATCTCGCGGTCAATCAAGTCGGGGAAAGCCAGCCAGAGTTGATAGGCTTCGACCGCATATTGCTGAATCTGCCAGCCCACGCCCCAGATGTGAGGTTGCCAGTGGATGCCGAAGGGATTGGAGGCCAGTTCGGTCGCAAATTCGGCGTAAGTTGCTTCCACAGCCGTGCGGAAAGCCGCCGTAAAAGCGGCATCACCGATCGCCGGCAATGCACGCGCTACCGCTCCGCCGACCCAACGAACGGCCTGCTCAATGGCCGGCTGTAGCTCCAACAGACGCGCGCGGTAGCGTTCTTCGCCGGTCGTGAGCAGCAATTCGACTGCCGCAACAATCTCCTGCGCCGCGACGCTGCGTGGCACGTAAGCGCCGCGTTGTTCAACCGGCGGATGTGCGTGCTCGTAGTCCCACACGTGGACCGCCGTGCGCAGACACTCATCCGCCAAATCGTCTTCGTAGCCGCGCAATACACGGCTGGATGCGGCCAACGCGGCTGCGACCAGGTATTCAAGCGCGGTGTCGTGGTTGGTGAAGGCCCAACGGTCATCGTTCTTGCCGCTGTAGATATGGCCGGCTTCGTCACAACGGATCCGGTCGGGGGCAAGCGCCGGGTCGTAGATACGGTTATCGGTCATCGTGGCCGCGTCGCCGAGATGGGTGTACTGCCTCAATGTGGCCTCGATGATGCCGTGGAAGCCGTGCGGATGCGCGGTGTGCGCCGTGGCGCGGTAACCGGAAAGCAAATTCAACACGCCATGGGCCACTTGTTGGACAATATCGGGGATGCCGTCAGGTGTGTGGAGCAACACCAGCCGCTCGGCCTGTTTCACGGTGGTCTGGTCGGTATCCACGCCAAAAAGCTCGCGGATCAGGCAAAGTGTGTGCGTCGTGCGCGCCTGCGAGCCGGCCGCCAGGTCGTAGTCGCCGGCGTCGTGCCAGCCACCGACATCCAGATAGGGGATGTGCTCACCGGGGGCATAAGGCGTCTCGGTGCTGTCGTACTGGCGGTAGCCGTCGAAGTGGGCGTGCGGCGCGGGCGCTTGCAGCGCGTCGTCAAGGTGACACGCGCCGTGCCAGACGCGCGATCCATCGCGGACTTCGACATGGCACATCTGCACGGGGAAGTAGGTCTCCAGCGTGGGTTGCCAGACATCGTGACGGTAGACTTCGGGATGAATGGCAAACGGCGGAGAACATCGGTCGCCGTAGCAGACGACATACATCCCCGGTTCACGCACAGACGTAAAATCGAAGATTGCATACGCATAAGCCAGCCAGCGGCCCCAGCGTGTGGGAGAATCCACCAGCACCGGCGTGAAGCCGTCCACATCCAGCCGCTTGAGCACGGCAGGGGCAAGGGTTTCGGTGCGCGGATCAAGTTCAAGGATCGCCTGTTTCACCTGATCGGGATGGTAGCCCACCTGGGAAATGCAGATCACGGGATCACGCTGCCACCCTGGGACGCTGTGTGGCGTGATGCGCCATTGGAGCGCGTCGGTCGTCCCACCGGCGCGGATGACCTCACGGACGACGAACCAGCCGTTGGCGTCGGTGTGACGCCCGTCGTAGAGCCGCAGTTCGCCGCTCAGCGATTCGATGATGAGATGGCGCAATGGGTCTTCCGGCGCAACGGTGAGCGTGGGGCCTTCCGCAAGAGGCACCAGGCAGTACGGGCAATCCTCGGCGCGCCGCAGCGGACCGTTAGCCTGTCTGGGAAAGACACGCGCCGTCGTCCCCAGATGAAAGGTTTTGCCGAAAAGCGCGCCAGGGTAAAGCTCCAGGTTGAACCCGACCTTGCCTTCCCATTCAGAAGGCAGGGGTTCGGTCAAGTCCACGGCCACGCGCAGGCTCTCCGCTTCAGGCCAGATACGCACGCTGTAGTGGATTCCGGCAGCTTCAAAGTGCGCCGGAACACGGATGCCGTCCCCGTCCACCTGGCGCTCGTCCACTTTGGGCAGCGGGCGCCACTGACCGGGTGTGGGTTCCAGGCGCACGTCGCCGCAGGCCGCCACCCGCTCGCCGTGTTGGATGAGGGTGAGGCCGCCTTGCTTTCCTTCGGGATAAAAGTCGTGAAAGACGGTCGCCGCCAGGCCGGGTGCTTCAAAATACTGTTGTTCATTCAGTTTCCAAAAAGTCGTTGTCATTGTCGGGTAGTCCTTAGTTGGGTAGTCCTTAGTTGGGTAGTCTTTAGTCGGGTAGTCTTTAGTCGGGTAGTCTTTAGTCGGGTAGTCCTTAGTTGAATAGTCCTTAGTTGAATAGTCGGGAGTCGGGGAATCAACCGATTCTCCATTCGCTGATTCTTGATTCTCAATTCTCAATTCTCGCTTCTCAATTCTCGATTCTTGATTCTCGCTTCTGGCTTCTTTCTTGCCAAACGGTTTGAGCAAAAAGAGGAATGCAATGGCCGCCATCAAGCGCAGGACGGTAGATAGAGCAAAATCCCACCGATAGCCAAATTGGTTGATGACAAAGCTACCCACAAGCGGCGCAACGATGTTGGCAATGCTGGTCAGCGTGGTGTAGCTCGCCGAAGCCTGTGTGCGCAACTTCTGATCGGGCAACTCCAGCAGCAGGTTGAAGCTGGCAACATTGAATCCGGCCCACAAGAAGCCACTCTGGGTCGAAATAAAGATGACATGCCAGGGACGGGTGACAAAAATCCACAAGAACGGCATATTCGGAATGATCAGCGCGCACAGCGTCATCACCCAGCGTGAACCGCGCTGATCAATCAACCGACCCCATACGCGCTGTCCGATCAAGGTCGTCAACGAAGTCACCGTCGTCAAAAAACCGATGAGGCGGATGCTGGAACGCAGGACATCTTTCTGGTAGACCGTGAAATATGCTCCGGCGACCTGGACGCCGAAACTCCAGAGCATCATAATCAATGTAAACGCCAGAAAGGTGCGGTCGGTGCGTAATGCCTGCCAGAAGGAAATCCGCTGCGCCTGCAGATCTACCGGGAGCTTCTGCTCCGGAATACGCGAATAGGCATACGAGGACGCCAAACCGACGACAAAAGCCAGCGCCAGGCTGATCTGATACCCCGCTAACCCGCCCACACCATCAATCAACTGCCCCGCCAGCGGCACACACAGCATAGAAGCAAGCGACATCGCCATATTCCGCGCGGAGAAGTAGCGACCGCGCTGCTCTATCGGCACCACATCGCCGGTCATCGAAACCCAGGCCGGCTGGATCAGATTACCGAAGCCTGCACGCAAGGCAAAGAGGACAATGACGAGATAAACGGCCGTGTAACCGGTAAAAAACAGGGGGACGAGCGCTGCCAGCAGAATCAAGGAGCGGACGAAAAGCGATCCCCACACAATAAGCGGCTTGCGAGCACCGAGTTTGCGCACCAGCGCCGCACCGGGGAGTGGCGTCAGAGCACCCAGGAAACTGGAGGCCGAAGCCAGTGTCCCGATCTGGGTGTTCGTCGCCCCCAACGCCAGAGCATAAAGCGAGACGTAAGTGTCTACAAAAGCGGCGGAGATCGTGGCCAGCAAACCGTCCCACCAGAACATTTTCATGCCCTTGTGGTAACGGCGCGGCGCACTGCCGATCGCAAAAATGTCGAGGGCACGCATTTTCGTCATCAATGTGCGCCACACGGATTGACGCTGCTTGTTCACAAACCCATCCTCTGATTTAACATCCTGGTTAGTATTTTACCACACAATATCTCCACTCATCCATACAACACACACCTTACGCCATGGTCAGCCGTGATTTGCACCCACGGCGGCTCTTGTTGATCACAGATGCCGGGACGCATCACGTCACAACGAGGATGAAACGGACAACCGGGCGGTGTGGCATAGGGTTCCGGGATGTTGCCCCGAATGGCGTAGAGACGCGCCTTGCGATCCCGTGGCCCCAGCCGTGGAATGGCGCGCAACAATGCCTGAGTGTAAGGGTGAAGGGAATGGTAAAACAATGTCTGCACATCGGCTGTCTCCACGATGCGCCCCAGGTACATCACCATAACCCGTTCCGCCATCTCCGCAATGATGCCCAGGTTGTGGGTGATGAAGAGAATCGCCATGCCGAGTTCATGTTGCAGGTTGAGCATCAGTTCGAGAATCTGCGCTTCGGTGGTCACATCGAGTGCGGTTGTCGGCTCATCGGCAATGAGCAGGCTCGGATAGCAGGAAAGCGCAATGGCGATCATCGCCCGCTGGCACATGCCACCGCTCAGTTGATGCGGGTAGCGATCTACGATGCGCGCCGGTTCGGGCATGCCCACTTGCTTCAATATGGCAACGGCCTGTTCCCGTGCCTGCTGTTTGGAGACCGGCTGATGCAGGCAAATCGCCTCGACGATGTGCTGTCCGATCGTGTAAACCGGGTTGAGGGAGGATATGGGTTCCTGGAAAATCATCGCAATTTCCAGGCCACGGATGAAACGCAGCATGGGCGCATCGGATTCCAACGCGGTCAGGTCAACCCTCTCGGATACCCCACCGATCGGGCGATGATACAGAATCTGCCCTTCCACGATCCGTCCCGGCGTCGGCACAATGCGCAGGATCGAGCGCGCCATCACGGATTTGCCGCAGCCGCTTTCCCCCACCAGCCCCACCGTCTCACCACGATAGAGCGCGAAACTCGCCCCATCCACCGCATGCACCGTCCCCCTGGATAATGGGAAATACACGTGCAGGTTCTTTACTTCGAGCAAGAGAGATTTGGGCATAGTCAGGGATTAGGGGGTGGAGATTGGGAATTCGTAATTCGCAGAAGATGCAGTGTGTATGGTTCAAGGTCAAGGGTGAGCGGTTCATCGGCAGGCCACGTGGTCAAGGTCAGCGGATCAAGCCACGTTGCGTGTCCTTTGGCAGAGACGATGAGCGTCGTATGGAGCGGTGTCAGGCCCTCGTTGACGAGGATGTAGTAGTGAACGCCTTCCTTGATGACATGGCGGTAACGCAAATCCGGCGCGGGTGACGTGGCAACCAGGTCGGGTTGAACGAGGCGATCTATGGCACTGAGGAAGGCGTCAACAGATTGAACGGATTCAACGGAAGGGAAAGACACAGATTGCCAGGCGATGAGCCGTCCGGCGTCGGAGAGGGTTTGCAGCGCAGGTTGGGCTTCTTCAGGGATAGCGGTCAGGCCGTCGAGGATCACGGCTTTGTAAATCATCCCGCCGATGAAGACGCCTTCCGACGTCACTTCCGCATCTTCCCACAAATGCCGCAACTCCAGGTAATTGAAGTCGCGCTGGTGTTGGAAGCAAACTTTCGCCGCCGCCCAGGGCAAATCGGTGGCGCCGCTGAGGACGGCGATGTGACAAACGTGCTCGCTGTCGGTATTGAGCCAGCTCATCCGCCGGACGTAATCGGCGAACGGCTTGTAATCGTCCCACCACGGGCTGTGTGGCCCCACATCGGGCGGGCGCTCGTCCTTGCGTGGACCGCGGATCGAATAGAAGAAGGCGTGTGGATAGAGCAGATTCACGCCGCGCACGAAACACCAGTCCACCAACCACTTCATCTCCTCCCAGGTGAAGCCGTGTCCATAAGCGCCGAAACATTCATTGCTGTTGCGGCGGCATCCCAAATGGCGCGCGGCAGATGAAGAACACTTCCCCTGCGTAGATTCCGGCCCCTCGAGTGCCGTCGGGCCGGGGAGCACCCAGCGCCACACAAGGTCCTGGCCGGGAATGTGGAAGTAACGCAGGCAGCCGATGTCGTCCCCACGCGCCGGATGGCCCGTGAGCGCGATCCCATGCGCTTCGCACCACTCGTAGAGGGGGCGATAGTAGGTGGCTTCCAGGCGATAGGCCAGCGCGCGCTTGTAGTCGTCGCGATAGCGCGCTGCGTCGGGTTCGTCGTCGTACCACAGCGCGGGCAGATGCGGGGTGAAGTCGTAGCCCAGGCAGGCGTTGACGTGTTCCAGGATGCCCGTCGTGCCGGGCCAGACATTGTGTTCGCGGGGGCGTCCGAGCAGCGACGGTTCGTCGGTGAAGATAGCGCGGATCGTTTGACCGAAGTGCTCGCCGAGCGCCTCCGCATAGCGATCGTAGACCAGGTGGATGAACGTCGCCACAGCATCGGGATTGAGGAGATCGGCAGCCGGCGGGGTATCTTCTTCCGGCCCCTCACCGATGTAGTGCAGGCCACGGATGACGGCATCCAGCGGGCGGTCAACGATGGCGATGCGTTGGCCGTTGGGGCGATCGAACGTGGCAACGAGGTTTGTCAACGGATTTAACGGATGAAACGGATTTTCCGAATTGCCATCGAGGTCAACTTTGGCCAGGCAGCGGCACTGGTAGACGGGATTGGCGGCGACAACCTGACCCGACGACGAGCCGGAGGGGTACATGCCTTCGTCGTAGAGGATGACGAACATCTCGCGCCGCCGGGCTTCCTCAACGGCGAGCCGCATAAAGTCCAACATCCGCTTGGACATCCAGCCGATGTCGCGGGGCAGCCCCACGCGCGGGTGGATGACGAAGCCGTAGACACCGTGCGCCTCGAAGTCCGCGATCTGCCGGACGATCTCCACCTCATCCAGCGCGTCGTTCCAGAACCAGAACGGCGCCATGCTGAATTCGCGGGGTGGATTGATAAAGTCACTTATCACTCGTCACGCCCCTGGCTTCTCTCAAAATAGTCTGATAGTCGTTAGTCAGATAGTCCTGCTTCATTATCGGGACGGTACCACCGGTTCAGTTACACTCCTTCAACATCGGCACGGTGCGGCCGACCCAAGCCAGTGTAGGATCATCGGCGGTCGCCTGGACGCGGTGCTCGCCGGCCAGGAACCACAGGTAGTAGGTCATGTAGCCCGGCGCGCTGACGACGGTGTGGTAGCCATGCGGCGCCATGAGGATGGTGTTGTCGCGCACGGTGAAGTTCTCTTCGACGCCCTCGGCATTGTAATAGCGACAAATGCCAAAACCGTCGGGCGGGTTGATCTTGAAAAAGTAGTCCTCTTCGTGGGCGGCTTCGCGGGGCAGATCGTCCACTTCGTGTTTGTGCGGCGGGAAGGTGCTCCAGTTGCCGCTCGGCGTGAACGTTTCGCCGACGATGAGTCGTCGCGCCGGCAAATCGGGCTGTGCCGCCAGCGTGAGAATCTGATGAAAGTAACGCTTGAAGTTCGCCGCGCCCCATACACCGTTGGCGACACGCTCCGGTCCGATGACGTAGGGGGCGATGTCCAGGTCGCTCGGCGCGCTGGTCAGCGCAAGGCTCAGCGCCGTCTCGGCGGTGATGGTGTAATGCGCCCCGGCCGGCATGTAGACCGAGTGCGGCTTCCCACCAAAGACGTTGGGCCGTCCGCCGACCTTCTCAAAGCACAGGCCGTTTACCTCAAACGTGGCCTTGCCGCCCAAGATCACGGCCAACACCTCGCGGTCCCCCGTCTCACTGCTGTACACGCCGCCCGGCAGCAGGTTCAGCAGCTCAAAGCCCAACAATGCGCACGGATTGTAGGGCAGACGGTTCAATCCGATATTGTTTTCAACAGAGGCAAAGTATTTCATAGTCATCTCCTTAATTCCCGATTTCCCATTCCCTATGGTTCCACCAGATAGATGTTGACCTTTCCACCGTAATCCGAGGCGTAAAGGATGCGTGTGCCGTCCCAACTCCACGTGGGATGGCAATGGCTGCTTTGCGTGTGCCAGGATGTATGATGCCGACAGAGCACGGAAAGTTTTGCCTCATCCCCGGAAATGTCAATCAATACCAGATCATCCACATCGTCACCCACGAGGACGGTATTGTCGGGGTTAGCGTGATAGTGGTTGCAGTAGAACGGCATGTCCACACGCCGGACAAGGTTGCCGTAGCGGTCGGCTAATCCGACAAAGGGAATCATCACATTCTGGTTGACCGCCACTTCGGTCGCCACAGCTTGCGTGCGGCCGGATGTGATCGTGCCATCGTGCCCCGGCCCGCGGTCGTCGAAGAAAATATAGCCGTCCTGCGTCCAAAACTCGTGGCCGATGGAATCATACTCTTCCTGGCGGTAGCATGGTCTCGCTTCCCGTGAAACGAAGTCGAGAATCCAAATGCGCTGCGTGACCAGGTTCCACGGCCCTTCGTGACAAAAAGTCGCCAACGTGCTGTCATCAGGACAAAACTGAAAATGGCCAAGCCAGTGCGTATCTTTGAACACATCGAACGCGCCACTGCCGTCGAGGTAGGCCAGCGTTATGCGCCCATCCTTGATGCGGTAGAAGCTCTCCTTGAAGCCGATGTAGTTCGGGCCGCGCGGCACTTGCACCTTCTCGTTGCGGGCGAAAGCGATGTAGCGCCGGTTGATGGCAATCGAGGGCGCGCCCACACTAAAGTTGCCGGTCTCTTCGTAGACCACGGTACTCTGGCCGGTGCGTGTGTCCAACGCCTTGATCTGGTTGCCCGTCCCGTAAACGATGAGCTGACTATCCGGTGTCTTGGTCACGCTGCTGACGCGGCGCGGCTCGTCGGTCAACTGCGTGATCAGCCCGGTGGTCAAGTCCATGCGGAAGATGTTGTAGTGCGGCGAATCCTCCGGGCGCCGATCCTCGCCCGAGGCGCGATCAGAAGTGAAAATAATCTCATTCTTGGTGCTGTCGAATGAATTCTCCGTAAAATACAGGTGGACGTTGTTGCCGGTTGTCGTCAGTTGTTTGATCGTTCGGCCCGTCTTATCGTCCTTGAATTCCCGTATTTCCGATTGCCACGTGTCACCGATCATCGTTGGATCTCCTGAGGCGTTTTGAATCAGCGAATGAACGAATCAGCGAATTACGAATTACGAATTTCTAATTCTCTTCCGGTCCTTTGCCGAGGAAGACGGGGGCGAGCATTTGCTCGACGGGGGCGTAACGGTCGGTCAGCACCACGGCAACGTCTTCCGCCAACAAAGCCGCTACTTCTTCATCTGGCAATAACCACTGCCGCCAATACGAATTTTCGGCAAAGGCGTCGATGTCCAATGGCGCATCTGTACCGACGATGACGATTGTGTTGCGGGACGACGCGCGCCAATCCGCGCTCGTCGGGGCGACGTAGACATAAGCGAACGTTTGTCGCAGCGTTTGAACGTAAGCGCGCAGGAAACGCCCATAGGTCCCGTCGATGATGTTGACCATGTAGAGGCCATCGGGTTCCAACCAGGCGTGGACGCGCTCATTGAATTCCCGCGTGGTGAGATGATAGGGGACGGAGAAATCGTTGAAAGCGTCGCCCACAATCAAATCGTACCGCTCGGCTGGATCGCGAGCCAGGAACATCCGCGCATCTTCGTTGTAACTGACAATTCGTGTGTCGGGAGACAATCCCAGGTGCCAATACGCCACTCGCGTTACCCCAGGATCAATCTCGATCACGTCCAGAGCACTGTCAGGGTAAATGAGTTCCATATACTTCGGAAAGGTGTATCCACCACCGCCGATGAACAACGCGCGCAAAGCAGTGTGACCGGCGGCCTGGTGCGCTGTCAGTTCAGCATAGACCTTCTCATAACCATACACCAGTTTGGTCGGATTATCAAGGGAGGTATAGCTGTGAACGAGGCGGTCGAGAATCAACGTGCGCACGGTCTCGCCGCCCTTGTCCTCTTCCTTCACCTTGATGCAAAAGTAGTTGGTCTCATACAGGCATGGCCCCTTGAGCCAGCCTTGCCGATCGCCCCACATCGCACCACCGATCAAGAGTGGAAGCGCCAGCGCTGCCCCCCACCAGCGACGGCCCAAGAGAAAGAGCAGTCCCAGCAGCAACAGCAAGACCGCCACGCCGAGGACAATCATATACGTCCCAAATCGTGAAATCAGCCAGAATCCTGTGAGGAACGTCCCAACGATGCTGCCCACAGAGCCGAAAGCGTAAATCTGCCCCACCGTGCGCCCCGCGCGCGCCAGATCGCGCATGGCCAGCTTCACCACGATCGGCGAAACCGTACCCAGAATCGAGCAGGGGATCAAAAACAGCGCGGCGATGAGCGCCAGGATTTCCAGGATGAGCGGCCATTCGACGTAGTCCATCGGGTGGAGTTGGTCAACGGCAAGGACACCCAGGGCCGTCAGCCCGGCCAGGAAGAACATCAGCCCCAGCAGCCGGGGCGACGCCCAACGGTCGGCCAGTCGCCCGCCGATGTAGTTGCCCACGCTGATGCCTGCCAGGATCACGCCAATCACGCTGGTCCACGTGTACAGCGACACGCCGACGCTCGGCGCGATAATGCGACCGGCGACCAATTCCAAAATCATAATGCAGCCGCTGGAGATAAAGACGATCAGATTGGGTCGCCAAAACCAGGGGCGAGATTGTGTTTTTCCCGTTGTTTGTATGTCCACTAGTTTTTCCTTGCGTGTAGACTGCTTTGGAATTATGAATTCACGGTCTCGACCGCGACTTCGCCATTGTACCACACGACAGTCCCCGTTCCCATCGCTGCGATCTCGATTTTGTCGCCGGGCACAGTCAGCGTGAGCGGCGCAGGCAGCAGGCCGTGATACGCGGCGACATGCCGCCCGGTTGCCGGGCTGGCGAAGAGCCACGCGCTCTCTTTACCACAGTCGAGCGTCGCGCCGCCGACTTCGATATGACCGGTGCGCGACTGTAGCGCCGGCGGACTTTCGAGCATAGGCCAACCGAGTTCGCCATTCTGCGTCCAACGCCGTTTGAGCGTATGCGAAATGGTTTCAAATCTGCTTAATCGGCTAAATCTGCTGACAGAGAATTGACGGCTTTAGAAACGGTCTCGAACGGCTTGCCTTCCGCCGCGCAGATGTCCTTCAGCACGTCGCGCCCAGAAGCGACGGAGAGTTCGACGTTGCCGCCCGGTTCCACCCACTGCCCGATCATATAGAAGTTGTGCAGGCCGGGAAGCATTTTGCGCATTCCGCCACCCATCATCAGGCTCATCTTGCGGGTAGTAAGCGCCCAGCCGGCAAACGCGCCACGCCAGTTAGCCGTGTAGCGCTCGTAAGTGATCGGCGTCGCCACATCCACCACTTCGACGGCGTCGCTCAAGCCGGGGAAGCGTTCATCGAGGGCGGTGATGATTTGCTGCGCAACCAACTCTTTGGCCGCGCGATAATGCCGGGGATGGGTGCGCATGCTTTTCCAGTAGTCGTAATCGGCCTCACACCATACACTCAAGACGGACTTGCCCGGCGGCGCCATCGTCGGATCGAAACAGTAATGCTTGACGACCAGCCGCTCGTGGCGCACGTTGCCCAGATAGATAGGATGCGCCAGTGGGAAGCTGAGGGCCGGTGGTTCATGAGAGAAATCGCGGTTCACGCCGAGAGAGATTTGCAAGATGGATTTGGCAACAGGCAAGCGGCGATAGTAGGTGCGGATGCGCTGGTTGACATAGCGTCCTTCCAGAAGCTCAAAAATGGTGCTGTGCCCATCCGCCGCCGAGATGACGATGTCGGCGCGATGTTCGCTGCCGTCTTCCAGGCGTACCCCCACCGCGCGGTCGTTCTCGACGAGGATTTTGGTCACCCGCGACTTGTAGTGGATCTCGCCGCCGAGCGCCAGATAGCGCCGGGCCAGATCTTCAGCCAGGCGCAACGACCCGCCGATGGGATAGCCGGCCTCGTGGTCATTCATCAAGGCAATGGTCGTCAGAAGCAGCATCATCGGGAAATCCGGTGGCGCAAACTGAAAGAAATCCGGCAGGGCCGCACGCAGCAGGGGATCCTTGAAGCGTTCGGCGAACTGACGCACGCTGACGTTGCGCCACCACAGTGCAGGCCACAGCACCGGCAACATCCCTTGGCCTAATTCCAGTGCCTCCAGCGGCTCGGACGGCGTGAGATCAACGGGCATCTCCATTTTGGTGAACTGGCGCGATGCCTTGATAAACTCGGCGATCACGGCCCTGTCATCCGGCGCAAGCTCCAGCATGTGCTGTTCGAGCCGATCAATATTCGTATAGAGGGTGAAGGTGCGCCCATCCGCGCCTTCGTAGCGGATGAACTCATCGTAGTAGTGAAATGTGCGGCCTTCCAACAAGCCCAATTCCGTCCACAATTCGTGGATTTTCGTCTGCGGGTCGGTTCCGCTGAGATAGCGGATGCTACCATCGAAGACGTAATCCTTGCGCCGCCACGACGTACACAGCCCGCCCGGAATCGTGTGCAGCTCAAAAATCTGTGAACGAAAGCCGTTCATCTGCGCGTAGCAGCCGGCCGAAAGTCCGGCCATACCTGCGCCGATGACGAGGATTGTTTTTTCGGACATAATATGCCTCTAGTCAAATAATCGTTCTGCCGTCTACTTACAAATCCCAGTTCTCCGGCCACGCATAGTGATCGTGAATGTCTTCGATGTAGGCCATCGGCTCGTTGGGTTCGATGTTGAACAATGCTTCCAATACTTCTACGGCCTGATCATAGGAGCGTGTCTGGTGGCTTTGCAAGATGCCGAACAGCAGCATGGATTTGTCACCGCTGAGCAGCGCTTCCAGGGTACGCTCCATCTCCAGCCAGTCGGGGTAGATACATTCCAGCATGATTTTGTTGGGCAGCGGGTCCACGCGAAGCGGCTGGATGCCCATGCGGTTGACGATAGCGGGCACTTCGACCGCAACATCGTCGGGCAGGCCGGGCAGCGCGCCGTTGTTCAGCACGTTGACCTGCGCGCGATATTCATGGTCATTGACCAGCGCGTCTATGATGGGGATGTGCTGCTCGGTCGTTTTGGTGCTGCCGAACATCGTGATCGGACGCACTTGTGGATCATAAGCGGCGGCCTTCATCTGCGCGTACTTTTCCTCCTTCTCACGCAGGATGCGGTCGCGGCCCGCGGGTGTGTCGCCGCCGCCGCCCGCGCCGTACCAGCGTATACGCGTCTCCAGGTCGGTGTGATACCACCAGCCTCCGCTACGGGGCGTGTCACCGATGGGGAACAGGCCGTACATCTTGTACTGGTGAATGGCAGCAGGCGACCATTGCGCGGGGACACCGGTTTCCCTGTGATCTTCCCAGTATTGGCGGATGTTCTCGGCGATCCAGCGATCCAGAATGGGATAGGCGTCCTGGCCTTCATAGTAAAAGTGCGTCAACCAGATGTTGTGGTTGAGGCCGGGCGCCTGCCATGTTACCTTATCGGGATCGAGGCCGATGGTGCGTGCGACCTGGCGATAGCCGTAGTGCCCGTGGCACAGGCCACACACCTTCACATCGGTTTCGCGGCCCATCAGCGTTGTGCCGTCGAAGACGGGATTGCCCGCTTGTAAAATCCACGCTTCCGGCGCGATACGTTCCACATCCTTTGCCACATCGAGCATCAGTTGCAAGTTATGGTACTCCGGCATGCCGGTGTGACCGTAGAAATAGCCATACCGTGCCGTCAATTCGCGGCGGCGTTTGGCGAAGTACTCGTTGTGCGTGACCGTCGCCGTATTGATGACAAAGTCGGCGTCCTGGAGCGACTCCTCGCGGCTCAAGGTGCGCGCGAATTTGAGGTCCGCGCCCAAATCCTCGGCATAGCGTTGCGCCAATCGGTAGACAACGTCCAACCGCTCCTCGTTGATGTCCATAAAGTGGATCATACTGCCCTTCAGGCTCTCGGTAAGGCACAGGTCTTTGACCAGGCCGAGAGAGAAGACAACGCTGCCTGCGCCAATGATGGCAACTTTTACGGCTGACATAGACTAACCTCCAAAAGAAGTATGTTTGTGAACCAACGGTACTTATTTCGGACGCTGATTTTCACAGGCGAACGCAGATTTTTAATAATCAGCGTGCATCCGCGTTTATCTACGTCCCACTAAAGTAGCAATGTGCTGCTTCTCAACACCCGATCTCCAATCAACAATCATCCAATCATAAATCCAGCCGATACCGACACTTTTGCCGCTCGCCCATCTGATACATTTCCGTATCCTTCGGCAAATCAACGATTTCGACAAACGTGGCGCCGACAAGTTCACACGTCCGCCGGGAGGCGTAGTTGTCGGGATTACAGGTGATCCACAGGGGATTCAAGCCGTGACGGCGCGCCAGGGGCAAGAGCAGGAGACAACTTCTGGCAGCGTAATGATGCCCACGATACAACGGCAGCACCCGGTAACCGATATGCCCCGCATACAGGATAATATGGTCGGTGTTGCCGACGCGCAGTTCAATGCGTCCGACTTCTTGCGGGTGCCCATCTACCATCATCCGAAAGCGGTAGGCCGGCACATAGTTACGATAGGGGTCGCCGGGACAAGTCTCAACCAGAGACAAAGACAACTCAGCATCTATCAACCGACCGGGATCATAGAATTTAAACATGGCCCATTCATCTCACTGACAGCATTGTACTTTCTTGTGTTCGTTCTGGCAAATCTTTAAACTCTGATCGGCAGAAACCGAGGATCGGCTGGGGATTAAGGCGTTAATCATCGTCTGGTCGGTTTGGTGTTCTTTCGTTCTTCAACCGCCAGGGTATACAATGCCTCTA
This sequence comes from Anaerolineae bacterium, assembly GCA_035373625.1. GTDB lineage: Bacteria > Chloroflexota > Anaerolineae > B4-G1 > SLSP01 > DSWT01. Next base: position 70,664 of record DAOSNS010000001.1, on the reverse strand, counting down.
TGAATTTCACATGTTCCGCCAAAGGCAAAGGCAAAAGCACATTGGCGCGCAGCCGTTCCAACTCGGTCGGCGTATCCAATAGGTATTGCAGCGCGGCACGCCAGGCAGCCACATCACCGGGCGACACCAGCAGGCCATCCACACCATCGCGCACTTTCTCCGACAAAGCGCCCAGGCGTGACGCCAGCACCGGCGTCCCGGCGGCATGTGCTTCCTGAATCACCACCGGCGAATTTTCATACCACAACGAAGGCACAGCCAATATATCGGTTTCCGCCAACACCTGACCAACACGCGAATTAGGGATTGGGCCTTCCAAAACGGTATTGTGAGGGTCGCATAGGTCTTTGAGCCGCGCTGCATAGTCCGGGAAAACATTGGGGTTCCCAAAAATCCGCAAACGAATCCGTGCGGGCGGTAAACCGCGCAAAGCTGCTGCCAGAATATGGACACCCTTCTGCCATGCTAACGAGCCAAGATAGGTTACACGCAATATTTGGTCAGCAACAGACTGGCGTGGAAAAGACCGGATGCGGTCCAGGTCTATCCCGTTTTCCAACACGGTGAGTTTATCTCCGGGGAATCCCACAGCGCGATACTGATCGGCCAAAAACTGCGAGGGGGATATAAAGCGCCCAATACAGAGCGCCGCCCGGCGGACCAGCCAGTCACGCCACCAAAAAAGCGGCGCGAAGGCTGGACGGAACAGCTTCAGCAGAGGAGAGTCGACGCGTGCCGTTGCACAACGCGCGCAGTTAATGCCCGCCAGCTTGCCCCGGCATATTCGCTCATCCGGCCAAACCAACTGTGAATTAGCACACTTGAACCAGTAGTCGTGCAAGGTTAAAAGCATGGGGATGCCGGCTTGGCGCACCAACATTGGTAAACGGACGGAAAGCAACATAAGGTGCTGAAAGTGAACCAATTCAGGGCGCGCCTCTGCCAGAAAACGCGCAAAAGAAGCCTCTACATCCCGGTTGAGAAATGTATCGAAGAACAAGCGCGCCGGGTCAGCCGTCGCAGTGACAAACGCGCGCCCGACTCGCCATGTTTTGAAAGCAGCAGTTGTCTGCCACCCCTCGCGGAAGGCGCTGCCGTCTCCATCGTCGCGATAGAAAACGCTCACTTCATGCCCACGCGTAGCCAGGCCCTGAGCAAGGTTGTAAGTATAGGTTTCAGTTCCCCCGTAAGATGCTGGGGGGAATTTATGCACAACTAATGCTATGCGCATTGGCCGGTCCTCATCTAAACGCCACGTTCCAAGAAGTAGCGCAATGCCCACCACAGCGGCCCATGGAGCGCCAGAGATGTTGTACCGAGCACTTCGCCGATGACCGCGACAGTAGCAAACTGTGCGCACTGCGCCCACAGTCCCTCCGGTAAGTTAGTTCCGGGAAACAGCTCACGCGCCGTTTCTACAAGGCTCCACGCAAACTCTAATACTTGCCGGTAGATCTGCAAGAAGGGCTGTGCAGGATGTGCATTACAGTGGTACAACTCTCCATCCAGTCGCTCCAAAATAAGCGCCGGATCGCGTAGATCGCCATATTTGCGCAACAGTTGTGGCTGGCGCGCCTCACGCCATAACGCAAAAGCGGTGCGTTGGCTTAACGCAAAAGGTGGCCAGGCCAACACACGCCCGCGCAAACGTCCATTGACAAACGCGCGCCGTAGTTCATACGTCATCGGTCGCTCATGAGCATGTTCCACACGCGCATCCGGGACGTATGCCAACCGATAGCCGGCTAATAAAACAGACACCGCCCACGCCAGGTCTTCGCCAAATGACATTTCCGGCAATGGGATTCTCTCCCACACACTACGGCGTAAACAAGCCGTTACATCATCAAAGACTGCCAAGCGTAAACGCTCCTGTGGAGAGAGACTCCAAAAGGCTGTAGGCGAAGCCACCGATTGGGTTTGTGGTTCGGCATGAACGCGCTGCCATAGCAAGCTACGGACTTGCGCCAACGGCGCAGCATCAGACGGCGCAACTTGCAGTCCATAACTCGCAGCAATCGTCGTGTCTTCCAACGCCGTCACCAAAGCCGCCAACCAATTCGCGTCCGCCGGCAAAGCATCTTGTACTGTTAGCACAACGTAGTCGCCGCGTGCTATGCTAATAGCCTGGTTACGTGCACGCCCGTGGTTAAACTGGCGTTGGGGTATCGCAAGTACTTGTGCGCCGGCCCTATGCGCCACATCGGGCGTTCCGTCTGTGGAGCCTGAATCTATAACCACGATCTCAATAGCCGCAGACACACGCTGCGACACAATACGCTCCAGCAACCGTTGAAAGCCAGGGCCGGCATTCAAGGTAGGGATGACTATCGTGATGACATTCCCCATAGGTTTAATCTTTCGCTATCCCTAAAGCGACTTTGACGCGATGCCCCGTAATCCATACAGCATCCTTGAACGGACGCAACGTTTCCAGCAAACGCCCCAACGGTCCCAGAGCACCATACCGCATCACAGCCTCAAATGAAGCCCAGCGCGCTCGCACTTGCCAGCGTAAACCTTCCAGCATACTGTACTTTGCCAATGGTTGCAATACGTCAAAAAGGCGTTTTTCTTCCAATGCCAAGGTAACATACTCCCGGCTTAAACCACGAGACACCTCTGGTTTGGGGTTTGTGTCGTGTAAATGCTGAGCGCGCTGTAACAAGGCAAGCATCCGCTCGCCCATCTGCGGTAGAGGGAAGTACTGTTCTACTCTCAGGCGCGCTGCGGCCCCCATCGCACGCCTGGTTTCAGGATCTATGAGCAAACTAGCCAGTTCGGTTGTGTAACGTTGCACTTCATTCTCAAAACTACTGCGTTCAATCAGCACGCCACAGTCCGGAGTCACCAGTTCTTTCTGCCCACCAACGTCGGCACCAACGATCGCCAACCCCATTGCCATGGCCTCGTATATCGCTAGAGCAATACCTTCCATTTGTGAAGGTAAGAAGAAAATATCAGCAGCAGCCAAAAATTCACGCATCCGCGTGTTATCCACAGCACCTAAGAGCCGCACGCACTTGCCAAGGCGGTGACGACGCACATACCGCGCTAACCAACGCCGGTCCTCACCATCCCCTAACACCAAGCAAACAAATTGATGATTAGCGGCGTTCAGATTGCGCATTACATGAGCAAAAACACGTGGCTGTTTCTGCGCGCAAATACGTCCGGCATAGATGATGATGGGGACTTCCTCGCGCACGTTCAACAAGGCGCGCGTTTTACGCCGTAGATCAAGATCAGGGCAAAACCGCTCGGTATCCACATTGGTATAGGCTACTTCAATCTGCCGGCCATCTCCGCCACGCTGCTCCATCCATTCTTTGACGTGATGCGATGATGCGATATTCATATCGAGCACATCTTGGTAAGCCACCCCCATGCGAGGATATCCCCCATTATTCCAATAAGTTTCTTCCATATGCACATAATCTACGTAAGTTACTTCTGGATGACGCGCACGCAAATAAGGCAATAACTTATAGCCTAACTCACTGTTAGAAACCATGACCGTGTCAAAGCAGCGCGATGTTATAAGATAATCCAAAAAACGAGCATAATCCGTAGGGTGCAAGAAATATGGAAGGATAAACACGTCAGGCGTAAGGCGCACAAATTCCCGATACCATTGATAATTATAGTCAAACATCGTGACTATCGAACATTCATATCCATGGAGACGCCATTGCGTCAGAAAATCCAAATTAAACTTATCCGCGCCCCCCATAGCCATCCACGGTGCAATCAACAAAAGACGCGGTTTGTCCTTACTGAGCGGATTTTTAAACGGCAAAGCCTCTGGCACATCGGCATACGGCAGCAAGGGACGTGGAGCGCGCACGGGGATCCCCTCGCGAAACAACCGTGGGTAGCGCTGACGCAAGGTGGCGCGCATGGTGGCTAAACCATCTTTGGTCCAGCTCTGCCAACGGTCGGCATGGTTGGCCCGACGACGATACCAATCCAGAAATTCCGGTACACCATAGCCCCAATAGCCGTGGTCTGCCAATCGAAGCCAAAGATCCCAATCCTCCAAACCATGAACGAGAGAGGCATCAAATCCACCCACGGCAAGTAAAGCCTCACGGCGCACAAGAGCCATAACATCAACAGGGTTTCTATCCAAAAACATGTTTCCGGCTTCAAAATTCGCCGTAGCATGGTAAGTCTGTCCACCAAAACTTGTCGTAGAGCCTTTCGTAAATGCAAACTCCGGATAAGACTCCAAAAACCATGCCAGTTTTTCTAATGTCGTCGGCTCAATAAGATCATCTACGTCGAGGAAAAATATATAGCGTCCTCGCGCTGCTTGCAACGCCAGGTTACGCGCAGAAGGCAGACCGTTGTTCCTGGCAAAATGTAACACGCGTACCCGCGGATCTCGCATTTGAACATTGGCCAACATCTCCAACGACGCCGGATCAGTCGAACCATCATTCACAATGAGCCACTCCCATTGTTGCAACGACTGTCCAAACACCGCTGCTTCGGTCTCGACAAACACCGGCGGGGCATTGTAATAAGCTGTGATAATACTAACGACAGGATCGGATTGTAAATGTTTAGGACGATAACCGAAAGTCGGTCGTGAAGGATGTCCAGGCGGAGAGTTGAAATCCGTAATAAGATGAGCATAACGGTCCATATTACCTCCGAGCGAAACGCTTTATCCAGCGCATGAAGCGCATAAAATAACCACTTTCATAACGTTGCACTAAATCTTTCAATCTCTCACATTCACATAAGGCTGCGTCCTGCTGTTGACGCAAGAGTTGCAATTCTGCTCTATAACGTGGATTACCAAGCGCCGTTCCCAAAGCCAGCTTATCTGGTGCAATGCGAGGAGCACGACAAAACTCAATCAAAGGCTGTGCTACATGTTCCCAGGCAAAGTCGGCGCGCGCGCGGGTAAAACCTGCGGCCCAGGCCTGCTTGGGACGCTTCAAGAGAGTAATAATCGCTTCTGCCACTTCCTTTTCAGCCTGAAAATCCACTGTATATCCCAATCCATAGCGCTCCACCAGGGCACTGGTTTCGTCGCCACGCGAGACAACCATTGGCAAACCCGCCCAGATATACTCCATCAAACGGCTGCGGAATGCCAAACGCGTCTCAATGGTATCTAAATGCAAAGAAAGCCCTACGGCCGCCCGCTGCAAATAGTAAGGCCATTGAGCACGGGGTACCCAATCACCGAAGATAATACGTGTGTCCAACAGACCCAGGTCTCGCGCAACCTGGCGAGCCAGTTCCACCATCCGCATCGGAGCAACGTTAACATCAGGATGACGTGTTCCGGGAAATAACAAACGCGCCTCAGGTACCTGCTCCAACACGTAAGGCAAAGCCTGAATGGCAGTGATAGGATCAAGCCAGTCCCACAGCCCTCCTCCCCATAACAACACCGGAGCGCACGGTGGAATGCCGGGAATATCAAAGCCAGACGGGATATCAGGTAAATCCTCCATAGGCAACCCGTATGGCACGATAGCCAACAAATGCCGTAATGTCGGATCTTCATCAAATGTATACGGGTTGATGCGCCCAGTAACTACCAGCAAGCCCATCCACCATGTGAATTGCGTCTCACTGGCGCAAAGAAAAAAATCTCCCGCTAAACACTGGCGGGTCAGAAGATCCACACTGTAATCATACGTGGCCAAACGCAGGTCAAAAGCGTGTTGCGCCATACGCATCAAACTTTCTGCCGGGTGAGGATCATATCCATCAATAACAATGGGCAAGGGGAGTTCCGCCAGACGAGGAAAGGTTGCCAATATGTCGCCGGACAACAAGACTACGTCCACTTCATCACACCATGCGCGTACCTGCTCCCAAGGTTGTTGATCATATTCGCGCACTTCAAATGAAATTGGGGCAGGCATTGACGACTTCGAAGTCGCCAACACAACATCAAACTCACGCGCCAGAACTGTGGCCAGTGCCACATAACGTATCGCTGGACCGGCCATGTGTGGACCAACAGGCTCATGGCTAAAGATCAAAACTGATTTACGGGTCATCAGTCTGCATCCAACCGCCAATGCCCATTCAGAGTCATCAACCCGTACCGTTCCGGCGATTTGCCCGGATAGACCCGAAAAGGATACAAACGGTCATGATAGTCGAACATCTCCGTGTCCATCCGGTTGTAACTAGAGTATCATCTTTGAGTCCATTATCAACTCTTTCCTCTGTACCATTTAGCGGGAACTAGAGGTTAAGTCACTTTCTTCAACCAATTCTGTACGCCCAATAACAAACGCATTATTCTGCCATTCCTAAATCCGGTGACCTCAGCCTTCAATTGCGTGACTTCAGCACGCAGCATCGTCATTTCATTCTCCTGTTGTTGCATCAAGGTTCTGGTCTCAAAAAGTACAGCACGTAGTTCAGAGATCTCCCGCTGTTGTAACCACCAGCGACGTTCGAAATCCCGTACCAGTTCTGGAACAGTGACTTCCACCCGACGAAATAAGCCGGTCCATGGGGTGATAAAGGAAGCATCATAATCCACATCACGTATAAAACCTTGCCTGGCAAACAGTTCAGCCCAATACTCAGGGGGATGTACGTTAATATGAGTGGCTTCTCGATAATCCAATGGTGTAGATGAAAAAAGCACCTGCTCTGTGTGTTGACAAAAATTAGCAATTGCTTCTCGCGCCTGGGTAGGGGATAAGTGCTCCAGTACCTCAAGGCACACAATCAGATCATAATGCCGAGAAAAAGGAACGGTAACGGAGCCAACCTGGCAGAAATCGCGCACGGATTCGTGAACGTTCTGGATCGCATACTCCGATATATCTATTCCATACGCCTCAACACCACGTTCACGGAGTTTCTCTACCAGAAATCCCATTGCACAACCGGCGTCAAGTACAGTACGTGGGTGTAAGTCTAAATCAATAAGCTCGGCAATTCGGCCAAAAAATGCAAGCCAGGTCTCATCTCGTTGGTAAGGCCGCCCACAATCATACGCATAATAGTAAGCATCATAATATTCAGCCGGAATGGTTTTATGCATAGCTTAACTCTTTATAATCCTCAACAATCATCATGGCTCCAGTGACCACCGAATGCGATTATGCCATACTGTTCCCCATCCTCTGGGATGCGCACGCGAAAGGGATATATCCGATCATGATAATCGTACATCTCAGAATAGTCAGTGCTCACCACAGCCACGGAAAGTGCATAGGAACCTTCTAGAAGCGGCAAAACTTCCACGCTATAAGACACTTTTCCCGTTCCCTCAATAGAGGCAATATCCAATCCGCCTACCCGGGTATTCGGCCCGGTGACATGTGTACCGTCGTTGCGATGAATCGCCAGGCCAAATATAGGATGCTCCACACGCTCTGTTGTCTGATAATGCATAACTACAGTCATTGGTTCACCGGTCTCGAAAAGTTGTGTTTCTCTTCCCCGGCCATCGAGCAATTGTACTTGCGTGATTTGTACTCGCCCTGTACCCCAACGCTGCACATTTGCCGCTTGCAATCGCCCTTCATCTTTTTCCCAGGCATGCGTCATATACCTTTGTACGACAGACTCAGCAGTCCCGTCGGCGATCAAACAGCCGCCATCCAACCAGATTGCCCGCGAACAATGTGTCCGTACCGCCTCGGCGCTATGAGAGACAAATAACAACGTAACCCCTTCAGCACGCATGCAGTCAATACGGTCAAAACACTTCCGCTGAAACGCCGCATCTCCCACCGCCAGCACTTCATCCACCAGCAGAATCTCCGGGGCGATGTTGACCGCCACGGCAAACCCCAGCCGCACGTACATCCCCGAAGAGTAATGCTTTACCGGCACGTCAATGAACCGTTCCAGCTCCGAAAAAGCCACGATTTCATCAAAGCGCCGGTCCACTTCGCGGCGGCTCAGCCCCATAATCGAAGCGTTCAGGTAAATGTTCTCGCGCCCGCTCAGTTCCGGGTGAAAGCCCGCACCCAGCTCCAGCAGGGCGCCCACGCGGCCATGCACGGCGACCGTGCCAGAATCAGGCTCCAGGATGCGTGCGATGAGTTTGAGCAGGGTGCTCTTGCCGGCCCCGTTCGGCCCGATGAAGCCCACGGTCGTGCCTTGCTCAACGGTAAAACTGACATCGTGCAGGGCATGCAGATCGTCGCGGACATGCGGTTGACGCCGTCCCAAATTGATCAGTACTTCTTGAAACGAACGAGAGCGGTTGCTATGCAGATTGAAGGTTTTGGAAACGTGATCGAAAACAACGACGGGTTGTGTCACCGATGCCCTCACTCATCCCTGCCGTCGCCACAGCAGTAATAATACCAGACCAATGAGCAACAAGCCCACACCACCAAAGAAGAGCCACGCTCCACCCGTGTTTCGAGGCGCCGACTTTGACGCATTCCCAAGTGGCGTTACCATCGGGATAACGGGTTGCTCTGCAGTGGCCGATGGCGATGGCGTTATACCCGGGGACCCGACAGCCGCTTCTTGTGCAGATGTCGCCGTCATCTCTGGAGTAGCCGGCTCAGAGGCCGCCGGCGTGCCCGGTGATGCCACATCAGGTGATGAAGTTGCAGTTCCGCCCGGTGTGGGCGTCATTCCAGTTTCACCTGGAGAAGACGGCGTTTCGGCTATCGTGGGGGTTGCAGGTACCGACGTCGCGGTTACAGGGACAGGTGTCGGACTCGCGGTAGAAGAGACCCGCGGTATAGGTGTTGCTGTAGGAGCAGGCGGCGGTGGTTCGGTGGGCGACGGCGGCTGTGTCGCCGGCGGGGTAGTCGGCTGAGGCGGCTGCGTCGTCGGGGGCGGCGGTGTCGTCGGTCCCGGCGTCGGGGTACGAGTCGGCACAGTCCAGTTTTCCTGCTGTGAACTTGCCGCCCAGACCGTCGGCATCGCTGCCAAAATGGATAGCACCAGTGTCATAAGCAGCCATCCTGCCAATAGCCAATAGCGCTTGTTCATCATGTTACCTTCCTATGGTATAGCAGATACTCAATTCTTGGTCTATGTGCAGCGCCATATCCACAAACACTGTGCCCGCGTCACCGACACGGAGATGGGGCTGCGAGGGACATAATACAGCATTTTGGGGGAGGCGCAAGACCACACGCGCCGGCACACCCACCAATCCCGCCTGTTTCTGCCATAACAGATGATAGGTGAATGTGCCATCAGCGTTTCGCCGAACGACCTTGTCCGGCAAAGTATACGTAAAATACACGGTTGCCCGCGATGCCGTCGGCAGAAGCAGCGCTTGCTCAAAAACGGTGTACGGCCCCTCAGGTGCCACCGTGACACGCGCATTTCCTTCCCATGCCTGCTTGTTGGCGACAGCTTCCGCCGGGATCGGATGACGGCTGGCTTGAAGCAATTGCGCACCCTGCGGTACGTAAAGCCGCAAATAGCCCCAGTAACAGCGATCCATCATCTGTGTGTATTCGGGATCGTAACGCGCTTCGGGAACACAGGCAATGTCCACCTGACTTGTATGGGTGTAGGCGAGCGTCATCGTCGCACGCGGCGGGGATTGCGTAAGATCAACGGCATAGGCGAAGGTACGATCCAGTTTGGCGCTGGCTTTGTTGTATCCCACATTCGCCTCGACCACCATAGCATAGTCGCCCTGCGGGACACGCAACCCGGCATCCCATCCACGCGATGCCAGCAATGTCTGTACATTCGCATCCACAAAGTACATCATAACGTGTTTTTCGGCGATAAGTTGTCGTCCAACCTTCAGCAGGGCCAACCAGTTCACATCCCCACCGGCCACGCGCCCCATAATGGCCTCGGCCAATGTCCCCATAAACGCCTTGCGTTGTTTCCACCATTCACCGGTCAGATTGCCGTCTTCCGGCGCCCATGCGCTGTAGAGATATTCCAGCAGGGTTGCGCCGGTCACGGGTTCGTCCGTGTCGGGCAGCTTGAGGGGACCAAATGCATCTATCAATCGTTGCGCTGCCTGCATGTCCACGGTAACAATGCCGTCCACGGTGACAGGATGGGCAGGACGATACAGCGCCAATGCCTGCCGCGCCGCCGTCGGGAAATCGGGCGACCAGTTGCTATCACGAAACACCAGCAAATCTATCCCCATGAACTGACGCAACGCCTCCGGCGCAAGGGGATAGGGTTGCTTGAAGTCGTCCACGGCATAACTATCCATAAAGGTCATGCCTGCCACCTTTCCGGATTCAAGGTGTATTTCGCCCACGCCACTGATGAATCCCCCACCGGCTCGTAGTTCACCATCGTTAATGGCCAACACCAGATAGGTGCGCGGTGCATCCAATCCCAGTAGCGTCGGCCCCATCCCGGCGAGCGTCAGCCCATCATCTAAAAGCGGCAGCAGCGGGCCGATCTTCGTCAGCGGTCCCTGAACGCGGCCCGGCAAAGCAGCCACATCCAGAGTGGCATAAGCCTCAAGCGCTCTGGCGACGGCGGCGCGAGCGCGTGGCAGGTTCGGTGAGAGCCGTGAGAAGACCTCCGGCGCCTTCTCCAACATCGAGCCGCCGGTGTTGGATGCCGTCAACGCCGGTTCCGCCGCATCCCACAGCAGCGCGCCGGCTTCGGTCAGCCCATCCGCCAGGGTAAGCAGCGCGGGCGCATCGCCCAGCAGGGGTCCGACTTTCGGCAGCCGGCGGAACGCCGGTCCTATGCCGGCCAGCCAACCGACGTTACGGCGGAGGGTCACCACATCGCGCCGCGTCTGACGCAGCAGCTTTCCCAATGTGCTCACATCGGCCGCCATAGGATCACCATCGAGCAATGTCTGGGCCGTCTTCAGCGAACGCGCCAACGACACTGCCGCATAGCCTGTCTGCCCTACCCAAAACACGATCAAGAGTAGACCCGCTATCACCAGCCCTAGTGCGATTTTGCGTTTATTGCGATCAATTACGGACATATCACACCTTCTTTAACGACCCGACATACAGGCCGACCCAGCGCCAAATCCTCCGGCACGACAGCCGCCCGTCCCGTCTGACGACATAAGAACTGCCGGTAACTCTCTTGCCACCACAAATTCCCATCAATGACCAGCACATCCTTCCGCAGGCCCAAAGCCTCCTGGGCATACCACAACGCGAAAGTGTATGCATCACCCTGAGTGGTCAGCAGAACGGCCTCCGGCGGGGCCGCCGCCAATACACGATTGTACCACAATACTGCCTCATCATCACGGTGCAGGTCTACAGCTTGCCAGTTCCACACGAGCAAGATCAACGGCAGGGTCAATGTCGCCCAGACAGGTAAGCCGTTGTCCACCAGCCAGCGCAAACCCGCGCCAAGCAAGGGGACAAAAAGGAGCAACAGGGGCAATAAATATGTCAGTGAATCCGGCGTGGCGTAGCCAATGGCGAACAAACTTAACAGGCTGCCCGCTATGACCAGACCCAATACCTCCCGGCGATGAGTTCGCCATTGTAGCCAACCGCCGAGCAACACCAGTGCGCCGCCCACCGGCGTGAATTGCCGCGCCAGCAACGTTGCCCACGCCAGCACCCGTGCGGGCCATTCGACCAGCGGCAACCCAAAAGCATACCCCCAGTACAGTCGCGCGCGCACGACATCCCACCAACCGGCGAAGGTGCGCATATCTCCCCACGGCTGTGGCCACGGGCCGAGGAACGGCAAGAGCGCATAGGGAAGCAAGCCAATGCACAAACCGATAAGGTAGACGGTAAACGATAGACGGTAGACAGGGGTCTGGAACTGCCATTTGGAAATCGCACTCTTGCAACCACTCAGCATATAAGCAGCCCACAGCGGAGCCAGGAGCGCCAACGTCGGATGCACAGACATCCCCAAGCCACACACAATCCCCGCTAAAACCCATTGGGAACTCGTGATCCGTGAGGCGTGATCCATAATGCTTAATTCGCCATTTGCCATTCGCCATTTGCCATTTGCCATTCGCCATTCACTATTTGCCAACGCCACAAAGAACGCCGCCGTCGTGTAGACTTCCGTGATGAGCGATTGCGACCAGAACAGTGGAGCAAACGCCAGGGTGAGCGACGCCGCGAGCACAATCCAGGAGGATTTTTCCTGATGCTGTAACATCAACGCGGTCAATGTAACGGTCCCGGCCGCCATCACCGCCGAGAGCAGGTTGAGCCGCCAGGCCGGGTCACGCAACGGGAGAAGGACAAAGAGGCGCGCCAGGGTCAGGTAAAGGGGAAAACCGGGCGGGTGTGGAATCCGTCCGGTAACCGCCGCCGTGATGAAGTCACCGCCGTCCGCCCCCCAATGCGCCCAGGTGAGCGAAGGCGCCAGCGTCAATCCGTAGACCAGCAGAGCGAGGCTTCCCGCCAGCAGTGGAATCGGCAGACGCGCACGAGCGTTCATTTCGTCACGATTTGCCGCACCAGGCCAAGCGCCAACCCCAAGCCTTGTATAACTACGCGAAGCAGCGTCACACCGGGCCAGATCACCGCCACCGCCCGATCACGCCGCCATGCCCAGCGCACAAAAGGCAGCGTCGTCGCCAGAAAAGCCACGAGCAGCACCCCTGCCGCGATCCACGCCGGTCGCCAGAACAACCCCACCATGGCCGCCAGACCCAGCAACGCCACCAACGCGAATTGGGGCTTGAGCGCGGGGTCGGTGTGCGCGTCGCCGGAGATTTTGTCGGGATAGCGGACGTAGAGCAGCGCGCGCCAGTAGCCAAAGCGCGCTTTGCGGGCCAGATAGCGCCCCAACGTCGCCGGATGTCGGTGCCAGACCCAGGCTTCGGGCGCGAAAACCAGCCGGTGTCCGGCGCGCGCCAGGCGGAAAGATAGGTCCACATCTTCTGCCGAGGGAATCGGAAAGGCGGTATCAAAGCCGCCATACTCGACAAGAAGTGCCCGACGGTATGCCGCTGCGTAAGTGTCCACAAAATCAATGTGCGGCAATTCGGCCATGCGCGCGTAACGGATTTCAAATTCCAATTGCACCAGCCGGGCAATCAACGATTGCTGGCGCGTGCGATAGGTGCCCTTCACGCCCATCACCTGGGGATCCGCAAACGGCGCGACCATCCGCGCGATCCAATTTTCCGATGGCTCACAGTCGGCGTCGGTGAACAGGACGATCTCGGCTTGTGCAGCCGCAATGCCGGCATTGCGTGCCGCCGCCGGCCCCCCGTGAGGGACACGCACCACACGATCTGCGCCGGCTTCCCGCGCCGCGTCTGCTGTACCGTCGGTCGAGCCATCGTCTACAACGATGATTTCGTAACGCGCACGTTCCACCGTCTGCTGCGCCAATGTCCGCACACACGCCCCGATGACATCTGCCGCCTGATAGGCCGGCACAATGACCGAGTATTCAAGCTGATTCATGGAGCCTCCGCATCAACTGAGACAACGAGGCCAGCAGTCCCGCCGCGATCAACGGCGGTCCCATCACCACGAGATGTAACACCAGGCCAATGGCCAGCGCCAGATCGTAAGGCACGTCAAACAGCCCCAATGAGACCACGCAAAGGCCCTCGAAGACGCCCAGGCGCGCCGGCGTCGGCACAACCGCGTTGCCTACCATCAACGCCGCCAGCAAAAAGATGGCGGCAACCGGCGACTGTACGCCAAACGCGCGCATCACTGCCCAATTTGCCAGCGCACCGCATCCCCAATAGACCACCGTCCACAGGAAAACACGTCCCGAAGCCTGGGCACTTTGCAGCGAATTCAAGCCCTGCGCCAGACGTTGCAAGCGCGGCAGCAACGCCTTGTCCCATCCGGCCGGAAAGCGCGCCAGGACGAGCGCCGCCCAGCGGAACAATACGTCTTGCCAGCGCAAGCCGGCCCACAGCACCAGGCCACCGATAACCAGAATCCCCGCCGTGGACCACGTGGATTGCGAGAACCACGCCGGCAAAGGTACAAGCGCCAGCAACAGCAGGCCGCACAGCAGCAGCGCCAGCAGGTCCCAAACCTTTTCCAGCGCTACACTACCCAGCGCTTCCGACGCGCCCGCGCTGCGTTCGGTGGCGCGCTCTGGACGTACCCACATCGCGCGCACCAGATCGCCGCCGCGCATCGGCAACACCAGGTTCGCCACCTGTCCCACCAGCAGCGCCGTCAACGCCGGCCAGAAGCGCAACTCGGCACGCCACAAAAGCGCCTGCCAGCGCCACACACGCGAGAAGAACGTCCCCACAATCGCCAGCACACCGACGATTACCCAGGCATAGTCCGCCGCTCGCAACGCGCCGAGAACCTGCGCCCAATCTAGCTCGCGGATCAACAGCCACACCGAGAGAACCATCACGCCGAGGCTCACAATCCAACGCAGCACTCGCACGCGCTCCTTAAATTGTGCCCACCATGCTTTCATACTCAATCACTCACATACGCAATCCACGTCCGTCCCAGGAACGTCCAGCGTCCATCTTTCTCGATCAAATTGCCGGTCGGATAGACTGAATAATATAGGCTAAACCAGCACCAGCGTTGCACCAAACGCCCGCCGTCGTTGGGATCGCCAAGCCCGCCATCCGCCGCCGTCAAGAAGAAACGCCATGTTTCGCGCATAAACTCGGCCATGCGTTCCGGCGGGAAGCCGTAATCCTCCGGCATCGGCACCCCGAATTCGGAAACGATGAGCGGCTGACCGCCGTACCCCCGCGACGCCATCCAGCGGCGGAAAGCGTAGATTTGCGAACGGAAAGCCTCCAGGTTGCCGGAATCGTCAATGCTGTAGAGGATGCCGGTATTGTCGGGGATGCCCGGCGGAATGTCTACCCCCCAGGAATTCCGTTCCTCATGGAGCATATAATTGTGGATATGCCAGGCTTGCGCCGGAAGCGCCGCACCGAACTCGCTGCGGTAAGCCTCCAACACGAGATCGAGATAGCGCAAGCGCAGGGGCGTGGGCTGGGCAATGCCCCCCGCCGCTACGATGGCCGAGGGATCGCCTGCCTTGATCGCCGTATAGGCTTCGTGATAAAGCCGCGCATACGTCGGCGGGTCCACATTATCCTGCCAGCGCACATCCGGTTCGTTGGAAATGAGCCACGTGGAACCGGGGCGCGCTGCCGCCACCGCCGTCAACGTTGCCGCATCAGGAGAGAGTTTGCCACCGGACATCCGCACCGTAGGCAGGTAGTCCACCCCCGGCGGCAACACAGGGGCACTTCGGGCAGCCCAATCCATCACCCATCCAACGCGCAAGGTGGTCAAATCATAGCCCCCTTTTGCTCCGCCGGGCAGGGATACGCCTAAACGGAAACGTTCATGGGCGGGCACGACGAAATCCGAGGCCGGTATAGGAACCGGCGTCTCGGTAGGCGGCGGTGTCGCCGTTGCCGGCTGAGAATCCGGTGTCGGCGAAGGACGCGGCGTTGGCGGCGTTCCGGCAGATGTCACCGGGGGACGCGGCGTTGACGGCGCTGTGGCAGATTCTGTCGGCGCAGCCGTTGATGCCGGCGCCAGAGATGGCGTCGCTGTAGCCGACGGCATCGGCGTCAAGGTCGGTGATGCTGTGGCGGTGGAACCCGGCGGTACGACCGGCGTTGGCGTGCGGCTGGGGACCAACGGCTCCGGCGTCGGCGAAGCGGTCAGCGTGGGCGATGGCGTGAGCGTATCCATCGGATCATAGGGACGGAGAGACAGCGCGCCCAACCCCATCAACACGCCGCCCACCAGGATAAAGCAGACGGCCAGCAAGAAAAGTCCGTAGGATTTCCGAGCCGGCTTGACCGGATTGTCGCGCAACGTCTGCAAGATTTCTATGGCACCGGCATAGTCTCCGGCCTTCACCAAACGCACAGCGCGGCGTTTGGCACGCTTGTAGTCTTGATCACCCATTCAATCTCCAGAATCGGCAAGAATCAGCGAAGAAAAGATTCGCACGATTCGCGGTTAATTCACTTGACCGGATGCAATGCCGGGTCGCCCAACAACACAAAACTGCTTGCTGCATCCTGCGATTGCGCGGCCCGCCAACCGTTCAAAAGGGCTTCACCGATGGTGTCGCCATCAATTATGGCACGTTGGAAAGCCAGGGCCATCGCCGATTGATCGCCGGTCGTTGTCTCGGCAGTCGGCCCGACAATGGCAACGACGCCTTTGGAGTGGCGCAGCCACGCTTCACTCAGCCCCGTCTGAAGCGGATGGGCAAAGTTCGCGGAGAGGCACGTCCACATGACGACGACCGTCGGACCGTCCCACGCGCCCGCATCATCCACGGTGAGGTACTTCTCGTCACCCAGGACGGGTAAGCTGCCGTGTCCCACGTAGACGAGCACGCCCGGCGCGGCGCGCAGCCAGCGCAACAGTTCGCGGCGGACATCGGCTTCTTCGTCGCCCAGGCGTAAATCGGGCGTGGACACTTCGGCGAGGGCATCGGTCAGTGAGACAAATTCCGCCTCGTCGTCATGCAGCAGAAGCAAACGCGCGGTCGGCTTCCAGGCGAGCGTCTTGGCAACTATCGCCCGTACATCGGCAACACTGGCAGCGGGGAAACGCCCCACGGCGATCAACGGCGCACCGTTGTCATCGAGCACCAACGCCTGATCCGAGGGCGTGTCGCCTACAAAGCCGGTGCGCACCCATCCCGTCGGCACAAGCGCGGCCTCTTTCTGCCACAGCGCGCCGGGTTTGGCCGAGGCGTCGCCCACCAACAACAAATAACGCAGCCGCCCGCGTGTATGCAAAGACGCCACAACCCGCCGGATCACAGCCGCATCAGGCGCACCTGTGCCAAACGTGTCGTAGATTTGCTCCGGCGTCACCAGCGCCACGGATAACCCTTCACCTGCACGCGCTTCCACCAGCGGAGCGAGCGCCGTGTGGAAAAGGCGCGGCGCAAGGATCACGTAATCTGCCGTCAGCAACAACGCCTCGTCAACGGTTTCACGTGGGCGCACCAGGTCGGGCGCAGGGGCGGCATCCGGCGCGCCCAGCCAACCGCGGTCTCCCGCACGCTGCTCAACGCACACGCGCCCATCCGCCGAAGGCTCAAGCAACCCACCGCGCGCTGTCCCGTCCGGCCCCATAAGCAGCACGGCGACATGTTCTGCCTGAACGCCGTTCCAACAAGCCGCCGGTTCTGGTCCGGCAGACCAACTTTCCCATCCACCCGTGTAGGTCAACGCACGTTGCCACGCCACACCGACGCGGTCCAGCCACGTCACCTCCACAGGCGCGTCCGTGTCGCCGGGCGAAATCAACGTCAAGACGTTATCGCCGCTGCGCGGCGCGGGAGCCACGACCGTCCATTCTTCGACCGCGCTCCCGTCCCAGAAATGCTCATCCACGACCGCGCCATTCCATAGAACACGGATGTGGTGATCGGGGTTTTGCGGCATGCTGCTCTGTCCCCAAAAGCGCAGGGTCAAAGTGACGGGCACAGCGAGTGCCCCGGTCAGAGAGACGGTGAGGGTGAGAGCCGGCGCGGCGTTAAAGGAAGTCCAGAGCCAGTTCGCTCCCTGCGGCGCAGTCGGGCGATAGGTATTATCCTGTTCCAGCCACAGCGTCGCGGTTGTGGTGCTCTGGTAGTGGACAGGGGAAGCGGCAGTTAGCGCCGTCATTGCCGCACCCGCGGCGTCAAGCATGAGATGATAACTGCCGGGCATCTCCAGCGGTCCCGGTTCAACGTCACCGTAGAAAAGCAGGCCGGGACCATCGGCTCCGGGAAGCCACAAGGCAGGAATCGTTTCGGCGCCGCGCATCAAGCGCATCCGCTCAGGGTCAAGTTTTTGGGGATCGAGGCCCTGGGCGTGCCACCATGCCGGACCAAGCCAGCGGGGGCCGGTGTCGCGCACCCACAGCGTCCAGCCGCCAGATGCCTCAGCCGACGGCGACGGCGTCGGTGCGGGCACAAGCCGACACGCCAACATCGCCGCCAACAGCAGCCACGCAAGTCCACGCCACGGCCAATGGTTCACGAGTGCCGCTTCCACAACAATGTGCCCGCGCCGATGAAGCCCAGGCCGATGATACTGCCGACGAGCAGTAGCCAGACAGAGAGTGCGTTATCAACGCTCAAGGCACGCGACTCCCCCTCCACAAGCACAAGCGTTGCAGCCACACGCGGCGTGGGCGGCGGGGGTGTCAAGATCGGGGAAACCGGTGTGCTATAAGGAACGGGCGATGTAGCAGCTTCAGAAGGCGTGGCAGGCGTGGGCGGCCTCGTGGCGGTCGCCGGCAATGTCGCCACGACCGGCGGACGGGGTGTCGCGCCGGGCACAGGCGTCGCCGTGGCGGTCGCGGGCAGTTCGACAGAAGGCAGGGGACGCGGCGTAGGCGTCCAGGTGGATGTTCCCGGGAGCGGCGTCGCGCACACACCGCTGACACTCAAGGTGACGACGAAGTTCTCGGTAACGCCGTTCAGGTATTTTACGGTCAGCGTGTGGGTCTCATCGGCGCATGGACAAAAAGTGCGCGCACCGTCGCCGGCAACACCGACATTGTCAAAAAAAACAGCGCGAACGTTGAACGTCTGCCAGCGCAGGGTGGTACACTCGCCGGCGGCCAAATTTGGTTTCTCGGCCCAGAAGCGGACATTGGGATTGGGAGTTGGCGTGGGCTGAGGTGTCGGCGTCGCCGTCCCGGTCGGTGTGAAGGTCACCGTAGGGTTGATCGTCGGGGTCGCGGAGGTTGGAAATGGCGTGGGGGTGATGGTAGGGGTAGGTGTGGCGGTCGGCGTGGGTGTGGGGGTGAAGGTAGGCGTGGGATTCAGCGGTACGGTCGCCCAGACCGGGTCGCTAAAACTGCCTTGGGAGCCATTTTCCGGCACATCTTCCACCTTGTAGTAATAAGTGACGCCCGGCGTCACATCAGGATCCACATATTCATAGGCTGCCCCCGCCCCCTCATCTAGCGAAGGAATGAAATCGGAAATTCTGATATATTCGCCGTTTTTGGAAAGGCTACGCCTGAGGTAGAAACCCAGGTTGCCCGTCTCACTGGCGGTTTCCCATCGCAGGGTGATAGAATTAGCCCCCGCCTCGGCGGTAAAATCGGCGATGACGACGGCGGCCCACACATACGGTGTCACGAACGTCAACACCAGCAAAGCCAGGAACAGCGCCTTGACGCGCCGTAGCACATTCCACACGTTGCCGAAGACATAATGTCCGACCGCCAGGAGCCGCTCGCGTCGCAATTGCCCAGGCGTGCGGCGGTAAAAACAGCGTCCGGCGCGCCAGGCTTCGGTGACGCGGCCCAAAACGGCCTCGGAAGGCCACGGTGGATCGAAAACCTTATGCCCGTCACCTTTGGTCACGATGTAACCGTCGTATCGTCCCAGGTAACGGTGCAGGAAGCCGCCGCGGAGCGCCACCCAATCCCCAGGCGCGAGCGCGTCCGCCGTCACCGGCTGGATCAGCACCTCGTCGCCCGGCCGTAATGTCGGCCGCATGCTGCGTCCACGCACCCGTAAGCGCAGCGGACCGGGCAAGTCTTCCGCGAACACATCCAACCAGATCACAGCAACCCCTCCATATCGGCGATTATACTTGAAAGAGGGGCGATTGCAATGAGAGACGGGGAAAGTGACAGGGCCTTATCATTCTTGCCTCTTGCCCCGAGGGGAACGCCGGTTCCCTGTTTTAGCTGATACAGGTTGAGCAATGCGGATCTGGCGATCCGCTCGAAGCCAAATGAAGTTGCTGTAGCGAGAAGGATAAAGCCCTGGGGAAAGTGAGAGCAAGGGTTGCTTTGCATTTCCGGCATGTTATAATTGAGAAGGCAGCGGTACGTTGACACGTTCCAACGTCCAAATGGCCAGCGCGCCAACGTGCCAACGTCCAAACGCGCCAACGCGATCGAAAGGAGCCATCCATGAATCTGGCCGTTGTGATTCTAGCCGCAGGTAAGAGCACACGCTTTGTGTCGCATATCCCCAAAGTGCTTCATCCGCTAGGCGAACGCCCGATGCTGGCGTATGCCGTAGACGCAGCCATACAGCTGGCTGCAACGCCGCCGGTCGTCGTCGTAGCGCCGGAAAGCGAAGACGCCATCCGCGCGTGGGGCGGCGAGCGCGTCCGCTACGTCGTCCAGCCGGAAGCGCTGGGCACCGCCCACGCCATCGCCCAGGCCCGCACACTGCTTGAAAGCGAGGCCGAATCTGTGTTGATCCTCTCCGCCGACATGCCCCTCGTGCAGGTCGGCACACTGCGCCACCTGACGGAACAGCATGCTCAACAACAGGCGGCCATCACCCTGCTCACCGGCCCTGAGAGGCGCGCCGATGCCGCCGTTTTCGAGGCGACCGCCCTGTGGCCATTCCTGGAGCAGATCGAACCCAACCCGCGAACCGGGGAGTACACACTGACTGCTATCATCGCCCTGGCTACCCGGGCGGGGATGACGGTGCAGACGGTCGCAACCGCCGATCCCACAGAGACCCTGGATGTCAACACGCGCGTTGACCTGGCGCTGGCAGAGGCCGCTTTGCGGAAGCGCATCAACGAGCGCTGGATGCTCGCCGGCGTCACCCTCGTTGATCCGGCCAGCACCTACATCGGCCCGGATGTGACGCTGGGACAGGATACCGTGATCCAACCCAACACGCACCTGCGCGGCAACACGACCATCGGCGTCGGCTGCGTCATCGGCCCCAACAGCCTCATCGAAAGCTGCACGATCGGCGACCGCTGCGTGGTTTTGGCTTCGGTTTTGGAATATGCAGTGATGGAAGAAGACAGCAACATTGGCCCCTTCAGCCATCTGCGCAAGGGCGCGCGGGTGTGTCGCGGGGCGCATGTCGGCAACTTCGGGGAGATGAAAAACAGCACCCTCGGTCCCAATGCAAAGATGGGGCACTTCAGCTATCTGGGTGACGCGCAGGTGGGCGAAAATGTGAACATCGGCGCCGGGACGATCACGTGCAACTTCGACGGGGAACACAAGCACCCCACCGTGATCGAGAACGACGTCTTTATCGGTTCGGACTCACTGCTGGTCGCGCCGGTGCACATCGGCACAGGGGCAAAAACAGGCGCCGGTTCGGTGGTGACGCACGATGTTCCACCGCGCACGGTGGTCTACGGCGTGCCGGCGCGGGTCCGCAAGCAACTCGATGAGAATGTCAAAGAGTCCGTTGAGGTAGATGAGCAGTCCGATCAAGGAATGTGAGAAACAATGACAGAGCAAACACAGGCGAATGGGACCGTGCGCATTGACATTGTGCAGCTTGTGAATGAAGCGATCGCGGCGCAACAACGCGCTTACGCGCCCTACTCCCATTATCCCGTAGGTGCCGCCGTACTCACCGAAGATGGGCGCGTGTACACCGGTTGCAATGTCGAAAACGCCGTTTATCCGCTGACTATGTGCGCCGAGCGGGTCGCCATTCTCAAGGCGATTTCCGAGGGCGCGCATCACATCCGCGCCGTCGCCGTCGTCACCGTCAACGGGGGAACACCGTGCGGCGCGTGTCGTCAGGTGATGCAGGAATTCGGCACGCCGGAGATGCCGGTGGTTATCGCGCGGAGCGACGGCAGCTATCGCCAACGCACCCTGGCAGAACTCCTACCCGATGGCTTTTCAGCCGCCGATCTGTCCAATGTGGGCTAAAATCCCTGAGTTTATAGGGACTCCGCGCGCTCTGCGTACTCAGCGGTGAATAACTCGTCGGTTTGGCCCGTGTCGCTGTAGTTCAAAATGTTGTACGGCAATCCTGAACCCGGTAGGTGAAAAGTGCAGTTTGCGGAAGTCAAAGCCTGTCTCGATGCACAAACGCTGGAAACGCTGCCCCGCGCAGCCGTGGCGTCTGGCCTCTACTACTTGATCGGCATTGCCTATTATTTCCTGGCACAGGCCCAGACGCGCGTCCCGTTCTCCATCGGCTTGCTGGTCGTCTCTGCCCTCCTCTCGTTTGCCATGCTGGTTGCCCTGAGCACCTGGACGCTATCGCCCCGCAACGCTCCTGCCGCAATGGCCGCGCTGTTGGTCCTGGCGCTGTTGAACTGCCTTCATCCCCTCTATGCAGCCGGAGATCCACGCGCTACCTTCCTTTTGTTGCTCCTCAGTGCGGGCACGGGATTGCTGTTGCTCGATACATTCTGGTTTGTGGTGCTGATGGGGCTGATCATCGCCGGGTGGCTCGCGGCGCCACGAGGCTTCACGACGCCGGTGAATTCGCTCAATGCCGGCCTGGGCATCGTCCTGACGGTCAGTGTCGCGGCAGCCATTCACATCGTCTACCGCGCCGCCTGCATCCAGACGGTCCGCCTGAATCTCCAATATCAGGCCCAACAGGCGGCCAGCCGGCGGCATCATACCCATCTGGAGGCCGGCCGGGCCGTCGCCACACGCCTGAACGCCAGCACCGATCTGGATTCCACGTTACAGCACGTGACCGAGATTATCGGATCACACTACCAGTGCACTTATGTCGGCCTCTTCCTGATGGACGAGAAAAGTGGGGAACTGGTGTCCTGCGCGGGCACCGGCAGCGCCGGTCACGCTGCCACACAGGCCGGCGCGCGGGTGAAGGTTGGCCGCGGGATCATCGGCTGGGTGGCGCAAAATCGCCGCATGGCCTACGCCACAGATACGACGCGGGACCCGCGGTTTGTGCTCTGGGACCTGCTGCCCGATACCCGTGCCGAACTGACCCTGCCGTTGCAAGTGGGAGAACATCTGCTCGGTGTGCTCGACATCCAGAGCAATCAACCTAACGCCTTCCACGAAGAAGACGTGACCGCGCTGCACTTGCTGGCCGACCATATCGCCCTGGCCATACAAAATCTGCTGTTGCGGCAGAAAGAAAAGGAACGCTATCAACTGTTGGAGACGCTCCATCACGTGGGGCGGGCGTTGGCGCGTCCGATGGAGACGCAGGCCGTGCTCGATATGATCTTGCAGCAACTCGCCCACGTGATCGCTTACGACCGCGCCTCGATTATGCTGCAAAACGACACCCTGTTGGAGCTGGCGGCAACACGAGGGTTCCCCGGCCACAAAACCGTCTTCCAGTGGCGGGTGCCGATCCGGGCCGGGGATGTCTACGACGAAATCCGCCGCACACAGCGGCCCTTAGTCCTGGACGATGCGCTGCGCCGCGCGGATTGGTTCCATCTGAAAGACCTGCTGCCCGCGCGCAGTTGGGTCGGCATCCCGCTCATCCACGAGGATAAGGTGATCGGGATGCTCTCCCTGGCGCGTCAAACCTACGCCCCCTTTACCGAGGAGGAAGTGAACTTTGCGGCGGTCTTCGCGTGGCAGGCGACCATCGCCCTGGAAAACGCCCGACTGAACGTCGAACTCGCGCAAGCGCAACGCAAATCAGAGGCGCTTGAAAAAACAGAGGATTAACCCCAGCAGGACAGCCAGTCCCACCAGCAACGTCGGGAACGGCGTTGCCTGCGCGCGCACATTGCGCAGCCCCACCGCCGAAGGAGCAGCCATCGAGCCGGTGCTCACCGGGCCGTGAAATGCGCTCGTCCCCTTCACGTCAATGTCTTCCAGTTTGTAGTAGTAGACGACGCCGGGCTGCACGTCGGTATCCAACCACTCATAAACGCCTCCGATGACCTCACCGGGGAATTGCGGCGGGATGAGCGCGCCGTTCAGCAATGTGTACGGCCCATCCGCCGCCGTGCTGCGGTAGAGATTGAAGCCGGCGTTGTCCAGCTCCGCGGCCGTCTCCCAGGTGACAAGGACCGCATTGTTCTGCGGGATAGCGGCGAAATCGGCGAGCGTGACGGCGGTGGGCAGGTCCACATCGAAGGTGACGGTAAGCGGGCCGACATCCATGTTGCCCGCCGTGGCTATGGCAGAAGCGGCGTAGCGTCCGGTGATGGCCGGTGCGGTCGCGGTGAAGACCAAATCCAGCGTTCCCGGCTCGCCCGGCGTTGTCGTACCGGAGGCCGGGACGGTATACGAAAGCAGCGGTACCCCCAGCCAGGTCAACACGCCGGTCGCATCCAGAGATGGATAGTGGCTGGAGTTACTGTTGCGGATCGCGCTCGAAGCCGCCACGCCCTTGTAGACCACCTGGGAGGGCAAATTAAAACGGGTACCTTTCGCCACAATCGGCTGCGTGAAGGTATTGCGCAGGCGTACCGTGTAGGTGACATGCCCTGCGCTCGTCAACAGTTCAGGTGTGACCGATACGGTGATGCTCAACGCCATGCTGGCGATCGGGAAGGTGGTGAAATACACGCCGTACCTGTTGGAATACTTCCCCGGCGAGCTTGTGCCGGTGCTCATCCAGGGTTTAGACGTGGAATCGGCCTGACATTGCGCCTGCCAGAAGTACTGCACGGTGAGACGATCGTTATTCTTCGGCGCGGCGGTGGGGAAATACAGCCGATGGCGCGTGCCCACCGGAATCCCCGAAACATCGGATTGCGTCACCTCGACATCCACCAGACGGAAACAATCATCCCGAAATCCAGAATCACCGGTGGGCTGAATCAGGACGGCGGAGGCCTTGGGGAATTGATACTGCGTCACCTGCGTGAAAACCTGACCGATGGCGATGCCGCTGCCCCGGCTTGCGGTGATGATATCGCCCGCACCGACATCGTTGGCGCTTTGGGTGGTGAGGCTACCGGTGTAACGTGCCGGTCCGCTGAGGTTATCTGCCGTCACCGTGAGGGTGTACTGATCCGTGCGGTTGAAAGGATTAGGGCACGCGCCGCTGTAATCCACGTACCAGTAGCCGTAATAGCTTGCGCCGGGGGCAAGGTTGCCCACATAACGGGTCGGGTCGGCGGTGAGCGCGAAGTAAGCCGAGGTAAAACCGGAGAGTTGCGCCACAACGCCGGTCAACGTTTCGGTGGCGTTGTTGGTCACGGCAATTGCCAGCCACATCGCACGTGGCCCCTGTGGCGGCGTGGAACATGCATTGTTGTTGTCCATCCAGGCCACGCTGCTGCTAAACAAAGTGAAGGACACCTGATTGGGCGTAGCAGCAAGTGGCGCCGACGGCATGGCCGTATGACGCTGCGCCGCAAGCGGCAGCGCCCACATCAGGGCGATCACTACCACCCCAACGGCTATAAAAAACAGTTTTCTGACCATAGAACCCCAAAAACTCCCTTTAGAATCGAAATTCTCACCCATCGGTAACCAATAGATTGATGAATAACATCATAATCAAGAATGGATTATAAAACGTTAGGGTTTCATTTGTGAACGATTACAGAATCATAACATTTCGCACGTTTCGCACGAAAAAGCGGCGTGCGAATCCCTTTTCGCACGCCGCTCAAGTCTAATTTCAATCTAATTTTTACTGCTGCGTCATAACCACCGGTAAGAACACCGTAAACCTGGGAGCGGTCGTTGCCGCGCGCGCGGTGGCCGTTACCGGGCCGTGGAATGTGCTCACGCCCTTGACGTCAATGTCTTCCAGTTTGTAGTAGTAGACGACGCCGGGCTGCACGTCGGTATCCAACCACTCATAAACGCCTCCGATGACCTCACCGGGGAATTGCGGCGGGATGAGCGCGCCGTTCAGCAATGTGTACGGCCCATCCGCCGCCGTGCTGCGGTAGAGATTGAAGCCGGCGTTGTCCAGCTCCGCGGCCGTCTCCCAGGTGAGGAGGATGCCATCATCCTGCGTCGTGGCGGTGAAGCCGGCGAGGGTGACGGCGGTGGGTGCTTCTGGATACTTATAGAAGCCAAAATCTGCGCAGTTGATGTCGTCGCTGGTCACCACCACAGCGTAGGTTGTTACCTGACTGTAGTTATCCGTATCATCCGTACCATCGGACCAAACAAAACCCTTGAGCACGAAATTCTCGTCTGTAACCTGAACGATATACTTACCTGGCGGCAGATTGGGGAAGGAATAAGTGCCATCACTGGCTGTCGTAGTCTTGCCTACCACCGGATCGTCCTGGTCAATGACGCCGTCGCCGTTCAGGTCACGGTAGAGCACCAGAGTGACGCCATTGATGCCGCTTTCATCAGTGTCCTTGTAACCGTGGCCAAGTTGAGAAGGTGCATCCAAGTCCTGCCAGACCAGGTCGCCGATGGTGCGGCACGTAGTGCACAGCAGGCCGAAGTCGAAGGTGAAGTCCTCGGTCGTTACCCCTGGCGTGGTGATCGCAATCTGGACGCCTGAAGTCAGATTAGCCGCCGCATCGCTGTCTTTGGCATTATCGCCCCCCTGGTCCTGCAACGTGGTCTTGAAGCCTTCCAGGACGCTCCAGGTTGTGGAGTTGCTGTCGTCGAAATTGCTGTCGTCCAGCTTGATAATGTACGTCGTGCCGAACGGCAGTTCACCAAAGTAGTAGTAGCCGTTCTCATTGGTGTAGCGGGTCATAATCAGATTGTCCACACCGGGATCAATGACACCGTCGCCATCAATGTCACGGTACAGCAGCACTTTGACACCCTGGATGCCGCTCTCGCCGGTTTCCTGGATGCCGTTACCGTCGTCCAGCCAAACGAAGTCGCCGATGGTGGGATCGTTGAAGCCGAAGTCCGCGTCGGTATGGTTAGGTGTGCCGGAAGAAACGGTGCGGTTGAAGGAGCCGGCCGTTGTGAGCGCCATACCCTGCAAAACGTTGTCGCGGTCCTCAACCCTGACCGTGTAATCCCCGTATTTCAAACCGGTAAAGGTGTAATAGCCGCCGGCATCGGTGACGGTCGTGGCAATGACATTGCCGTTGTAGATCAAGTCCACGTAGACGCCCTGGAGACCCGGCTCGCCCGAATCCTGGATGCCGTCTTTGTCTTGGTCCAACCAGACGAAGTCACCGATGGAACCCAGAGTATTATTGTCGAAGCCAAAGTCTACCTTATCTATGGAAGGTGTTGTGTCATTGAGCAGGTAGCTTTTGCTCTGGTTATTCCCCTGGCTTTCCGGCCCGGTCGTGACCGTATAACCTTCCAGAGGTTGACCGGAAGTGAAGTTAGAATCCTGTACCCTGACATAGTAAGCTCCTGCGGTGGTGATGCCGGTAAAGCGGTAGTATCCGTAAGCGTCGGTCGTCGTGGTGCCCTGCGATTGACCGCTGCTATTAAACAGCTCCACCGTCACCCCGGCGATGCCAGGCTCGCCGGGATCCTGGATGCCGTCGGCGTCAGCGTCGGCCCAGATGTAGTCACCGATAGAATAGGTCCCCGAACTGTTGCGATAGCCAAAGTCCGCCTCCAGGTAACGTTCGCCTTCCGAGAGACGAACAACCGCGCTGACCTGCCCGCCGGTTGTCGAGGCCAGGCCATTCAACGGCTTGCCGCTGGCAAAGTTGCCGGTAGTGCTTCCATCGCCATCCACGACGACGAAGTAGTTCCCCGCCGGCAGATTGCCGAACCGATAACTGCCGTCGTGTCCGGTGAGCACGCTGTCGTCAGCGTCGCCGCGTGTATTGTCACCATCGTAATCGTAGATGCAGTCCTCGCCGGTCTCGCAGACGCCATCGCCATCGTCGGCATCGAAGACACCATCGTTATCCATATCCACATATAGCCAGACTTTGACGCCAGGGATGCCTCTTTCGACGGGGTCCACCACACCGTCGCCATCCAGATCGAACCAGACGGTGTCGCCGATGGAACCGAGGCTGGCCGCGCGCACGTAGCCGAAGTCAATATCCAGCCGATCCGCGTTGTTGATGGTCACCGGCCAGGGATCATTACCGGCCGTCTGGCGATAACCGGTCAGCGCGCCGTACTCGTCGGTTACGTCCACGATGTAGTTGCCGTTGGGCAATCCGCCGAAGGTGTAGGCGCCGCTGCTATCAGTGGTGGTGGTTGCCAGGAGCGGCTCGCCCGTATCTACCCGACCGTTGCCATTGGTGTCATAGTACAACGCGAGCGTCACGCCGGGGATGCCTGTACCAGTCTCATCCTCGCGCCCGTTGGCATTGTCATCGCGCCAGACTTTGTCACCGATGCTGTATTTTGTCCCATTATAATTGTAGCCGAAATCCGCCGCTAAGTAGGTTTGGCCAGCGCTCAAGACAATCGCGCCGCTCTCGCTGTCACAGTTCGTATCGTTATCGTAGGTATTGACCGTGACGCCGCCCTTGAGCGTGGAGGTATCCACCTTCACATAGTACGTACCGGCGGGCAGATTGGTGAAGTAGTAATTGCCGTTGACGTCGGTGGTGGTCGTGCGGATAGCGTTGCCGCTGCTGCACGGGCTGGTGGTACACAGATACGCCGTCACATCAGCGATGCCGGCCTCGCCGGTATCCTGCACGCCATCGCCGTCCAGGTCATACCAGACCCGGTCGCCGATCATACCGTTGACGCCGAGGGGATAGCGGTAGCCGAAGTCAGCGGTGACGTTGGTGGGGGTGCCGCTGCTCAACGTGACCGTGTAAGGATCGCGCTTGCTGTAGTTGTCGGCGGTCGCGTTTGTCCCCGTGGTCTTGATGTAGTCGCGGAGCGCGACGTTGGTGTCACCCACTACCACCAGGTACTTAGCATTGCCGCTACCGTAGTCCAGCGGCAGACCGCCGAAGGCATAAGTTCCGTCGGCTGCCGTCACCGCTGTAGCGATGATCGGTTCGCCTGCGTCCCAGGCACCGTCGCCGTTGCTGTCCTTGATCAACATCACCTGCACACCACCTAAGCCGGTCTCGCCGCCTTCATACAACCCATCGCCGTCGAAATCCAGCCAGACCTGGTTGCTGATGGAACCCAGGCCACTCTTGTAGTAGCCAAAGTCCGCTTCCAGATACACGTCCCCCGCACGCACCTTGATCGGCGCGGTGGGATCGGTGCTGCTCTGCGGCCCGACTTTGAGTGTGTAGCCGCTGAGTTTGCCACCGGTATCGGTCACATCCACGATGTACTCGCCGGGGTCAACGTTGGTGAAGAGGTAACGCCCGGCGGCGTCGGTAGTCGCCGTGGCGATGGTCGCACCGGTCGCCGCATCCTTGAGCGCCACCGTCACGCCCTCGATGCCCGGCTCACCCGGATCCTGGATGCCGTCGTTATCCGCATCCGACCAGATGTAATCGCCGATGGCGGCTTTGGTCGCGCTCGGCGCGTAGCCAAAGTCAGCGGTATCCACACGCTGTCCGGCCGTGAGGGTGATGACACCGCTGCTGCTATCGCCGCCAGCCGGTTGATCGGGGTCATACGTATTGACGATGTTCGTCCCACCGTTGGGCAGCGTCGTCGTATCCACTTTCACCACGTAGCCGCCGGGGGTCAACGATTCAAAGCGATAGCGACCATCGCTATCGGTGTAGGCGCTCGCCAGAAGCGTCGTGCCATCACTTTTGTAGAGATTGACCTTGACGTTCGGCAATCCCGCTTCGCCCACGTCCTGGAAACCGTCGCGGTCCAGGTCCATCCAGACGTAATCGCCGATGGAGCCGAATTTCCACTGGTAGTCCTCGACCTCGCCATTTTTCGCCAGTCCTTCAGCAGATAGGAAAGTCATCAACGTAGCATCATAAAGCCGGAAGCGCGCATTGAGGAAACTGCCTGAATCTGCGCCCACCGGAATGTTGACGGTGAGTGTGTGCGTCCCGGCAGTCTGATTGGCGAAGTTTACAATCTCACCCGTGTCGGCGAAGTCGCCGTCGCCGTTCCAGTCGAAGAAGGCCACCAAGTAGCCGTTGTTGCCGGTAATCGTCACATCGAAGGTGAGTGTATTGCCCGCACGGAAGGCTTGCCCGGCCCGAAGATCAACACCATCTTCCTCACTCCCGTCGCCGGTAGCATCGAAGGTGGGTTGGCCGTCAAGTTCAGTCTGCCGTGCGCTGCCCAGATAAAGCGTGTTCCAGGAAGCGTTGACAATGTGTCCTGCGCCGCCGGAAGCAGTCGTCGTGCTGTAGAAATCCGGCAGGTCACCAAAGTCAACGGTGGCATAGAAGCCGAAATCGCGCTGCGCGGTCATACTGCCGGAAAGCGTGACCGGGCTGTAGGAAGTGCCCGTTGTCGAAGTCAACCCGTTGACCTCAGGCGCTTTGCCGTCTATCGAGACGCGGTAATCGCCGTCGGAAAGGTTGTTGAAGGCATACGTCCCATCAGCAGCAGTCGTAGTGACGGCCACGAGGATGTCATCCACCCCACCGCAGCCGTTGACGCAGCGCCAGAGGTAGACCGGCACGTTGCGATAGCGCACCGTCTCGCCGGCGTCAATGTCGCCGATGCCACCGCTCTGACCACCCTGGTCGGCGTCGTACCAGGCCGTGCCGCTGATACTGTTATTCCCGTAAAAACGGTAACCGAAGTCAACGTCGTAGCGGTCCGTTGCCCCAACAGCAACGGCCGTGATGTGCTGTGTGCCGGTGCCGTCCAGGTCATAGGTGGGGGTTAGCCCTGACGGGAAATCAGAATCGGCGCTGTTGACCTTGACATAGTACGTTGTGCTGTCCGATAGTCCCGCAAAGGTGTAGTTGCCGTTTTCGTCGGTCGCGGTGGTTTGAATGGGCGAGGCGCAGGTTGTATCCGCCGCTGCGCACAGCCAGACGGTGATGTAGGGGATACCTTTCTCGCCTGGGTCGTAGACGTTGTTGCCGTTGCCGTCAATCCAGACCGTGTCGCCGATGGTGCGCGTCGGTGGCTTGTAGCCGAAATCGCTGCTCAGGTCGTTCTGACCGAGCTGCAGGCCGGGGAAGAAGACGCCGCTCACCGTGACACCCTTGAGCCAGTTCGTATTGTCACAGCCCACCGCGCCGGACGTCAGGCAGGAAAGCGAAGTGGAGGATGGATTGTAAGCGTTCGGGTCATAGGTTTGCGCGTAAGCGGTGCTGGTCGTGCTATCATACAGTGCACCGCCCGACTGGAAGTTGGAGGCCGCCACTTTCACGATGTAGTTATTCGCGCTCAGCCCGCCGAAGAGATAGAGACCGTTAGCGTCAGTCGTAGCCGTGGCAATCGCTGCGCCATCAGCAACGCCATCATTGTTCGCGTCCAGGTAGAGTTCCACCAGCACGCCCGGAATGCCCGGCTCGTTGCTCTGCCAGAGGCCATCACCGTTGTTGTCTTGCCAGACCAGGTCGCCGATGGCGCTGGAGGTGAAGCCGAAGTCGGCATCGAAGAACTGCTGCCCTGGGGCAAGCGCGACCGCGCGGCTGGTCTGGGAAGCGTTGTAGGCTGAATCGGTGTTGGTCATCACCAGGCCGGCCAGGTCGCCGCCGGTGGTGAGTTCGGCGGGCGCTACCTGAACGATGAAATTGGCGGCCGGGAGGTTCTGGAAGAGGTAGAAGCCCTTGAGATCGCCATCATCGGCAGTGGTGGCACTGCCATCGTTGTTCATATCCAGGCGGCCATCAATGACCCGATACGGGCCGAGGTAGCCGTCATCGGTTGCGCCGATGGTCGTGCTGCCATCAATATCCAGCGCGCCAGCAATGACACTGTAGCCGTACAGGTTCGTTAGCGCGTCCTCGGCGCCGATCGTACCGTTGCCGCTAACGTCAATGTACCCGTCAATGACGCTGTACCCCAGCGTCGTTGTCGTCGCCACGAGCGGATCGGTCGCCGCGTCAATCACGCCGTCACCATCGGCGTCGTGGTACAGGTTGACGGTGACATTGGGTTGGCCGCTCTCGCCGGTGTTTTGGACACCGTTGCCGTTCGTATCGAGCCAGACGGTATCGCCGATCATGCCCTGCCCGCGCGGCTGGTAGCCCCAGTCGTTATCCAGGTCGTCCGCGCCGCTGATGGCCGTTGAAGTTGCGTAGGCGTCACAGCCCGAACCGGAACAGGTGCCGCTGTTGTCCGGATCGTCCGTCTGCACCACGTTGGTCGGGAAGTCAGGGTCTGCGGTGTTGACAACTACGATATAGTTGCCGTTGGGCAGGTTCGTGAAAGCGTATTTGCCGTAGAGTGTGGCGTCGTCGTCATCGTCGTTAGCCGCGCCGCTGTTGTTCACATCAATGCGCCCGCTGTAGACGTTGTAACCGTTAAAAACACCATCCGCCATCTGTAGGGCCCCATCCACGACCTGTACGCCCATCATCGTTGTGTCATCATCGGCGGTGATCTGGCCGTCATTGTTGACGTCCAGATAGCCGTTGATGACGTTGTACATTGTCGAGCGCGTGGCGATCAGCGCGTCGGTAGCGGTGTCAATCGTGTCGTTATTGTTCTCGTCCTCGTAGAGATAGACGGTGATGTTAGGGATGCCCAGTTCGCCGGTATCCTGCGAACCGTTGCCGTTCCAGTCGTAGTAAATGGTGTCGCCGACGGTGTAGGCGCCGGTGGGTTGGTAGCCGAAGATGTAAGGACCTTTAATCTGGCCGGCACTCAAGGTAATGGCATCGGTACGATTGTCGCAGCCGCTGCCGGAGCAAGTACCGGTGTTATCGGGATCGTCCGTTTGCAGAGTCCCCGCCAATGGCGAACCGTTGTTCACCTGCACGTAATAGTTCCCGGAAGGTGTAGGAATGCTAAACGAATACGAGCCATCACTGCCGGTTGTTGCGGTCTGGAGCACCGTGGTGCACGTCGCGTCGCTGCACAGCCGCACGCTGACGCCGTTGGCATTGGCCTCGCCGGTACCTTGCTCACCATCGCCGTTGTTGTCGTAATAGACCTTCCCGTAGATGCGCGCCGGGACATTCTGGAAACCGAAATTGATATTCGTGATGTCCTCGTTAGGGCTGGCTCCGCCTGTGCCGATGGGGTTATAGTTGGTCGTGTTCAAGTTCTGATTTGTAGCCCCCCACGTCGCGTCACACGTGCCGCAGGTGAAACCCGTGCCGTTTTGGTTCGTATTCGAGCCGCCAGCCTCGGCGCTTTCCGAGCCACCTGCACCCGAAACCGCCACATAATAGTACCCCTCGCGCAAGCCCTCGAATTTGTAATAGCCGTTCGCGTCGGTGGTCAAGGAGGTTCCCACTTGACGCCATTCACCGCCTTGTTGAGATGCGGTACAAGTTCTACCGGTGTCTGGATTCGTAATCAGGTTATTGGTCCCTGCAATGTAACATCCATACAAAGTGACCGTCGCGCCGGGGATGGGGAAATCGGTGCTGCCCAGGCTTTCGTAGCCGGTGGCGCCGGGCACCCAGCCAATCGTGCCCTTATCGCTCCACACCGTTCCGGCGATGGAGCCGGTGGCGTTGATGGTGACGCTGACATTGTCACTGGCATCGTTCACCTTGCGCCCGTTGCCAAAATAGGCATTTTGGGCGTCGGCGTAGTTGGTGGTCGAAGCTGAATTTGCGCCAGGGTCAAGCGCCTTGAAGGTGACCTGTACGGTCTTCGTGCCGCCGGCGTACAGCGGGCCGAGATTGGCCCAATGGATGGTGCTATTGCTGCCGTTGACGGTCACGCTGGTCTGCGGTGGGTTCGCCGAAACGAATTGCAATTTGTTGGCATCGTAGGTGTCGGTGAAGGGCAGAGTGGCGATGACGGTATCCGCGCCGCCGCAGAGTTCATTCGTGGTCACGCGGAAGCCCATCGCGTCCAGGCGGAGGGTTGTATCACCTAGAGCTGATTTTTTAGCATAGAAACCTACCTCCAGTGTGCTGCTGTTAAAGTCCCCAGGAGCCCAAGTGCCAAATCCCGTAGTAACGTCCCACGCAAAAATCCCCTGTTTCGATTGACCAGGGCCATACGCATTGATTGTGGAGGCAATATTAAGAGACTTGTACTCTGTCGCGCCTTTCCAAAATACGGCTTGAAGCGTATCGTCGTTAAAGGAACCCTCCACGTAAAGCGAATAAATGGCTTCCACCTTTCGGAGAGTTGTCCCCGAAGGCAATCCAAGACTGAAACCGCGAGCCGATATAATATCAACGTTACTTGCAGGAAAGAGAGCAGCATAAGTGTTGTTCGGCCCATTAACGCTATCGTAAGCGTTTGCGATGCTAGACCACCCGGAGCCGCTATCTTTAGTACCCGCAGTTGTAGACCAGATTGTATACTGGCAGAAACCACTAGCGGTACCATCGCCGGGCAACTTGTTAAACAGGTCAATCTTAAAGGTGACGTTTTCACCCTCATAAGCCGGATTAGCAGAAGTGAGGTACTTATCCACCACCAGCGTCGGCCCAAAGCCGAAATCGGAGGTGCGGTTGTTGACGCCGCCCGCGCTCAGGTTGACGGCGTACTGTTTGGGCGTCGTCGGCGTGTAGCCGGTGGTGATGTCGTAATCAGCGGCGACGACTTCGACGATATAGTAGGCGTTGGGCAGGTAGGCAAAGCCGTAGTTACCCGAAAGGGAAGCGTTGTCATTACCATTGGTTTCATTTGCAACGCCATCACCATCCACATCAACGTAACCATTAACGACATTGTACAAAACCACAGCATTGGTACCAGTGTTGAAACCACCAATCAACCCCGTACCGTCGTCATTATCGTCAAACAGACCGTCGCCGTTTATATCCAAACGCCCAATGGCATTGGTGTTATAACCAGCAAATACACCATTGGTTATACTCAGCAGTCCATTCGTTATGGTAACACCTTGCGAAGCAGCTGTTGTACCGGTTACTTGACCATCGTCGCCAGTGTCGGGCAATGAAGTGCTGCCGTCGCCGTCCATATCAAGATAACCGTTGATAACGTTGTAGCCGTTGATCAGCGCCGCGCCATCATCCGCGTCGGTGATCGCGCCGTCGCCGTTCACATCCACCAGACCGCCGATGATGTTGTAAGCGTCGAACTCACCGTTGTCGTTGGCCGTGCCATTGCCGTCCAGATCGAGTTTGCCGTCAATAACGGTGACTTTCACCGCGTTGACCTGCGGCTCACCGGCGTCTACCGTGCCATTACCATTCTTGTCCCAGTACAGTTTCAGGGTTACGCCGTTAAGGCCAGGTTCAGCCACGCCGCCATCCTGGATGCCGTCGCCGTCCTGGTCTTTCCAGATGAAGTCGCCGATGGAGTTGGTGCCGCGGACCATCGTCGTTGTGCACGCTTCCGTCATAGCGGGTGCATCGCCCAACTTTGCCTGTGCGCAGTTCTCGATAAACGGCGTGCCCCCTCCCGTGATGTACCCGGAAGGCACTTTCGCCTGGAACGAAGCTGTCCCACCCGGCGCTGTCACGCCAGTCTTTTTCGGCAAGGGATCGTTAAGGACCCAGCGAATTTTCACCAGGCTATTCGGCGAAGTGCTCGTCACGTTACCAGGGTCCGTAGTGCTCCAGGTCACCCCGCTATCGGTAGAGAAGAGAATCGTATAGCCGGGGCTTGAGATAGGGGTATAGTTCAAAGTCACACTGACGCTCCCCCCCACATACTCCAGTCCGGTTGGAACGGTGTCTTCAATCGTGAAAGGTGCGTAGACGCCGCCGCTACTCAAGGTCAAACCGGCCGAGGCTTGGTCACTCTCATTGCGAAAGGGAATGGCGTAAGTGATGGTCGCCGCTTCAACTACCGTAGGATCGCCATTTTTCTCCACCACGATTTCCGGCTCATAACTCATCAGCGCTGGCACACCCGTGCCGTAGTCGCCGTTGAACTTTTCATTATCCGAACCCGAAGCCACTTCTTGATAGGGCGAAATCGGCACCGTGCAGGCGCCGCCAAGCGCCAGGAATTTATAATACACCAGCCCGCGCACGTCGGTATTGTCGGGCGGAATGTTGGTGAAATAGAGGTTGTTGTCAATAGGGATGATAAGGTCCGGGTTGCCGCTACCGCGCGTCACCGTCAGCACGCCGGTCACGCCCACCAGGCGGAAGCAGGAGGGATCATACGCCGGGTCGCCGAAGGGTTGCAGCCAGGCATTGTAATCCGGCGCACCGTCGCCGTCGTTGTCGAAGCCCTGGTTGACATTGCCGAGCCGGTAGAGGATGCCGTTGGTGGTCACCGTCTCGCCGGGGTACACAACGCTGGTATCGGTATTGAACCACTGCCCGCTCGGATTGCCGTTGGGCTTGATTTTGTTCGCCATCGCGGAGATTTCGTTGCGCATGGTCATTGTGTGCGAGCCGTTCGTACTCAGATCCAGCGAGCCGTTGTTGTCACTGTCACCGCGTACCCACATATCAAAAGTAAGCCAGAGGTCGTCATCAGGCTTCACGCTCACACCCCAGGTAGGGATCTTTTGACCACCGTTGTAATAAGCATAATGAGGATACTCAAATGACCAATACTGATAACGACATTCGCCCTCCTCAAGCGTGCCCATGTAGCGTGTAGCATCTACTGCGCCGCCCAGATGGGTGAACGAATAAGTACCCTCATACTGCAACCCACCGACAAGCGGATCTGTATAGGTCGGATAGATGCCCGGAGTGCCGAGGACTGAACCGCTGCCAGTGTAGTCACCGATATAGGCGGTAACGCCGGTTACAGGCGCGTCGCCAGTATTGCAGATTTTGGCAATCACCGTCGCCACTTTCGGTGCGTAGGTCGAAGGCGAGAGCGCGTTCGAGTCTACCACCAGATTGGGGGCAGCGATAATCGTCAACGTCAAATTCCCCGCCGCTGCGACCGGCTGTGCCGGCATCAGCGTCGCCCAACCACCCAACGCAAACACAAGCGCCAGGAAAACATCCAAAACCTTCATTAAACCGGTGATTTTCTTCATGGTATCACCTCCCTCAACGCACTGTCATAGGGATTATTCTTACATCTTCATTATACTCTCCCTCGGCCAATATAACATTTGTGTCTTGTAGCAATTATGTGGCAATTCCATTAGTGGCCCTGATTCTGAAATGCCCCAAAAGAGCTGTAGTCAGGTTATCCTGCTCGTTACAGTGACTTCATCTGGCTTGAATGATGAGACCCTGCGCTGTAGTTGTTTTTTCACCCGTTGCCGTTATAATGTTTCATTGTGCGAAACAAGAACACACACTCAACCATTAAGCTGATTGCACTGCTCTTGATGGGACTGACGCTCGTCGGATGTGGGCAGCGAAACCCGGGAACCACCACCGGCGATGTGTCGGCGACCATCCAGAACAAAGGCTCCGATACCCTGGTCAACCTGGCGCTGGCCTGGGCCGAGCAGTATCAGCTTCTCCAACCCGATGTGCGTATCGCTGTTACCGGCGGCGGATCAGGGACCGGCATTGCAGCGCTCATCAACGGCACAGTGGACATCGCCAACGCCTCGCGCCAGATCAAGGCCGAGGAACTGGAATCCGCATACGCCAACGGCATCGAGCCGGTCGAATTTGTGGTGGCCCGCGACGCCATCGCCATCATCGTCCATCCGAGCAATCCCGTGAACGAGCTGACACTCCAGCAGATCTCCGACATCTACAGTGGCAAGATCACCAATTGGAAAGAAGTCGGCGGTGAAGACCGCCCCATCGTGCTGCTCTCGCGCGAGACGAACTCCGGCACCCACGTCTACTTCCTGGAAGAAGTCATCCGCCTGGGGCAAAAAAACAACAAAACGCTCTTCTCGCCGGACACACTGTTACTGCCCTCATCGGAGGGGATCGGCGCCGAAGTCCGCCAGAACCCCAATGCCATCGGCTACGACGGCCTGGGCTACGTCACACCGGATATGAAAACGATTGCCGTGAGTCGCGGGCCGGGTCAGCCTTACTATCCGCCGACCGCCGAGACGGTCAACGCGGGATTGTATCCCATCGCCCGCGACCTGTATATGTACACTGCCGGCGAACCGCAAGGTCAGATCAAAGCCTACCTGGAATGGGTCCTCAGCCCGGAAGCCCAACAAATCGTCCTGGAACTGGGGTTCGTGCCGATAATGACCGAATGAGAATAACGACTTTCATAGGAAACTGCTATGACTAACGAGCACGAAGAACAAGAAAAACGATCGCTTTCATGGTCGGAATTCTTTATTGAACGCGCTATCCTGGTATCCGGCGTTTCGGCCATTGTCCTGGTCGTGCTGATCTTCCTGTTCCTCATCAAAGAGGGGGTGCCGGCTTTCTTCAAGGTGCCACTGTCGAGCTTGCTTGCCACACGCTGGTATCCCATCGAAAACTACTTCGGCCTGCTGCCACTGGTCATGGGTTCGATGATTGTGACACTCGGTGCAGCAGTGATCTCGCTGCCGTTGGGACTGGCGACGGCGATCTTCATCGCCGAGATTGCGCCGGAATGGGTGCGCAACATCCTCAAGCCTTTCGTCGAAGTGCTGGCAGGCATCCCTTCCGTCGTCATCGGGTTCATCGGGATGCTGGCTTTCGCCCCGGCCATCCGTGTCGCGCTGGACATTCCAACCGGCCTCACCGCCTTTACCGGCATGCTGTTGCTGGCGTGGATGGCGCTGCCTACGGTCGTCAGCGTGGCCGAGGATGTGCTTGACACCGTCCCCAAGACTTACCGCGATGCCGGGCTGGCGTTGGGGATGACGCGCTGGCAGGTGATCTGGCGCATCGTGCTGCCCGCCGGCCGCTCCGGTGTGCTGATGGCGTTGATGTTGGGTGTGGGCCGCGCCATCGGCGAGACGATGACCGTGATGATGGTCACGGGCAATGCGGCGCGGGTTCCTGCAGGCCTGCGCGACCTCTTTATGCCGGTGCGCACGATGACGGCAACCATCGCCGCCGAAATGGGTGAGGTGGCGCAGGGAAGCCCGCACTATCACGTGCTCTTCGCCGTAGGGCTGACGCTGTTCATTATCACCTTCATTGTGAATATGGCCGCGGCCTCGGTCGTTTTCCGCCAGATCAAGCGTGCGGAGAGGATGTTAGCATGATGCCCACGAAACTGCCCCGCTTATCCCGCCAGACTTCACAGCGCATTGCCTTCATCCTTATCACACTGGCGGCGTTTGTCGTTGTCGTGCCCATCTTCCTCATCGTCGGCTACATTGTTTACGAAGGCGCAAGCGCCATCAATTGGGAATTCCTCACCGCGTTTCCTTACAACGGGATGAAGTCCGGCGGTTTGCTTCCCGCGATCGTCGGGACCCTGTGGCTCACCTTCGGCACTGCCGTCGTTGCCGTCCCCATCGGCATCGGTGCGGCGATCTATCTTTCTGAATACGCGAAGGACAACACCCTCACCCGCGCCATCCGCGTTGCCATCATCAACCTGGCAGGCATCCCTTCCGTCGTCTACGGTCTCTTCGGGCTGGGCCTGTTCGTCATTTTCCTCAATTTTGGGACATCCATCCTTGCAGGATCACTGACCCTGGGAATTATGACGCTGCCGGTCATCATCAGCACGGCGGAAGAGGCGTTGCGTGCGGTGCCGCAATCGTTCCGGCTGGTCAGCATCAGTCTGGGGGGGACGCGCTGGCAAACCATCCGGCGGGTTGTGCTGCCACAGGCATTGCCGGGCATCATCACCGGCGTAATTTTGGGGCTGGAACGCGCCGCCGGAGAAACCGCGCCCATTCTGTTCACGGTAGCGGCGTTTTTCCTGCCGCGCCTGCCCAAATCCATTTTCGATCAAACCATGGCCCTGCCCTATCACCTTTTCGTCATCAGTACCCAGGTGCCGGGGATGCCGATTCACATTCAGTATGGGACGGCGTTAGTGCTGCTGATCTTCGTTCTCTCGATGAACCTCGTCGCCACGCTCATCCGCAATCATTATCGCAAACAAAGGTTCTGGTGAAATTTACGATGGCCCCTAACGTCAAAATCCGCATCGAGAACTTCGGCCTGCGCTATTCCGACGGCACAGAGAGCCTGCATGCCATCACATTGGACATTTACGCCAACCAGATCAACGTGCTTTTCGGCCCGGCCGGCGGCGGCAAGAGCACCATCCTGCGGGCCATGAATCGCCTCAACGACTTGACGGACGTCGTCGAACAGACCGGGCACATTTATCTGGATGGTGAGGACATCACCCGACCGGACTACGATGTTGTACGCCTGCGACGGCGCGTGGGCATCGTCTTCGCGCGGCCCGTTGTCCTGCCGATGAGCATCTACCGCAACATCACCTACGGCCTGGAACTGGCCGGCGTGCGCGACCGGGCAACGCTCGATGCTGCCGTGACACGTTCGCTGCAACAATCGGCATTGTGGGACGAGGTCCACGATCGCCTGGCGGATCCCGCGCACGCACTTTCCGGCGGACAGCAGCAGCGCCTGTGCCTGGCGCGCGTGCTCGCCCTGCAACCGGAGGTCATCTTGCTGGATGAACCGACCTCCGGCCTCGATCCCATTTCCACTGCCAAAATCGAAGCGACGATGCAGGAATTGAAATCCAGCTACACTTTTGTCATCGTGCCGCACAGCGTCCAGCAGGCCGCACGGGTGGCCGATTGGGCGGCGTTCTTCCTGCAAGGCGAACTGATCGAGCACAGCACCGGACGCGAGATGTTCCTCAAACCCAGGCATCCCAAAACGGAAGACTACATCACCGGGCGGTTTGGATAGAAAAGGGAGTAGGGAGTAGCGAATCCCGATCCCTGATTCCTGATTACCAATCCTCACCTTTGGAGGCATTATGGAGCTATTCGGCGGCATCGAGGCGGGCGGTACAAAATTCGTTTGCGCGGTGGGCAGCGGTCCCGACAACATCGTGGATGAAATCCGGTTTCCGACAACGACGCCGGAAGAGACCATCGGACAGGCTATTGCTTTCTTTCGTGGCGTGATGGCGCGCGGTGTGACACTGCGTGCGGTGGGCATCGCCTCGTTCGGGCCGGTGGACCCAAATCCGCGCTCCCCCACTTGGGGCTACATCACCTCCACGCCCAAGCTGGAGTGGCTCAACACGCCCTTCGCCAGCTCGGTGCGCGACGCGCTGGACATTCCCGTCGGCTTCGATACGGACGTCAACGGGGCGGCGTTGGGCGAAGGCACATGGGGCGCGGCACAGGGGCTGGATACGTTTATCTACCTCACCATCGGCACGGGAATCGGCGGCGGCGCAATGGTGGAAGGCCGCCTGCTGCACGGCCTGATGCACACGGAGATGGGCCACATCCGCCTGCCCCACGACTACGACGTGGACCCCTTCCCCGGCAACTGTCCCTACCACGACGACTGCTTCGAGGGACTGGCCAAGGGACCGGCCATCGAAGCCCGCTGGGGTCAACGCGCCGAAACGCTCCCACCTGACCATCCCGCGTGGGCATTGGAGGCACACTACATTGGGCTGGCGTGCGCCAACTTCGTCCTCACACTCTGTCCGCAGCGCATCATCCTCGGCGGCGGCGTGATGCAGCAGATGCATCTCTTCCCCCTGATCCGCCGCGAGGTGCAGACCCTGCTCAACGACTACGTTCGCGTTCCCGAAATCCTGCGCGACATTGACGCCTACATCGTCCCGCCGGGGCTGGGCAACCGCGCCGGTGTCCTCGGCGCCATTGCCCTGGCCATGCGGGAAGTTGCCGAACGTTGAAACGAAGTATCGAGCTTACACCAGCTTTGCCAGCGCCGCGCGAATGGGTGGAAAATCCGCCAACGCGCCGGGCTGGGCTGCACCCCATACCGTACACAGATGTCCCAACAACCGTTCGTGCCGGTACTGTTGGGCGTAATCAATCAAGCGTTCCGTCGCCTCGACATTGCGCCAACCGCCGGGCAAAACACGGAACCCCTTCTCCAAAAACAACGGGATGGACGGGTAGCTATCGCGCACTTCGTAATGCCAATCGCAGATGATGATGTCGGTGGGGATCATGGCGATCGCGGGATGCGTGCCGTTCGCGGAGGCCTCCCAAATCCCGTAACCGGTGGTTTCGGCATCCAGCAGCCGGTCGCCCCACATCAACATCTCGACGCCGTGTTTACCGACCAGATGCGCGTGATAGTCGTTCACCGCTTTTGCGAAGAGATGTGCCGGATCGTGGCCCTTGCAACGCGGGCAATGCTCTGAAGCGATGAGGAACACCTCATCCATCCCCACGTGCAGCGCGTCGGCTTCGAAAACTTCGAGCAGCTCATCGAATAACTCGAAGATAATCGGGTTGACCTCCGGGTGCTGCGGGCACCAACTGCGACAGTAAATGTGCTCGTTGTCCGGGAACTGGCCCGGCGTCTCGTCGAACTGTGGATACCGGATTAACAAGGGAAATGTGGTTTTGCTCCACGATTGATGACCCAGGCATTGAAACTGCGGGATCAGCCGGACACCGTGCGCGCGGCAGACCTTAACCAACGCGCGGACGCGGTCTTCGGTAATTGGGTCCGCGGTGCGCAGTTCCGGGTGGGAGACGTAAGCATAGCTATAGTTGATCTCCGTGATGAGCATATTGATGCCCATAGCTGCCAGTGTAGGGACTTCGCCTGTCAGCGCGTCCATGTGGGCATTGTCGCCGACGATCAAATGGATGCCACGCCAGGGGGCCTTTGGATTTGTCTGGGGTATCATATCCCTCCTCACATCCTTTCTTCATCATGAAAGTCATTTGAACGTTATTTTCATCCAACCACGGGTGAACCGCAGATTCATGGGGAATTCCTTGCAACCATCTGTAGTCTACCTCAATATTGAATAAGTCAACTCTGCCGTTCCAGCCCCCCATCTTCTTGCCCTTTCTTAAGTGTAGAGTATACTGTGGGTAATCGAAACTAAAACCGAACGTCTCAGGAGGCCCTCGATGAAACTTTCTTGCTTGCAGGAAAATCTGTCTAAGGGACTGAGCATTGTTGGGCGGGCGGTCCCCTCCCGAACGACAATGCCCATTTTAGGAAACATCCTTCTGGCTACAGATCACGGGCAGCTCAAACTGGCGGCGACCAATCTGGAGTTGAGTGTGGTGCATTGGGTCGGGGCGCGGGTCGAAACCGACGGCGCGTTGACCGTCCCGGCGCGCAACTTCATTGATCTGGTGAATTCGCTGCCACCGGATCAGGTAGACCTGGCGATGGATGAGGCGACTCTGTCGCTGGCGCTGAACTGCGGCACGGTGAAGGCTACCTTCCGGGGCATCTCCGCCGAAGAGTTCCCGGTGGTGCCCGAACCGGAAGAAGGCGATGGTTTTGCCGTCGAGGCCGCCGATTTGCGCAAGGGCCTGACGCAGGTCACTTTTGCCGCTTCTACCGACGAAAGCCATCCGATCCTCAACGGTGTCCTGGCCGAATTCGAGGGCAGCACGCTCACGCTGGCGGCTGCCGATGGGTTCCGTCTCTCCATGCGCCAGATTCCGCTGATTCATCCGGTGCCCACGGCGTTCAGCGTCATCATCCCTGCGCGGGCGCTTTCCGAGCTGTTGCGCATCCTGGGGGGACAGGAAGAACCGGTGAACATCTCGACAACGCATCCGCACAACCAGGTGCTCTTCAAGCTCACCGATACGGTGTTGAATTCGCAATTGATTGATGGCAACTTCCCCGATGTGCGCCGCATCATCCCGGCCTCATCGCGGACGCGGGTGGTGCTGGGCCGTGAGGAAATCCTCCAGGCATGCAAACGGGCCGCCATTTTTGCGCGCGACGTTGCCAACATCGTCACATTGACGATCCAGGAAGGCGAAGTCGTCGTGTCGGCGGATTCCGCCGAATCGGGGCAAGGCTCCACGCGCCTGATGGCGAGCGTCGAGGGCGACGGCCTGGAGATTGCGTTCAACGTGCGCTTCCTGATTGATGTCTTCTCGGCGTTGGACACGCCGCAGGTGTCGTTGGAACTCAACGCTTCTACCAATCCCGGCATTGTGAAAGCCATCGGGGATGAAGCCTTCATCCACGTTGTCATGCCGATGCTCCTGGGGCGGCGTTAATATCTTATCCGTGAAATATGCATCATTGGGCAAGAATCATAAACAGGATTGGCGGGATTTTTGCTTTTAGTGGAGAAAATCAAATCAATGGTATATAAACTTCCCGCGACGGCATTGTACCGCGCTTGTGATCCGGAGAGTTTTGCTTTCACGACGACTGATGAACTGCCGTATGCGCCGATGATTATCGGCCAGGAACGCGCTGTGGAAGCGATTCATTTCGGCCTGGACATTCAAAGTCCGGGCTTTAATGTGTTTGTCATGGGGCCGACCGGCACAG
Source organism: Anaerolineae bacterium (assembly GCA_035373625.1). GTDB lineage: Bacteria > Chloroflexota > Anaerolineae > B4-G1 > SLSP01 > DSWT01. Next base: position 27,019 of record DAOSNS010000001.1, on the reverse strand, counting down.
GACGGCGCTCGATCTTGAGCCGTATCGTGCATGAGCAGGCAGCGCAGGCGCCGACGCCCAGGGATTGGGTGTACGTCAACCATTTTGCCGATCCGGCGACGCCCAGGGCCATCAGTCTGCCGCCGGGACGGGGCAGTGAGTTGCGCGCCGATATGGAACGCTTCAGCAGCGGCCTTATGGATCGTCTGCTGCAAGCCTTCGATACCGACCAATATGCTGCGGCGCGTGAGGCATTGGAACAGCAATTCCGCGAGACGCAACAAAGCGAACTGGCGGCTGTGGACAATGCCTGCCGTGAGCGTGGCTTCGCGCTGGTGCGTTCGCCCTCCGGACTTTACATTTCGCCGGTGCGTGATGGCGAACTGTTGACCCCGGAGGCGTTCAGCCAGTTACAAGCCGGGGATCGCGCTTCCATTGAACAGAATTTGAACCAACTGGAAGATATGCTGGCGAGCGCGATGCGCCGCTGGCGTGAGTTTGAGCGGCGCACCCAGGCCGAAATCGAACGCCTGGATCGTGAGGTGGCGAACTTCACCGTCAGCCCGCTGGTGCAGGAGTTGCGCGAAAAGTATGTGGATGAGGCGGAAGTGCAGGAGTATCTCGACGAGGTCTTGCGCGACATCGTGGATAACGTGGACATCTTCCGCAGCGCCGGCGAAGGTGACGCCGAAGACGACAACAGCGGTTCACTGCTCGATATTCCCCTGAACCAGCGCTACCGGGTCAACCTGCTGGTGGATAACGTCCAGCTTCAGGGGGCACCGGTCGTCATCGAGGATGTCCCCACGTACGACAAACTCTTCGGGCGGATCGAGTATGACATCCGCCGTGGCGCGACGATCACCGATTACACCCTGATCCGTCCCGGTGCCCTGCACCGCGCAAACGGCGGCTATCTCATCCTGGACGCCGAGGCGTTGATGGATGAGCCTTACGTGTGGGCTGGGCTGAAGCGTGCCCTGTTCGGTGGACTGATCCGCATCGAGTCGCCTGATGGGCAACAGTTGGTGCGCAGCGTCACCCCCATCCCCGAACCGATTCCCTTGCAGGTGAAAGTGATCCTGCGCGGCTCGCCGTACATCTACTATGCCCTGTACGCCTACGATGAGGATTTCGCCAAACTATTCAAAGTGCTGGCCGACTTCGACTCGGAAATGGACCGCACGCCGGAGTCGGAGTACACCTACATTCAGTTTGTGCGCGCGCTGTGTGAGGAAGAAACCCTGTTGCCGTTCACACGCGAGGCCGTGGCGCGGGTCATCGAATATGGGGCGCGACTTGCCGAACACCAGGACCGGCTGAGCACCCAGTTTGGGCTGATCGCCGATCTGGTGCGTGAGGCCGCGTACTGGGCCAAAAAACAGCGTCACCCGGCCGTGCAGCATAGCGACGTCCTGGAATCGTTGCGCCAGCAAAAACGCCGCGTGAGTTTGAGCGAAGAATACACCTTGCGCGCCATCACCGAGGGGCGTCATGTGATCGTCACATCCGGCGAGAGCATCGGCCAGATCAACGGACTGACGGTGGTGACGCTGGGTGGATACACCTACGGCATGCCCAGCCGCATCACCGCGCGCGCCTACATCGGACGGGGGAACGTCCTGGACATTCACCGCGAGGTCCAATTGAGCGGGCCGATTCACGGCAAGGGGTTGCTGACGCTGGTAGGCTATTTTGGCGGGCAGTACGGGATTGACGGTTCGCTCTCGATGGAAGCCAGCCTCAGTTTCGAGCAAACCTACGAAGACATTGACGGCGACAGTGCCTCGTGCGCTGAGCTGTATGTCCTCATCTCGGCAGTGGCGCAAGTCCCGTTGCGGCAAGACCTGGCCGTGACGGGTGCTGTGGATCAGCACGGCCTGGTATTGCCCATCGGCAAAGTCAACGAAAAAATCGAGGGGTTCTTCGACGTGTGTAAGCGCCGTGGGCTGACCGGGACGCAAGGAGTACTCATCCCGGCGCTCAATGTGAAGGATTTGATGTTGCGAGAGGATGTGGTCGAAGCGGTGCAGGCCGGGCAGTTCCACATCTACGCCGTGGAGACAGTGGATGAGGGGTTGACCTTGCTGACCGGTTTGCCGGCCGGCGTGCGTGATGAAGCCGGACATTTTACCGAAGGCTCGGTGCATGCCAGAGTCGCGGCGCGGCTCAAGAAATTCGCGGAGCATGCCAAACCCGAAAAAGATGATGATGACGACCCGCTTGAGGAGGAAACTCAGGACCAGGAACCAGGGACTGAGGACTAGAAACTAGAAACTAGAAACTAGCGACTAGAAACTAGAAACTAGCGACTAGAAACTAGCGACTAGAAACTAGAAACTAGAAACTAGCGACTAGAGACCAGAGACCAGGGACTAGGGACTAGGGACTAGAGACTAGAGACTAGAGACTAGAAACTAGAAACTAGCGACTAGAAACTAGAAACTAGAAACTAGCGACTAGAGGCCAGGGACTAGGGACTGAGGACTAAGGACTAAGGACTAAAGACTAAAGACTAAGGACTAAGGACTAAGGACTAAGGACTGAGGACTAAGGAGGACGGCCATGACCAATCTGTTGCAGAACCCCGGTTTTGAAGGCAATTGGTGGCGTAAAACGCACACCGGGCAGGAATTCGGCGAGATCTTTGTCCCTGAAAAATGGGTGGCTTTCTGGAAGGAAGGCGGACCGGTACCGCATGATCCCGGCAACCCCATCGGCTATGGTCGCCCGGAAATCCACGTCATCAACCGCGAACCGCCGTTTCTAAATCCCCTGCGCATCAAGGATGGCAACCGCGCGGCCAAACTGTTCACCTTCTTCCGCATCCACGACGGTGGCTTCTATCAGCGTGTTGAGGGCATCACACCCGGAGCGCGCTTGCGCGGAACAGGTTGGGCCCATGCCTGGTCGAGTAACCAGGACAACCCAAATGCGAGCGACGGAGTCGGGGCCGGGCCGTATTTCATCCGCGCCGCCGATTATGACAAGGTGGACGGCGTGCGCAACTTCACCTTCACCGTGGGCATTGATCCCACCGGCGGTACCGACCCGTGGGCCAGCACGGTCGTGTGGGGCGATGGCGCGCACATCTACAACGATTACGCGCAGATTCCACCGGTCGAGGTCACCGCACAGAGGACAGCCGTGACATTCTTTGTGCGCAGTTCCGTCCTGTGGCCGTTCAAGCACTGCGACGCGTACTTCGATGAGATGGAACTGGTCATTGTGGGGGGAGGCGGCGAACCGGTCACCCTCGCGCTTTCTACGACAGAGCCGCTGCAAGGCGAGCCGTTTGAGGTGACCGCTTCGGGTGGGTCAGCACCGGAACAGATGGTGCTCCAATTTGAAGGGGGCGAAGTCTTCCAGGGAACGGTTGTGCGGGTGGGTAACACAAACCGCTGGCGGTGTGTCGCCGTGACTCCCGGCGCGTATGTCGCCAAAGTTTCCGTCGGCGGCACGGTCTTGAAAACGGCGTCGTTCACGGTCAAGGAACGCCCGGCCCCCAGCAGTGGAGGGACGCCCGGCTTCGTCCCGCCGCGTGAGGACTACGCCCGCACCTACCTGCTGCTGCCCCCCGGCGCCGGTGATGATTGGCTACGTGCGGTACTCGACGGCGGCGTGTGGAACAAATATCATTGGACGATCGGAGGAAGCGCCGATGATGCCGGTGTTGGTCCAACCACCCGCAAAGTGATCGCCGTCAATCCTCAGAACTGGCCCGGCGATCTCAGAGCCTTTTTCGATCGTTATTACCCCGGTGTGGACTATGTCGCCATTGTGGCGCGGACACCCGCCGACTTGCAGCGGGTGTTGAGCACTATGTGATGTGGCTACATGAGACTGGCGATCATGGAATAATTCAGGAAGCCCCGCAGCAGGCGGGGCTTCCTGAATTGATCGAGAACTGTTGGCTTATGAGAATTCAGCCATTTCCTTAATTTCCACCCCTTTGAGGGTGTAGTAAAAAGCTAACGATTCGTTCATCCCATCTTTGATTCGACGCTGTATCTGATCCATAACATCAACGAAAAGCACGTCTGTTTCGCCTCTAGGGGCAACAATGCCGAGTCGGGGCCGATTCCCGGCGTTGTTCAATCCCCATTCGCCCCCGAATCGCCGGCGAATGGTTTCACCCAGGAACGTGCCCCAGGCCATCACAATCTCCCTGGACGGGCGCGGAAATTGTTTCAAATGTCGGTCAATCCACTCGTCGAGCAATTGCAGACCAACGGCATTGTACTCCACCTCGGTTTCCGCAAAGCGGCTCAGGCCGAGGCGCGCCCGCTCTGCCAACTCCACGAGCTGACGGGCCTGTTGTGTTGGTAGTAACTGTAGAGGACTCTGTGCCATAGCAACCTCTGAACTTCATTATAGCACAACTCGTATCCAGGGACAAATTACTTTTGCATAAAAACGACTTTTGTATTTTACAGCTTTTGCTATAATCTAGTTATATGTACGTGAATAAAAGCAACGTGGGGCTTTCAAACTTGCAACATCCGGCTTGTACCCTGCAATTCATCATCTGCAACCAATCTCAGAGGAGCCTTTTATGGAATTGACCTGGTATGGTTTGGGCTGTTTTCGCATCGTTGAGCGTGGCTATCCGGCCGTGGTGATGGACCCTTTTAACGAAGAGGAAACCGGCCTGGTTTTGCCGCGTAGCCGTTCCGAGATCGTCACATCGAGTGTGCTGCTTGATGAACCGCAGCAAGCCCGTTGGAAAGGTTTGCGCGGCGTCTCACGCACGCTGGCCGGCCCCGGTGAGTATGAGATCGGCGGGGTTTTCATCACCGGCGTCGCCACCTTCCGCGACCGTAAACACGGTGCAGAGGCAGGGCAGAACATCGTTTACGCGGTAAATGTGAACGGCGTGGTGGTGTGTCACCTCGGCGAGATAGGCCATACGCCCACGCAGACGCAGGTTGAAGCCCTGGGATCGGTCAATGTCCTCTTGATTCCCGTGGGATTGCCGGGAGGGTTGACACCCGCGATGGCCTCTGAGATTGTAAGCCTTATCGAACCGGACATTGTCGTGCCGATGAACTACCATATCCCCGGCTTGCGCGTTAAACGCAATCCGGTGGACCGCTTCTTGAAGGAAATGGGGGTAACCTGGGGCGACGCACAGCCGAGCCTGAAAGTACTTTCAGCCACCACCGAAGCCGAAGAAACCCAGGTGGTGCTGTTACAACCCCAGCAAGGGTAAAGATGGCAAAGGGTAAGGATGGCAATGGATTAAACGGATTTCAACGGATTTTTAACTGATGTATCCCAGGGTTGACCGTATAAGTTAGCAACTTGTGCTACCACCAACGTTCTAACGATTTTCATAGAGAATTCATCATTAACCTGCGGTTCACCAGTGGTCGGATGAAAATGACTATCCGACTACTGGACTGGCAACTATCAGACGATTTCCCAGGAGGTAAGCATGCAAAAACGAGAACGGTTGTTGATTGTCGGTGCGATCGTGGTATTGGTCATTGTTGGCTTTTTCCTGGCATTGCGCTGGCCCTTCTCATCGGCAAAGAAGGCGGCGGAGATTGATATGAATACGGTCAAGGCGCAGATGGATGCGGGGGAATACGCTTCCGCACGCGATGCCTTACAGCAAGTCGTGGCTGCGGACCCGGCCAATGCCGAGGCACATTTCTTGTTGGGATTGGCCTACTTCAATTTGGAAGATTACACCAAAGCGCGCGAATCCTTTATGAAGGCCCTGGAATTGGACCCCGCGCGCGCGGCGGCCGTGCACCACAACCTGGGGGCACTGGCCTATCAAACCGGTGATATGGAAACGGCCGTTCAGGAATTCAAGGCCGCGCTGGAAGCCGATCCCGATGATCCCGATAGCCACTATCAACTGGGTGCGACCTACCTTCAGATTGCCAGTGCAAATGCAGATATGGCTTATCTGACACAAGCCGAAGCGGAATTTCAAAAGGTGCTGGCATTGTCGCCGGGAAAACCCGAAGCCCTGGTGGGGTTGGGAACCCTTTACATGAATCAAAACAAAGTCTCTGAGGCTGTGGCCGTGTTGAAACAGGCCGTTGATGCCAATCCTCAGATGCGCGAGGCACTGTTCGCGCTGGGGGTCGCCTATTACGCGCAAGGCGAAACGGCGTTGGCGAAAGAGACCCTCCAGAAGTTCCTGGACACCAAACCGCCGGAGCGCTGGGCTAAAGAAGCGCAAGACATTTTAGCGCAGTTGGGACAATAAAATGTTTATGGTATAATCATGGTTAGTTGCTTCTGAAAGACTCTTCATTTTATCTGTCGTTGTTGTGCCGAGTTCAGTTTAATTCACAGAGGAGGTTATCATGGTTAAGGAAGTCCAATTGTCCACAGTTTCAAACCGCACAAAGGTGCGGTATGGGATTGGTGCAGCCTGTATCGGGGTCGTCGCAGTGTTGCTCTTGCTCCTCTTTAGCAAGGCTAACGGCGGATTGGCGGCGCCGCTGGCGCCGACGGCCATCACCATCACCAAAAGCAGTACCACCTCGATTATTGAGACCAACAACACGGCTTCGCAAGCAGTGGCAGGCGAGCTGGTCACGGTGACGGTGGTATACAGCATCTCCGCCGGCGAATCGCTTTACAACGTCTCACCGCGCGTTTTGTTACAAGATGGCTTGATGCCGTACGCTTCTGATCCTGCCTGGATCACGATGACGACAGGGACGGTAACTACCTTGCGCAACACTGAACCGCAGGCCGCACGCAACGGCGCGCTGGTGGTTTTCCCCTACCAGGGCGACATCACCGGCCCGCAAGTGCTCACGATGACCGTATATGCCCGCCGTCTACAGTATACGTATGTGACCCCCGGCGAAATCGGCCACAATGCAAACCTGCATGTCCAGGCGGTATTGCGTTGGTGTGTGGATGCCGGCTGTGGCACTCAGAATTATTCCAATGAGGATACGACGGCTGCCCAGATAACAGCCATTCGTCCGACCCTCACGACGGCAATTACATCTGCATACCTGGATGCGGATGGCCTTGGCGTGGGTGGAGGACAGGCACGTTTCACCTTCAATACCACCAACACTTCCGGGCGTCCTGCCACGTATGACATTGTCTTCACGGCGACGCTTGGTTCAGGGTTGACGTATGCAGATTCTAGCGGCGACAACGGGGCCGGGCCGGGCACAGTCAACGTCGTAGGGGGGGTCACATACATCGTCTGGAACGTGCCTGTGGGGCTGGCGGGCGGTGCGAGCTGGCGCGCCGTTGTGACGGCAACACTCCCGGTGACCTTCACGATCGGCCAAGGGTTCGCAGCCGGGTATTCCGGGCGGTATGAGACGTTTGCGGGGTCTGTGATTGACGAAGGGAAGTACACACTGGCCGCGGCACAGCAGACGTTCGCTCCCCCCGCTCTTGCCGTCGTCAAAACCTCCGTTCCTACCGGCGGCGCAGTGACGATGGGGGACCGGGTGACCTACACGGTGGTCATCAAACAAGGGGCGAACACGTTGTTGCGGGCGCCGCAAGTGGTGGATACGCAACCGATGGGGTTCCACTACATTTCAGGCACGCTTGAGGTGCAAAATGCGGATGTCACCTCGGTGGGGACCTCGCAGGGCACCACCGAAGGAAGCGGCCCTACCTTGCGCTATTATGAAAATCTGACCTGGACCATGAACAACCTGTCTCCTGTTCCCACAACCCGTATGGTCACGGTAACCTACGTGGCACTGAACACCGGGTTGGATTACAACAACTTGCCGGTGTACACGGTGGTAGCCGACTTGAAAGCCTCTAAACCGACCATCAGTGGCAGCAAGACCGGCGCCGTGCTCTCCTGGACCCCGCCGGCCGGTTCGACGTACAACGCCGCGCCGCGCGCCAACGCCGGCGCACTGGGCGTGATTCAGCCGTTTATGGGCGATAACTTCAGTACGTTACGTTTCGATGCCGGCAACCTTGAGGTCGGAGGGATTCCTAGCTTCATCACCAGGTTCCGCAACAATGGCTACAGCGCTGCCGGCATCCCGGCGATCCCGGCCTATGAACTGCAAATTTGTGACACATTGCCTGTGGGCCTCGTCTTCCAATCCGACAGCGGCTGTTTTGTCACCGGGACTTCAAATGCCTGCTCCTTCTCTTATACACCGCCCTCAGTCGGCACCACAGGTGAAATCTGCTGGTCGGTGCCGGCGTTAGAAAAGCGCGCCGATACGAACACCTATGAATTCCGTTATGCCGTGCAGGTGACAGATGCAGCTTACCCGGGTGCGTATGGCAACCTGGCGTTTGTCAAGACCTACAGTAGCAAAGCCGGTGCTGTGGAAGGTGAACGGGTCTATGCGGACATCCCGACGGCGCTGGCTTCGGCAACCTGCGGCGCGAGTTGCTATACGATTTTGGGATTAGATGCTTCAAAAACCACCTCGCAGAGTCGTGTTGCGCCGGGCGACCTGATCACCTACGTTCTGGCCTATACCGATACCAGCGTCACCAATGATTACACCGGCCTGGTCGTTGTAGATACCTATGATTCACTACTCACCTTTGTCTCCGCGACTCCTGCGCCGAGCGGCCATAATGTCGGCACGCGGCAATTGACGTGGAACCTGGGTGCATTGCCGCACAATGCCAGCGATCGCATCACATTGGTGATGCGGGTCGCTTCAACGGTTTCGGGGCGCTACCTGCTGACCAATACAATGATGTTGGACAGCGACCAGACTTCGCCACGCACCTGGATCAAGACGACGCCCATCGAAGTCGCTACCCTGCACCTCAGCATGAGCGGTCCGACGAACACCCACGCGGGCGAGGACATCGTCTATACCGTGGTTTACTCCAATACCGGTTCGTGGAACAATGCGCCGGTCACCTTGACGTTGACCTACGGAGACTATGTCACTTTTGTCAGCGCCTCGGCGACACCGGTGGATGCAGAAAATCGGGTGTTTGTGAATAATCTCCCGAACAACGGTAGCAATTACACGTTGACGGTGAACCTGCGGGTGAAAGCGCCGCTACCCTACACGCTGACAGGACCGCTGACAGCTTCGGCCCTGCTTCAGAGTCCCGGCGCGACGACACGGTCGGCCAATATCTCTATGGCTTTGGATCGGCCTATCATCACGCTGGAAAAAATCGGTCCGGCGGTGGCGCCTGGCCAGGGAATAATCGTGCCTTACGAGATTCAAATCCGCAATACTGGCACTTATACCGCGACCTCGGTGGTGATCACCGATACGTGGGGGGCCAACCTGACCTACAATACTACGGCAAATACAGCCTTCGGGTGGACGCTATCGGGAAGCGGGACGTATGCCACACAGTCGCTGGCGCCATTGGCGCCCGGCGCCGTGGTGAGCCGCTCATTCTATGCCAATGTGGGGGTGGGGGCTATGGCCACATATTACACCAATACCGTTGATCTGACCACCTATCAGACAACGCGCCAAACGGACACCGAGTGGACGTGGCAGGTGACAATCGCTTCCTCCAAATCGGCAACGCCGGTGCCGGCGTTCCCCGGCCGTGTGCTGACGTATACGGTTTACTACACCAACACCGGCGGCGCGATGCTCAATGCTTTGATCACCGATACGCTGCCTTCTGATTTCACCTATCAGGGGCAATCGGTGGAGCATGCCGGTGGTTGCCAGGATCCGTGGACGTTCACACCCCCTGCAGGAAACTATCAAGCCGTCTGGCGGTGTGATGCTTTGCAGGCCAATGCGAGCGGGTATTTCCAGATCTGGGGGCTGGTGGATGTAGACGCTGAAGGCACGAATCTGGAGAACCGAACAGTGACCTCCGCCGATAATACCCCGGTGCGTCCCATCGAGCAACCGCTACAGACGCGCGTGGCGCGTCCGTGGCTACGGATAAACAAAGCCGCTGCGCCAACCCATCCGGTGGCGCCAGGTGATCTTGTCACCTACACGTTGACCTATGAGAACTACGGCACGGACGCGGCCTACGATGTGATCATCAAGGATCCATTACCGGCGCAGATGGAGTTTGTAAGTTGCTCCGGCGGAGATAGTTGCAGTGAGTCAGGTGGCGTTGTAACCTGGCATCTTGCAGAACTGCCGATCAGTACGGTGGACAATGTGCAGTTGGTTGCCCAGGTCAAAGCCGGCACCGCGGAACAAACGGCGGTGAACACGAACTACACTATTGAGTGTAGCTTGTTGTCCACCGATGAAACCCAGTCGGGTGATGATGTCTCTACGGTTATTAAGGCCCCAGAGCTCACGCTGATTAAAGCAGCCTCGCCGGCCAATGTGTATGCGGTGAACGATCTCATCACCTATACGCTCACCTATCAGAATGTAGGCGGTGGCCTGCTGCATAATGTTGTGTTGACCGATGACTTGAGCACCCAGACTGCCTTTGCCGATGCTTCGCCTGGTTGTGAACACCTCGGGACCGGTTTCGGCGGACAGGTGACTTGTATGATCGGCACGCTTGCAAACGGCGCGAGTGGCTCACTGCAGATCCGTGTTCGAGTCGGCGCTCTGTCTGCCGGTGAGATTATCACCAACCTGGCGCAGGCTAAGGCGACCGAGTTAGCTATGCCCGTAACAAGCAATCTGACCCAGGTGTGTTTTGGAGGGGTATGCGGTGCACCGCACATCGGCGTTACCCCTCAGCAGATTACCCATACGACAACGGCAGGGAGAACTTTTACGGACACCTTGACCCTTTCCAATACCGGGGAGTTGCAACTGGATTGGAGTTTACAAGAGCAGCCTCCGGCAGGATGGGTAGATGCATCGCCATCGAGCGGTTCTATTCCTGCCGGTAATTCAGCGCAGGTGACTCTGTATTTTGATTCTACTGGGCGTCCCGTGGGCGACCATCAGACCATTTTGCGCATCACCAGCAATGATCCCGAAAATCCCACAGTGGATGTGCCGGTGACGTTGCGGGTACGCGCGCCGCAGGTCAGTGTAACGCCGACGAGCTTCGTTTACACCGTCACGGTGGGAGCGGGAGCGTTCACCGCGCCGTTGTACATCACCAACACGGGTGAGGTGCCGTTGACCTGGAATCTGGCCGAGTCTCCGGCGGCGACATGGTTGGAACAATCGTCGAACAGCGGTAGCCTGACGGCAGGCGACGGTGTCCATGTGACGTTGACCTTCACGCCGACCGGGCTGGCAGTAGGCGATTACTCGACCACACTGAACATCACAAGTGGAGCAAACGGCAACACGGTCAATGTGCCGGTGAACCTCCATATCTACAAAGCGGAGACTTACATTTATCTCCCCTTAGTGGTTAGAAACTATTAGGATTTGCTGGGAGGTACACGAGTCGAAAGGCGTGTACCTCCCTGATATCGAGGTTCTTATGAATGAGCCAGTTAAACTTGTGATGACCTGGGACATCAAACAGGGGCAAGAGAAGAACTACTTCGCGTTCATCCAAGAGTTCTCGATGGTTTTACAACAGGCCGGCCTGCAATTGAGTGATGCCTGGTACACGTTGTACGGCGCATGGCCTCAAATCAGCATGGGGTTTGTGAGCGAGGACCTGCAGTTTGTCGAGACTTTTCTTGCTTCTGAACTGTGGCTGAATACCAAGCACCGCCTGTTGTCCTACATCCAGGGGTATCGGCAGAAAGTGGTGCCGGCACGAGGTGGGTTTCAGATTTAGTCGTCAGTTGTCAGTCATCAGTTTTCAGTCGTCAGTTGTTGGTCATCGGGTGTTAGTCTGGTGATCAGGAAGTTGTAGCGCGAGTTTCTCCTCGCGCTACGACTTTTTTAGTTTCATGCCCACGGTAGGGGAATTTGAACCTTCTCCTGTTCCACGATGGGATCCAATCCCAGGTAGACCTCGATATCCGCGCGCCGGGTGATCTCTGCCGCCATGCGCCGCAGATGACGAAACTTGATGAAGGTCCAGTTATCTTGAGCGATGCGGTGTTGTAGACGCGGGTCGCGTTTCAGCTTCAACGCCACCAGGGCTGCGCGCCCTCCCGGCAGCACCAGATGCCGCCGCACACCGGTCGGCGGCTGCGGTGTGAGCAGGTGTGGCCCCAGGACAGCAGTGGTCGTACAGCGAAACAGGTGCACCGGTTTTTCCCCCTCGACCCAGACGATATCCCCCTCCGGCGTTTGGTCCACGGTAAAACCCAGGCGTTCGCCTAGCTGCCGCAGCACCCCCCGCATTTGCCGCATTTCGGCCCCGCGCGCCGCGGCGGCATCTTCCGATCGCAGCCGCAGGTATCCTTGCGCATCGGTGAGCGCGTATGCCTCACAACATGCGGCAACCAGCGCCGGCTCAGGGGAAAGCGCGCCGTGGAATAAACCGTAGACGGCGCTTTCCAGGGCGGTGCGTTCCCAGCGTTCCTGCGATTGCAAGAGACGCAGGACGCTTTCCTCAACACGGTCGGCCAGAGGGCGGGTAGTTTTTGCCGGAGATGACATCCAGACGATTTGGGGAGCAATAGCAAAACAAGCCGCCGTCTGGATGCTCTGCGGCAACATTTCCAACTGCGCCGGTGCCGTGTCACGCGCGGCGAGTAAGTGAACTGCGCCAAGTAACGTTTCGGACGTCGGTTCGCCGCGTTGACGCAACACGTAGGTAAGAGGTTCATGGTCTGATGGGGCAGGAGAAATCGGCTCGTCACCCTGAAGCAGCGCCAGACGATACCCCCACGGTGGACAGGCAATCCAACGGTTCACCCGTAAGCCGGCCTGCGCGGTCGCGGCGACGACGGACGCCAGCATCGTCAAATCGTCGTCAGGCAAAATAATGAACACAGGAGCGCCCGGCGTCAAATGCGGTCCAAGGCGTCGGAGGGCTACGGCAAGGCTGCGCTCATACCAGGCCCGATCTAGCCGACGTCGTCCCAGGAACGCCCGCAATGCGGGATGGACAGCATCTTTCCACAACCAGCTCGCCCAAAGCGCCGAAAGTGCCCAGAAAATCGCGTCAGGTGGTTGCGGCTGGAGGATCACGGCGGCCACAGATTGAAGCGGGAGGCCGGAGATAACGGCCTGTAGCGGCTGCGCCATCAGGAGCAGCGTCCCCGCCGGGCTTTCGAGCAGTGTCTTTACCGAGTCGGCCAGCGGTGCGCTCCATGGCCCTTGGTGGATGGCGTAGTCTTTGAGAGCTTTCTCCATCACCAACCAGATATTGTTTTCGATGAAACGTGGCGCCGGGCGCAGACTGCGCGGGCGCGTCGGTGATTCCCCGTAAGGCATCAGGCTGCTGCCTTCATCCAACGCTGCGGCGACCAGCAGAGCCAGGGTACGTTGGAGGCCGGGGGCGGGAGCGGCTTGTGGCAGGCGGTGGAGCACATCCATCAACAGGCTCAGATTGCGCGGTGTGTAAAGGGCGACCAGTTCGGCGGTGCGCTCCCGTAGAGGATCATCGGTGCCGGCCACACGCCCAAGCGCGATGTGATAGGACGGCCCGTGCGGCGCGAATGGCTCCAGCGCAGCAAAGTCTTGAGCATCCACAGGGCCTTCTTGTGAGGTAAGACAGTGAGGACAGCGGACGCGCTTGGCAAAGGGACGCTGTGCTTCGCGGTCCCAGGCAAACCATTCGGCGGTGCCGGTTGTGTGACAAATGGGGCAACGGCTACGATAAGCCTCGTGAATGTGGGCGATCAACGGACGATTGCCTTTAGGCAAATCGCCCAACCGCGTAAGGGCGGCCTGAAGTTCATCACCTGAGATAGGCACCAACGCGGCGTGCGTCCACAGTAAGGGCAGGGGATTGACGTTGAGAGCCAGCACACGGCGTCCCATCTCCAGGCTCTCGCGGAGGTAGGTGGCGTCGCCGGTGCCCAGCTCCACGATGAGATCGCCGGGCACAGTGCTGGCTTCGAGGGCTGCCCGCACGAATCCCGACAGAGTTGGGGAACGATAACGCGCCAGCACCCCCGCAGGCGCGACCGGCACCCCCGGAATCAACACGGGGAACGGTGCTTTTTCCACACGGCAGCCCCCTTTGTAGCCGTCTCTTTCAGGAAGTGATGGTGCCGGGCAAGCTCGGATTGGGTGTCTCGACGATGCGATACGAAGTAGTGATTTCCGCCGCTTTGCTCAGCATGGCGTGGACCGAGCAGTAAGTGGATTCGGAAAGCTCGATGGCGCGCACCAGCGCAGTCTCACTGATACCCTGCCCATAAGCGACGTATTCCAGATGGATTTTTGTCCAGATTTTGGGATGCGTCGCCGCACGTTCGGCCTGGACTTTGACCTGGAGGTTGGTCATCGGCTGGCGTTTTTTCGCCATAATCGAGATCACATCCATCGCCGTGCAGCCCGCCAATCCCAGCAGGAGCAGTTCCATCGGGCTGGGGCCGCTGTGGGTGCCGTATTCGGGACTGCTTGAGTCCAGCAGGATCGCCGGCCCGCCTTCGACATCACCGACCATGCGCATCCCTGGACCGGTCCAGGTGACTTGTACGTTTGTCATGATTCGCTCCTACATCACCAATCTCGCTAATGTACGCGAATCCTTAAAAGTCAGCGAGGATCCGCGCGATTCGCGGTTGAAAATCTGCTCAATCTGCTGACCAGATTTTCACCCCCTACTTTTGTAATGGAATGACACAAATGAATTTGAGGGGCTTGTCGCCTGTGTTCCGATAGCCGTGAACCTCATCCGGCGGGACAAGCACAAAAACGCCCGGTCGCATCGCACCCACGTCACCTTCGAGATTGGTGACAACCCCCTCCCCCTCGAGGACATAGATTTCGTGTTCGTAGGGGTGGTGGTGTGGCGTGAAGACCACGCCGGGTTGCAGTTCGATGACGCGCATGGCGAAGTTCGGCGCGCCCTCCTTCTCGGTGATAAGCCAGCGGATGCCGATGCCTTCCTGCACAGGCTGCGCCGGAACTTGTGCTGCTTCCTGAATTAACATGATATCCTCCTGAGTTGCCAATGGTCACTAACGGTGCTTAAAGCAAATCGCCGGGTAACGACTGACGCATCAGTCGCAAGCGAGCCGATCGAAGCGATGTCGACTGGAGGCGCGGGTTAGACGGCGTTTTAATCCTTTAAAGCTGACCGATTAGAGATTCGGTCTCTTCGACTATCCTTTCTCCTGTTTTCAGGGCTTCCTTTCGCATGGCTAGTATCGCCGCAATTTCATCGGCGATTTTTTTCTGAATCTGAACAGGCGGAACAGGGACTAGAACTTTTGCCAAATCATCTATAGAAATGGCAGGAATAGCATGACCTGTCATTAAACGCCTTACCTGGCGTAGATAATATTCAGTTCGCATATATGCTAGTAGGAAAAGCGGCTCAACGCCGCGAATGTTGCGTAGTACAGCAAAACCATTAGAACAAATCGCTCCATCTTCATCTTCTGTAATCAAAGCAGTTGCGTGGCGCGGTGTGCCTGTGCTTGCCCCGGAGATTGCGGTAATAATATCACCCTGTCGCACGCGATAGGTTGCTCTGGATGGCGCTTCATGCGGTTTTATGATTTGCTGTGACACAACTTGCATGGTGCGTGCATCAACATCTGAAATCGCAATATAACGTATATCTCCATTCGACGCTAAGCGAAAATCATCCGTTTCATTAAGAACATCTGCAATCTCACCCAATGCTTTTGCACCGTTAGAAAGCAAATACTCAAGCAATTTGCGGTCGTTGGGGTGGTAATGCTCTACATCTAGCCGTGCGTTAAGCATTATTTCTGGCACAGTGTAAATTGTGTCGTCTTCAAATTCATCATTGCCATCTTGGAATCGTCTGTATGATGAGACGATTTCGTCAATGTCATCATCAATGACCGGCAAACCTGCTGGCGTTCTAATCAATTTACCATTCTCATCGCGCTTGTAAACGGGTTGTCCCTTTACATCATATCCAATCTTCTGGATTCGAGCCATAAATACTCGGCCTGCAGTGGCAGGTAGTTTCTGAAGCAGGAGTAACGATGTCTTAATACCCGTCCCATAAGGAACAAAAGCTTCCTGTGGTATAGAAACAACGCCCAACACTTTGGCTTGGGAGCGAATCCAGAATCGGATATGACTATTGGAAACGTTTTGCAGCAAACCGTCTGGCAAAACGATAGCCATTCGTCCCCCGGGCCGCAGCAATTTCAAGCACTTTTCAATAAAAAGGATTTCTGGAGACTGACCCGCTAAAACATTTCTGGTTACTTCCCATTCATTATCACTGGTTCTATTCCATCGCCGGGCAAGCAAGTAAGATTTTAGAATTCGTTGGTCTTCTATTTTCCCTTTGCTACCGAAGGGAGGATTGGTAAGCACAATGTCAAAAGCATTGTTAAATTGCTCATTTTCAAGAAGCGCATTCGCACAGATTATTTCCGTTCCAGTGCCGCCTTCAAACACAAGACGCATCATCGCCGAGAGAGCAACATCGGGATTAAATTCAATACCGCGAACACGCTCCCGAACATAAGCCGCCTTGTCAATAGCAGAATTTTGACGACACATATAAGAAATAGCCTGAATAAGAAAGCCGCCACTGCCACATGCGGGGTCAATGATGGTTGCGTTTGGCTTCGGCGCTATCATCTCAACGGCAAGGCGCACAATTGGATGGGGGGTAAAAAACTCTCCCCTGTCGCCACGTTGATGCCGATACACAAAGGCCTGAAAGGCTTCTCCCTTTACATCACCGGGCGTTTGAGTAAGGCTAATGTATTGAAGTCGGCCTACTACATAAGCCAGTGTCAACGGCTTTAGTCTTAAAGTGTCATCCGAAAAGAAAGAGCCATATCTGCTTCGCACGGTATCGAAAAGTTTGCCAATGCGAATTTCAAAATCATTTGGACGATTTGCCAGAATATCTCGATACTCGCCAGAAGTGATACCAAATTGTAAACCGTGTTTCGTATTGTTTTGCTCGTCATAAAGTTTCATGACCAGCAGTTTAACTATCTCATGAAAGATTTTGTCTTTGAGTAAGCCTTCATTGGCGTAGATGTAATTATGACACTCTTCAAAAACGGTGGAAAGGTTGGTTGCAGGGCGCAGTTCAGAGATCCGCAGCAATGTAGCAGGAAACAGACTCTCCTCCGTAAAGAGAAGTTGTTGCTCCTTGATTTTTCTGCTACGACCAGCAGATTGTTCATAAATTCCTTTTTGGCTGGTCTCACTCATCGTCTTCATCTACCACAAAGTATCTGTTATCAACTTGCATATCTTCTTCCTGAACGCTATCTTCAGGGTCTAGCGTGTCAAGTACATCGCCCAAGTCTTCATACCAATCATCGGTAATATGCAGCGTCGTATTTCCCTGCTCGTCTGTAAACACAAAGCCCATGACGTAATTCTGCTGAAGGTGGTTAGGGTCATCGCCTGACGACTCCAAGTTCTGCGGGTTAGCAAACAAAAATTTGTGTTCAGGGTAACGGAGAACGATATCAATAGCTACAACATTGAACTCATCTTTGCGTGGGGTAGCCTGTGTTCGTTCACTTGCTCCTGATGTTCCAGAGACGAAGTGTGTTTCCAAAACCTTCACTCTGGACATCACATAATTCAAGCGCTCTTCAATCATGCTATTGATTTCGTCTCGCGAGTAACCACGCAAAGCTGCAATAGCCATGGCTTTTTCCGTCTCGCGTTTTGATTTATATTGCTGGATTTCTTCATATTCGTAGAGAGCAGACGAATAGTCGTCACGAAACTTGGGCAAATGAGCGTAAATCCAATCAATGACTTGCCGTTCAACATCTTGTTGGCGATTTATCCATGGAATCTTGTCGGCATGTGTAATCAGAAAATTTTTCAGGTTCTCCAAGTTGTAAAGTCTGTGCCACTTCTCCGAATTTGATTTGACGCCCTTCGATTCGATGACATACCAGTAAACAGTGCCAGGTTTTCGGAAGTAGAAATCCCCATGATGGCGAGCATGTTTTCTACCTTCCCATTTCTCTCGAATACGTTTTACTTCAAGCCCATATTCCTCTTCAAGTCTCTTCTTCAACAAAAGCTCAGTGATTGAGCCACTGACATACCCTTGAGCATTTGGACTGAGTTTCAGGGCTTCAAGGAATATTTCCAGATTCGTTTTGAATACCCGTCTAACGAAACGAGTTATCTTTTCAAAGATGTCCATGCGATGTCCCTGTAAACAAAATTCTGTTTAGCATAGGTGATAACCACAGAGTTGGATTGGCAATGCAATGACGGCAATAATAAGGCACCCAACAATACTTAAAGGGGATCGCCAGATCCCGCGAGGAAACCGGCGTTCCCCTCCGAGCTATTCAGGTGAGTTGGATGCCGTTAGTTGGAGAATCAGGCCATCGCGTCAGAATCGTCCGTCTCTTCGGATTCACTGTCCGGTGAGACCTCGTCTTCATCTTCCGGTGGCTCTGACTCCGCTACTGCGACTTCTACCGTTACCGGGTGTACAGGTTCTTCTGGCGCAGCCTGTAAGGTGGATTTGCCGAGCAGGGCGTAGAGACCACACCAGCCTGTAGCGCCGGTCACCAAGGCAATTGTCCCCAGAATGCCGAGGATGATGCCGATAACGCCCCGGATGAAGAGGAATCCCAGGAGCATGGCATAAATGCCGAGAATGGCACGGATAAGCCGTTCGCCGTCGCCGATGTTGGGTTTCATAAGTGCCTCCTTCAAAAAGTCCAGTAGTCTTGTGGTCTTGTAGTCTTGTAGTCTTGTAGTCTTATAGTCTTGTGGTCTTGTAGTCTTTAGTCTGGCAGTTCCGGTAGTGATTTTCGACTTCATCCACTGCGAAGTTTGTCTGTCAAAGTTCCAGAATGAAGTCGCGGAGCGACAAGGCCGCCTTTGCCCCGTCGCCGACGGAGACACTCAGTTGGGCGGGATTGTCGGCGCGCACATCTCCGATCGCGTACAGGCCGGGGACTTTGGTGCGCATCTTTTCATCCGTAATGATGTAGCCCCATTTGTTCGTCTCCACCAGATCCACCACAAACTGGCTGTAGGGCGAGTATCCGACGTAGATGAACACGCCATCGGCAGGGTACAGGCGCTCTTCTTTGGTCGCACGGTCCACCGCGAGCACGCCGGTTACCGTCTTGTCGCCCACAATGGCCGTCACCTGCTGGTTAAAGAGTAACGTGCTCTTGGGATGGTGTTTGACACGCTCCTGCAGGATGTGTTCAGCGCGGGTGTAAGGCAAAAATTCCAGGAACGTCACGTGTTTCGCGTATTCGAGCACTTGTAATCCTTCTTGAAGCCCGGAATTGCCGGCGCCGATGATGACAACGTTCTTATCCTTGAAAAGCGGCCCATCGCACGTGGCGCAGTACGAAACACCGCGCCCGGCAAATTCTTTTTCGCCGGGGACGTTGAGCTTCTTGGGGCGGCTGCCGGTAGCGATGACGACGGTTTTGCCGGTGTAGACCTGCCCGCTCTGGGTGTGAACTTCGATCTCACCCTTCTTGAGCGGGTTGATTTTCACGACTTCATCGAACTCGACGATCTCGGCGCCAAAGCGTTCGGCCTGCTTGCGAAAGCGTTCCAGCAGCTCCGCACCGTTGATGCCGTCGGGGAAGCCGGGATAGTTTTCGATCAGCTCGGTAGTTGCGGCCAGGCCCCCCGTCCCTTCACGCTCCAACACCAGCGTCTTCAGACCGTCGCGCGAGGTGTAAATGGCCGTGGTCAATCCCGCCGCCCCTCCGCCGACGATCACGACGTCATAAAAACCACCACTTACAGCTTTTTTGGGAGATTCTTGACTGATTGTAAACTCGAACATATTTTCCCTCTCATCATCAAGCCCGGCAAAAAGCGCCGGGCTTGACAGATACTTGCGTGCGGCGCTTACGCCTCACGGATGGATGTTGGATAAACGTTATGCCAGTGCCGCCTGAATCGCATTCACAATCATATAAGGGGGCGCAGCACCCTCGACGCGCTCTTTGCCGTTGACGACGCTCAGCGGCACACCCATCACGTCAAAACG
The DNA here is from genome assembly GCA_035373625.1 of Anaerolineae bacterium. Lineage (GTDB taxonomy): Bacteria > Chloroflexota > Anaerolineae > B4-G1 > SLSP01 > DSWT01. The sequence goes on along the minus strand of DAOSNS010000001.1, from coordinate 7,159 downwards.
ATTGGCAAGCTCCTGGAATTCCATAGATTCGACTACATCGGCGACGACCTTATCGCTGGCGACGGCCATTTCGTAAGCCAGCATCGCTGCACGCGGGCAGTATGGACAGGTCGGGGTGACGAAGACCTGAAGGTTAACCGGTTGGTTCAGCCCTTCCAGGAAGCCCATCGTCTGCGGATCCAGATCGAGATCCACCGGCCCCTTACCGACCCGTTGGATAGCATACAGCAGTGTTGAAAACTCGTACCCGGAGGGGATGCCGTAATAACGCACCCCGTAGTCGCGCGCTCCGACAATCGCAATCGCCGGCGCCATGGTGATATTGAACTCCGCCGCCTTGGTGGGTACAGCATCGAAGTTGTAGATTTCAGCCGTGAGTTTAGGTGAAGTTGCCGCAACCTCTTGCGCCAACTGCACGATCTCTTTGCAGTATTCACAGCCTTTCTCGGTCGTGAAGACCACAAGCCGCACATCGTTGGCGAGATCGGCCAACATGTCGGTCACATTTTTGACGATTTCATCATTGAGCAAAGCCATATTTCCGTACCTCCTTGAGTGAATTCTTTACAAAACACATGCAGGCGACTACATCCCACAATATATGTTGTGGAGAGATGCCTGCGTTTCTCTGCCACCAATATCATCATTGTAACATATAATAAATCACCGTCAAGAAAATTCGGAGTCGCTTCGCCTTTTCTAATGAATTTCTAATACGACTATCTTGTTTATCGGTTGACATCCCTGTTTTTATGCTTATACTGCCCTGGGATTCGCCAATTCAAAGGGGATTCGGGAATAGGGAGTGCCAATCCCTAATCCCCAATCACCATTTTCAAAGGAGACGCCGGTTGTACGATTTAGTATTCTTGCATGCCCCTAGCGTCTATGATTTTCGCAAACGCGCAACCTTATGGGGGCCAATTTCGGATCTGGTGCCTTCAACACCGGTTTTCGATATGTATCCCATTGGCTTTGCGACGCTGATGGCGTACCTGCAACAACAAGGGTTTCAAGTGCGCATTGCGAATCTGGCGGCGCGGATGGTGCGCTCGGCGCGCTTCGAGCCGGAGAAGTTGATAGCGTCTATCACCACGCGCGCTTTTGGCATTGATTTGCACTGGCTGCCGCACGCGCATGGCGCGTTGGAGGTCGCCCGGTTGGCCAAAGCCTATCACCCCGATACGCCGATCATCTTTGGCGGGTACTCGGCGACTTACTTCCATACAGAGCTGATCCGCTATCCTTTTGTGGATTATGTGTTGCGCGGCGACTCCACCGAAGAACCACTGGAACGACTGATGCAGCATATTCTGGCCGGAACTGCGCCTACCGATGTGCCCAATTTGACCTGGAAAGATCGCCAGGGCGAGGTGCATGTGAACGCGCTGACTTACGTGCCGGATTGCCTGGATCACCTGACATTGAACTACCATCCGCTGGTCAAAGCGGTGCTACGTGACCGTGACTTGCTGAACTATGCGCCGTTTAGCCACTGGCTGGAATATCCGATTATGGCTTCGCTCTCGGTGAAGGGATGTACGCAGAATTGTGCGATTTGCGGCGGTTCGGCTTTCGCGGCGCAACACCTTTCCGGACGACAACAACCCGCGTATCGTTCGCCGGAGAAGCTGGCCGAGGATGTACGGCAAGTGGGGAAGTTGAGCCGTGCACCGGTTTTTATCCTGGGTGACCTGCGTCAGGCGGGGATGGATTATGCACAGCGCTTCTTCAAGGCCGTGCAAGGCTTCGACGGGGCGGTGATTGTGGAGTTTTTCTATCCCGTGGAGCGGGCTTATATGGAGATGCTGGCAGCGGCACTGCCGGACTTTCTGGTGGAGTTTTCGCCGGAATCTCACGACCCGACGGTGCGGCGCGCAGCGGGTAAGGGTTACTCCAATCAGGGCATCGAAGAAACGATTGCGGCGTGTCTCGATGTCGGCGCGCGGCGTTTTGACCTTTTCTTCATGATCGGCTTGCCGCAGCAGACACCGGAATCGGCGTTGCAGACGGTGGACTACTGCCGCGAATTGCTGACGCGCTTTAACGATGGACGGCTGATCCCGTTTACCTCACCGCTGGCGCCATTTCTTGATCCCGGCAGTCGCGCCTACGAGCAGGCGCAAGATTTCGGCTACATCCGCCATGCCACCACATTGGACGATCATCGCCGTCTGCTGTTACAGCCCACGTGGAAGCACATCCTCTCCTATGAGACGCGCTGGATGAACCGCGATACGCTGGCCGAGGTGACTTACGAAGCCGGATTCCGGTTGAACCGACTCAAGCGGGAATTCGGCATCGTGAGTGCGGACAGAGCGCAGGAAACCGAGGCGCGCATTGCCGAGGCTCGTGCTCTGATGCAGGAAATCGAAGATTTGAGGGCGCGTCTGGATGAAGAGGCATTGGCGCGCGCACTGTTGACACTGAAGCCCCGGATTGATGCCGCGAACACGTCAACCGTGTGTGACAAGGCCGAGTTGGATGTCCACGTAGGGTGGATGCCCTTCAAGGTGTTGAATCTGGCGCGGGTGGCGCTGGATGAGACAATATCCCCTCGATAATCTGAAGCAGTTGTTTCATATCCATCGGCTTGCCCACAAAGGCGGTGGCGCCCGCTTCTATACACTGCTCGCGGTCTTCGGACGCGGTCAATGCTGTGACCACGATGATAGGAATAGATGACAATGTCGCATCGTTGCGGATGATGCGCATGGCCTCAATTCCATTGATCACAGGCATGCGGATATCCATCAAGATCAGATCGGGTCGGTGGGTGCGCGTGATCTCTATCGCTTCCGCACCATCCGCCGCCGTGATCGTGCGGTAGCCTGCCATGTTCAACATGTGACAGAGGACTTTGAGGTTCATCGAATCGTCCTCGGCCACCAGGATCAACGTCTCATCTTTTGGGCGACCGGTATCTGCGGACTCAACAGGCGCAGGCGATGGGGTCTCTGACGGCAAAACGTGCCACGGCAAGGAAACGGTGAAACGACTGCCCTGCCCCACCTGGCTTTCGACATTGACATAACCGCCGTGCATTTCGGCCAGACATTGGACCAGGGCCAATCCTAACCCCAGTCCTTTAGACTCTCCGGTAGATTCAATCTGCGTAAAAGGCTGGAAGAGCAAGGCAAGACTGGTTTCAGGAATACCGATGCCTGTATCCCACACGATAAAATGGACCAGGTGGGCCGCTTCGTCGCCTTTGACTTCCAGGCCGATCGTTCCGCCTTTGTGCGTGAACCGCACGGCGTTGCCGAGCAGATTGTCCAGGATTTTCCTGAGGCGTTTGGCGTCCGCGGGGATGGTCGAAACGGTGTCGTCAAACGCGGTTTTGACCGTAAGTCCCTTCCTGCGGGCCTCAGCTTCAATGTGGCGCAGGCTGGCCCGGCAGGTTTCTTCGACGTTGACCGGTTCTATTTTAAGCTTAAGCTGTCCGCTCTTGAAGTCTGAAAAATCCAGCACATCGTTCAGGAGGTCAGAGAGATGTTTCGCACTCTCTTTGATATGAGTCACAATCTGCCGTTGTCCCTTGTTCAAGGGACCGTAATGTTCTTTTAACAAAAGGTCTGAAAAAGCCAGAATGGGTGTGAGCGGTGTACGAAGCTCGTGGTTGATGTTGTTGACGAATTCATCCTGGGCTTGCAAGGCATGGAGGAGCTGGGCATTGGCGGCCTGCAGGGCTGCCGTGCGCTCCTCAACCCGTTGTGCTAACGATTCGCGTTCGGCCTGCAGGGCCATTTCGGTCATTTTTTGTGTGGTGATGTCGCGGATGATGACCAGGACGCTGTTGCCATTATACTTGACCATGCGCGCCTCAAAGTAGCGTCCCATACCTTCGTAGGGAAGCTCGTATTCGTACCGCTGGATTTCCTGTGTTTGTAAAGCCGCAGCAATGTAGTGCATGGCCTGATCGGCAAACTCTGGTGGAAAAACTTCATAGAGCGATTTGCCGATAAATTCAGCCGGCGAACGCCAGAGCAGTTCGGGATACGCGGTATGGTGCTGCAGAAAGCGACCATCGGCGGAGAGCCAAAACAGTATATCGGGGAGCGCTTGCAAAATAGCGCGATTTTCGGCCTCACTTTTGCGCAGAGCGATCTCAGCCTGGCGCAGACGGTTCAAGAAAGTCATGCTGATCAGTGACAGCAGCATCGAGACGCCGAACGAGACGAAAAAGGTGCATAGCAATGCTTCCACACCCAGGGAGTGGTGGAGCAGTAACTCAATGACGATAACCATAATTTCTGACAGCACAACCGCTGCCACAATCATGGCCACGGCAATTGCGCGGATGTTCCACGTCTCCGATAAGGTTTGAAGTCTTTTCAGCATTGCCAATATTATCCTTCTCAAAGTATATTTTAGAAAGTTACCTTTTGTATCATTAGCATCACACAATTCAGGTGGGCAAAGTGTTAGTTTGATACAGCAGTTCTGTGACAGTTTGGTTAGTATTAGGATAGAATTTCATACGTAGTATACTACATTTGTGTGAATTGTGCAATAGGTGACATTACCACTGCAAGCCAGGCATCACTTTTGTCTCTGACTCCATAAGCGTTGGCGCCCGTGCTGCCGATTGTGCATTTCGCGTTTTCGTGGTATCCTGCTAAAGTTTTACAAGACTTGCCCTGCATGCTTTGTGTATCATTTGCCGCCCGGTAAAGAAGTTTTGCATTTCCCAACCATACCGACATTGTTTATCATTATTAACTCGCAGAGTCGAACTTGACACCCCTGCCTGTTGTGGTATTATTATAACGATTTACGAATTGTTGGGTATGTAAAGATAAATGCAATAATAATGCAATAAGCATTGCTTTTATCTGCCGACATTTAAGCGTTCGAGCGATTTCCAAGAGAATTCCCCTTAAACCTTACAGTTCACCAGCGGTTGAATGAAAACAACGTTCAAACGTTCAAACGTTTCAACGTTCAAATAACTTGTCAAGGAGTGGATATGGCAGTCATGCACATCATGAAACGGGATGGGACGATTGTTCCTTTTGACCGCAAGCGCATCGAGAACGCAATGTACGCGGCGGCGCGCGCGGTGGGAAACGGTGAGGGCCGTCCGTGGGCCGAGACGTTATCCTGGGCCGTGGTGGCGATCCTGAACGAGCGAGTAAACGGCGCGGACCGCATCCCCCATGTTGAAGAAATCCAGGACATTGTCGAAGAAGTTTTGGTGAAATCGGGCAATCCGCGAATCGCCAAAGCCTACATCCTCTACCGCCAGAAGCGCGCTGAGGCGCGCGCCACCGAGCGCATGTTGCTCGACTCCGAGAAGCTGGTCGAAGACTACCTGCAACGTGCCGACTGGCGCGTCAACGAGAACAGCAACATGAACTATTCGTTGCAGGGCTTGAATTTCTATCTGGCGTCTTCTATCGCGGCGCGTTACTGGCTGCATCGCATCTATCCCCCGGAAGTCCAGCAGGCCCACATCACCGGCGATGTGCACATTCACGACCTGGGGATGTTGTCGGTCTATTGTTGTGGCTGGGATTTGCTGGACTTGTTGGAACAGGGGTTTGGGGGCGTGACGGCGAAAATCGAAAGCCGTCCCCCGCGGCATTTACGCACTGCATTGGGACAGTTGGTGAATTTCTTCTACACCTTGCAGGGTGAAGCCGCGGGTGCGGTCGCCATATCGAACTTCGATACGTTGATGGCGCCGTTTGTGCGCTATGACGGGCTGGATTATACCCAGGTGAAGCAGGCCATCCAGGAGTTTGTCTTCAACATCAATGTGCCGACGCGGGTGGGATTCCAAACCCCCTTCACAAATGTCACTATGGACCTGACCGCGCCGTCTACTTTGGCGGATGAGCCGGTCATCATCGGTGGAGAAATGCGGTCGGCCACGTATGGCGAATTCCAGCAAGAGATGGATATGCTCAACCGCGCTTTCGCCGAGGTGATGCTGGAAGGTGACGCCAAGGGGCGCGTTTTCACGTTTCCCATTCCCACCTACAATATCAGCAGAGATTTTGATTGGGACAACCCCGACCTGGCGCCGATCTGGGCAATGACGGCGAAATACGGCATCCCCTACTTTGCCAATTTCATCAACAGTGACATGAAGCCTGAGGATGCGAGAAGTATGTGTTGTCGTTTGCGCCTGGATAATCGCGAGTTGCGCAAACGGGTGGGAGGCCTTTTTGCGGCGGCGCCGTTGACCGGTTCTGTGGGTGTGGTCACATTGAATATGGCGCGTCTGGGATACCTGGCGCGCGATGAACAAGATTTCAGGGCGCGCCTCGAACGCCTGATGGAGACTTCGCGCACCAGCCTGGAGATCAAGCGCAAAATGCTGGAAACGTTTACCGAGCGCGGGTTGTATCCCTACAGCCATTACTTCCTGCGCATGGTCAAGGAGCGTTCCGGTAAATTCTGGAGCAATCACTTCTCCACCATCGGCCTCAATGGGATGCATGAGGCGAGCCTGAATTTGTTCGGTGTGGGCATTGACCATCCCGACGGGCGCGCTTTTGCGATTCGCACGCTGCACTTTATGCGCGAGGTCCTGGCGCGCTTCCAGGAAGAGACCGGCCACCTGTACAACCTGGAGGCGACGCCGGCCGAGGGGGCTTCGTTCCGCCTGGCGCGCGCCGATAAAGAACGTTACCCGGACATTAAGACGGCCGGCACGGAGGTTGCGCCTTACTACACCAACTCCACGCATCTGCCGGTGGACTTTAGCGACGATCTGTTCGAGGTACTGGATCACCAAGACGAATTACAAACGCTGTACACAGGGGGGACGGTGTTGCACATCTTCCTGGGCGAACAGCTTGACTCCTGGCAGCAGGCGCGGCATTTGGTGCGCACGGTCGCGGAAAACTACCGCTTGCCGTATTACACCCTCACCCCGACGTTCAGCATTTGTCCGGTGCACGGGTACATTGCCGGCGCCCATCCCTATTGCCCGTATGAACATACCGAAGAACAATTGCAGCGTTTTGGACGCCCCGTGAACCGCGACTGACCGGGGTTCATCTGACTAACGACTATCAGACTAACGACTATCTGACTAACGACTACCAGACTAACGACTACCAGACTAACGGCTACCAGACTAACGACTACCAGACTAACGACTACCAGACTAACGACTACCAGACTAACGACTACCAGACTAACGACT